>NZ_JAWUDN010000025.1:0-538 GCF_044430645.1 Ewingella allii | reverse complement strand
CCGTAGGGGAACCTGCGGTTGGATCACCTCCTTACCTAAAGATACGCATTGTGCAGTGTCCACACAGATTGTCTGATGAAATTAATGAGCAAGAGCACCTGTTGATGCAGTAAGGGCAACCTTACGCTGATGCGAAAAGTGCCAGGGCACGAAAGTGGGCTGGTACGGAATTTTCGTGTCCCCATCGTCTAGAGGCCTAGGACACTGCCCTTTCACGGCTGTAACAGGGGTTCGAATCCCCTTGGGGACGCCATTCCGATAATGTGTGAAAGACATTATCACCGGTTCTGACGAACCAAAATAACTTAAAGATGACTCTCACGAGTCGTGTTTAAGATATTGCTCTTTAACAATCTGGAACAAGCTGAAAATTGAAACGACACAGCTGAAACTTATCTCTCCGTAGATGTACTGAGATAAGGAGTACCCTGTGTTGAGTCTCTCAAGACTTACAAACCGAGGTGAAACACCTTCGGGTTGTGAGGTTAAGCGACTAAGCGTACACGGTGGATGCCTAGGCAGTCAGAGGCGATGAAGG
>NZ_JAWUDN010000024.1:0-568 GCF_044430645.1 Ewingella allii | reverse complement strand
GTGAAACACCTTCGGGTTGTGAGGTTAAGCGACTAAGCGTACACGGTGGATGCCTAGGCAGTCAGAGGCGATGAAGGGCGTGCTAATCTGCGAAAAGCGTCGGTAAGGTGATATGAACCGTTATACCCGACGATACCCGAATGGGGAAACCCAGTGTGATACGTCACACTATTGCATGGTGAATACATAGCCATGCAAGGCGAACCGGGGGAACTGAAACATCTAAGTACCCCGAGGAAAAGAAATCAACCGAGATTCCCCCAGTAGCGGCGAGCGAACGGGGAAGAGCCCAGAACCTGAATCAGTTTGTGCATTAGTGGAAGCGTCTGGAAGGTCGCACAGTATAGGGTGATAGTCCCGTACACAAAAATGCACTTATTGTGAGTTCGATGAGTAGGGCGGGACACGTGACATCCTGTCTGAATATGGGGGGACCATCCTCCAAGGCTAAATACTCCTGACTGACCGATAGTGAACCAGTACCGTGAGGGAAAGGCGAAAAGAACCCCGGCGAGGGGAGTGAAATAGAACCTGAAACCGTGTACGTACAAGCAGTGGGAGCCTACTT
>NZ_JAWUDN010000023.1:0-628 GCF_044430645.1 Ewingella allii | reverse complement strand
AGCGTCGCTGCCGCAGCTTCGGTGCATGGTTTAGCCCCGTTACATCTTCCGCGCAGGCCGACTCGACCAGTGAGCTATTACGCTTTCTTTAAATGATGGCTGCTTCTAAGCCAACATCCTGGCTGTCTATGCCTTCCCACATCGTTTCCCACTTAACCATGACTTTGGGACCTTAGCTGGCGGTCTGGGTTGTTTCCCTCTTCACGACGGACGTTAGCACCCGCCGTGTGTCTCCCGTGATAACATTCTTCGGTATTCGTAGTTTGCATCGAGTTGGTAAGCCGGGATGGCCCCCTAGTCGAAACAGTGCTCTACCCCCGAAGATGAGTTCACGAGGCGCTACCTAAATAGCTTTCGGGGAGAACCAGCTATCTCCCGGTTTGATTGGCCTTTCACCCCCAGCCACAAGTCATCCGCTAATTTTTCAACATTAGTCGGTTCGGTCCTCCAGTTAGTGTTACCCAACCTTCAACCTGCCCATGGCTAGATCACCGGGTTTCGGGTCTATACCTTGCAACTTGACGCCCAGTTAAGACTCGGTTTCCCTACGGCTCCCCTATTCGGTTAACCTTGCTACAAAATATAAGTCGCTGACCCATTATACAAAAGGTACGCAGTCACCTAACAA
>NZ_JAWUDN010000022.1:0-650 GCF_044430645.1 Ewingella allii | reverse complement strand
GCTCTTTAACAATTTATCAGACAATCTGTGTGGGCACTCACAAGACGATATCAGCCACCTCGGTGGCAAAAAATATCAAGTCTTAAAGAGTGACCAAGCAGTAATTCATTTAGTTGAATTATTACGAAAGTTAATTTTTGAGCACCGCTTCACGAGTTGAAGCAAATCGAACTTTTAATTGAAGAGTTTGATCATGGCTCAGATTGAACGCTGGCGGCAGGCCTAACACATGCAAGTCGAGCGGCAGCGGGAAGTAGCTTGCTACTTTGCCGGCGAGCGGCGGACGGGTGAGTAATGTCTGGGAAACTGCCTGATGGAGGGGGATAACTACTGGAAACGGTAGCTAATACCGCATGACCTCGCAAGAGCAAAGTGGGGGACCTTCGGGCCTCACGCCATCGGATGTGCCCAGATGGGATTAGCTAGTAGGTGAGGTAATGGCTCACCTAGGCGACGATCCCTAGCTGGTCTGAGAGGATGACCAGCCACACTGGAACTGAGACACGGTCCAGACTCCTACGGGAGGCAGCAGTGGGGAATATTGCACAATGGGCGCAAGCCTGATGCAGCCATGCCGCGTGTGTGAAGAAGGCCTTCGGGTTGTAAAGCACTTTCAGCGAGGAGGAAGGGTTCAGTGTTAATAGCACTGT
>NZ_JAWUDN010000020.1:0-1403 GCF_044430645.1 Ewingella allii | reverse complement strand
ACGGTGGTGAAGTAGCTGATGCCCTGCTTCCAGGAAAAGCCTCTAAGCTCCAGGTAACACGAAATCGTACCCCAAACCGACACAGGTGGTCAGGTAGAGAATACTCAGGCGCTTGAGAGAACTCGGGTGAAGGAACTAGGCAAAATGGTGCCGTAACTTCGGGAGAAGGCACGCTGGCGCGTAGGTGAAGAGACTTGCTCTCGGAGCCGAAGCCAGTCGCAGATACCAGCTGGCTGCAACTGTTTAATAAAAACACAGCACTGTGCAAACACGAAAGTGGACGTATACGGTGTGACGCCTGCCCGGTGCCGGAAGGTTAATTGATGGGGTTATCCGCAAGGAGAAGCTCTTGATCGAAGCCCCGGTAAACGGCGGCCGTAACTATAACGGTCCTAAGGTAGCGAAATTCCTTGTCGGGTAAGTTCCGACCTGCACGAATGGCGTAATGATGGCCAGGCTGTCTCCACCCGAGACTCAGTGAAATTGAACTCGCTGTGAAGATGCAGTGTACCCGCGGCAAGACGGAAAGACCCCGTGAACCTTTACTATAGCTTGACACTGAACATTGAGCCTTGATGTGTAGGATAGGTGGGAGGCTTTGAAGCGTGGACGCCAGTCTGCGTGGAGCCAACCTTGAAATACCACCCTTTAATGTTTGATGTTCTAACTCGGCCCCCTGATCGGGGGTGAGGACAGTGTCTGGTGGGTAGTTTGACTGGGGCGGTCTCCTCCTAAAGAGTAACGGAGGAGCACGAAGGTTAGCTAATCACGGTCGGACATCGTGAGGTTAGTGCAATGGCATAAGCTAGCTTGACTGCGAGAGTGACGGCTCGAGCAGGTACGAAAGTAGGTCATAGTGATCCGGTGGTTCTGAATGGAAGGGCCATCGCTCAACGGATAAAAGGTACTCCGGGGATAACAGGCTGATACCGCCCAAGAGTTCATATCGACGGCGGTGTTTGGCACCTCGATGTCGGCTCATCACATCCTGGGGCTGAAGTAGGTCCCAAGGGTATGGCTGTTCGCCATTTAAAGTGGTACGCGAGCTGGGTTTAGAACGTCGTGAGACAGTTCGGTCCCTATCTGCCGTGGGCGTTGGAAGATTGAGAGGGGCTGCTCCTAGTACGAGAGGACCGGAGTGGACGCATCACTGGTGTTCGGGTTGTCATGCCAATGGCATTGCCCGGTAGCTAAATGCGGAAAAGATAAGCGCTGAAAGCATCTAAGCGCGAAACTTGCCTCGAGATGAGTCTTCCCTGTGGCTTTAAGCCACCTGAAGGGACGTTTAAGACTAAGACGTTGATAGGCTGGGTGTGTAAGTGCAGCGATGCATTGAGCTAACCAGTACTAATGACCCGAGAGGCTTAACCTTACAACACCGAAGGTGTTTTGGTCTGAGAGAC
>NZ_JAWUDN010000019.1:0-1580 GCF_044430645.1 Ewingella allii | reverse complement strand
ACCCTGGCGACCTTGGCGGCGGGACTAGCAGGCGGCTTGACGGGCGATAGCTCAGCGGATGCCGTGGCGGGGGCGCAGGCAGGGAAGAATGCGGTTGAGAATAACTATCTGAGTGCCACTCAGATAAATGATTTTGCGGCGAAAGCCAAAGGCTGTGATGCTCGTGGTGACTGTAAGCAGGTCGTGAAAGAAATGGAAAACCTGAGTCTGGTTCAGCAGAAAGAGTTGATCGCCGTCTGTTCAACAGATCCAGCCGCCTGCAAACAAACCTATGGTGATGTTGCAGGTAACAGCATGCTGGTTCGCGAAGCGATAGATCGTGTACTGGGTGACGACGTGCCGTGGTCGATGAAGAATGATATGTCTTCATTATTGGCTCAGCAGATGGAAGCTGAAGGTGTTGTAACCAGTACCGAATTCGCTCAACAGCTGCAGAGTCGGTATAACATCGATCCGCAGCAGGCGGAGATCCTTGCTGGTGCAGCAATGGCTGCAGTTACGGGAGGGATGGGGAAAAATGCTAAACCAAGCCAAGCCAACACAACTAAGTTACCTAATGGGCAACAGGTTAATCATTATGAAGCTGCTTTGGTTGGACTTCCCCCTGGAGAACGTGTTGCTCAAGTTAAACAAATGGCCAGTTCAGTAGTCGAGAACAATGGTTGGGTGAAAGATAATAAGTTGACCAAAATGAACAATCGCGATGTGTATAGAGGTTCTGATGGAAATCTTTACGCACTCGATACACAGCATGGTCGCTTTGAGCAGGTCAATCCTAAAACCGGAAAACATCAAGGAGAGGTTGATATGGGAATGAAATTTATTGAAGGTAGCAAAGATACCTCCGGCGGCCATGATCTCAAGGTTAAATAGCATGCAGACTTCTATAAAGCTGGTTGATTACCCAACTCAAGCACTTGTTCATGGAACTGTTTTACGGCTACCGGGGCAGTGGCCGTATGAAGAGTTGGTTGATTTTATGGTGTTCGATATGCCAGGTGGCGATAGACCTAATGGCTTAATCGTGACAACGGGTCATAAAGCTGGGCTGGTACTAGTTTTATTACCGCAAGATAGTGGCCTAAAAGATGTTAGAGGCTTAAGTACTAAATGGGTGATCTCTAACTGGGAAAAATGGATTTATCCAGAGTGTGATGTACATGATGTACATGTTATTGAACGATATAATGTAGTCGCTATTTAATGAGTAAAATCCCGGTCAAGTCGCCGGGATTTTACTTTACAGCCTCAGTCACCCACCGCAGGCCTGATAACCAAACACCCGTTCTCAGCCGTAATGCTCACCGGCTGCCCGTTAATAAACCCCAGCCATTCCAGCCACTTCCCCTTAATCGTCAGCTGCGGGCTGGGGTTGGGTCTGCCTCCGTTGGGGCGGTAACAGACGGTCAGGAAATAGCTGACGCCTTCAGATAAGTCAAACGACTCAACTGAAAGCCTCAAGCCATGTACAATTATTATAAAACAATAAGTTGCGTTTTTTTGGCGCTCATTTTAATGCTGCATTTGTCGCGGTTGCTCTTTAACATGGTTAGAAAATTGAGTAAGTAACGACCGTCGTG
>NZ_JAWUDN010000018.1:0-2678 GCF_044430645.1 Ewingella allii | reverse complement strand
CTGCGCAAGACCGACGTCTACAAAGCAGAAATGAAGAAGTACGGCACCGGCAGCGCGTTGCAGCAGGGGATACAGGCAGCCACGGCGGCGATACAGGGGCTGGCGGGCGGAGACATGGCGAAAGCCATCGCGGGCGGCAGTGCGCCGTATCTGGCGGAAGTGATTAAACAGGTTGCGCCGGATGAATCCAGCCGTGTAATGGCCCATGCCGTCGTTGCCGGAGCGCTGGCAGCGGTACAGGGCAACTCAGCCGCAGCGGGTGCGGCAGGCGCTGCGACGACAGCCTTAATGGGTGAAGCGATAAAAAATGCGCTGTATGGCGATATTCCTGTTAGCCTACTGAGCGAAGAGCAAAAACAGACTTTGGTTGCTTTGGGAACCGCAGCGGCAGGGCTGGCAGGCGGTCTGACCGGCGACAGTTCAGCAAATGCCATGGCGGGTGCGCAGGCGGGGCAGAACGAAATCAGTAATAATATGGTTGGTGCTGGCTTCATCTCGCAAATGATGGCGCAGGAAACGCTGAACGCAGCGGCGATAGCCGAAAGCGGTAAAGGCAATGCAAATGACGCGGCCGCGCTGGCGTTGACGAAGAAAGTGAAAGAAGGGCTGGATGCGGCGTGTTTAGCCAATCCAGGCTGTCTTTTGATGGCGGTGGTTGCAGCGCAAAATCAGCCTAAAGCACCGGGTAATACCGGTGGTGATCAGATCGCAGAGCAATCTCCGACGAACACGGGTGGAAATCAGCAGGTTGACCCAAATGTAACCCATACTGGTAATAATCAGTCGTCACCACAAGGTTCAACGAATACTGGTAATACGGATGGTGTGCCTAATGTAGGCGGGAATACCACGACGACACCGGTTGCGGAACAGAATCCGGATGACTTGGTTTATTACTCTGAGGGTTCCCGGCCTGAGAATATGTCTCCAGATGGAGCAGAAAGGTCTGGTGCATTCAACGAAGCAAAACGACAATCAGGTATACCTGTAAGTAAAAGTCCCGATAGAGTTCTTCCTAATGTAGATAAAAGAGGTAATCCTCAACCAGGAAAAATATACGAGTTTGATGTACCTAAACCGGGTGGCGGCATACAGACGATACAGATCAGAGATGATGCTGCCGGTCATTTCTTTGGTGAGACAGATACTCAAAATAGAGGCCCTCACTTTAATGATCAAGAAGGTAACCATTATGATTACTAATGTTAATGTGCGGTATGCCTATGATATAAACACTAAAAATGAGGTGGCGAATTTTAATTTGCTAGGTATTTTTGGAAAAAATATATCGGCTACAAGCTGGGAAAAAAGAAATACGAAACGTAGTAATGGAACTGTATGTATTATAAGTGAAATGATAAGGATTTTATCAGGTAGTAATGAAGATAAATCTATTTATATATATATTCAATTGTCTGGATGTCAACCGGATACTCGTATTATTAGATATAAAAAAACATGGGGTCTTTTACAGTCAAGGGGTTATGACATTAGCTATGTGTCAAATAAAAAGGATATTATAATTGACGGTGCTGATGGTTTAGAACTGTCCGGTACAGGATTCTGTTCAGTTTCATCATTAAATAAATTGTCTGCATTAATTAATGATGAGAGGAAAATATATTTTGCTACTGTTGATTCAGATGGTTTAGATAAAAATATTGATAGTATTAAATCATCTGCACAATGGATGGAAATTATTTGGTCAAAAAATGGTGTGGTCTTTATGCCATTGGGTGCACTTGATGAAAATGATTGTGAGGTGGTTGCTTTAGGTAAAGAATCAATTATTAATATTTTGAAATGATTTACTTCTCAGTATAAATAAATCCCGGCTCAACTGATGAACCGGGGTTCATACCTCTACGCCCTTAAAATCCCCTCCATCCGTCGCCGGATAATGATGATGTTCGGTACGGTGGCGACATCCACATGTTCCGCCTCGGTGATCCCCATCGCCGTCAGCCAGTCGCCGCCAACCACCAGTTGTCCATCATCCCGCACCCAGTCGGCGCTCAGCTTGGGGTTATGCTCGCTGGCTTCGCAGACGGCCTCCCATAAAGCGTTGTCGTGAACCACCGAGATAAATAAAGCCGAGTGTTGGTGCTGGACGGCTATCCTTATACCCGGCGTAAAACCGTGGCGGGCTAAGGCGTTGCCGGAGAAGGTCAACTCCGGGAAAGGTTCTTTGCTAAACGTCAGTTCCATCTGTTGGCGCTCCCTTACTGGTTTACTGCGGTGCGGATAATCAAACACCCGTTCTCAGCCGTAATGCTCACCGGCTGCCCGTTAATAAACCCTAGCCATTCCAGCCACTTCCCCTTAATCGTCAGCTGCGCGCTGGGGTTCGGTCTGCCGCCGTTGGGGCGGTAACTGACGGTCAGGAAATAGCTGACGCCTTCAGATAAGCCAAACGACTCAACTGAAAGCGTCAAGCCATGTATAATTATTATAAAACAATAAGTTGCGTTTTTTTTGCGCTCATTTTAATGCTGCATTTGTCGCGGTTGCTCTTTAACATGGTTAGAAAATTGAGTAAGTAACGACCGTCGTGAGGATATCGGGCTTATCGCCAACCGCGACGTGAACCTGATTTCGGCCACCAACACCTCGGTGCTGGACGGTAAAAATGAGAGCCACGGCGGCTCGGTGGGCGTCGGCTTAAACTTCGGCGGCAG
>NZ_JAWUDN010000017.1:0-4373 GCF_044430645.1 Ewingella allii | reverse complement strand
GCAGCAGTCAGGGTAGTTTTACCGTGGTCAACGTGGCCGATAGTACCAACGTTAACGTGCGGTTTTGTACGTTCAAACTTTTCTTTAGACATCGATTGTCCCTCTAAGACACGGTTAAATCGGTGGTATCACCACATCAACCAAGCATTTGCTTGATGAATTATTTTACAGAAAGAAAATCAGGAGGGAGAGAATTGGGAAGTGGTGCTGATAGGCAGATTCGAACTGCCGACCTCACCCTTACCAAGGGTGCGCTCTACCAACTGAGCTATATCAGCACATACTTGGAGCGGGCAGTGGGAATCGAACCCACATCATCAGCTTGGAAGGCTGAGGTAATAGCCATTATACGATGCCCGCATCCTGGAACTCGGCTACCTGATTGTTCTGAAGAACGAGAAGACGGGGATAAGGAAATGAGACACTTAACACCTCATCTTCACTTACAAAGCGCTTGGCCTCATAAGTTGCCTTAATGATAAGGCTTGTTTGGTGGTGGGGGAAGGATTCGAACCTTCGAAGTCGATGACGGCAGATTTACAGTCTGCTCCCTTTGGCCGCTCGGGAACCCCACCAGATTTTAAGTACTTGATTGGTGCCGGCACCAAGAGTCGAACTCGGGACCTACTGATTACAAGTCAGTTGCTCTACCAACTGAGCTATGCCGGCATCAAGTGCTGCGCATTCTAGGGAGACTCGGCGGGGGATGCAACAAAAAAATTGCGACTTTTGCTCTATCGGTCATGTTTTATGCAAAAACTGAGGAAAACAGCGTATCCAGCCCCTTTCTCGCCCAAATATTATGCAAAATGAATTTTTTAACTTTTACCGCCTTTTGCTGGCCCTTGCCATCCACAGGCCCGAATCTGCTTGGCTCTGGAAACCCAAGCGGCGCTAATTAGCCGTTATCTCTTTTTAATCTGTATTCAACACAGATATTTCCTTGAGATAACGCAAAGCAGCCTGCCAATCAGGATGCCAAGGTATAAAAATGCGGATTTATGACTTTAGTTAAAAATTTTTAACCCAATCAAAGAATTCGATAAGGTATAAGAAAAATGTCTACGACGAAAATTTAGCTGTCTATAATGGGCAGCTGGTTTACTGTCTGGACTTGGCGTGCGGCGCCTTTCCTGACCTGCGCTAACAGGCAGATTTTAACTTATGAATAAAAGAGACTTATCCTTGGCAACCCCTTATCTACAGTTCGACAGAGCTCAATGGGCAGCCTTACGTGACTCGGTTCCGTTAACACTAAAGGAAGCTGAGATCGCGAAATTAAAAGGCATCAATGAGGATCTATCCTTGGAGGAGGTTGCGCAAATCTATTTGCCGCTTTCACGCCTTCTTAATTTTTACATCAGTTCGAACCTTCGCCGCCAGGCAGTCTTAGAGCAGTTCTTAGGCACAGATGGTCAGAAAATCCCTTATGTCATTGGGATTGCGGGCAGTGTCGCGGTAGGAAAGAGTACGACGGCTCGCGTTCTACAAGCCCTTCTGAGCCGCTGGCCCGAGCATAGGACGGTCGAGTTAATTACCACCGACGGATTCCTGTACCCGAATAAGACGCTGCAAGAACGTGGGATCATGAAGAAGAAAGGCTTCCCGCAATCTTATGATATGCATCAGTTAGTTAACTTTGTGTCAGAGGTTAAGTCCGGCGCCAAGAGCGTTACCGCTCCGGTCTATTCGCACCTGATTTATGATGTGATCCCAGATGGCAACAAAGTCATTGAGCAGCCAGACATTCTTATTTTAGAAGGTCTGAATGTCTTACAAAGCGGGATGGATTACCCACACGATCCCCACCATGTCTTTGTGTCTGACTTCGTCGATTTCTCTATTTACGTCGATGCACCTGCAGACCTATTACAAAGCTGGTATATCAATCGTTTCCTTAAATTCCGTCAGGGTGCTTTTGCCGACCCAGATTCTTATTTCCACCATTATGCGAAGCTGCCAGAGGAAGAGGCAGTGAAGATCGCTACGCAACTGTGGAATGAGATCAACGGTTTGAATTTAAAAGAGAATATCCTCCCAACTCGCGAGCGCGCTAGTCTGATAATGACCAAGAGCGCAAACCACGCGGTGGAGAGTGTTCGATTAAGGAAATGACAAAGGAGGGCAAAAGCCCTCCTTTTTAATGCAATCTAACTTCGACTTGTTACCTACCGCGCAGAGATATCTCGCCACCAATGTATGGCTTAATTACCCCGTCTTGTTCGAGCAGTAATGCACCTTGCTGATCGATACCTCGCTCAATGCCATGAATTTCCTGCTCGCCAATCAATAGCTTAACTGGGCGATCGATAAAATTATCCAGACTGCGCCAGCGGCTAATGAACGGGGCTAACCCATCAATCTCAAACTGGCGCAGTGCCAGACGCAGCTCAGAGAGTAATGTCGCCGTGAGCTGGTTGCGATCGATATTCACGCCAGCTTCTTGCAGATTTATCCAACCTTGATCAATGCTATCGGCAGAAGGCTCACGCATTTTCAAGTTGATGCCGGCGCCAATAACCAGATGCGCCGCATCGCCGGTTTTCCCTGTTAACTCCACTAGAATACCGGCAAGTTTGCGATCTTTAAGGTAGAGATCGTTTGGCCATTTAACGCGAACATCCTCCGCCCCCAACTTTTGCAGCACTTCGGCCATAATGATGCCGATCACCAAACTCAGGCCCATTGCCGCAGCCGGACCTTGTTCCAGCTTCCAATACATAGAGAGGTAAAGATTGGAGCCGAAAGGAGAGAACCATTTTCGCCCTCTTCTTCCACGGCCTGCTTGCTGATACTCCGCCACGCAGGCATCACCAGACGCCAGTGTGGTGATACGATCTAACAGATACTGGTTAGTCGAGTCGATAACAGGCAGCACGCTGACTCGTCCTTCCGGCAGGAAGGAGAGGATCTGCTGCTCGTCGAGCAATTGAATGGGTGCAGGCAGACTGTAGCCCTTACCAGGAACGGTAAAGATATCAACTCCCCAGTCCCTGACCGTCTGTATGTGCTTGTTGATGGCGGCACGGCTCATGCCTAACTCTGTGCCTAACTGCTCGCCAGAGTGGAACTCGCCGTCGGAAAGGATGGAGATAAGGTGGAGAGGTACGGTGATATCTTTCATGAAAGCGCCTCAACAGCGTTGACTTCACCCACTGACGATATAAAGCGAACCTCTGGCTCTAAATACACACCAAAACGCTCTGCGACGGTTTCTCGCACCAGTTTTGCCAAACATTTAATGTCCGCTCCGGTTGCACCGTCTATATTCACCAGCACCAGCGCCTGCTGTTGATGAACACCCGCGCCACCTAAGCTTGTTCCCTTCAGACCAGCCATTTCGACTAACCAACCTGCGGCAAGCTTAACCGTGCCGTCGGCCTGTGGGTAATAAGGCATGGCCGGGTACTGGTTCTTCAGAGCATCAGCGATAAAGGCATCGACAATAGGATTCTTAAAGAAGCTCCCTGCATTCCCTGTCACTTTAGGGTCTGGAAGCTTACTGCGACGCATATGACACACTGAATCGAATATTTGCTGCGGGGTTACGCTGACAGCATCCAGACGGGTTAAATCACCGTAAGTCAGCTTTGGATGCCAATCCTTACTCAACCGTAGCCCCACCGCCACGATAGCAAAACCATCGCGATACCCATGTTTGAAGATGCTTTCACGGTAGCCGAACTGGCATTCGCTGGCATCAATACGGCTAATCTTGCCGGTTGCTAAGTTAAGTAAGTCGACATAATCACAGACGTTTTGCAGCTCAATGCCGTAAGCGCCAATGTTCTGAATAGGCGCCGATCCCACACAGCCAGGGATCAAGGCTAAGTTTTCGAGTCCGGGGATATTCTTCTCTAGCGTTGAAACGACTAACTGGTGCCAATTCTCACCTGCGCCTACATGCAATAACCACTCATGATCATTCTCTTTAATATCAATTCCAAGAATGCGATTCAGAACAATGTCACCACAGAAATCATTTAAAAACAGAACGTTACTGCCTTCGCCCAATAATAAGAATGGCTTGTTCGATTTTTTGGCCTCAAGCCAGGCTGCTGATAATTCCGCGGGCGTCGAAGCCGTTATTACGGCGTTAGCATTAGCGTTGATAGCAAAGGTATTGAAAGCCTTTAAAGATGTACCTTGGATCGGCATAACCAAATTACTCATTCGTTACTCAATTATGCCCAGTTTAACTGATCCAGCGGTTTACGGCTTATAGAGTTTGATTGAGTTTTTAAGATAGGGAGGATCTTTAAGAGAATTAAGGAGGAATGTATGAAGTTTTATTTACCGTGTCCCACATAGCAAAAAACCCCGGCCTTTCGGCTGGGGTTTCTTACTTTATTTGATGCCTGGCAGTTCCCTAC
>NZ_JAWUDN010000016.1:0-26492 GCF_044430645.1 Ewingella allii | reverse complement strand
TGCGTTTCGCAATCCGTGAAGGTGGCCGTACTGTTGGTGCAGGTGTTGTTGCTAAAGTTATCGCTTAATCGCTGATAATTTCTGCAATAGAAAAGAGGGTGCTTCGGCACCCTTTTTTTATGCCTGAGTGTTGCAGTAATAACGATTCTCATTTACAGTTAGCTCAGGTTTTGTTCGATGTGTGGTTTCTATGTACGTGTGTTTATGTAATAGCGTTAGTGATAAAACAATCCGTCAGGCAGTTCGTCGCTATCAGCCCCAAACGTTCCAGCAGCTTAGAAGTTTTGTTCCGGTAGGTACGCAGTGCGGTAAATGTATCCGCGTCGCGCGCCAGATAATGGAAGACGAATTGCAGCAGATTCCACAATTCGACAATATCGCTTAAAAATACCTCGCCAAATGTAAGCCTTTTCTTTGACTTACTCTGAACCGGATCTACGCTTTAGATACCGGAACGGAGGAGTTACCTATGAAAGGCGATAAAAAAGTCATTGCACACCTCAATAAACTTCTAGGAAATGAACTGGTTGCAATCAATCAGTATTTTTTGCACGCCCGAATGTTTAAAAACTGGGGTCTGATGAGACTTAATGGCATCGAATACCATGAGTCAATTGATGAGATGAAGCATGCGGACCTCTATATCGAGCGCATTCTCTTCTTGGAAGGCATTCCTAATTTGCAAGATCTCGGCAAACTCAATATCGGGGAAGATGTTGAGGAGATGCTGAAGTCAGATTTACTGCTTGAGCTCGACGGGGCCAAAGACTTGCGTGAGGCAATCGCCTACGCCGATACAGTCCACGACTACGTTAGCCGTGATTTGATGATTAACATCCTCGCTGACGAAGAACATCACATTGATTGGATTGAGACCGAGCTCGAACTCATTGGGCGCGTGGGGATCCAAAACTACCTTCAGTCTCAACTCAAAGAAGAATCACAGAAATAGCGATGTGCTTTATTAGAACGTCAGCCAGACAGGGTCACTCTGCTGGCTGATATACATAATAAGCCCCGCAGAGGCTAAGCTCGGGCCGAACGGAATTTGCTTAGTCATGTGATTTCTCCTTTTGCTTACCAGTGCGAACACCATTCCCGTCAACGCAGCCAACATGCATAAGTGCGGTAACATTTGCCAGCCAACCCAGGCGCCGAGTGCCGCAAGCAGCTTGAAGTCACCATATCCCATCCCTTCCTTACCTGTGACTATTTTGACTCCCCAGTATAAAAACCATAAAGACAAGTATCCGGCCGCCGCGCCATAAACTGCATCTTGCAGCGCCACGTTGCCTAAGAATGAATTGACCAGCAAACCTGCCCACAGCAGCGGCAATGTCAGGCTATCCGGCAGCAAGGATGTGGCAAGGTCAATCAGGCTCAGCGCCAACAGAAACCAAAACAAGATAAGTGCGGCGCATAAAGCCGCTGGGGTTGAGAGCATGAAAGAAAGTGCTAAAAAGCCTAGGGCGCACAGACCTTCATTAAGAGGGTAAGAGCCAGGGATCTTACTCTGACAGTAGTGGCATCTCCCTTTCAAAACCAACCAACTGAGCAGCGGAACGTTATGCCAACACCGCAAAGTGTGTTGGCAGGCAGGGCAGTGAGAAGAAGGGAAACAAAGATTAAATCTGTGTGTGGTAATTCTTTCCGCTCGAGCAATAATCAAAGGGATACGGTAAACCACCACATTGAGAAAGCTGCCGGCAAGCAACCCGAAGAGAGTGATGCCGCTGTGGTAAAACCAACCCTGCGATACTACAGCACCACCAAGTAACTGCCATTCATCCATTTTGCCTTCCTCCATGAAGGGTATCTAAGCCGATTGCTGGCTAATCCTTCAGCGCAAGTTATCAGCAGAGAGGGGGAGGGGACGAGAGGTTTTTGTCTTTTGAGGGGCTTAAAAAGCCGTTCTGCGATCAGTGCTGGAAAGTGATGAGTGCAAAATAAAAGCATTTTGTTTGCCGTATTGGTTGCTTCCTACCTCTATTTACGTATAATGCGCGGGCTTACCTAATCTTGGTAAGCCTAATTCGATAAGGATTAGTTGATTAGCAATGCTGTACCGCTAATCAAACAATACTCCCGATATGGGGGTTATATGAAGAACGATTACACTCTCCCATCAATCGAAATGGGTTTGAGGAGTAATTATTTACGTTTAAAATAATTGGAGCTCTGGTCTCATGCAGAACCAAAGAATCCGTATCCGCCTGAAAGCGTTTGATCATCGTTTGATCGATCAATCAACTGCGGAAATCGTTGAGACTGCGAAGCGCACTGGTGCGCAAGTTCGTGGTCCAATCCCGCTGCCGACCCGCAAAGAGCGCTTTACCATTCTGATTTCTCCGCACGTCAATAAAGATGCGCGCGATCAGTATGAGATTCGCACTCACAAGCGTCTGGTTGACATCGTTGAGCCAACCGAGAAAACCGTTGATGCTCTGATGCGTCTGGATCTGGCTGCTGGTGTAGACGTGCAGATCAGCCTGGGTTAATCAGGGTCATTGAGCGATTGAGAGGTTGAAACAATGATTGGTTTAGTCGGTAAGAAAGTGGGTATGACACGTATCTTCACAGAAGATGGTGTTTCTATCCCAGTAACCGTTATCGAAATTGAAGCAAACCGCGTTACTCAGGTCAAAGACCTGGACAACGACGGTTACCGTGCTGTGCAAGTTACTACTGGTAGCAAAAAAGCTAACCGTGTAACTAAACCAGAAGCGGGTCACTTCGCTAAAGCTGGCGTAGAAGCTGGCCGCGGTCTGTGGGAATTCCGCCTTGCAGAAGGTGAAGAATTTACTGCAGGTCAGGACATTAGCGTTGAAATTTTCGCAGACGTTAAGAAAGTAGATGTTACCGGTACTTCTAAAGGTAAAGGTTTTGCTGGCACAGTTAAGCGCTGGAATTTCCGTACCCAAGACGCTACCCACGGTAACTCCTTGTCTCACCGTGTTCCGGGTTCTATCGGTCAGAACCAGACTCCGGGCAAAGTGTTCAAAGGCAAGAAAATGGCAGGCCAACTGGGTAACGAGCGTGTAACCGTTCAAAGCCTGGACGTAGTACGTGTTGACGCTGAGCGCAACCTGCTGCTGGTCAAGGGTGCTGTTCCGGGTGCTACCGGTGGCAACCTGATCGTTAAACCTGCTGTTAAGGCTTAACGTCGAGGAGATAGGAATGGAATTAGTAGTGAAAGACGCGCAAAGCGCGCTGACTGTTTCCGAAACTACCTTCGGGCGTGATTTCAATGAAGCGCTGGTACACCAGGTCGTTGTTGCGTATGCAGCAGGTGCCCGT
Organism: Ewingella allii; assembly: GCF_044430645.1. NCBI lineage: Bacteria > Pseudomonadati > Pseudomonadota > Gammaproteobacteria > Enterobacterales > Yersiniaceae > Ewingella > Ewingella allii. Next base: position 23,195 of record NZ_JAWUDN010000016.1, on the reverse strand, counting down.
CAAGGTACTCGCGCTCAGAAGACCCGTGCTGAAGTAACTGGTTCCGGTAAAAAACCATGGCGTCAGAAAGGTACTGGCCGTGCGCGAGCAGGTTCTGTAAAGAGCCCAATCTGGCGTTCCGGTGGTGTTACCTTCGCTGCAAAGCCACAGGACCACAGTCAAAAAGTAAATAAAAAGATGTACCGCGGCGCGCTGAAAAGCATTCTGTCCGAACTGGTACGTCAAGATCGCTTGATCGTAGTCGAGCAGTTCTCTGTAGAAGCGCCTAAAACTAAGCTGCTGGCACAGAAACTGAAAGACATGGCTCTGGAAGACGTGCTGATTGTAACTGGCGAAGTCGACGAGAACCTGTTCCTGGCCGCACGCAACCTGTACAAGGTTGATGTACGTGATGTAGCAGGTATCGATCCAGTAAGCCTGATCGCCTTCGACAAAGTCGTTATGACTTCTGACGCGGTGAAGCAAGTTGAGGAGATGCTGGCATGATTCGTGAAGAACGTCTGCTGAAAGTGCTGCGCGCGCCGCACGTTTCTGAAAAAGCTTCTACTGCGATGGAAAAGAACAACACCATCGTTCTCAAAGTTGCCAAAGACGCGACTAAAGCAGAAATCAAAGCTGCGGTTAAGAAACTGTTTGAAGTCGAAGTCGAAGACGTTAACACCCTGCTTGTTAAAGGCAAAGTGAAGCGTCACGGTCAGCGTGTTGGTCGTCGTAGCGACTGGAAAAAAGCTTACGTTACCCTGAAAGAAGGCCAGAATCTGGACTTCATCAGCGGCGCAGAGTAAGTCGGAGGAGTTTGAACAATGGCAATTGTTAAATGTAAACCTACATCTCCGGGCCGCCGCCATGTTGTTAAAGTGGTTAACCAGGAGTTGCACAAGGGTAAACCTTATGCCCCGCTGCTTGAAAAACTGAGCAAAAGCGGTGGTCGTAACAACAATGGCCGTATCACCACCCGTCATATCGGTGGTGGCCACAAGCAGCATTATCGTCTGGTTGACTTCAAACGCAACAAAGACGGTATCGCAGCAGTGGTTGAGCGTCTGGAGTACGATCCGAACCGTTCAGCGAATATCGCTCTGGTTCTGTACAAAGACGGCGAACGCCGTTATATCCTGGCGCCGAAAGGCCTGAAAGTGGGTGACCAGATCCAATCTGGCGTTGATGCAGCAATTAAGACAGGTAACGCCCTGCCTATGCGCAACATCCCAGTAGGTTCAACGGTTCATAACGTAGAAATGAAACCAGGTAAGGGTGGCCAGATGGCTCGTTCTGCTGGTGCCTACGTTCAGATCGTTGCACGTGACGGTTCCTACGTAACTCTGCGTCTGCGCTCTGGCGAAATGCGTAAAGTTCAAGTTGATTGCCGCGCCACCTTAGGTGAAGTCGGTAACGCTGAACATATGCTTCGCGTTCTGGGTAAAGCAGGTGCTGCACGTTGGCGTGGTATTCGTCCTACCGTTCGCGGTACTGCGATGAACCCAGTCGATCACCCACACGGTGGTGGTGAAGGTCGTAACTTTGGTAAGCACCCGGTAACCCCGTGGGGCGTTCAGACCAAAGGTAAGAAGACCCGTAGCAACAAGCGTACTGATAAATTCATTGTACGTCGCCGTAGCAAAAAATAATTAGAGGATAAGCCATGCCACGTTCTCTCAAGAAAGGTCCTTTTATTGACCTGCACTTGCTGAAGAAGGTAGAGAAAGCGGTGGAAAGCGGTGACAAGAAGCCTTTGCGCACTTGGTCCCGTCGTTCAACGATCTTTCCTAACATGATCGGTTTGACCATCGCTGTCCATAATGGTCGTCAGCACGTACCAGTATTTGTTTCCGACGAAATGGTCGGTCACAAACTGGGTGAATTCGCGCCGACTCGTACTTATCGCGGCCATGCGGCTGATAAAAAAGCTAAAAAGCGCTAAGGTAGGAGGAAGAGATGGAAACTATCGCTAAACATCGCCACGCTCGTTCTTCTGCTCAGAAGGTTCGCCTTGTTGCTGACCTGATCCGCGGTAAGAAAGTGTCGCAAGCTCTGGAAACTTTGGCCTACACCAACAAGAAAGCTGCTGGTTTGGTTAAGAAGGTACTAGAGTCTGCCATTGCTAACGCAGAACACAACGATGGCGCTGACATCGATGATCTGAAAGTCACGAAGATTTTCGTAGACGAAGGCCCAAGCATGAAGCGCATTATGCCGCGTGCTAAAGGTCGTGCAGATCGCATTCTGAAGCGCACCAGCCACATTACTGTGGTTGTGTCCGATCGCTGAGACTCTGGAGACTAGCAATGGGTCAGAAAGTACATCCTAATGGTATTCGACTAGGTATTGTCAAACCTTGGAACTCTACTTGGTATGCAAATACCAAAGAATTCGCTGACAACCTGGACAGCGACTTTAAAGTTCGCCAGTTCTTGACTAAAGAATTGTCGAAAGCTTCCGTTTCTCGCATCGTTATCGAGCGTCCAGCGAAGAGCATCCGTGTGACTATTCACACCGCTCGTCCTGGCATCGTTATCGGCAAGAAAGGTGAAGATGTCGAAAAACTGCGTAAGGTCGTAGCGGATATCGCTGGCGTTCCTGCGCAAATTAACATCGCCGAAGTCCGCAAGCCGGAACTTGACGCTAAATTGGTTGCTGACAGCATCACTTCACAGCTGGAACGTCGCGTTATGTTCCGTCGTGCTATGAAGCGTGCTGTACAGAACGCAATGCGTCTTGGCGCTAAAGGTATCAAAGTTGAAGTAAGCGGCCGTCTTGGCGGTGCTGAAATCGCGCGTACTGAATGGTACCGTGAAGGTCGTGTTCCGTTGCACACTCTGCGTGCGGATATCGATTACAACACATCTGAAGCGCACACCACTTATGGTGTAATCGGCGTTAAGGTATGGATCTTCAAAGGTGAGATCCTGGGTGGTATGGCTGCAGTTGAACAACCGGAACCGGCTGCTCAACCTAAAAAGCAGCAGCGTAAAGGCCGCAAGTAAGGAGAGTCGCTGATGTTACAACCAAAGCGTACAAAATTCCGTAAGGTGCACAAAGGCCGCAACCGTGGTCTTGCGCAAGGTACGGATGTGAGCTTCGGCACTTACGGTCTAAAAGCTGTTGGCCGTGGTCGTCTGACTGCTCGTCAAATTGAAGCAGCACGTCGTGCGATGACCCGTGCAGTTAAGCGTCAAGGTAAGATCTGGATCCGTGTATTCCCGGACAAACCGATCACCGAGAAGCCACTGGAAGTTCGTATGGGTAAAGGTAAAGGTAACGTGGAGTATTGGGTTGCCTTGATCCAGCCTGGTAAAGTCCTGTACGAAATGGACGGTGTGCCTGAAGAGCTGGCTCGTGAAGCCTTCCAGCTGGCAGCAGCCAAACTGCCTATCAAAACCACCTTTGTAACTAAGACGGTGATGTAATGAAAGCACAAGAGCTGCGCGAAAAAAGCGTGGAAGAGCTGAACACTGAGCTTCTTAACCTTTTGCGTGAGCAGTTTAACCTGCGCATGCAAACGGCAAGTGGCCAGTTGCAGCAAACACACCTGTTGAAACAAGTGCGTCGTGATGTTGCACGTGTGAAGACTTTACTGACTGAAAAGGCGGGTGCGTAATGAGTGACAAGATCCGTACTCTGCAAGGTCGTGTTATCAGTGACAAAATGGAGAAATCCATCGTTGTTGCGATTGAACGTTTTGTGAAACACCCAATCTACGGTAAATTCATCAAGCGTACGACTAAGCTGCACGTACATGACGAGAACAACGAATGCGGTATCGGCGACGTCGTTGAAATTAGCGAATGCCGTCCGCTGTCTAAGACTAAGTCTTGGACACTGGTTCGCGTTGTAGAGAAAGCGATTCTGTAATAGACTCGTCGTCTCAAAAATAGATAAACGGCTCATAACTGTGGGCCGTTTATTTTTTCTACCCATAATCTGGAACCGGTGTTATAATGCCGCGCCCTCATTTATGGGGATTTCTTAACGACCTATTCCTGGGTCCTAAAGTTGTAGTTGACATTAGCGGAGCACTAACATGATCCAAGAACAGACTATGCTGACCGTGGCCGACAACTCCGGTGCACGTCGCGTAATGTGTATCAAGGTTCTAGGTGGCTCGCACCGTCGCTACGCAGGCGTCGGCGACATCATCAAAATTACCATCAAGGAAGCAATTCCTCGCGGTAAGGTGAAGAAAGGCGATGTGCTGAAGGCGGTAGTGGTGCGCACCAAGAAGGGTGTTCGTCGCCCGGACGGTTCTGTCATTCGCTTCGATGGTAATGCATGCGTTATTTTAAACAATAACAGCGAGCAGCCAATCGGCACGCGTATTTTTGGGCCGGTAACTCGTGAACTGCGTAATGAGAAGTTCATGAAAATTATCTCTCTGGCACCAGAAGTACTCTAAGGAGCGAACCATGGCAGCGAAAATCCGTCGTGATGACGAAGTTATCCTGCTTACCGGCAAAGATAAAGGTAAGCGCGGTAAAGTAAAAAATGTCCTGTCTTCTGGTAAGGTCATTGTTGAAGGTATCAACCTGGTTAAAAAACATCAGAAGCCTGTACCGGCTCTGAACCAACCAGGCGGCATCGTTGAAAAAGAAGCTGCAATTCAGGTTTCTAACGTTGCTATCTTCAACGCGGCAACCGGTAAGGCTGACCGTGTAGGCTTTAGATTCGAAGACGGCAAAAAAGTCCGTTTCTTCAAGTCTAACAGCGAAACTATCAAGTAATTTGGAGTAGTACGATGGCGAAACTGCATGATTACTACAAAGACGATGTCGTAAAAAAACTCATGACTGAGTTTGGTTACAATTCTGTCATGCAAGTCCCTCGGGTCGAGAAGATCACCCTGAACATGGGTGTAGGTGAAGCGATCGCTGACAAGAAACTGCTGGATAATGCAGCAGCTGACCTGGCAGCGATCTCCGGTCAAAAACCGTTGATCACCAAAGCACGCAAATCAGTTGCAGGCTTCAAAATCCGTCAGGGCTATCCGATCGGCTGTAAAGTAACTCTGCGTGGCGAACGCATGTGGGAGTTCTTTGAGCGTCTGGTCTCTATTGCTGTTCCACGTATTCGTGACTTCCGCGGCTTGTCTGCTAAGTCTTTCGATGGTCGTGGTAACTACAGCATGGGCGTGCGTGAACAGATCATCTTCCCGGAAATCGATTATGATAAAGTCGATCGCGTTCGTGGTTTAGATATTACTATCACCACTACTGCGAAATCCGATGATGAAGGCCGCGCTCTGCTGGCTGCCTTTAACTTCCCGTTCCGCAAGTAAGGCAGGGTTACTAATGGCTAAGCAATCCATGAAAGCACGCGAAGTCGTTCGCGTGAAACTGGCTGACAAATACCGCGCTAAACGCGAGGAATTGAAAGCTATTATCTCTGGTGTGAACTCTTCCGACGAAGATCGTTGGGATGCGGTTCTTAAGCTGCAGTCTCTGCCGCGTGATTCCAGCCCGTCTCGTCAGCGTAACCGCTGCCGTCAAACTGGTCGTCCGCATGCTTTCCTGCGGAAGTTCGGGTTGAGCCGTATTAAGGTCCGTGAAGCCGCTATGCGCGGTGAAATTCCGGGTCTTAAAAAGGCTAGCTGGTAATTTTCACCAATTGAATCACGGGAGTAAAGACAGATGAGCATGCAAGATCCGATCGCGGATATGCTGACCCGTATCCGTAACGGTCAAGCCGCGAACAAAGTTGCGGTCACCATGCCTTCCTCCAAGCTGAAAGTGGCAATTGCCAACGTGCTGAAGGAAGAAGGTTATATTGAAGAATTTAAAATCGAAGGCGACGCCAAACCTGAACTGGAATTAGTACTGAAGTACTTCCAGGGCAAGGCAGTGGTAGAAAGCATTCAACGTATCAGCCGTCCAGGTCTGCGCATCTATAAGAAAAAAGATGAGCTGCCAAAAGTTATGGCCGGTATGGGTATCGCTGTTATTTCTACCTCTAAAGGTGTTATGACTGATCGTGCAGCTCGCCAGGCTGGTCTTGGTGGCGAGATTATCTGCTACGTAGCTTAATCGGGAGGAAAGAATGTCTCGTGTTGCAAAAGCACCCGTCGTCATTCCTGCCGGCGTAGAGGTAAAACTCAACGGTCAGGTTATTACGATTAAGGGTAAAAACGGCGAGCTGTCACGTACTATCCATGACGCCGTTGTAGTTAAACAGGAAGAAAACACCATCACTTTCGCTCCACGTGAAGGTTTTGTTGACGGTTGGGCCCAAGCGGGTACAACTCGTGCACTGTTGAATGCAATGGTTGTTGGTGTTACCGACGGCTTCACTAAAAAGCTTCAATTGGTTGGCGTTGGTTATCGTGCTGCCGTTAAAGGCAATGTGGTGAATTTAGCTTTAGGCTTCTCTCACCCAGTAGATCACCAGCTGCCGGAAGGCATCACTGCTGAATGTCCGACCCAAACTGAAATCGTGCTGAAAGGCGCTGATAAACAAGTTATCGGTCAGGTTGCAGCAGATTTACGTGCCTACCGTCGTCCTGAGCCTTATAAAGGCAAGGGTGTCCGTTACGCCGACGAAGTCGTGCGTACCAAAGAGGCTAAGAAGAAGTAAGGTAACACTATGGATAAGAAATCTGCTCGTATCCGTCGTGCGACCCGCGCACGCCGCAAGCTCAAAGAATTGGGTGCGACACGTCTGGTGGTACATCGTACCCCGCGTCATATTTACGCACAGGTTATCGCACCAAACGGTTCTGAAGTATTAGTTGCTGCATCAACTGTAGAAAAAACTATTACTGAGCAACTGAAGTATACCGGCAACAAAGATGCTGCCACTGCTGTAGGTAAAGCTATCGCAGAACGCGCATTGGAAAAAGGGATCACGAAAGTATCCTTTGACCGTTCCGGTTTCCAATATCATGGTCGAGTCCAGGCACTGGCAGATGCTGCCCGTGAAGCTGGCCTTCAGTTCTAAGGAAGAGGTTTAAGATGGCTCACATCGAAAAACAAGCTGGCGAACTGCAGGAAAAGCTGATCGCGGTAAACCGCGTATCTAAAACCGTAAAAGGTGGCCGTATCTTCAGCTTTACCGCACTGACAGTAGTTGGTGATGGTAACGGTCGCGTTGGTTTTGGCTACGGCAAAGCACGCGAAGTTCCGGCAGCGATCCAGAAAGCGATGGAAAAAGCCCGTCGCAACATGATGAATGTCGCGCTGAACAGCGGCACCCTGCAGCACCCAGTTAAAGGTGCTCATACGGGTTCCCGTGTGTTCATGCAGCCGGCTTCCGAAGGTACCGGTATTATCGCCGGTGGTGCAATGCGTGCCGTCCTGGAAGTCGCTGGGGTGCATAACGTATTGGCTAAAGCTTATGGTTCTACAAACCCGATCAACGTGGTTCGTGCAACTATCGACGCTCTGGCAAATATGAAATCCCCACAAATGGTCGCTGCCAAGCGTGGTAAATCCGTTGAAGAAATTCTGGGGTAATTAACCATGGCAAAGACTATTAAAGTAACACAAACTCGCAGCTCTATTGGCCGCTTGCCGAAACACAAGGCAACGCTGTTAGGCTTAGGTCTGCGTCGTATTGGTCATACTGTAGAGCGTGAGGATACTCCTGCTGTACGCGGTATGATCAACCTGGTTTCCTACATGGTTAAGGTTGAGGAGTAAGAGATGCGTTTAAATACTCTGTCTCCGGCTGAAGGTGCCAAACAAGCGCCGAAGCGTGTAGGTCGTGGTATTGGTTCTGGCCTAGGTAAAACCGGCGGTCGTGGTCACAAAGGTCAGAACTCACGTTCTGGTGGTGGCGTACGTCGTGGTTTTGAAGGTGGTCAGATGCCTTTATACCGTCGTTTGCCGAAATTCGGCTTCACCTCTCGCAAAGCAATGATCACGGCAGAAGTTCGTCTGTCTGAACTTGCTCTTGTAGAAGGCGACGTAATCGACCTGAGCACGCTGAAAGCCGCTAACGTAGTTGGTATCCAGATCGAGTTCGCGAAAGTTATTCTTTCTGGCGAAGTTGGTCGTGCGGTAACTCTGCGTGGTTTGCGTGTCACCAAAGGCGCTCGTGCTGCTATCGAAGCTGCTGGCGGTAAAATTGAGGAATAAGTAGCAGATGGCTAAGCAACCGGGGTTAGATTTCCAAAGTGCCAAGGGTGGACTAGGCGAACTGAAGCGCAGACTTTTGTTTGTTATCGGTGCGTTGATCGTTTTCCGTATCGGCTCTTTTATTCCGATCCCTGGTATTGATGCCACTGTACTTGCCAAATTGCTCGAGCAGCAAAGAGGCACCATCATTGAAATGTTTAACATGTTCTCTGGTGGTGCTCTCAGCCGTGCTTCTATCTTTGCATTGGGTATCATGCCGTACATTTCGGCATCGATTATTATCCAGCTGCTGACGGTGGTTCATCCAGCGTTAGCAGAGATAAAGAAAGAAGGGGAGGCTGGCCGTCGTAAGATTAGCCAGTACACCCGCTACGGTACGCTGGTATTAGCTGTGTTTCAGTCAATCGGTATTGCTACCGGTTTACCGAACATGCCTGGTATGCAAGGCCTGGTATTAAACCCAGGCTTTGCCTTCTACTTTACTGCTGTTGTTAGCTTAGTTACCGGGACAATGTTCCTGATGTGGTTAGGTGAACAGATTACTGAACGCGGTATCGGTAACGGTATCTCAATCATAATCTTCGCGGGTATCGTAGCAGGTCTACCACCGGCAGTAGCTCATACTATCGAACAAGCTCGGCAAGGCGACCTGCACTTCCTCCTGTTGCTGTTGGTTGCAGTTTTAGTGTTTGCAGTGACTTTCTTTGTTGTGTTCGTAGAGCGTGGTCAACGTCGTATCGTTGTTAACTATGCTAAACGCCAACAGGGTCGTCGTGTTTATGCAGCACAGAGCACGCACTTACCGTTGAAAGTGAATATGGCCGGGGTTATCCCAGCGATCTTCGCTTCCAGCATTATTCTGTTCCCTGCCACGATTGCATCATGGTTTGGGGGCGGGACTGGTTGGAACTGGCTGACTACGATTTCGCTGTATTTGCAGCCTGGGCAACCGCTTTATGTGTTACTCTATGCGACTGCAATCATCTTCTTCTGTTTCTTTTACACTGCGTTGGTTTTCAACCCTCGCGAGACAGCAGATAACCTGAAGAAGTCCGGTGCATTTGTACCAGGAATTCGTCCGGGAGAGCAAACGGCGAAGTACATCGATAAAGTAATGACTCGTTTAACCTTAATTGGTGCGATGTATATTACTTTCATCTGCCTTATCCCGGAGTTCATGCGTGACGCAATGAAAGTGCCATTCTACTTTGGTGGTACCTCACTACTAATCGTAGTTGTTGTCATTATGGACTTTATGGCTCAAGTGCAAACTCTGATGATGTCAAGTCAGTACGAGTCTGCATTGAAGAAAGCAAACCTGAAAGGCTATAACCGCTAATCTGGTGCGTTTGCGAAGTTACGGAGAGTAAAAATGAAAGTTCGTGCTTCCGTCAAGAAATTATGTCGTAACTGCAAAATCGTTAAGCGTAACGGTATCGTTCGCGTAATCTGCAGCGCCGAGCCGAAGCATAAACAGCGTCAAGGCTGATTATCTCGCATATTTTTCTTGCAAAGTTGGGTTGAGCTGGCTAGATTAGCCAGCCAATCTTTTGTATGTAAGCTGCAACATTATTTGAGTATCCTGAAAACGGGCTTTTCAGAATGGTGTTGCCGTATATAAATAGTAGGAGTGCATAGTGGCCCGTATAGCAGGCATTAACATTCCTGATCAAAAACATACCGTGATCGCATTAACTTCGATCTACGGCATCGGTAAAACCCGTTCACAGGCTATCTGTGCAGCGTCTGGTATTGCTGAAAATGTTAAGATCAGTGAGCTGTCTGAAGAGCAAATCGAAAAGCTGCGTGACGAAGTTGCCAAGTTCATTGTTGAAGGTGATCTGCGTCGTGAAGTCACCCTGAGCATCAAGCGTCTTATGGACCTTGGGACTTATCGTGGTTTGCGTCATCGTCGTGGTCTTCCAGTGCGCGGTCAGCGTACTAAGACTAACGCACGTACCCGTAAGGGTCCGCGTAAACCGATCAAGAAATAATCGGGGTGATTGAATAAATGGCAAAGGCACCTGTTCGTACACGTAAACGTGTAAGAAAACAAGTCTCTGACGGCGTGGCTCATATCCATGCTTCTTTCAACAACACCATTGTAACCATTACCGATCGTCAGGGTAATGCTTTGGGTTGGGCAACAGCTGGTGGTTCCGGTTTCCGTGGTTCTCGTAAATCCACTCCGTTCGCAGCTCAGGTTGCAGCAGAGCGCTGCGCTGACGCAGTGAAAGAATACGGTATCAAGAATCTGGAAGTTATGGTTAAAGGACCTGGTCCTGGTCGTGAGTCTACTATCCGCGCGTTAAACGCGGCTGGTTTCCGCATCACTAATATTACTGATGTGACTCCTATCCCTCATAACGGTTGTCGTCCGCCGAAAAAGCGTCGCGTATAACGCTGCTTTTAGGATTGTTGGAGAGAGAAAATGGCAAGATATTTGGGTCCTAAGCTCAAGCTTAGCCGTCGTGAGGGCACAGATTTATTCCTTAAATCTGGCGTTCGAGCGATCGATACCAAGTGTAAAATTGAACAAGCTCCTGGTCAGCATGGTGCGCGTAAACCGCGTCTGTCTGACTATGGTGTGCAGTTGCGTGAAAAGCAAAAAGTTCGCCGTATCTATGGCATCTTAGAGCGTCAATTCCGTAACTATTATAAAGAAGCTGCTCGCCTGAAAGGCAACACCGGTGAAAACCTGTTGCAACTACTTGAAGGGCGTTTAGACAACGTTGTTTATCGTATGGGCTTCGGCGCTACTCGTGCGGAATCTCGCCAGTTAGTTAGCCACAAAGCTATTATGGTAAACGGTCGCGTTGTTAACATCGCTTCTTATCAGGTATCTCCGAATGACGTTGTCAGCATCCGTGAGAAAGCTAAAAAGCAATCTCGCGTTAAGGCCGCTTTGGAGTTGGCTGAACAGCGTGAAAAGCCGACTTGGCTTGAAGTTGATGCTGCGAAGATGGAAGGTGTGTTCAAGCGTAAGCCTGAGCGTACTGATCTGTCTGCTGACATTAACGAACACCTGATCGTCGAGCTTTACTCTAAGTAAAGCTTAGTACCAAAGAGAGGACACAATGCAGGGTTCTGTGACAGAGTTTCTAAAACCGCGCCTGGTAGATATCGAGCAAGTCAGTTCGACGCACGCCAAGGTGACCCTTGAGCCTTTAGAACGTGGCTTTGGCCATACTTTAGGCAACGCACTGCGCCGTATTCTGCTTTCATCCATGCCGGGTTGCGCGGTGACCGAGGTTGAGATTGATGGTGTACTGCATGAGTACAGCACCAAAGAAGGCGTACAGGAAGATATCCTGGAGATCCTGCTCAACCTGAAAGGGCTGGCGGTGAGAGTTCAAGGGAAAGATGAAGTTATTCTTACCCTGAATAAGTCTGGCATTGGCCCTGTGACTGCAGCCGACATTACCCATGATGGTGATGTCGAAATCGTCAAGCCGCAACACGTTATCTGCCACCTGACCGATGAGAACGCCGCTATTAGCATGCGTATCAAAGTTCAGCGCGGTCGTGGTTATGTGCCGGCGTCTGCCCGAATTCATTCGGAAGAAGATGAGCGCCCAATTGGCCGTCTGTTAGTAGATGCATGCTACAGCCCTGTAGAGCGTATTGCCTACAATGTTGAAGCAGCGCGTGTAGAACAGCGCACCGATTTGGACAAGCTGGTTATCGAAATGGAAACCAACGGTACGATCGATCCTGAAGAGGCGATCCGTCGTGCGGCAACCATTCTTGCTGAACAACTTGAAGCTTTCGTTGATTTACGTGATGTACGTCAGCCGGAAGTTAAAGAAGAGAAGCCAGAGTTCGATCCAATCTTGTTGCGCCCTGTTGACGATCTGGAATTGACTGTCCGCTCTGCTAACTGCCTCAAAGCAGAAGCAATCCACTACATCGGTGATCTGGTACAGCGCACTGAGGTTGAGCTACTTAAAACGCCTAACCTTGGTAAAAAATCTCTTACTGAGATTAAAGATGTGCTTGCTTCCCGTGGTTTGTCTCTGGGCATGCGCCTAGAAAACTGGCCACCAGCAAGCATCGCTGACGAGTAACCGGATCACAGGTTAAGGTTTTACTGAGAAGGATAAGGTCATGCGCCATCGTAAGAGTGGTCGTCAACTGAACCGTAACAGCAGCCACAGACAGGCTATGTTCCGTAACATGGCCGGCTCTTTGGTTCGTCATGAAATCATCAAGACGACCCTGCCGAAAGCGAAAGAGCTGCGTCGCGTTGTTGAGCCGCTGATTACTCTTGCCAAGACCGACAACGTTGCAAATCGTCGTCTGGCATTCGCCCGTACTCGTGATAACGAGATCGTGGCAAAACTGTTTAATGAACTGGGCCCGCGTTTCGCGAGCCGTGCCGGTGGTTACACTCGTATTCTTAAGTGTGGTTTCCGTGCAGGCGACAATGCGCCGATGGCATACATCGAGCTCGTTGATCGTGCAGAGTCACAAGCAGAAGTAGCAACTGCTGAATAATCTGTAGATGCATGAAAAAACCGGGCACTTGCCCGGTTTTTTTACGCCTGCAGTTTCTCACCTTCTTTTGAAAGCATCTTTTCTCTAACTTTTTCCTATCCAGGCGTTATCCTTTTCTCATACATATTACTTCGCTAACGGGAGAGATTATGTTTCTTGGTGATGCTATGGCTGAGCAAAAAATTGCGGAAGCTATAAATAAAGGTGAATTGGATAATCTGCCCGGCGCCGGTAGCCCCCTGCTTCTTGATGATGACAGTGACGTGCCGCTTGAACTGAGAATGGCATATCGAATTCTGAAGAACTCTGGTTTCTTGCCGCCCGAACTGCAGGACAGAAAGGAAGCTCTGGAGCTTAATACCTTACTGCAAACTCTGACCGCAGATGACGCCAGGTTTACTGAGTTAGAGAAGAGAGTAAAATTGCTTGAACTAAGGTTGCAGCAGGCTGGTCAGAATACCGACTTCTTACGCGGTGATTATCAAAATCCGCTGCTTGAAAGATTGCGAGGTAAGTAGCATGTATAAGATAGGTGAGCTTGCTAAGTTAGCAGACGTGTCCACAGACACGGTTCGCTACTATGAAAAGCAGGGCATGATGGAATGTGGCGAAAGAAGCGATTCCGGCTATCGCCAATATAATCATCGCGATTTGCAGCGCCTGCGCTTCATTCGTTATGCCAAAACCACAGGTTTTACGCTGGAGGCTATCAAGGAGTTACTTTCTTTGCGAATCGATCCGGCGCATCATACTTGTCAGGAATCCAAGTCTATTGTTGATAGTAGACTGGCAGAAGTGGAAGCAAAGCTGAGTGAATTAGAGCGAATGAAGGATTCACTGACGCGCCTAAGCAAAGCGTGCTGTGGCTCTTCGCATTCCAGCGCGAGTTGCTCTATTCTTGAGGCGCTAGAGGCAGGGGCGATTAAAGAGAAATAAGTCTGCTGCTCCAATATTATATCGAGTCAATAAAGTTAATTATGAGGGTAACATGAGTAATTATAAGCATCAGAAAGGCGTCATTCAGGACAACGCGATTCAAGCACTGCTGCATGATCCGTTGTTCAGGCAACGAGTTGAAAAGAGTCTCAAAGGTAAAGGCAGTTATCGTAGAAAAGAGAAAAACGGCAAGAAGGGTTATCAGGAGGGCAGTGCTAAGCATTTATTCGGGTTCTTAGCACTGTCCTTCTAGCATTAAAAAAGCCATCTGATGATGGCTTTTTTAATTATGAGAAGTCTGATTTTACAATCTTGGCGTTTGTTGTTGTTTCAACAAATCGCGGATTTCTGTCAGCAGGGTTTCTTCTGCCGTTGGTTTTGGTGGTTCAGCGGGCGCGGCTTCTTCTTTGCGACGCATTTTGTTCATCAACTTGATTGCACAGAAGATAGCCAGAGCAACAATTACGAAGTCAAAAATGTTTTGAATAAACACGCCATACTTCATGACAACCGCAGGCACTGTACCCTGAGCCTCGCGTATAACCCATTCAAACTGCTTGAAATCCACCCCGCCGATTAACAGGCCCAGTGGTGGCATAATAATATCTGCGACCAGCGACGACACAATTTTGCCGAAAGCTGCACCGATGATCACACCGACTGCAAGATCAACAACGTTGCCACGCATGGCAAATTCACGAAACTCTTTCATAAAACTCATAAAACATCCCCTTGGCAAATCGATACTTTGTGTCAAACAAAGTAAAGACCATTTGTTGCGTCCGCGCTACAAAAGTTGAAGAATTGATTCCAATTCATTGATAAATATTCAAACACCCGTGGCATTTTATAAGAAAAATGGACTTGGCTGGAACAATCTCTCGACGTCTCGCACGAATTTCTTATCAGTGATGAACATAATCACGTGGTCACCTTGCTGAATCCGGCTCGCACCGTTGGCGATAATAACTTCATTACCCCTGACGATAGCGCCGATGGTGGTACCAGGCGGCAGCTTGATCTGTTCAACAGTTCTGCCAACAACGCGTGAAGTGCTCTCATCACCGTGAGCAATAGCTTCGATGGCTTCCGCCACGCCGCGGCGAAGAGAGGAGACGCTAACGATATCCGCTTTGCGCACGTGACCAAGCAGTGCCGAGATGGTCGCTTGCTGTGGGGAAATAGCGATATCAATCACGCTGCCCTGCACTAAATCGACATAAGCTCCGCGCTGGATAAGCACCATGGCCTTTTTGGCACCCATACGTTTGGCCAGCATGGCCGACATGATGTTCGCCTCATCATCATTGGTGATGGCGATAAATACGTCGACCTGCTCGATATGCTCTTCTGCGAGCAGCTCTTGGTCCGAGGCGTCGCCGTAAAACACGATGGTATCTTGCAAGATTTCGGCTAATTCAGCAGCCCTTTGCTGATTGCGCTCAATAAGCTTTACGCTGTAATTCTTCTCTAAACGCTGGGCCAGGCCTGCGCCGACATTACCGCCGCCAACGATCATGATGCGTTTATAAGGCTTCTCGAGACGTTGAAGCTCGCTCATTACGGCGCGAATATGCTGCGACGCCGCAACGAAGAAGACCTCATCACCTGCTTCAATAATGGTTGAGCCTTGTGGCCGAATAGGCCGGTCTTGGCGGAAGATAGCGGCAACGCGCGTCTCGATGTGCGGCATATGCTCGCGCATGGATGACAAGGCACTGCCGACCAATGGGCCGCCGTAATAGGCTTTAACCGCCGCGATGCTGACTTTACCTTCTGCAAAGTTAACCACCTGCAGTGCGCCCGGATACTCAATCAGCTTATAGATGTAATCGATAACCAGCTGCTCGGGGGAGATAAGGTGGTCAATTGGCACGGCTTCGGGCTTGAAGAGCTTTTCTGATTCACGAATATATTCAGAAGAACGAATGCGCGCGATTCGGTTTGGCGTGTTGAAAAGTGAATAGGCGATTTGACAAGCCACCATATTGGTCTCGTCGGAGTTAGTCACCGCAACCAGCATATCGGCATCTTCTGCACCGGCTTCGCGCAGCACTCTTGGGTGCGAGCCATATCCCTGAACCACCCGCAGGTCGAACTTATCCTGCAGCTGGCGCAAGCGCGACATGTTGGTATCAACGACGGTGATGTCGTTGTTTTCACCCACCAGGTTTTCAGCCAGCGTCCCGCCAACCTGTCCGGCACCAAGAATAATAATTTTCATAAGAGGCTCATTCTCGCTTAGAAATTACTTCGCTGACTTAATCAGTTTAGCGTAATAGAAGCCGTCGCCATCTTCAGCGTGTGGCAAGTTCTGTTTGCCCGGATTCTCCAAATCGCCAGTCTCAACCAGTTTAGCTTCCGGGTGGTCACGCAGGAAGGCCGTGATCTGCTGGCTATTCTCTTCTGGCAAGATTGAGCAAGTTGCATAAACCATCACGCCATTAGGTTTTAAACGTGGCCAAATGGCTTCGAGAATTTCGCGCTGCAACCCGGCTAGCTCGGCAATATCGCTGTCACGGCGCAGCCACTTGATGTCTGGGTGGCGGCGAATCACGCCGGTCGCAGAACATGGCGCGTCGAGCAAAATCTTGTCGAACTGACGATCGCCGGCCCAAGACTGAGGTTCGCGGCCATCGCCCTGTTTGACCTCGGCATGTAATTTTAGCCGTTGAAGGTTTTCATTTACGCGAACCAGCCGCTGCTTATCAACATCCACCGCAAGCACGTGGGCTTTAGGGGCAGCTTCAAGAATATGGGTAGTTTTCCCGCCCGGCGCACAGCACAGGTCGAGGATCATCTCACCATCTTGGGGATCAAGAAGATCAACGCTGCCTTGAGCAGAGGCATCTTGCACCGTCACCCAACCATCGGCAAAACCGGGTAATTCGGTTACGGCGGAAGGCGTTAACAGTCGCAGGGCATCGGCATATTCCGGATGGGGAGCAGCATCGATGCCGGCGGTTTGAAGCAGAGCCAGATATTCATCGCGTGAATGATGGATGCGATTGACGCGTAACCACATTGGCGGACGCTGGTTATTTGCCTCAATGATGGATTCCCACTGCTCTGGGTAAGCCTTCTTAATACGATTCAGCAGCCAGCTAGGGTGCAGGTAGCGGCTGTCCGTATTTTCCATTCGCTGGATCAACTCGTCCTGCTGGCGCTGGAATTGGCGCAGCACGCCATTAATCAGACCTTTTAACTGTGGGCGTTTCAGTGCCACGGCGCCTTCGACTGTTTCAGCCAAGGCCGCGTGTGGAGGAATACGCGTGTGGACCAGCTGGTAGATCCCGACCATCAGCAGATAATGCAAAGTACGCTGTTTGCCGGTGAGCGGTTTTGCCATCAGCTGCTGTAAACACCATTCCAGCTGTGGCAGAACGCGTAGCGTCCCGAAGCACAGCTCTTGCAGTAAACCGCGATCCTTCTCGGAAATATTCTTTTGTAACCCTGGCAAAACGGTAGAAAGAGACTGGCCTTGATCAAGAACCTGGCTGATGGCTTTTGCAGCAATGCTGCGGAGATTATAGGTTGTTTTCATAGTCAGAAAGGCTGCAAAGGTCAGCTTATTAGAAGGAAATGACCCGGCGCGTAGCCGGGTACGATTGGCAATGATTAGGCGAGAATATTGCCTTCAATGAACCATTCACGGCGTGAATTAAGGATATCTTGGACTGACATCGCTTTCTTACCTGCCGGCTGCAATTGCAAGATATTCAAAATACCGTCAGAGGTCGCGATCTGTATTCCGGCTTTCCCGGCGGCAATGACCGTGCCCGGTTGAGCCGTGGTTGGCTGCTCGAGTGCCTCGGCCTGCCAGACTTTTACCGGCTGCTCTTCAATAACGAAATAGCTCATTGGCCATGGGTTGAAAGCACGGATGCAGCGCTCAAGCTGTTTGGCCGAGAGCGACCAGTCCAGACGCGCTTCCTCTTTGCTCAGCTTTTCCGCATAAGTCACTAACCCTTCATCCTGAACTTCGGGTTTTGCGCTGCCTTCGGCTAACTGCTGCAGTGTCGTCAGCATACCGGTAGGGCCAAGCTCTGCCAGCTTGTTATACAGCGTGGCGCTGGTATCTTGCGGCTCAATATCACATTCGATTTTGTGCAGCATATTGCCGGTATCCAGCCCAACGTCCATTTGCATGATGGTGATGCCAGTTTGGCTATCTCCCGCCCACAAAGAACGCTGAATCGGCGCGGCACCGCGCCAGCGCGGCAGCAGTGAACCATGGACATTGATGCAGCCCAGTTTTGGCATATCCAAAACAGCCTGTGGGAGGATTAACCCATAAGCCACCACCACCATCACATCCGCATTAAGTTCAGCGACCAGCTGTTGGCTCTCTGCCGGGCGTAAAGATTTAGGTTGGAATACCGGAATGCCGTGCTCGAGAGCCAGCGTTTTCACCGGGCTAGGCGTCAGCTTATTACCACGGCCAGCAGGGCGGTCTGGTTGAGTAAAGACCCCAACCACCTCATGTTCAGATGTTAAAAGCGCGTCAAGATGACGCGCTGCAAAGTCAGGTGTTCCTGCAAATATAATGCGCAAAGCTCATTCCTGTTATTGACGAAAATCAGTCAGCACGAGCGTTCAGCTTGGCCATTTTTTCCATCTTCTGGCGAATACGCTGGCGTTTCAGTGGAGACAAGTAATCCACGAAAAGCTTACCGACTAAGTGATCCATTTCATGCTGGATACAGATAGCCAGCAGGTCATCGGCCTCAAGCTCAAAACTCTTGCCATCGCGATCGAGTGCGCGGATTTTTACCTTCTCGGCGCGAGGAATCAAAGCGCGCTGGTCAGGAATCGACAGGCAGCCTTCCTCGATACCCGTTTCGCCGCTCTGTTCCAGCAGCTCAGGGTTAATCAGCACCAAACGCTCATCGCGGTTCTCAGAGACATCAATAACGATAATACGCTGGTGGATGTCTACCTGAGTGGCGGCCAAACCGATGCCTTCCTCGGCATACATGGTTTCGAACATATCATCCACGATTTGCTGGATTTCGGCGTTAACTTCTTTGACCGGCTTTGCAGTAATGCGAAGACGCTCGTCTGGGAAATGTAAGATATTTAATACGGACATAAATTTTTGGATCTTCATTCAAATGATTGACGATATATAGACTCTATTCTAGACATTTCCCGTCCTGATTGACAGCATCCTCTACCAATTGGAGCAGTAGCCAGCTGGCTTTATTAAGGAGGATGCGAGTGACACTTAGGGAAATGTGGTTACGTTTGTCAGCGATAAAGCGGCTGGATGCTGCCTCAATATGTCACATTGTTGACGCATTTATTGATGATGGCAGGTGCGACGCCAAATCGCTCAGTTCTTACGGCCTGAGTGAAGAGCAAATCCAGAGTTTCTTCAATATTGAATCTCAACGTATTTTTACAGCTTTAAACTGGCTAGACGCTGAGTCACACCACTTCATCACGCTGCAAGATGCACACTACCCGTCGATGCTGAAGCACATCTCCTCGGCTCCGCCGGTGCTGTTTGTCAAAGGCCAACTCCCCGTATTGGCGACGCCCCAATTGGCCATGGTCGGCAGTCGTAACTACAGTGATTACGGCGAGCAGTGGGCGCAGTATTTTGCCGCGGGATTAGTGAGTAGCGGTTTTACTATTACTAGCGGGTTAGCTCTTGGGATTGATGGAATTAGCCATGCCGCCGCGCTAGAGGCGGGAGGAAACACCATCGCGGTATTGGGAAGCGGCTTGGCGAAGATCCACCCGCGCAGCCACCTTGGGCTTGCCGATCGCATTCTAGAGAGCGGCGGCGCACTGATATCAGAACTCTGGCCTGACACTGCAGCGATGCCGGCTAACTTCCCCCGACGAAATCGAATTATCAGCGGCATGAGCGCCGGCGTGCTGGTGGTCGAAGCCTCTTTACGCAGCGGCTCTCTCATCACGGCGCGTTATGCCTTGGAACAGGACCGAGACGTGTTTGCCTTGCCCGGCCCGCTCGAAAATACCACCAGTACGGGGACCCACTGGCTTATCAAGCAGGGGGCTTATCTGGTCACTGAACCCAATGACATCGCAGAGCAAATTGGCAGTGGGCTGACCTGGTTGCCGGTGGCGGCAAGTGGCTTATCGCCACAAACTGCTCATGGAGCAGTTCAATCTGCAACAAAAGAGATTATTTATGCTCAAGACAACGAAGTTGAATTGCCATTTGCTGAGGTGTTGGCTAACGTAGAATATGAGGTGACACCTGTTGACGTCGTCGCCGAACGTGCCGGCCAACCTGTGCCAGACGTGGTAGGTAAACTACTCGAACTGGAGTTAGCAGGATGGATCGCAGCTGTACCCGGCGGCTATGTCCGAATTAGGAGGGCAGGCCATGTTCGACGTACTAATGTACTTATTTGAAACTTACATTCATAACGAAGCGGAGATGAGTGTCGACCAGGATAGGTTAACAGACGATTTGGCTGAAGCAGGCTTCCATCGGACCGATATTCACAATGCTCTAAATTGGCTTGAGAAACTTGCCGAGCTGCAAGAAGGTGAAACACCGTCGCATTTACTGGATGCAGACCCCTTTGCTTTGCGTATTTATACCAATGAAGAGGCGGCGCGTCTGGATGTAGACAGCCGAGGTTTCCTATTATTCCTTGAACAGATAAAAGTATTGAATTTCGATACCCGAGAAATGGTTATCGATCGTGTCATGGCTCTCGACACCGAAGAGTTTGATCTTGAAGATCTCAAATGGGTGGTCTTGATGGTGCTTTTCAATATCCCCGGATATGAAAATGCCTATGAGCAAATGGAAGAGTTACTATTTGAAGTTAATGATGGTTATCTGCATTAGAGATAACGGATAAAGCGTAACGTATGACAAAAGCAGCACTTTTTGCTGAAAAGCAAAATGAAACATGTCCGGAATGTGGGGCTGTATTGGTGATCCGTAGTGGTCGTCACGGCCCCTTTCTTAGTTGTTCGACATACCCCTCCTGCCAGTATATCCGTCCTTTAAAAAGTCAGGCAGACGGGCATATTGTTAAAGTCCTTGAAGGTCAGTCATGCCCTAAATGCCACTCCACGATGGTGTTGCGTCAGGGGCGTTATGGCATGTTCATCGGGTGCAGTAATTACCCTGAATGTGATCATATTGAGACTATCGATAAACCAGAAGAAACCAGTCTGTCATGCCCGCAGTGCAAACAGGGCCATCTTCTGCAGCGTAAATCTCGGTACGGCAAAGCCTTTCACGCCTGCAACCGTTACCCGGATTGCCAGTTTGCGATAAACAATAAACCTGTCGCCGGGCAATGCAGTCACTGCCAGTATCCGCTGTTAATGGAAAAGAAAACGGCTCAGGGAGTGAAGCTCTTTTGTGCCAGCAAGTCATGTGGCAAGGCTGTAAACGACATAAACAAAGATCAAGATGAATAACGATAAAGAAACTAATTTCACCGAAGTCCTAAATGCGCTGAACCAGCAGCAAGTGATTGCTTACCCGACAGAGGCCGTTTTTGGCCTGGGATGCGACCCTGATAGCGAGCTCGCAGTAGAAGAGTTACTACGCCTCAAACGCCGTCCGCGCGAGAAAGGGCTGATCCTCATCGCCGATAACTATCAGCAGCTTCTCCCCTATATAGATGACAGCGCCCTGACTGATGAGCAGCGCCAGACCATTTTTTCCCAGTGGCCCGGCCCCGTGACTTGGGTGATGCCCGCGAAGGCGACCACGCCATCTTGGCTAACCGGCCAGTTCTCTTCACTCGCCGTGCGCGTCACCGACCATCCTTTGGTCAAAGAGCTGTGCAGCCGGTTTGGCAAACCTCTGGTGTCGACCAGTGCGAATCTCAACGGCCTTGAGCCTTGTCGCTTTGCCCAAGAAGTTAAACAACAGTTTGGCGACGACTTCCCAGTATTGGAAGGCAATGTCGGCGGACGCCAAAACCCTTCAGAAATCAAAGATGCGCTGACTGGCCATCTTTTCCGCCAAGGTTAAGGAATTTTTGATGCCCTCATTCGCCGTTTTTGGCAATCCAATAGCGCACAGCAAATCCCCAAGAATTCATGCTCTTTTCGCCGAGCAAACGGGTATTGAGCATACCTACGGTACTGTGCTGTCGCCTCGTGATGAGTTCGCCGAGTATCTTGACGCTTTCTTTGCTGAGGGGGCGAAAGGAGCGAATGTGACCACGCCTTTCAAAGAGCAGGCTTTTGCGAAAGCAGATGAACTGACCGAAAGGGCTTCAATGGCGGGAGCGGTAAACACCCTCAAGAAGCTTGAGGATGGGCGGCTGCTGGGCGACAACACCGACGGTATCGGCATGCTCAGCGATCTTATCCGATTGAACATGTTGCATGAAAACGATCGCGTCCTGCTGGTGGGCGCGGGTGGTGCGGCGCGCGGCGTGATCCTTCCGCTGCTTTCCCATAACTGTAAGGTGACGTTGGTCAATCGCACCTTTAGCCGTGCAGAACACCTCAGCGAGCTGTTTAAAGGAAAAGGGGAGATCCGCGCTGTGCCGATGGAGGGTCTGGATAATGAGAAGTTTGATCTCATCATCAATGCCACGGCTTCCGGCATACACGGCGAGATCCCAGATTTACCTTCTTCTTTATTAACGGCCAACACCCGAATCTATGACATGTACTATCAACTTGGCCCAACGCCTTTTATAACCTGGGCGCAAGAACATGGCGTTCAAACCTGTTCGGACGGCTTAGGCATGCTGGTGGGGCAGGCAGCTCATGCATTCCATCTTTGGCATGGCGTTATGCCGGAGATTGAACCTGTCCTCAAGCAACTCAAGCAGGATTTACTGGGCTGATTAGATGCCAAAACGCCTGATTCGCGTTAACACATTCAGGCGTTTCTTCTTATATAGAGTTTATTTCGGGAAGAGCTGTTTTTGATCAGCATCGTTCAGATAA
The DNA here is from genome assembly GCF_044430645.1 of Ewingella allii. Classification (NCBI taxonomy): domain Bacteria; kingdom Pseudomonadati; phylum Pseudomonadota; class Gammaproteobacteria; order Enterobacterales; family Yersiniaceae; genus Ewingella; species Ewingella allii. Next base: position 783 of record NZ_JAWUDN010000016.1, on the reverse strand, counting down.
AGATTTTTCCACTTCACATAGTTATTCGATGAGTAAAGTAACCCTTCGAGTTCCTCGGCGCTCAGCGCCCTGATCTTCTTCACCGGGCTGCCTAGATAGAGATAACCACTCTCCAGTCTTTTGCCTGGGGGAACCAAACTCCCCGCGCCAATCATCACGTCATCTTCAACTATCGCACCATCGAGCAAAATCGATCCCATGCCGACCAAAACCCGATCCCCAATCTTGCAGCCATGCAGCATAGCTTTATGACCCACGGTGACATCTTCACCAATAATAAGGGGGAAGCCCTCCGGATTATGTTGGGATCGGTGGGTGACGTGCAGAACACTTCCGTCCTGAACATTGGTTCTATGGCCAATCACCACTTTATTTACGTCACCCCGAATAGCCACTAATGGCCAGATGCTGACATCGTCAGCCAGATCGACTTCGCCAATGACCACGCTTGAAGGATCAATCATCACGCGATCCCCTGTGGTGGGCACCACACCTTGATAGGTGCGCAATGGATAGTGAGACATGAATTACCCCGTTAGAAAGACATTTATCCTTTGGGAATATAGCCCGTGAAGAAGGGATTACAAACTTACAGCGTCTGGGATCGAAGAGAAAATCAGCTTTTCGTGCAAGATCGCAACGAAAGGGTGGAAAAGTATGCAGTTGATCATTTTATTCGAAAAAACGCTTGTGGAAAAAACAGGGATCCCTATAATGCCGCTCCATCGACAGGGAACAACGTGAACAACATCACGAAGTGAACGAGTCGGAAAGATTAAAAAC
>NZ_JAWUDN010000015.1:0-27430 GCF_044430645.1 Ewingella allii | reverse complement strand
GACGAAGGCCGTGCTGGTGAGAACGTTGGTGTTCTGCTGCGTGGTATCAAGCGTGAAGACATCGAACGTGGTCAGGTACTGGCTAAACCAGGTTCAATCAAACCACACACCAAATTTGACTCAGAAGTGTATATCCTGAGCAAAGATGAAGGCGGCCGTCATACTCCGTTCTTCAAAGGCTACCGTCCACAGTTCTACTTCCGTACAACTGACGTGACCGGTACCATCGAACTGCCAGAAGGCGTAGAGATGGTAATGCCAGGTGACAACATCAACATGGTAGTAACCCTGATCCACCCAATCGCGATGGATGACGGTCTGCGTTTCGCAATCCGTGAAGGTGGCCGTACTGTTGGTGCAGGTGTTGTTGCTAAAGTTATCGCTTAATCGCTGATACTTTTTTGTCACTTTACGTTGACGCAATGCACACTAAAAGGGCATCATTCGATGCCCTTTTCTACGCTGTGGCGCTAGAACCTATCTCATCAGCGATTTATACGTCATAATCATTGGTGAGATAGGCTCTGAGATATAGCGTAAAACACCGAGTTGCGCTCACTGTAGAGCATCGATCGGTTTGGTTTGCCTCGCAATGCGAGGCAAAGTTGTTTGTTCTGAATCATTGTGACGGGTTGGTTTATGAGTGCGAATACCGAGGCTCAAGGGAGCGGGCGCGGCCTGGAAGCGGTAAAATGGTTAGTTGTTGCCGTTTTGTTGGTCGTAGCTATTGTCGGTAACTATTATTACCGTGCATACAGCCTGCCGTTACGTGCGCTGGCAGTTGTTGTCATTATTGCTATTGCTGGTGCAGTGGCATTATTGACGACTAAAGGCAAAGCGACAGTTGCGTTTGCGCGCGAAGCGCGTACCGAAGTACGTAAAGTAATTTGGCCTACGCGCCAGGAAACATTGCATACCACACTGATCGTTGCTGCGGTAACTGCCGTTATGTCACTGATTCTGTGGGGACTAGATGGTATTCTGGTTCGCTTGGTATCTTTTATTACTGGCTTGAGGTTCTAAATGTCTGAAGCACCTAAAAAACGTTGGTACGTCGTTCAGGCGTTTTCCGGCTTTGAAGGCCGCGTAGCACAATCGCTGCGTGAGCACATCAAATTGCACGACATGGAAGAGCTGTTCGGCGAAGTCATGGTTCCTACGGAAGAAGTTGTTGAAATCCGTGGTGGTCAGCGTCGCAAGAGTGAACGCAAATTCTTCCCAGGTTATGTGCTTGTTCAAATGGTGATGAATGACGCCAGCTGGCACTTAGTGCGTAGCGTTCCTCGCGTAATGGGTTTCATTGGCGGTACTTCTGACCGTCCGGCGCCTATTAGCGATAAAGAAGTTGACGCTATTATGAATCGCCTGCAACAAGTCGGCGATAAGCCACGGCCGAAAACGCTGTTTGAACCAGGTGAGTTGGTCCGTGTTAACGACGGTCCGTTTGCTGACTTTAACGGTGTTGTGGAAGAAGTGGATTACGAAAAAAGCCGCCTGAAAGTGTCTGTTTCTATCTTCGGGCGTGCAACGCCTGTTGAGCTGGACTTCGGTCAGGTCGAAAAGGGTTAATAACTCTTTCAACATCGGTTCGAACAGATGTTGTGCAGGGCGCGAAATTAAACTATAATTTCGCGCCTTTTGTTTTTCTGTGCAGCCTCTGCACAGAAAAGTACTGCAAATAACGGGGAGCCTCTTCAAACAGGCGATATTACCCAACTGAGGAAATTTAAATGGCCAAGAAAGTACAAGCCTACGTCAAGCTGCAAGTTGCAGCTGGTATGGCTAACCCAAGTCCACCGGTAGGTCCGGCACTGGGTCAGCAAGGTGTTAACATCATGGAATTCTGTAAGGCATTCAACGCTAAGACTGAAAGCGTTGAGAAAGGCCTGCCGATCCCTGTTGTCATTACCGTTTACTCTGACCGTTCTTTCACCTTCGTTACCAAAACGCCTCCAGCAGCTGTGCTGTTGAAAAAAGCGGCTGGTATCAAGTCTGGTTCCGGCAAGCCGAACAAAGACAAAGTGGGTAAAGTAACGACTGCTCAGGTTCGTGAAATCGCAGAAACCAAAGCTGCGGACATGACTGGTTCTGACGTAGAGGCCATGGCGCGCTCTATCGAAGGTACTGCTCGTTCCATGGGCCTGGTAGTGGAGGATTAATAGATGGCTAAGCTGACCAAGCGCATGCGCGTGATCCGTGACAAAGTTGATGCTACTAAACAGTACGACATTAACGAAGCTGTTGCTCTGCTCAAAGAGCTGGCCACTGCTAAATTCGTTGAAAGTGTAGACGTTGCCGTTAACCTCGGTATCGATGCGCGTAAATCTGACCAAAACGTTCGTGGTGCTACCGTTCTGCCTAACGGCACCGGTCGTTCTGTTCGCGTTGCTGTCTTCACCCAAGGTGCAAACGCTGAAGCTGCTAAAGCTGCAGGCGCTGAGCTGGTAGGTATGGAAGATCTGGCTGATCAGATTAAGAAAGGCGAAATGAACTTTGACGTTGTTATTGCTTCTCCAGATGCAATGCGCGTTGTAGGTCAATTAGGTCAGGTTCTGGGCCCACGTGGTCTGATGCCTAACCCGAAAGTTGGTACTGTAACTCCTAACGTTGCTGAAGCAGTTAAGAACGCTAAAGCTGGTCAGGTTCGTTACCGTAACGACAAAAACGGTATCATCCATACCACTATTGGTAAGGTTGATTTCGAATCCGACAAGCTGAAAGAAAACCTGGAAGCTCTGTTGGTTGCACTGAAAAAGGCGAAGCCTTCTCAGGCTAAAGGCGTTTTCATCAAGAAAGTAAGCCTGTCCACTACCATGGGCGCTGGTCTTGCAATTGATCAAAGCGGCCTGAGCGCAACAGTTAACTAATTAACTGCTGACGTTTATCGCTTTACGCGGGCGATGGATTTGTCTAGAATCTATGGCCCGTTGTTTCGTTAACGCGAAACCAAGAATTTTTCGGTTGGAGCCTGGCCTATCCAGGCCTCCGTCCAAGACCGCAGGTGTCCCGCAAAGGACTTAATCCTTCCTGCGTAGACGGTGACAGAGCCTGAAGAAAATTTTTCTTTGTCTTTCTTTGTTTAAAGAAAGTATGAAGAACTTGAATAGTCTTTGCTGGATTCTCTGCTCACCGTGTTTGTACGCCTATCTCCGATCTCGGTTATAGGTGATGTGAGTTCCGGGGATTTTCCCCGGCTAAATCCAGGAGCAAAAAGCTAATGGCATTAAATCTTCAAGACAAACAAGCGATTGTTGCTGAAGTCATGGAAGTAGCCAAAGGCGCGCTGTCTGCGGTTGTTGCGGATTCCCGTGGCGTAACTGTAGATAAAATGACTGAACTGCGTAAAGCAGGTCGTGAAGCTGGCGTTTACATGCGTGTTGTTCGTAACACCCTGATGCGCCGCGTCGTTGAAGGTACTCAGTTCGAGTGCCTGAAAGACACGTTTGTCGGTCCTACCTTGATTGCATTTTCTTCTGAACACCCGGGCGCTGCTGCTCGTCTGTTCAAAGATTTCGCTAAAGCGAATGCAAAATTCGAGGTTAAAGCTGCGGCCTTTGAAGGTGAGTTTATCTCTGCGGCTCAAATCGACCGCTTGGCAACTCTGCCTACTTACGATGAAGCAATCGCACGCCTGATGGCAACCATGAAAGAAGCCGCTGCTGGCAAATTGGTTCGCACTCTGGCTGCAGTACGTGATCAGAAAGAAGCTGCTTAATCAGCCTTTCTTTTCTCGTTCAAATGCTTACGTATAAACTATTTCTGAATTCTAGGAACAATTAAATGTCTATCACTAAAGAACAAATCATTGAAGGCGTTGCAGCTCTGTCTGTAATGGAAATCGTTGAACTGATCTCCGCTATGGAAGAGAAATTCGGCGTTTCTGCTGCTGCTGCCGTTGCTGGCCCAGCTGCTGCTGCTGAAGCTGTAGAAGAGAAAACTGAATTCGACGTTATCTTGACTGCTGCTGGCGCTAACAAAGTTGCTGTTATCAAAGCAGTACGTACCGCTACTGGCCTGGGTCTGAAAGAAGCTAAAGACCTGGTAGAGTCTGCTCCAGCAGCTCTGAAAGAAGGCATCAGCAAAGACGACGCTGAAGCACTGAAAAAATCTCTGGAAGAAGCTGGTGCTTCTGTTGAAGTTAAGTAAGTTTAACTTCCCGGAGTGCAGTCTGTCCTAACAGACTGATGGCTGGTGACTTTTTAGTCACCAGCCTTTTTGCGCTATAGAGTGTCAGTGGTGTTTCACACTGTTTGAACACTGAACTACTCTAATATCTCTTTCTATAGACGACTTAATATATTGATGCCCCTTGCTGTGGCTCATCCACAGATAACGCACAACGAAATGATTTAAGAGTGATAGAAACGGGTATTGCGGAAAGCGTCTCTGCTTTTCGGTCGACATAAACGGTGTTGCATGAACTGTCCTTCTCAGGGCAGACAAGATTGGGTCACTGATCAGCGAGCTGAGGAACCCTATGGTTTACTCCTATACCGAGAAAAAACGCATTCGTAAGGATTTTGGTAAACGTCCACAAGTTCTGGACATTCCATATCTCCTTTCTATCCAGCTTGACTCGTTCCAGAAGTTTATCGAGCAAGATCCGGAAGGCCAGTACGGTCTGGAAGCTGCATTCCGTTCTGTATTCCCTATCAAGAGCTACAGCGGTAACTCTGAGCTGCAATACGTTAGCTACCGTCTTGGTGAGCCTGTATTCGACGTTAAAGAATGCCAGATTCGTGGTGTGACGTTCTCCGCGCCACTGCGCGTGAAACTGCGTCTGGTGATCTACGAGCGTGAAGCACCAGAAGGTACGGTCAAAGACATCAAGGAACAAGAAGTCTATATGGGCGAAATTCCGCTCATGACCGAAAATGGTACCTTTGTGATTAACGGTACTGAGAGGGTTATCGTATCTCAGCTGCACCGTAGTCCGGGCGTATTCTTCGACAGCGATAAGGGTAAAACCCACTCATCGGGTAAAGTGCTTTATAACGCACGTATCATCCCTTACCGCGGTTCATGGTTAGATTTCGAGTTCGACCCGAAAGATAACCTGTTTGTACGTATTGACCGTCGCCGTAAACTGCCTGCGACCATCATTCTGCGTGCATTAAACTACACCACTGAACAGATCCTTGACCTGTTCTTTGACAAGGTGACTTACCAGATCCGCGACAACAAGTTGCAGATGGAACTGGTACCTGAGCGCCTGCGCGGTGAAACAGCTTCCTTTGATATCGAAGCTGACGGCAAAGTCTATGTAGAAAAAGGCCGCCGCATCACTGCTCGTCATATTCGTCAGCTTGAAAAAGACGACATTCAGCGCATCGAAGTTCCTGTTGAATACATCGCAGGAAAAGTAGTTGCTAAAGACTACATCGACACTAATACCGGTGAGCTGATTGTTCCTGCGAACATGGAATTGTCTCTGGATTTACTGGCTAAATTGAGCCAATCCGGTCACAAAACCATCGAAACGTTGTTCACCAATGACCTCGACCATGGCGCGTACATGTCCGAGACCATTCGCGTCGACCCAACCAGCGATCGCTTGAGCGCACTGGTTGAGATCTACCGCATGATGCGTCCTGGTGAGCCACCAACTCGCGAAGCTGCTGAAAGCCTGTTTGAGAACCTGTTCTTCTCTGAAGATCGTTACGACCTGTCTGCTGTTGGTCGTATGAAGTTCAACCGTTCTCTGCTGCGTGATGAAATCGAAGGTTCAGGCATTCTGAGCAAAGATGACATCATTCAGGTAATGAAAAAACTGATCGGCATTCGTAATGGCCAAGGCGAAGTGGACGATATCGACCACTTGGGCAACCGTCGTATTCGTTCTGTCGGTGAGATGGCTGAAAACCAATTCCGCGTAGGTTTGGTTCGTGTTGAGCGTGCTGTTAAAGAGCGTCTGTCTCTTGGCGATCTCGACACTCTGATGCCTCAGGACATGATCAACGCTAAGCCGATTTCGGCTGCGGTGAAAGAGTTCTTCGGCTCAAGCCAGCTGTCCCAATTTATGGACCAGAACAACCCGTTGTCTGAGATCACGCACAAACGTCGTATCTCTGCATTGGGTCCGGGCGGTTTGACCCGTGAACGTGCTGGCTTTGAAGTTCGAGACGTACACCCGACTCACTACGGTCGCGTATGTCCAATCGAAACGCCAGAAGGTCCAAACATCGGTCTGATCAACTCCTTGTCTGTTTATGCACAGACCAATGAGTATGGTTTCCTGGAAACCCCTTACCGCCGTGTGCGTGAAGGCGTGGTGACTGATGAAATTAACTATCTGTCTGCCATTGAAGAAGGCAACTTCGTAATCGCTCAGGCGAACTCCAACTTGGATGACGAAGGCCGCTTCCTGGAAGACCTGGTCACTTGTCGTAGCAAAGGCGAATCAAGCCTGTTCAGCCGCGACCAAGTTGACTACATGGACGTTTCTACCCAGCAGATCGTATCCGTTGGTGCTTCTCTGATTCCATTCCTGGAACACGATGACGCCAACCGTGCATTGATGGGTGCGAACATGCAACGTCAGGCGGTTCCTACTCTGCGTGCTGATAAGCCGCTGGTTGGTACCGGTATGGAACGTGCTGTAGCGGTTGACTCCGGTGTTACTGCCGTAGCCAAGCGTGGTGGTACTGTTCAATACGTGGATGCATCCCGTATCGTTATTCGTGTTAACGAAGATGAGATGTACCCGGGCGAAGCAGGTATCGACATTTACAACCTGACTAAGTACACCCGTTCTAACCAGAACACCTGCATCAACCAGATGCCGTGTGTGAATCTGGGTGAGCCAATCGAGCGCGGCGACGTGCTGGCGGATGGTCCATCTACAGATCTGGGCGAACTGGCACTGGGTCAGAACATGCGTGTCGCGTTCATGCCTTGGAACGGTTACAACTTCGAAGACTCCATCTTGGTCTCCGAGCGTGTCGTTCAAGAAGACCGCTTCACCACCATCCATATCCAGGAACTGGCTTGTGTGTCCCGCGACACCAAACTGGGGCCTGAAGAGATCACGGCTGACATCCCGAACGTGGGCGAAGCTGCACTCTCTAAACTGGATGAATCCGGTATCGTTTATATCGGTGCTGAAGTAACCGGCGGCGACATTCTGGTTGGTAAGGTAACGCCGAAAGGTGAAACCCAGCTGACGCCAGAAGAGAAGCTGTTGCGCGCTATCTTCGGTGAGAAAGCGTCTGACGTTAAAGACTCTTCTCTGCGTGTACCAAACGGCGTTTCAGGTACGGTTATCGACGTGCAGGTCTTCACCCGCGATGGCGTGGAAAAAGACAAGCGTGCGTTGGAAATCGAAGAGATGCAGCTGAAGCAGGCTAAGAAAGACCTGACTGAAGAGTTGCAGATCCTTGAAGCTGGCCTGTTTGCACGTATCCAGTCAGCATTGGTTGCTGGCGGTGTTGAAGCCGATAAGCTGGGCAAATTGCCACGCGATCGCTGGCTCGAACTGTCTCTGACCGACGAAGAAAAACAAAACCAGTTGGAACAGCTGGCCGAACAGTACGACGAACTGAAATCCGTGTTTGAGAAAAAACTCGAAGCGAAGCGTCGTAAAATCACCCAAGGCGATGACCTGGCACCAGGCGTGCTGAAAATCGTCAAAGTGTATCTGGCCGTTAAACGTCAGATTCAGCCGGGTGACAAAATGGCTGGTCGTCACGGTAACAAAGGTGTTATCTCCAAGATCAACCCGATCGAAGATATGCCTTACGATGAAAACGGCACGCCGGTCGACATCGTTCTGAACCCGTTGGGCGTTCCATCTCGTATGAACATTGGTCAGATTCTGGAAACCCACTTGGGTATGGCCGCGAAAGGCATTGGTGAAAAAATCAATGCGATGCTGAAGAAACATGAAGAAGTTTCCAAGCTGCGCGAGTTCATCCAGAAAGCGTATGACCTGGGCGACGATGTTCGTCAGAAAGTGGATCTGAGCACCTTTAGCGATGACGAAGTACTTCGTCTGGCTGAAAACCTGAAGAAAGGCATGCCAATCGCAACGCCAGTCTTCGACGGTGCCAAAGAGACAGAGATCAAGCAGCTGCTTGAAATGGGCGGAATCCCAACCTCTGGTCAGATCACACTGTTTGACGGCCGTACTGGCGAGCAGTTTGAGCGTCAGGTTACTGTCGGCTACATGTACATGCTGAAACTGAACCACCTGGTTGACGATAAGATGCACGCGCGTTCTACCGGTTCTTATAGCCTTGTTACTCAGCAGCCGCTGGGTGGTAAAGCACAGTTCGGTGGTCAGCGCTTCGGTGAGATGGAAGTGTGGGCACTGGAAGCATACGGTGCCGCATATACCCTGCAAGAGATGCTGACTGTTAAGTCCGATGACGTGAACGGCCGTACGAAGATGTATAAAAACATCGTCGATGGCGATCACCGGATGGAACCAGGCATGCCGGAATCCTTCAACGTACTGTTGAAAGAGATCCGCTCTCTGGGTATCAACATTGAGCTGGAAGACGAGTAAGTACTCGAATTCGCAATGATCACAGGGGCACCTGCCTGTTTATCAATAGACAACAGGTGCCTAACAGGTCTAACCCGACGGGAGCCAATCCGTGAAAGACTTACTAAAGTTTCTGAAAGCGCAAACTAAAACCGAAGAGTTTGATGCGATCAAAATTGCTCTGGCATCGCCAGACATGATCCGTTCTTGGTCTTTTGGTGAAGTTAAGAAGCCAGAAACCATTAACTACCGTACGTTCAAACCAGAGCGTGACGGCCTTTTCTGTGCCCGTATTTTCGGACCAGTAAAAGATTACGAATGCCTGTGCGGTAAGTACAAGCGTTTAAAACATCGCGGCGTGATCTGTGAGAAGTGCGGCGTTGAAGTGACCCAGACTAAAGTACGCCGTGAGCGTATGGGCCACATCGAACTGGCATCTCCAACTGCACACATCTGGTTCCTGAAATCTTTGCCATCGCGCATCGGTTTGCTGCTGGATATGCCACTGCGTGATATCGAACGTGTACTGTACTTCGAATCCTATGTGGTTATCGAAGGCGGTATGACCAACCTCGAAAAACGCCAGATCCTGACTGAAGAGCAGTATCTTGACGCGTTGGAAGAGTTTGGTGATGAATTCGACGCCAAGATGGGCGCAGAAGCTATTCAGGCCCTGTTGAAAAACATGGATCTGGAAGCAGAGTGCGAACAGCTGCGTGAAGAGTTGAACGAAACCAACTCCGAAACCAAGCGTAAGAAGCTGACCAAGCGTATCAAGCTACTGGAAGCGTTCGTTCAATCTGGTAACAAGCCAGAGTGGATGATCCTGACCGTGCTGCCAGTACTGCCGCCAGACTTGCGTCCATTGGTTCCGTTGGACGGCGGTCGTTTCGCAACCTCAGATCTGAACGATCTGTATCGTCGCGTTATCAACCGTAACAACCGTCTGAAACGCCTGCTGGACTTGGCTGCGCCTGACATCATCGTACGTAACGAAAAACGTATGCTGCAAGAAGCGGTAGATGCTTTGCTGGATAACGGCCGTCGCGGTCGTGCTATCACCGGCTCTAACAAGCGTCCGCTGAAATCTCTGGCAGACATGATTAAAGGTAAACAAGGTCGTTTCCGTCAGAACTTGCTGGGTAAACGTGTCGACTACTCTGGTCGTTCCGTTATCACCGTAGGTCCATACCTGCGTCTGCACCAGTGTGGTCTGCCGAAGAAAATGGCTCTGGAACTGTTCAAACCGTTCATCTACGGCAAGCTGGAACTGCGTGGCCTCGCGACCACCATCAAAGCTGCTAAGAAAATGGTTGAGCGCGAAGAAGCTGTCGTTTGGGACATCCTGGACGAAGTTATCCGCGAACACCCGGTACTGCTGAACCGTGCACCAACCCTGCACCGTTTGGGTATCCAGGCGTTTGAACCGGTTCTGATCGAAGGTAAAGCAATCCAGCTGCACCCGCTGGTTTGTGCGGCATATAACGCCGACTTCGATGGTGACCAAATGGCTGTTCACGTACCGTTGACGCTGGAAGCCCAGCTGGAAGCGCGTGCGTTGATGATGTCTACCAACAACATCCTGTCACCAGCGAACGGCGAGCCAATCATCGTTCCTTCTCAGGACGTTGTATTGGGTCTGTACTACATGACCCGTGACTGTGTTAACGCCAAAGGCGAAGGCATGGTTCTGACTGGCCCTAAAGAAGCTGAGCGCATTTACCGCGCCGGTCTGGCTTCTCTGCATGCGCGTGTCAAAGTGCGTATTACAGAAGAAATCAAAAACACTGAAGGCGAGTCTGTACACCAAACGACCATTATCGATACTACGGTTGGCCGTGCGATCCTGTGGATGATCGTACCTAAAGGTCTGCCGTTCTCTATCGTTAACCAGCCGTTGGGTAAAAAAGCTATCTCCAAAATGCTGAACACCTGTTACCGCATTTTGGGCCTGAAGCCGACCGTTATTTTTGCTGACCAGATCATGTACACCGGTTTTGCTTACGCTGCCCGTTCAGGTGCGTCAGTAGGTATCGATGACATGGTTATCCCTGCGAAGAAAGCAGAGATCATCGAAGAAGCAGAAACCGAAGTTGCTGAGATCCAGGAGCAGTTCCAGTCTGGTCTGGTAACCGCTGGCGAACGCTATAACAAAGTGATCGATATCTGGGCCGCAGCTAACGAACGTGTTGCCAAGGCAATGATGGAAAACTTGTCTGTTGAAGACGTCGTCAACCGTGACGGTGTTGTTGAGCAGCAGGTTTCCTTCAACAGCATCTTTATGATGGCCGACTCCGGTGCGCGTGGTTCCGCTGCACAGATTCGTCAGCTGGCCGGTATGCGTGGCCTGATGGCTAAGCCAGATGGTTCCATCATTGAAACGCCAATCACCGCGAACTTCCGTGAAGGTCTGAACGTACTCCAGTACTTCATCTCGACCCACGGTGCTCGTAAAGGTTTGGCGGATACAGCATTGAAAACTGCGAACTCCGGTTATCTGACCCGTCGTCTGGTTGACGTGGCACAGGACCTGGTAGTGACCGAAGACGACTGTGGTACTCACGAAGGCATCATGATGACTCCGGTCATCGAAGGTGGCGACGTTAAAGAACCACTGCGCGAACGCGTTCTGGGTCGTGTAACTGCTGAAGATATCCTCAAGCCGGGTACGGCGGATATTCTGGTTCCACGTAACACCCTGCTTCACGAGAAGACCTGTGATCTGTTAGAAGAGAACTCAGTCGACAGCGTGAAAGTACGTTCAGTCGTAAGCTGTGAAACCGATTTTGGTGTGTGTGCAAACTGCTACGGTCGCGACCTGGCACGTGGTCACATCATCAACAAAGGTGAAGCAGTAGGTGTTATCGCAGCACAGTCCATCGGTGAGCCGGGTACTCAGCTGACGATGCGTACGTTCCACATCGGTGGTGCGGCATCTCGTGCGGCAGCAGAATCCAGCATTCAGGTGAAAAACACCGGTACGATTAAGCTGAGCAACCACAAGCACGTTACTAACGCTAACGGCAAACTGGTTATCACTTCTCGTAACACCGAGCTGAAATTGATCGACGAATTTGGTCGTACCAAAGAAAGCTATAAAGTGCCTTACGGTTCCATCATGGGCAAAGGTGACGGTCAGGCAGTTAACGGCGGCGAAACCGTAGCTAACTGGGATCCGCACACCATGCCTGTAATCAGTGAAGTGGGCGGTTTCATTCGCTTCGCTGATATGGTTGATACCCAGACCATTACCCGTCAGACCGATGATTTGACTGGTTTGTCTTCACTGGTTGTTCTGGATTCTGCAGAGCGTACTGGTAGCGGTAAAGACCTGCGTCCGGCACTGAAAATTGTTGACGCCAAAGGCGACGACGTATTGATCCCAGGTACTGATATGCCTGCTCAATACTTCCTGCCAGGTAAAGCAATTGTACAGCTGGAAGATGGTACTCAGATTCACCCAGGTGACACCTTGGCGCGTATTCCTCAGGAATCCGGCGGTACCAAGGACATCACCGGTGGTCTGCCACGCGTTGCTGACTTGTTCGAAGCGCGTCGTCCGAAAGAGCCTGCAATCCTTGCTGAAATCAGCGGGATCATCTCCTTCGGTAAAGAGACCAAAGGCAAACGTCGTCTGGTAATTTCTCCGTTGGATGGCAGCGATGCTTACGAAGAAATGATCCCGAAATGGCGTCAGCTGAACGTGTTCGAAGGCGAAGTTGTGGAACGTGGTGACGTTGTATCTGACGGCCCAGAATCTCCACACGACATTCTGCGTTTACGTGGTGTTCATGCGGTTACCCGTTACATCACCAACGAAGTGCAGGAAGTTTACCGTCTGCAAGGCGTTAAGATTAACGATAAACACATCGAAGTTATCGTTCGTCAGATGTTGCGTAAAGGCACCATCGTTAGCGCTGGTGGCACCGACTTCCTGGAAGGCGAGCAGGCAGAAATGTCTCGCGTTAAAATCGCTAACCGTCAGTTGGAAGCTGAAGGCAAAATCACGGCCACTTACACCCGTGACCTGCTGGGTATCACCAAGGCATCCTTGGCGACCGAGTCCTTCATCTCCGCTGCATCGTTCCAGGAAACGACGCGCGTTCTTACCGAAGCCGCTGTTGCGGGTAAACGTGATGAACTGCGTGGCCTGAAAGAAAACGTCATCGTTGGCCGTCTGATCCCAGCCGGTACCGGTTACGCTTATCATCAGGATCGTGCTCGCCGTAAAGCACAAGGCGAAGTGCCAGTTGTTCCGCAGGTTAGCGCGGACGAAGCAACGGCTAACTTGGCTGAATTGCTGAACGCCGGTTTTGGTAACAACGACGAGTAATCGTTTTTGATAGCAGACTGCGTGAAAACCGCTCCTTCGGGGGCGGTTTTTTTTTGCCTGTTGAAAGTGCCTCTAGAAGGAAAATTTGCTGGTGGCGGGGCAAAGAGGTACCGCCCTGAACCGGGGATGAGGCCAGTTTAGGGCGGCATTTGGGAGGCGGAGCCGGGATGGCTGGCTCCGGCCACGGCACGATTGTCGCGGCAAAGACACCTTATCCTTTGCCACTTTTATCGGCGAGGGCCGGTGTTCAGCCTTCCGATCCCTATTCAGATAATAGTTTTGGCTCTCGGTGAATCAGCATTTTGTTGCGAGGCGCGTCCAAGGAAACTGTCCCAGTCTTTCCACACAGGCTGCAACCCGGCCAGTGTCAGAGCCTCGGCCACGCGTTTTGGCGAACGGTTATCGTGTGGCGCAAACTGCTCTAGCTCGGGATGGTCATCATCGGCATAGCCGCCTGGCTGAGTTTTAGATCCTGCGCTGACCGTGTTGATCGCCAGCGGCACCACGTGATCGCGAAAGTAAGGCGATTCGCGGGTGGAAAGCGAAAGTTCGACATCCGGCGCAAATAGCCGAAAAGCGCAGATCAGCTGCACCAGCTGATTCTCTTCAAGGATCGACGCAGGCTCAATCCCTCCCGCACAGGGGCGCAATCGTGGGAAAGCCACGGAGTAGCGCGTCTGCCAGTAAGTTTGTTGCAAATAAAACAGGTGCTCCGCCACCATATAGCTGTCGGTCCGCCAGTTGTTGGAGAGGCCGAAAAGGGCGCCCAGCCCGATTTTATCCACGCCTGCTCGGCCCAGCCTGTCCGGCGTTTCCAGCCGCCAGAAAAAGTCCTGCTTCTGCCCGCGCAGGTGGTGCAGGGCGTAGGTCGGCGCATGATAGGTTTCCTGATACACCAGCACGCCGTCCAGCCCCAGCGTTTTCAGTTCGGCATATTCCTCCTGCGACAGCGGCTGAATCTCAATCATCAGGGAATCGAATTTCTGACGAATCGCCGGGAAATGCTGGCGGAAGTAATCCATCCCCACTTTGGTTTTGTGTTCCCCCGTCACCAGCAGCAGGTGCTTGAAACCTAAGCTGTTTAAGGCGTCGCACTCGCGGTCAATCTCCTCTTCATCTAAGGTTTTGCGCTTGATGCGATTACTCATCGAAAAGCCGCAGTAGGTGCATTCGTTGGCGCAAAGATTAGATAAGTAGAGCGGGGCGAAGAAGTTCACCGTGTTGCCGAAGCGTTGGCGAGTCAGCGCCTGCGCCTTTTGCGCCATCTGCTCGAGATAGGGCAGCGCGGCGGGGGAGATCAGCGCCATAAAGTCATCGCGGCTAATCTTCGCCTTACCGAGCGCGCGTTCGACATCGCCAGCCGTTTTACTGTTAATCCGCAGCGACAGGTCATCCCAGTCGAGGGTTTCCCAGACTTGGGTAAAAGTACTCATGATGTGGCACTCTCCGCCGAAGCAGAAAGGAATCCGGTGAGCGGGCTGGAGGCCGACGCCGTGCGGTGTTTGCCGCCGAGACCGCTGTGGCGGGCCAGCGCGCCGGCTTCTACCGCGAGTTTGAAAGCCTGCGCCATGGCGATTGGGTCGCCCGCGACGGCAATCGCCGTATTGACCAACACCGCGTCCGCGCCGATTTCCAGCGCATCCGCCGCCTGACTTGGCGTACCAATTCCGGCATCCACAATCACCGGCACGCGGACTTGTTCGATGATAATCTGCAGGAACTCGCGGGTGATCAAACCCTGATTGGAGCCAATTGGCGCGCCAAGCGGCATGACCGCCGCGCAGCCCACTTCTTCCAAACGCTTACACAGCACCGGGTCGGCACCGCAATAAGGCAACACCACAAAGCCTTGTTTTACCAGCGTTTCTGCCGCTTTCAGGGTTTCAACGGCATCCGGCAGCAGGTATTTCACATCCGGGTGAATTTCCAGTTTAACCCAATGAGTACCCAGCGCTTCTCGCGCAAGCTGGGCTGCAAAAATCGCCTCTTCAGCCGTTTTCGCCCCCGAGGTGTTCGGCAGCAGTTTGACGCCAAGTTTTTGCAGCGGCGCAAGAATGTCGTCGCCGCCGCGGCGCAGGTCCACGCGCTTCATCGCCATCGTTACCAGCTGCGAGCCCGACGCGGCAAGGGCTTGCTGCATCAGCGGCGCGCTGGCGAACTTGCCGGTTCCGGTAAACAGGCGTGAGGTAAAAGTCGTATCAGCAATCTTTAACATGTCATCCTCCAGCGATGGCCTGAAACAGCAAGATGTTGTCGCCATCGGCCAACTGGTGCGCAGACCAGTTGTGGCGCGGAATAATTACCTGATTAACCGCCAGCGCGCTGCCATCCTGAGGGTGGTTTAGCTGTTCGAGCAGGTCCAGCAGGGTGAGAGGCGCGGCGAAATGGTGAGGTTCATCATTTATCATCAGCTTCACGGTTTAGCTCCACATACCGCGCAAAAGTCTGAGCGCGTGAGTTGTGCCGTCCGCCAGCTTTGCTGTTTGCCGTCGAATAAGCGTAATTTTCCGCTCAGCGAACTGCCGAGCCCGGCGATAATTTTCAAGGCTTCTAAGGCTTGCAGCGTGCCAATCACTCCGACCACCGGGCCGAGCACCCCGGCGGTGCGGCAATTGCGCACCGGCGTGTGGTGGTCGGGGTAGAGGCAGGCGTAGCAGCCGTGAGAATAAGGCGGTTCGAGCACCAGCAGCTGGCCGCTGAAGCCCACCGCGCTGCCGCTGATCAAGGTTTTTTGATTCTCTACGCAAGCCTGATTGATGGCGTGGCGAGTGGCCATGTTGTCGCTGCAATCCAGCACCAGATCCGCAGCACGCACGGCCTCGGTGAGGGTTTCACCCTCCAGTCGCTGCTCAATTGCCACGATTTCACACTCCGGGTTCAGCCTGAGTAACTCGCGCTTGGCGACCGCCGCCTTGGGCTTATCCACGTCGGCGCTGCGATAGATAACCTGCCGCTGCAAATTCGAAATATGCAGTGCGTCGTCATCCGCCAGCGTCAGCTTGCCGACGCCAGCCGCCGCAAGGTAGAGCGAGGCGGGGGAACCCAGCCCGCCAAGGCCGACAATCAGCACTCTGGCGGCGTCGATTTTCTCCTGCCCGTCGGGACCAAACTCCTCGAGCAGCAGCTGGCGGCTGTAACGCATAAAGGATTGATCATTGAGCATCATCAGCCTCTTCACCGGCGCAGAGCGCCAGAAGTTCCGCGGTTGCCTTGCGCCAGTCCGCCGCCTGCGTAATGGCGCTGACCACCGCGATGCTGCCGACGCCGGTGGCTAACACCGACGGCGCTTTGTCGATGCTAATGCCGCCAATCGCCACGGTGGGGAAGCTGCCGTCGAGCTGCCTGATGTGGCGCTCCAGCTCCTGCAAGCCCTGCGGCGCGGAAGGCATCTCTTTGGTTTGCGTCGGGAAAATATGGCCGAGGGCGATATAAGAAGGCTTCACCGCCACGGCGCGCGCCAGCTCGGCATCGTCATGGGTCGAAACCCCCAAACGCAGCCCGGCGGCGTGAATCGCCCCTAAGTCGGCAGTGTCGAGATCTTCCTGCCCGAGATGCACGCCGTAGGCCCGATGCTTTACCGCCAGACGCCAATAATCATTAATAAACAGCTGCGCCTGATGCTGATGCCCCAATGCGATGGCCTGAATAATGGCCGATTCGACCTCTTCGTCAGGCAGGTCTTTGACCCGCAGCTGAATAGTTTTAACGCCCGCGTCCAGCAGGCGGGCGATCCATTCAACGCTGTCTACCACCGGGTAAAGCCCCAGACTGAAAGGAACGGCGGGGAAGGCGAGGGTTATCGCGCTCATTTGCTGGCCTCCGCGCTGAAGCTGTCGGCCGGGTGGTAAAGCTCGCTGCCGCGTGAACGGAACTCCGAGGACATTTGCGCCATGCCGGTTTGCACAATCTCGATAGGCTGCGCCTGAGTTTCCAAGGTTGCCGCGTAATCGCGCACTTCTTGGGTGATTTTCATTGAGCAGAATTTCGGGCCGCACATAGAGCAGAAGTGAGCGACTTTGCCTGACTCTTGCGGCAGGGTTTCGTCGTGGTAGGCCCGCGCCGTAGCCGGATCGAGGGCCAAATTGAACTGATCCTCCCAGCGGAATTCAAAACGCGCCTTCGACATCGCGTTATCGCGGATCTGCGCGCCCGGATGGCCTTTCGCCAAATCCGCCGCGTGGGCGGCAATTTTGTAGGTGATCAACCCTTGCTTCACGTCCTCTTTGTTCGGCAGGCCGAGGTGCTCTTTCGGCGTGACATAACACAGCATGGCGCAGCCGAACCAGCCGATCATGGCCGCCCCGATACCCGAGGTGAAGTGGTCATAGCCCGGCGCAATGTCGGTGGTCAGTGGCCCCAGCGTGTAGAACGGCGCCTCGTGGCAGTGTTCCAGCTCTTCCGTCATGTTGCGGCGGATCATCTGCATTGGCACGTGGCCCGGCCCTTCAATCATCACCTGAACATCATATTCCCAGGCGATTTTGGTCAGCTCGCCCAAGGTACGTAGCTCGGCGAACTGGGCTTCGTCATTGGCATCCTGAATAGAACCCGGACGCAGGCCATCGCCCAGCGACAGAGAGACGTCATAGGCGGCGCAAATTTCACAAATTTCGCGGAAATGCTCAAACAGGAAGCTCTCTTTATGATGCGACAGGCACCACTTCGCCATGATTGAGCCGCCGCGCGACACAATGCCGGTCAGGCGTTTGGCGGTCATTGGCACATAGCGCAGCAGCACGCCCGCGTGGATGGTGAAGTAGTCAACGCCTTGCTCCGCCTGCTCCAGCAGGGTGTCGCGGAACATCTCCCAGTTCAGGTCTTCTGCAATGCCATTCACTTTTTCCAAGGCTTGGTAGATCGGCACTGTGCCGATAGGCACCGGGCTGTTACGCAAAATCCATTCGCGGGTTTCGTGGATATAGCGGCCGGTGGACAGGTCCATTACGGTGTCCGCGCCCCATCGGGTGGACCACACCAGTTTTTCCACCTCTTCTTCGATAGAGGAAGTTACCGCCGAGTTGCCGATGTTGGCATTCACTTTCACCAAGAAGTTGCGGCCGATAATCATCGGTTCGGACTCTGGATGGTTGATGTTAGCGGGGATAATCGCCCGGCCTGCGGCCACTTCCTGACGCACGAATTCCGCCGTGATATTGGCGGGCAGGTGAGCACCAAAGCTCTCCCCCGGATGCTGCTGGCGCAGCACTTCACCGCGAATTCGCTCACGGCCCATGTTTTCGCGGATGGCGATGAACTCCATCTCCGGGGTGATTATCCCTTGGCGGGCATAGTGAAGCTGGGTAACGTTTTTACCCGCCAGTGCCTTGCGCGGACGAGGCAAATGCTCGAAGCGCAGGTGGTCCAGCCCGTCATCGGCCAGACGCTGCTGGGTAAAGCCGGAGCTTACCTGCGGCAGCTCTTCGGTATCGTTGCGCGAAGCAATCCAGCCCGCGCGCAGCTTCTCCAGGCCGGCGTGGACATCAATCGACGCCTCTGGGTCACCATATGGCCCGGCGGTGTCATACACCGGAATGGCCTCGTTTTCCTCATAGCGCGGGTTGTCTTTGGTGCCGCTAATGAGCGTCGGGCTGAGTTGGATCTCGCGCATCGGCACGCGCACGTCGGCGCGCTCGCCTTGCAGATAAATACGTTTGGAGTTAGGGAAGGCGACGCCCTGCAGGCTGTCGATAAAATCTTGAGCTTCGGCGCGCTGCTCGCGACGGTTTACGGGCTTTTTAGGGGTGTTTGACTGAATGCTCGACATAGCAAATTCCTCGTGTTTTTCATGATAAAAAACGTTACGTGATGGAAAATTGCTTGTCTGGAGGTTTACGGCAGGAGTAAAAACGGTCGATTTAGCCGCCAAAGGCCGTGGCGATGCAGGGCCGGAATGAGGCTAAACGCATGACATTACTCTTGTTCCCTTCGCGGGTATTAACCCGATCAGGTTCCGCGGATCCCGAATTAACGGTCTCAGCCTGGCGTAACGTCCGTGAGGAACATCATGCGCTAGGCACTCCGACAAGAAGCCCCAATATAGGGGGCCGAATAATAAACTACAACCCAGATAGGGTTATTTAATGTTGAAATAGGTTAATCGATTGTTTCGAAATTACGCCGGACGCTCAAGGATCTGGTCGTTTGCAACGGGTGGTAACACATCTTGTGAAGGTTCGAACGCTAAAGTAATTAGCTGATCTTCAAGGACAAAGCGCGCATCTAAGGCTTCGCCGATATCAGAAAGCGCATAGTGGAAAGCAAAGGCGTTGTCATCGGTGATATCTGTTTCGGTATAACTGTCATGGAAAGCCATGATAGCTTCGGTGTTCAGTTCAAGGGCTGGATAGATTTTCGACGCAATCAGCTGTTTTGGGCTGTCGATACCTTCAACTTCATCGATAATACGGTGGTAAAGGTGGAAATGGCCGGCTGAGAGATAATCCACCAAGTTGTGGCAAAAGTTATCCAGCGCTTTTTCGTTTAGCGGGGTATGCTTTTCTTTGTTCGGTTTCAGTCCAACAAGCGTGCAATAGGAGACTAAGAGTTCTTTGCGCGCATGAAGCCACTGATCGATTAACTCGTTACTGCCACCAACGCGTTGGGTCAGTCTTTCCAGACGATTTAGCATGGTTGACTCCGTGAGCGAGAGAAAAGTAACCAAAAGGTTAAAGGTTACTAATATTTAACTTCCGAAAACCAGATTGTCAGTCTCGTCGAGGTTATGCAACAACAATATGGAATTACAGATAACAGACCAACATAACGGCTGGTGGGTGATCAGCCACGAGGGCAAGCTGTGGCTGCCACAGGGCGAATTACCTTTTGGTGATGCGGCGCAATTCTCGCTGATTGGCAAAATTGGCCGACAAATTGGCGAATGGCAAGGCGCGCCGGTTTGGCTGGTTCGTCAGGCGATGGACAACAATATGTTCTCCGCACGCCAACTGCTGGATCAGGACAAAGGCTTATTCCAGCTGGTGGGGCGCGGCGTGCAGCTCGCCGAGTTCTACCGTTCGCATAAGTTTTGCGGTTACTGCGGCCATGAAATGCAGGTCAGCAAAACCGAGTGGGCCGCCCTGTGCAGCCACTGCCGTGAACGCTATTATCCGCAAATCGCCCCCTGCATTATCGTCGCTATCCGTAAAGGTGAAGAGATTTTGCTGGCGCAGCATGTTCGTCACCGCAATGGCATCCACACCGTGCTGGCCGGGTTTGTCGAAGTTGGCGAAACGCTGGAAGAGACGGTGGCCCGCGAAGTGATGGAAGAGAGCAATGTGCGCGTTAAAAACGTGCGTTATGTCAGCTCCCAGCCGTGGCCTTTCCCGAACTCTCTGATGATGGCCTTTATGGCGGAATACGACGGCGGCGACATCAAACACGACCCGAAAGAGTTGCTCGACGCCGGTTGGTATCGCTTTGATGCCTTACCGCAGTTACCGCCGGTCGGCACTATTGCCCGTCGACTGATTGAAGATACTGTCGTGCTGTGCCGCGCCGAGCGCGACGGCGATGCTGAATAATAGGCATGCTACAATGCCGCCCAGACGAATGCCGTGCGGCCAAGATTATTGAAGGAATGAGTAATAATGAGTGAGTTGAAGAACGATCGCTACCTGCGCGCTTTACTGCGTCAGCCCGTTGATGTGACCCCGGTGTGGATGATGCGTCAGGCCGGGCGCTATTTGCCAGAATACAAAGAGACTCGCGCGCAGGCCGGGGATTTTATGTCGCTGTGCAAAAACGCCGAGCTGGCGTGTGAAGTGACGCTACAGCCTCTGCGCCGCTATGCGCTGGATGCGGCGATCCTGTTCTCCGATATTCTGACCATTCCTGATGCCATGGGCCTGGGGCTGTATTTCGAGACTGGCGAAGGCCCGCGTTTCACCTCTCCGCTGACCTGCCGCGCTGACGTTGAAAAGCTGCCAATCCCTGATCCAGAGATGGAATTGGGCTATGTGATGAATGCCGTGCGCACCATTCGCAGAAACCTGAAAGGCGAAGTGCCGCTGATTGGCTTCTCCGGCAGCCCGTGGACGCTGGCGACTTACATGGTTGAAGGCGGCAGCAGCAAAGTCTTCACCAAGTTGAAAAAGATGATGTATGCCGAACCGGCAACCCTGCACCTGCTGCTGGATAAGCTGGCGGACAGCGTGATTTTGTATCTCAACGCGCAAATCAAAGCCGGCGCTCAGTCGGTGATGGTGTTCGACACCTGGGGCGGCGTGCTGACCCCTCGCGATTACCGCGAATTCTCCCTGAACTATATGCATAAAATCGTTGATGGCCTGATTCGTGAACACGACGGACGCCGCGTGCCGGTAACGCTGTTCACCAAAGGCGGCGGGCAGTGGCTGGAAGCGATGGCTGCCACCGGCTGTGACGCGCTGGGTCTGGACTGGACCACGGACATTGCCGATGCGCGCCGTCGCGTGGGCGACAAAGTTGCTCTGCAAGGTAACATGGACCCGTCTATGCTTTACGCTAAGCCTGCGCGCATTGAGCAGGAAGTCGAAACGATTTTATCTGGTTTCGGCAGCGGTAATGGTCACGTATTCAACCTCGGACATGGCATTCATCAGGACGTGCCGCCTGAGAATGCCGGCGTCTTCGTGGAGGCCGTGCACAACTTATCGCGCCGTTTCCATCAGTAAGCGCTTATAAGGTATAGGAATGATTGATACTCGAGTTTTACGAGAAGAGCAGAGGGTGCTGGCGGATAATATTGTCCTTCAGGACCCGGACGGTTTTCAGACGCCGCGCTTTATTGCCGGTGCTGACGTAGGATTCGAGCAGGGGGGCGAGGTGACGCGGGCGGCGATTGCTATCCTGAGTTATCCCTCCCTTGAGCTGGTGGAATACCAGATTGCCCGTATCGCGACCACCATGCCCTATATCCCCGGTTTTCTCTCTTTCCGTGAGCTGCCAGCGCTGATGCAGGCCTGGCAGCAGCTTCAACAGCAGCCTGACTTAGTGCTGGTAGACGGTCAGGGCATTGCGCATCCAAGGCGTTTAGGCGTCGCCAGCCATTTTGGTTTGATGATCGACGTGCCGACCATTGGTGTCGCAAAAAGCCGCCTGTTCGGCAAGTTTTTACCCCTCGAAGATGCCCTGCATAGCCGACAGTCGCTGTATGACCGCGACGAACAAATTGGCTGGGTGTGGCGCAGTAAACTACGCTGTAACCCATTGTTCATTTCACCCGGTAATCACATCAGCATAGAATCTGCTTTTTTCTGGGTGGAACAATGTATGCGGGGTTATCGACTACCAGAACCTACTCGTTGGGCCGACGCCGTCGCCTCTAATCGGGTAGCATTTCAGCGCTGGCAGCGCCTGAGCGGGAATCTTTAGGAATCAAGGCATAGGGATCTGCAATCATTTCAGGTAAACTCCTGCGCAGAAAAAGTTAACGAGAACCAACCATGTTACGTAATCCGATACATTTACGTCTGGAGAAGCTAGAAAGCTGGCAACACCTGACGTTTATGGCGAGCCTTTGTGAGCGCATGTATCCCAACTATCAGATGTTCTGTCTGCAATCCGGGTTCGGCGAACCACAGCTGTATCGTCGCATCTTGGATTTGGTTTGGGAAACGCTGGTCGTCAAGGACGCCAAAGTCAATTTTGACACACAGCTTGAGAAGTTAGAGGAGGCGGTGCCTTCTGCTGAAGACTACGATATTTACGGCGTTTACCCAGCAATCGACGCCTGTATCGCATTAGGTGAACTGATCCACTCGCGGCTCAGTGGTGAGACGCTCTCGCATGCGATTGCTGTCAGTGAAACGTCAATTCGCACCGTTGCTATGCTTGAGATGACTCAGGCTGGCAAAGAAATGACCGATGAAGAACTGAAAGTTATCCCTGCTGTTGAGGAAGAATGGGACATCCAATGGGAGATTTTCCGCCTGTTGGCTGACTGTGAAGAGCGTGACCTTGAATTAATAAAAGGGTTACGTTCTGACCTGCGTGAAGCCGCCGTGAGTAACATTGGCATAAATTTAGCGCAATAAGGCAAGAAAACGTGATTTAACGCCTGATTTGTCGTGCCTTAAGGCTTCACATCCGCACCCTGTCTGGTCTACATTTGGGGTGCGTAAAAAAAGTGGCTATCGGTGCGTGTATGCAGGAGGGTGCTGTCAATCGGCATATCCGTCGCACTCGATGCTTTGCAAACGATAAACACACTGTAAAGGATAACTTATGAACAAGACTCAACTGATTGATGTAATTGCGGACAAAGCTGATCTTTCCAAAGCACAGGCCAAAGTTGCTCTTGAATCTACACTGTCTGCTATTACCGAGTCTCTGAAAGAAGGTGATGCTGTACAATTGGTTGGTTTCGGGACTTTCAAGGTAAATCATCGTAACGAGCGTACTGGTCGTAACCCACAGACTGGTAAAGAAATCAAAATCGCAGCTGCCAACGTGCCTGCGTTCGTTTCTGGTAAAGCTCTGAAAGACGCTGTTAAGTAATTGCTTGCAGTGAAAAGAATAAGCGAGGGGGCGGCTAAGCGGCCCCTTTTGTTTATCACCTCCAAACTGGCTGCCACCCTGTTGGTACTCGGTTTGGTGGGTTGCAGTTCCAAAGACACCACGCCGCTGTTCAGCGCCAGTGGTTATGTTGCTGACCAGGGCATTAATCGCCTATGGCGTCGCGACAATGCCGACCACCACCCTCAAACTATCGTCAACGTGTACAGCCCCTACTATGGTGGTGACACGGTGATCACCCGCTATGAATATCAGCAAGACCAACTGCACCTGATGCGCGAAACCCACGCCACCAAGACCGATCTTGGAGTGATGCTGCGATTCGACAATGAAGGCCACGTCAGCTTTATGCAGAGACAGCTCCCCGAACGCCGGGAAAAGCTCTCGTCAGATGATATCGAGCTGTACAAATATAAAGCCGCGAAGTTGCTCGAACTCAGCAACACGCTGCGCGCCGGTAACGTCCAGCTGATTCAGGGGCAGTGGAAACAGGGCAATATTACCTCTTGTGCGGGCCAGCCCGTCACTCTGAGCCTCAGCGTTCGCTCGCAGGTTTGGTTAGCCAAGCGCGCTGCGCAGGCCAATGATCGCCTTGGGTTAGCCTGGCTCAGTGCGCCAGAAGGGGATGAATTGCTGCTGGTGGCCAATGAAGATTTCTGTAAGTGGGAACCAAAAGAGTCCGACTTATAAGCCAAGAGACTTGGCGAAAGCTGTATAAATAAGAAAGGCACGCCGAAGCGTGCCTTTTGCCGTTCTGGGGCAGGGGTTACTGGTCTTGCTCGCGAGCAATGGCGCGATAACCGATATCTTTACGGCAGAAGCTGCCTTCCCAACTGATATCTTTCGCCAACTGGTAAGCGCGTAACTGCGCAGCGGCCACCGTTTTTCCCAGTGCGGTAACACAGAGCACGCGGCCACCGTTGGTCACGACGCGCTCATTCTGCAGACGGGTCCCGGCGTGGAACACTTTACCGTCCGGCACTTCCTCCAGCGGCAAGCCGTGGATCGGCTGACCATTGTGGTAGTTCCCCGGATAGCCGCCCGCGGCCAGAACCACGCCAAGAGAAGGGCGCGGATCCCATTCAGAGGTCACTTCGTCCAAGCGACCTTCTGCACCGGCAAGACATAGCTCCACCAGATCAGAGCGCAGACGCAGCATGATTGGCTGAGTTTCTGGGTCGCCAAAGCGGCAGTTGAACTCAATCACCTTCGGCTGGCCGTCGGCAGAAATCATCAGACCAGCGTACAGGAAGCCAGTATAGGTGTTGTTCTCAGCCGCCATGCCGCGCACAGTTGGCCAGATCACCTGATCCATCACGCGCTGGTGGATCTCATCTGTCACTACCGGAGCCGGTGAATAGGCACCCATGCCACCTGTGTTCGGCCCGGTATCGCCATCGCCCACGCGTTTGTGGTCCTGACTGGTCGCCATCGGCAGCACATTTTTGCCATCAACCATGACGATAAAGCTGGCTTCTTCGCCGTCGAGGAACTCTTCGATAACAATTCTATGCCCGGCGTCGCCAAAGGCATTTCCCGCCAGCATGTCATTAACGGCGGCTTCTGCCTCTTCCAGCGTCATGGCGACAATCACGCCTTTACCTGCGGCAAGGCCGTCGGCTTTGATGACGATTGGTGCGCCTTTGCTGCGCAGGTAGGCCAGTGCTGGCTCAACTTCGGTAAAGTTCTGGTAATCCGCACTTGGGATCTTGTGGCGAGCTAAGAAATCTTTGGTGAAGGCTTTTGAACCTTCAAGCTGGGCCGCTTCTTGTGTCGGGCCGAAGATTTTCAAACCGGCACCACGGAAAGCGTCTACTACGCCGATAACCAGCGGCGCTTCTGGCCCAACGATTGTCAGACCAATGTTGTGGCTCTGGGCGAAAGCCAGCAGGCCAGCAACGTCGGTGGCGGCGATGTCCACATTCTCAAGCAGAGGCTCTAATGCCGTGCCCGCATTGCCTGGAGCAACATAGACTTTATCCGCCAGCGGGGACTGGGAGGCTTTCCACGCTAAGGCGTGTTCACGCCCGCCGTTACCAATAATTAAAATATTCATGAGAAGCTCCGGGTGAGCGGGCTGAGGCAGCCCGCTAAAAAATGAGTCGTGGTCTATGAATTAATGGCGGAAATGACGCATGTCGGTAAAGAGCATAGCGATACCGTGCTCGTTTGCCGCGGCGATAACTTCATCATCGCGAATAGAACCGCCCGGCTGAATCACGCAGGTAATGCCCACGGCAGCGGCGGCATCAATACCATCGCGGAATGGGAAGAAGGCGTCGGACGCCATGACGGAACCCGCCACTTCTAAACCTTCATCCTCGGCTTTGATACCGGCAATCTTCGCCGAGTAGACGCGGCTCATTTGGCCTGCGCCAATGCCGATCGTCATTTTGTCGCGGGCATAAACAATGGCGTTGGATTTAACGAACTTCGCCACTTTCCAGCAGAACAGAGCATCGGACAGCTCTTGCTCAGTCGGCTGGCGGGAAGAGACCACGCGCAGGTCTGACGCTTCAACCATACCCAAATCTCGGTCTTGCACTAACAGGCCGCCATTCACGCGTTTGAAGTCCAGCGCGTTTTGGCGGCTTTGCCACTGTCCGCAGGTTAATACGCGAACGTTTTGTTTAGCCGCGGTCAGTGCCAGAGCCTCTTCGCTCACGGAAGGGGCGATGATCACCTCCACAAACTGGCGGCTGATGATGGCTTTTGCGGTATCAGCATCCAACTCGCGGTTGAAAGCGATAATACCGCCGAAAGCAGAAGTCGGGTCGGTTTTATAGGCGCGCTCATAGGCTGCTAGAATGGAATCGCCGATGGCTACGCCGCACGGGTTGGCGTGCTTAACAATGACGCAGGCCGGCTCTGCAAACTCTTTCACACATCCCAGAGCAGCATCGGTATCCGCGATATTGTTGTAAGAGAGGGCTTTGCCTTGCAGCTGCTGCGAGGTGGCGACCGAAGCTTCGCTAACATTCTCTTCTATATAGAAGGCTGCGTTTTGATGGCTGTTCTCGCCATAACGCATATCTTGCTTCTTGATGTAGCTCAGATTCAGGGTGCGCGGGAACTGGCCGGAAGGCTTGTCGGTTTCGCCGTGGTAAGCCGGAACCATAGTACCGAAGTAGTTGGCAATCATGCCGTCGTAAGCCGCGGTGTGCTCAAAGGCTTTAATCGCCAGGTTGAAACGGGTTTCCAGCGTCAGGGAGCCGCCGTTGTTATCCATCTCTTCTATAATAGAAGCGAAGTCCCCATTCTTAACCACAATCGCCACGTCTTTATGGTTCTTCGCCGCTGAGCGAACCATGGTTGGCCCGCCGATATCAATATTCTCAACCGCGTCTTCCAGTGAACAGTCTGGGCGCGCAACGGTTTGGGCAAACGGGTAAAGGTTGACGACCACCATATCAATAGGCGCGATGGCGTGTTGCGCCATGATCTCATCGTCTTTGCCTCTGCGACCTAAAATCCCGCCGTGCACTTTTGGGTGCAAGGTCTTGACGCGTCCATCCATCATCTCCGGAAATCCGGTGTAGTCAGAAACTTCGGTCACCGGCAGCCCTGCATCAGCGAGTAAGCGAGCAGTTCCGCCTGTAGAGAGCAATTCCACGCCGCGTTGCACTAAAGCTTCGGCGAATTCTACGATACCGGCCTTATCAGAAACGCTGAGTAGGGCACGGCGGATTGGACGAGGTTGTAACATGGTGGTTATTTCCTTGGCTTTGAAGTCGCAGTAAAGAGTGTTATCTGAGTTCAAGAGGCGCTTTCTTCTCTTTTTATAGAGCAATTTTGAGAAAAGAGCGGCTTTGCACTTAGATAACTGTCCTTTCGCATCTCATTTTTCTTAGTTGTTACCTTAATGAAGGCAAAAACAGACGCGCGAAATTGTAGCGAAAACGATTGCGCGGCGCTCGTAAAATTTGAGCAAGATGTTGCTCTGTGGATAAGTTTGTGTAAAAGACGGTATAAGCGGTGTATTTGCTGTGGAATGCAGCAAACGGTAATTTTTCTTAAAATTAGCCCTTGCGGCCTGCTCAGAACTCCCTATAATGCCGCTCCATCGACAGGGAACAACGTGAACAACATCACGAAGTGAACGAGTCGGAAAGATTAAA
>NZ_JAWUDN010000014.1:0-36360 GCF_044430645.1 Ewingella allii | reverse complement strand
ACGCGGTGGTTCATCACCTGCCAGGCATCAAATAAAGTGAGAAACCCCAGCCGAAAGGCCGGGGTTTTTTGCTATGTGGGAAACGGCAAACTGCCAAACAAATAAAAGCCCCCCTGCTCTGACGAGCGAGGGGGCTTTTTGCGTTATGGCTTAGTGATTAATGGTTAGAGCTTTGGGAGATGCCAATACCGGTTTGGGATCTCACGAACTGCGGATAGAAACGTTCTCTTTCCAGCTGCCCCTCGCGTGAATTGTCTGTTATTGAGAACAGCCAAGTGCCAACAAAAGCAACAATCATTGAGAATAGAGCAGGGTATTCATAAGGATAGATGGCTTTCTCATGACCTAAGATCTGTACCCATATCGTTGGGCCGAGGATCATGAGAATCACCGCAGTTAAGAGACCAAGCCAACCCCCAATCATTGCTCCTCGAGTCGTCAGTTTTGCCCAGTACATGGAGAGCAGGATAATTGGGAAGTTACAGCTGGCGGCGATAGAGAATGCCAGACCGACCATGAATGCGATGTTCTGCTTCTCGAATAAAATACCCAGCAGAATGGCGACGATGCCGAGGATAATTACCGTGATCTTCGAGACACGCAGCTCATCCTTTTCAGTGGCTTTACCATCCTTTATTACGCTGGCGTACAGATCGTGAGATACCGCTGAAGCGCCAGCTAGCGTTAACCCTGCCACTACTGCAAGGATTGTTGCGAAGGCGACGGCGGAGATGAATCCTAAGAAGAAGCTACCGCCAACGGCATCGGCAAGATGAACCGCTGACATATTGGTGCCGCCCAACAATGCGCCGGTTGCATCTTTAAATGCCGGGTTTGCGCTAACGAGAACAATAGCGCCGAAGCCGATAATGAAGGTCAAAATGTAGAAATAACCTATAAAACCCGTGGCGTAGAACACGCTTTTACGCGCTTCTTTTGCATCGTTGACGGTGAAGAAGCGCATCAGGATATGTGGCAATCCAGCCGTACCAAACATCAGTGCCAATCCAAGCGATAGCGCGGATATCGGGTCAGATACCAACCCGCCCGGACTCATGATTGCCAGCCCTTTTGGATGCACCGCCACCGCCTGCTGGAAGAGAGTGTTGAAGTTAAAGTTGACCGACTTCATCACCATAATCGCCATAAAGCTGGCACCGGCGAGCAGTAGGATCGCTTTAATAATCTGTACCCAGGTAGTGGCTAACATCCCGCCGAACAAGACGTAAAGCACCATCAGAATACCGACCAGAATCACGGCGACATGATAGTTAAGCCCGAAGAGCAGCTGTATCAGTTTGCCGGCACCCACCATCTGCGCGATGAGATACAGGGCGACCACCACCAGTGAGCCGCAGGCTGACAGAGTTCGAATAGGCTTTTGTTTTAAACGGTAGGAAGCGACATCGGCGAAGGTATATTTCCCCAAGTTGCGCAGCCGCTCGGCGATAAGAAACAGGATGATTGGCCAGCCAATCAGGAAGCCAATCGAGTAGATCAGGCCGTCATAGCCAGAGGTGTAAACCAGCGCTGAAATGCCCAAGAATGAAGCCGCCGACATGAAGTCACCGGCGATGGCTAGCCCGTTTTGAAAGCCGGTGATTTTGCCTCCGGCTGTATAGTAATCTTGCCGAGAGCGCGTGCGCTTTGACGCCCAATAGGTGATATACAGCGTCGCGCCAACGAACAGAACAAACATCACGATGGCTTCGATATTCAGAGGCTGCTTTTTAACTTCCCCTGCTATACCTTCTGCGGCCAGCGCAGTGAATGGCGAGGCCAGCAGCAACGCTAGCGATGCTAACCCTAAACGGCGGGCGTTCATGGGTTCACCTCGCGGATGATATCTGCGGTCAGGCGATCAAATTCACCATTAGCGCGATAGACATAAATACCAGTGAGCACGAAGGAGGCGACAATCAGACCAACGCCAATCGGGATGCCGCGAGTGATTGTCCCACCTTCATAGAGTGGAGCGCCGAGCCATTGGGGTTCAAAGGCAATTAAGAAAATAAAGCTGACGTACATCACCAACGTGATAATAGAGAGCAGCCACGCGAAGCGGCTGCGTTTTTCTACTAACTCCCTGAAGCGTGGATTATTTACAACTCTTTGATAAATGAGATCATTCATCTCAGTGACTCCTGTGAGGCATTGATAGAGTTCACCGCGCCAGGGCGGTGAAAATTACGACGGCACTTTCATTGATTGTTTTTCTTCCAACAGCTTATCGACCACGCCCGGATCGGCGAGCGTAGAGGTATCTCCCAAATTACTGGTATCGCCAGCGGCAATTTTGCGCAGAATACGGCGCATAATTTTCCCTGAACGTGTTTTTGGTAAGGAGTCAGTCCAGTGAAGAATGTCAGGCGTGGCGATAGGTCCGATTTCTTTGCGTACCCAGTTACGCACTTCGGCATACAGCTCTGCTGAGGGTTCTTCACCATGGTTGAGGGTAATGTAGGCGTAGATAGCCTGACCTTTGATGTTGTGCGGGATACCAACAACGGCGGCTTCGGCGATTTTCGGGTGTGATACCAGCGCAGATTCGATCTCCGCGGTTCCCAGACGGTGGCCGGAAATGTTTAATACGTCATCGACGCGGCCGGTTATCCAGTAATAACCGTCTTCGTCACGACGCGCGCCGTCACCGCTGAAATACATATTTTTGAAGGTTGAGAAGTAAGTTTGTTCGAAACGGTCGTGATCGCCAAACAACGTTCTCGCCTGACCCGGCCATGAATCAGTAATGACCAAGTTCCCTTCGCATGCCCCTTCCTGCGGAACACCTTCGTTATCCACCAAGGCTGGCTTAACGCCAAAGAAAGGACGCGTCGCCGAACCCGCTTTCAGCTCGGTCGCACCAGGCAGCGGGGTGATCATGAAGCCGCCGGTTTCGGTCTGCCACCAGGTGTCGACGATTGGGCATTTGCTGTTACCTATGGTCTTGTAATACCACTCCCAGGCTTCCGGGTTAATCGGCTCACCCACTGAACCCATAATGCGCAATGAATCGCGGCTGGTTCCTTCAATGGCTTTATTACCTTCCGCCATTAATGCGCGAATAGCCGTTGGTGCGGTATATAAAATATTCACTTTATGTTTATCGATTACCTGCGCCATGCGATTTGGCGCCGGGTAATTAGGCACGCCTTCGAACATAAGGGAAATAGCGCCGCAGGCTAATGGGCCATAAAGTAAATAACTGTGGCCAGTGACCCAACCGACGTCGGCGGTACACCAATAAATATCGCCGTCGTGATAATCAAAAGTATATTTAAACGTTAGCGCGGCATAAACCAAATAACCGCCAGTTGTATGTAATACACCTTTGGGTTTACCGGTTGAACCCGAGGTATAAAGAATAAATAACGGATCTTCCGCTTTCATCTCTTCCGGCGGGCAATCAGCGGAAATATCTTTAATTGCGTCATGCCACCAAATATCGCGGCCCTGTTTCCATTCGCCTTCTTTACCCGTGCGTTTAAATACCACCACGCTAGTGACGCTGGTGACTGCCGGATTTTTTAACGCGTCATCGACGTTTTTCTTCAGGGGAATGGTGCGCCCGGCGCGTAAGCCTTCGTCAGCGGTGATCACCACTTTGGAGTTGGAGTCGACAATGCGACCCGCCACGGCTTCTGGCGAGAAGCCGGCGAAGATAACGGAGTGGACGGCGCCGATGCGTGCGCAGGCCAGCATCGCCACGGCGGCTTCCGGCACCATTGGCATGTAGATGGCGACCACGTCGCCTTTCTTCACGTCGAGGCCTTTCAGTACGTTAGCGAACTGGCAGACGTCGTGATGCAATTGTTGGTAAGTGACGTGTTTGCTTTCGGCTTTCGGGTCATCGCCTTCCCAAATCAGGGCCGTGCGGTCGCCGTTTTTCTCGAGATGGCGGTCAAGGCAGTTGGCCGACAAATTAAGGGTGCCATCTTCAAACCAGCGGATATCAATGTTGCCTGGCGCAAACGAGGTGTTTTTAACTTTGCTGTATGGCTTGATCCAGTCGAGAATTTTTCCCTGCTCGGCCCAGAATGCATCCGGGTTTTCTACAGATTGTTGATAATACTGATGATATTGCTCTGGTGTGATGAGAGTACGTTCTGCAATTGACGCAGGAATAGGGTGCTTATGGACTTGGCTCATGGTTTTTCTCCTTTGATTTGTTAATCATATGTCAATCAAAGGTTAAGTGTAGTTTGCCTTGAGGCTTTGTTCGGATTTTGGGGGGCGGATCACGCAACCTCAGTAACCCAAGCAAGATTGTGGTCATTAGGCTGCTAGGATGCTCACATTGAGTAAGGTGAGATGAGTAAGAGGAGAGGAAAGAAAAGCGTGAAAATGTCGTGCAGCAATATTTGCCACATACTGAAAAATTACGATAGGTAGAGCCGATCAAATTTTAGAATTGTATGGATCCTAGCCTATCTGCGCGAAGTTGACCTAAGCCAAGCCGCGGCGTCTCCCTCGCGTGAAAAATGGTGTGATGTAATATCAATTTAAAACAAAAGTTTTTATTTTGTTAAATAAAGCTTAATCCATTCACAATTTATATTAATTAGCTCAAAACCATCATGAAATATAATGTTAATTAATTTAACCTCAGAGTGAAATTTCCTACAGAAAAGTCTTATAAGTCCTATGTTTTAGATTAATAATCTTAATATTAGCATTTTGCGAGTTATTATTCCGACAAAACACAAATAACAGTATATTGATCTGGAAAAGAGAGGGGTGCTCTCTTCGGTAAGCAAGATTTCTCTTTGCTACCGTTATTTCTCAAGGACTCAATATGTTTATTACTAAAAAGAAAGCTCTCATCGTTGCCCTGTCTGCCGT
Source organism: Ewingella allii (assembly GCF_044430645.1). Lineage (NCBI taxonomy): Bacteria > Pseudomonadati > Pseudomonadota > Gammaproteobacteria > Enterobacterales > Yersiniaceae > Ewingella > Ewingella allii. Next base: position 31,518 of record NZ_JAWUDN010000014.1, on the reverse strand, counting down.
TATCTCTGCTTCAGCTTTTGCAGCTGACGAGCCTGTAGCACCAACGGGAGCCGATCAGGGTTCTGGTCGTATTCATTTCACCGGTACTGTTATTAACGCTCCTTGCTCAATCGCAGCTGGTGATGAAGACATTAACGTGAACATGGGCCAGGTTGCGAATAAAGTGCTGGAAAGCGGCAATAAGTATTCACAAAACGTTAACTACACCATTCACCTGCAAGATTGTGACCTGACTGCACAGACAGCTGGCGACGTTCAGTACCCAGCCATGTCTAAAGTTGCAGTATCTTTCGCGGGTACGCCAGACAGCAGCCTGTCCGAGTTACTGGCTAACACCGGTAGTGCTAAAGGTGCTGCGATCCGTCTTATCGACTCAAACGGCGACTTGCTGAAAGTGGGTGATACCTCTAAAGACATCAACTTAGTGACCGGTAATAACGAATTGGTATTTGCTGCGCGTGTTGAAGCGAACAACCAGCCAGTATCCACCGGTACTATCGTATCTCAGGCGACTTACGCCCTGAATTACAAATAAGACTGCCTTAATAAATAGGGGAGTTTACTCCCCTTTTATCGTGCCTTTATTGGCAAGGCTTTCTGCTGGCTATATTTCACTGTTCATATAATTAAGCCGAACACGCTTTATAAAAATAAAAGTGGTTTTATATGTTGGTCATTTTTAATAAGACACCGATTAGAAAAAAGCTCACTGTCATCGTTATGAGTTCTTTGACGGGATGTTTTATTTCAATGAGCAGCCTGGCAGTGGAGTTCAATACCAACTTTATTGACGCCGGGGACAGAAATAATATCGATTTAAAACGCTTTGAAGTCGCCAACTACATTGCGCCCGGAGAATATTTGCTGGATATCGTTCTGAATGGCCGAACCCTGCCAGAACAGAGCCTGATCAAATATATTCCCGACGCCGACAATAAGAATAGCCGAATCTGCCTGACGCCCGAGTTGGTCGATAAGTTTGACCTGACCGACGCGGCTCGAAAATCATTGGAAAGCTGGCACGACGGCCAGTGCCTTTCTCTCGACACGCGCGAGGAAGTGACCGTTCGCTACGATCAGGAGAAGCAGACGCTCAACGTCAGTATTCCTCAGGCGTGGTTGACCTATCACGATGAAAACTGGGTACCGCCTTCGCAGTGGGATGAGGGGGTTGCCGGAGCCATTCTGGATTACAACCTGCTGGGCAGCAAATACATGCCGCAGAACGGCAGCAGTTCCACCAATTTGAGCAGTTACGGTACGGCGGGCTTTAACGTCGGGCCGTGGCGTGCCCGTGCTGATTATCAGTACAACAATACTCGTTCGTCGGGCGGTCAGCGCAACAGCCAGTTCAACTGGACTCAGCGTTATCTCTATCGGGCGCTGCCGTCGATCGGTGCGCGTTTAAATGCCGGTGAAACCTATTTCAACTCGGACATTTTCGATTCATTCCGCTTTCTTGGTGTCTCGCTCAATAGCGATCAGCGCATGCTGCCTCCTTCACTGCGCGGCTATGCGCCACAGGTGACCGGGATTGCCAAGACCAATGCCAAAGTCAGCATCAGTCAAAATGGCCGGGTGATTTACCAGACCAACGTGTCGCCGGGGCCGTTCGTGATTCAGGACCTGAGCGAAGCCGTGCAAGGGGCGCTAGACGTGCGGATTGAAGAGGAAAACGGCAGCGTCACCACTTATCAGGTGAGCACCGCCACCATACCGTTTTTAACGCGTAAGGGAGAAGTGCGTTTCAAAACCGCCATGGGTAAACCGACGACCGGCAGCAATAACAAAGTGATGCAGCCGGGCTTCTATAGCGGGGAAATGTCCTGGGGCGTGCTGAACAACTTTTCGCTGTATGGCGGCCTGATTTCCACCACCGGCAATTACCAGTCGCAGGCGTTGGGGGTAGGGCAAAACCTGCAAGACTTCGGCGCGATCTCTTTTGACGTGACGCGCTCGTCGGCCACGGTCCCGGTGGAAGGCAAGCAGAGCGGCTACAGCTATCGGGTGAACTACTCGAAGCGTTTTGACAGCACCGGCAGCCAGATCACCTTCGCCGGGTATCGCTTCTCGGAAAAGAGCTTTATGTCGCTGAACCAATATTTGGACAAGACCAACGGCGAACACTACTCGCGCGACGACAAGCAAACCTACACGGTGACGGCCAACCAGTTCTTACCCTGGCCTGCGATCACCCTCTACTTGTCGGCGACGCACAAGATTTATTGGAACGACAGCCCGAGCAATAACTACAGCGTTTCAGTCAGTAAGATTTTTGATATCGGGCGCTTTACCGGCGTTTCGGCCACCCTGTCGGCCAGTAAGTTGCAGTACCAATACACTGATGAAAATCAGATGTTTTTGTCATTCAGCCTGCCACTGTCCAACGGGCGGCAGATCAGCTATGACGCGCAACAAGATTCGCAAAACGGCTTCTCGCAGACGGCTTCCTATTACAACAGCGAAGACCCGAAAAACAGCTGGCGCGTCGGGGCGGGCGGTAGCAGCCCTGACTTGCAAAAAGGCGACGGCATTTTCCGCGCCAACTATCAGCATATGTCGCCTTACGGCCAGCTCGGGGTTAACGGCAGCGTGAAGAATAACGACTATCGCTCGGTCAGCGGCAACTGGTATGGCTCCTTTACCGCCACGCGTCACGGCGCGGCTCTGCATCAGAGCAGCGCGGGGAGTGAGCCGCGCATGATGTTATCAACCGGCGTTAAGGGCATTCCTATCAGCGACGGGGCGTCTGTAACCAATGATTATGGTGTCGCGGTGGTCAATGGCGTCTCCAGCTATCAAACCTCCGACATTCGGGTGGATGTGAACAACCTGCCGGACGACGTGGAGGTTTATAGCTCGGTGGTGAGCAAAACCCTCACCGAAGGGGCGATTGGTTTCCGCAAAATCCGCGCGATTAAGGGTGAACGTCTGATGGCCACTATCCGCCTGGCCGATGGCAGTTTCCCGCCGCTGGGCGCCTCCGTCACCGACGATAGCTCTGGCTTTGAAGCTGGGTTGATTGGTGATAACGGGCTGGCTTATCTGGCCGGTGTCTCGGGTGAGAAGAGCCTGACGGTGAACTGGGGCGACGGCAAACAGTGCCGCATTCAGGTCCCGGCGGACTCTGCGAGTTTAAATGGTCAATTGCTGCTGCCTTGCCAATCGGTCACGGCCGCAGCAGGCAATGTTGAATTGAGATAATGAGGAAGGACGTCGAATGAAGAAGTTCATGATGGGTGTAGCCACTGCGGCATTAGTGGCGACGACCCTAATTCAGGGAGCGAACGCCGCCGTCAATATCGACCGCACGCGGATTATTTTTAACGCCGGTGAGAAGTCGGTCAGCATCATGCTGGAAAACCAAAGCAAGGATTTGCCTTATCTGGCGCAGGTTTGGCTGGAGAATGCCAAAGGTGAAAAGATCTCTTCACCTCTGGTGGCTCTGCCGCCGATGCAGCGCATTGATGCCGGGCAGAAAAGCCAAATCCGTGTTTTACAGCTGCCGGAAACCGCGGCGCTGCCGAAAGATCGCGAATCGCTGTTCTATTTCAATGTGCGCGAAGTGCCACCGAAAAGCGAACTGGCGAACGTGATGCAGGTGGCGATTCAAAGTCGCATTAAGCTGTTTTTTCGCCCGCCTGCTATTGCGAGCCAGGCCAAAGGCGCATGGCAAGAGAAGATTGGCGTCAAGCTTTCGGCTGACGGCCTGACCATCAGCAACCCAACGCCGTTTTACATCACCCTTGGCTATTTGGGGAAAGACAACGCGGGGAGTTTTCGCGGCTTCGATAGCCTGATGCTGGCACCGTTCGCCACTGAAACCCTCTCGGGCAGCCAGTATGTCAGCTCGAAATACAGCATCGGCTACATGGATGATTACGGCGGTTTACAGGTTAATCAGTACTCTTGTAGCGCAGCCAGCTGCCAGATGTTGAGCAAGCCGGAGAAGAAATAGCCATGCCAACGCTTTATCGCTTATTAGTTCGCAGGAAGTGGCTACTCATCGTGCTGCTACTTTGCTCGCGCAGCGTCTTTGCGCTCGACTGCGTTGAAAAAGGGACCGGCATGGTCAACATGCCGCCCATCGCCATTGGTCCATTGGCCATTCCCTCCAACGTTCCTGCCGGAACCAAGATTTGGGAATCCAATGAAATCAATATGACGGCTTACTGCGACAACGTGCTCGGCAGCATTATCGATGTCGTGCACTTTTACTTTAACCCTAAGTCGCAATCGTTGGGCCAAGGGTTATTACTCGGTGTGAGCTATAACGGTCAGGATCTGGAGCAGAACGAACAGCGCCTGAGCACCAATAGCCCGCCGATTAAAAAAGGGCAGAACGTCACGGTTAATGTCAGCTTCCGCTTATATATCAAAGTGACGGCGAACCCTCCGTCGAGTGGACATTATGAAGGCACCGACCAATTTACCGTATTTCAGCTCGACGGCAGCCGGGGGATAAACCATTCAGCCGGTGCGAAGAACGTGAAATACACCTTATCCGGCTTACAGGGAATTCGTTTTCTGGCCTGTGGGTCAGATTTGAAAGTCTATCCCGAATCGCAAATGGTGGATTTTGGCGCCATTCAAAGTATTCAGTTGTCGCGCTCTTCAGGCATCACCTTGCCGTTTGCAATTAAAGCCGTGAAACAGGGCTGTTTGGATAACTTCTCTCTACAGGCGGAGTTTTCCACGGCCAGTCCGCTGATTAACAATAATGCGATCGACCTGGCGAATGGCGCGCAGCTGACGTTATTAAATGACAAAGATGAAGCTATCGTCTTTAACCGCTACGACAACTTTGCTGAATTAAACAACATCAATGAAGTGACGAAAAACTTTACGGCCAAAGTCAGCGCAATCCCCGGACGGGAATTGAAACTCGGTAAATTTGACGCCTCTGTGGTGGTGAAAATCAATTATTACTGATTCACAACGGACAGAAAGGGTACACGGATATGTTGAGAACAGCTAAATTACGGGCGCAAGCGCTCGAAGAGCCTGTCGATCACGGTGATGCACCTAACGCGGTAACGGAGAATGGGATCTATGGCATGCTGCAAAGCATGCGGGAGCGAGCGGGGATAAGCCGAGCAGAGTTGGCTAAGCGTCTGGATATCACGCCCCCGGCCATCACCCGACTTGAGAAACGGCCTGCGCAAGCCAGTATGACGACGCTAACGCGCTACGCGCACGCCTGCGGCTGTACGTTGTATCTGCTCTATAAATAGGCCAAAACGCCACTATCAGGTTATTTCACAAAGACGCACATGATAAAAGGCGACTGTGTGGTTTCGATTAACATGCTATTGGCGTCATATTTTTTTAAAACCAGGGTGTCTGAATCGCCAACAATATAAGAGCTATTCATGAGAACCAGTCGTGATAGCTCTTCATTCATGGTGTCCACGCTATCAATATTTACCCGATCGCTTTTCAATGTGTAGGTTTGTAATGTTTTGTTTTCCAGCACATAACTATAGTAAATGTTTCGCAGTAAAATTCTTTTGTCGACTAACTTACCTTCTTTATCATATGCGTAAACATTGCCGCTCATCGAGACTAAGATTTTATTCTTATTTAAGAAACTAAAGTAAAGCGTAGTATTCAATTTTATACGCCGATCGTCGTATTGCACTTCACTCATAAAGTCACCACGACAGGCTTGTGAATAGGGGAAATTTTCCCGGGAGTGTTTTGCTTCCACCTGCTTATAAATCGTCAGACATAAAAAGATGAGCGACAAAAGAGGCAACCAGTAAACCGCGTGGCACTTCCTTAGTACCCAGCGTAATTTATTTCTTGTCATTACTTGTCCTATCATTACTGTAAACGCTCAGGCAAGCCGTCGGATTATTTTTATCATCGACCCGGCACTCTGCCATAAAGTCACGCGTTGAACCCGAGCGTATCAACGAAACCAATGTCTCGCTTTGGAAGATGAAAATATTGCCAGGCTGACAAACCAGTTTCTTTTGCGCAATAAATTCCTCGGCGCGTTGAATAAAATCGGCACGCTGATTTGAGGGCAAGTGCGTAGTGGAATAGAGCGCGCACTGGCCCAGAGTTGCCACCTGTAGGTTTTCTTTTGGGTCATAGATGTGCTCTTGGAGCAGCAACCCAAGGGCGACGGCCAGAGAGAACAGCGAGGCGAAAAAAATCGGCAATGTAAAATCCCTCCCTTCCTTGGTGTTTGGCATGGTTGTTGGGGCGACGATCGTCGGCACTGCAAGGCTTTCATCAGTGATTTCGCCAGGCATGATGACGTGTTGCGGATATTCCACGGCAGCCGTTACTGCTGCCTCCTGGACAACTTCCGTGGGCGGTGCGCCAGTGGCCTGATCATTTTCTTTTTCTGCATCGTTATTAGCCCCTATAGCATCTATCGCAGAAATAGTTATTTCCTTTTTTAATAAAAAACCGACCTTGGGCACGGTGATTATCACATCTTCGGTATGACCCAGTGTATTAATCACTTTGCGTAATTTGCTAATGCAGTGGTTAAGATTATTATTACTTGATACAAGGCCGTAATCATCCCAGACCTTTTTGAAAAGAATGTCACGTTGCACAACGATGCCCTGCTGTTCGATAAGCAGTAATAAAACGCGGCGCGCAGGATTGGAAATACTCACTTGATTCTCTGGGTCGTTTTGCAAAGATAAAGTATTGTCTTCAGGGTTAAATAGTATTTTATTTTCAATTAGATAAATCATGCCCATCCCTCTTTTATTCGCCCCTACATCCTGGTTTTACTAAAAGCTTGCGGGCGATATTTTTATTAAAATGCGACACAAAATTTTCCAATCATACGATTAACTGATGTTGGATTTACTAGGTCAGTATAAACCTAGTATTTTAAAAAATAGAATCATATCCTTAAATATTATTGTTTTAAGGTGTAAGAATGCTCTGCTTTTTGAATATTTATTACGTAATAACCCTGCGGTTATTCACCTATAAATGAGTTAAGGAATTTTAGTACATGAGGATAAGTGATGATATGCAGAACAAGCCCCTGCGTGCGATGAAGAGGCTTTAATTCTTAAATTAACATTGGCCGGGTATTTAGGATAAATAATGACTGGTGATGGAAACCAATGAGTGGTCAAAATCGATGCAGAGCGTTGCGCCGAGGGGCAGGGTGAGCATTGGATGAGTGTGGCAGCAGTCGAAACCGTCCACGATAGGTATGGGCTGCCCGGCCAGCACTTCGCGCAAAACCTCATAAGGTTGACGGCCACTGCCTGCATCATCAAACAGCTCGTGCTTGCCCAAGAGAATGGCGCTCACCTTCTCAAAAATGCCGTTCAGCTTGAGCATAGCGAATGAGCGCTCGACGGTAGCGATGTCTTTCAGGCTGTCTTCGATAAATGAATTCGAAGAGGACAATGTAGCAATATCGGGATTGGCTGGATAGTTGGGGAAGGGGGGCACGAAACCTAGAAAGCAAAAAACCAGCTATTAAGCTGGTTTCTTTAAATAGGGTGCCCGGACTCGGACCGCGGTGCGTCAGCACCGATGAACAGCGCTTGCGCTGGCCCCGAAGGGGTGAGTCTCAGCATGAGACGAATAATCGAACGAAGTTCGATGGAGAGTCCAGATGCCAGAAAGCAAAAAACCAGCTGTTAAGCTGGTTTCTTTAAATATGGTGCCCGGACTCGGACCGCGGTGCGTCAGCACCGATGAACAGCGCTTGCGCTGGCCCCGAAGGGGTGAGTCTCAGCATGAGACGAATAATCGAACGAAGTTCGATGGAGAGTCCAGATGCCAGAAAGCAAAAAACCAGCTGTTAAGCTGGTTTCTTTAAATATGGTGCCCGGACTCGGAATCGAACCAAGGACACGGGGATTTTCAATCCCCTGCTCTACCGACTGAGCTATCCGGGCAACGGGGCGCATTAAACCGTATTGGCCGGTGGGCGTCAACGGCTTTATGCGAGAAACATCATAAAAACGGTTTGTTTGCTGGCTTTTCAGTCAAAAAAGAGTGCAGCAAGCCCTTTTCTGGGGCTATTTAAGCCAGAGCCCCATGTTCCCGACAGCGCGCCACGTTCAATACATCTTCTGCTAAACGACGCGCCACTGCGACGTCGTGCAGCTGGCGTTTAACCAGCAGCTTGCTCAGGCAGCCTTCGAGGATCAGCTCCATCTGCTCGGCAACCATCTGCGCATCGTCAGACCCCATCTCCTGTAATAGCTCGAAGGTGTAGTCGTAAGAAGCCTGTTTCTGTTTTTCAGCCAGCTGGTGGATAGGGGATTCGTTATCAGGATAGAAGCTGCATGCGGCGATAAATAAGCAGCCCGGATAGCGATTTTGCCGCACCTGCTCGTCGAGAACTTGGTAGCGTGCCAGCAATTTTTGCGGCGCGCTGAGAGTTTCATCCAGCAGTAACTGGCGACGCCAAATATCAATCTGCTCGCCGTGGTGGCGCAGGCTGTCGTACAGCAGCGCCTCGGCATCCGGCCAGAAACGGCGCAGATCGCTAAGTGGAATGCTAACCAATTCGGCAACGGATTCCAGTGACAGTGTGGCTAAACCGCGCTGTTCCAAAAGATTAAGTGTTTGGTCAAGGACCTGTTCACGTAGCACGTTTGCCTCCTCACAATTCGCGTAATTCAAAACCTAGTGTCGTTTAAGGCTGCGTTTTCTGCAAATGGCCGACGAACTGGTTTGCATTCATAAAGCCGGTCACCCGCGACTGCGGTAACTCTTTGCCATCCGCGCCAAAGAACAGAATGGTGGGCAGACCTAGCACCTGCAGCCGTTTGAGCAGCGCCACCTGCTGCGGGTTATTCTGCGTCACATCGGCTTGCAGTAACACCGTGTCTTTCAGCTCGTTTTGCACCTCTGGCGAGGTAAAGGTGTATTTCTCAAACTCTTTGCAAGCCACGCACCAGTCGGCGTACAAATCCAACATCACTCTTTTGCCCTGAGCCTGCTGCAACGCGGCATTCAGCTCATCCACATTATTGATTTTGTGGAATGCCAGCGCGTGTTGCTGCTCCGCGCTGCCACCCTGAGTAGGAAACGCCCAGTCTTGCAGAGGTCGGCCCGCCACCAGTAGGGCCGCCAGCAGCAGCAACTGTAAGACGCGCACTAGCCCGCGTTGACTCTTCAGGCTGATAATGAGCGCCCAGCCGAAGAAGGCAACTCCCAGCATACTCCACAATCTTAGCCCCCACGCATCGCCGATGATTCTCTCTAGCAAGAACACCGGCAGGGCGAGGATCACAAAGCCAAAACCTTCTTTAACATACTGCATCCACGGGCCGCTGCGCGGCAGCAGGCGATTACCAAACAGGGTCACGATAATCAGCGGGATACCCATGCCCAAGGCATAAAGATAGAGCGTTCCGGCACCGGCCCACAGGTTTCCACTCTGGGCGATATACAGCAGGATGGCGCTCAGCGGCGCGGTGGTGCACGGCGAGCAGATAAGCCCGGCCAGCGCGCCCATAATAAAGACGCCTGCCAGCGAGCCGCCTTTTTGGTCATTGCTCCACAGGGTGAGACGAGTCTGCACCGAAGAAGGCAGTTGCAGGCTGAACAGGCCAAACATCGACAGGGCCAGCAGGATAAAGGCGGCAGACAGCACAATCAGCACCCATGGGCTTTGCAGCGCGGCCTGGAACTGAAGCCCGGCGGCGGCGACCACCATACCGAGCAAGGTATAGGTCAGCGCCATGCCTTGCACATAAACCAGCGCCAGCAGGAAGATGCGTTTAATGCTTTGCGGGCGCTGGCGGCCAAGAATAATGCCGGAAATCAGTGGGTACATCGGCAGCACGCAAGGGGTAAAGGCGATGCCAATGCCAATCAGCAAGGCCCAAAGAGGCGAGAAGGGCAGCGGCGTGGCCTGTGGCGCTGGCGCGGCTTCAATCGGCTTCTCTGGTGTTGGCGGTGGCGTCGCGGCGTCAGCAGCCTGCCCGCTGACTTCGCTCAGTGGAATAATGCGGGTTTCTGGCGGATAGCAGAAGCCCGCCACCGCGCAGCCCTGATAGCTGACTTTCAGGGATGCCTGACCACTCGCCTGACGCAGCGGCACGCTAAGATTCAGCTGCTTTTCATAGACTTGGGTATCACCAAAGAACTCGTCGTGATGCTCCAGCCCCTTCGGCAAGATAAAGGCCGCCAGCTGGGCCTGATCGCCGACTAACTCGATTTTATCGCGATAGAGATAGTAGCCATCGCGGATCGTCCAGTTGAGCTTGAGGTTGGGACCCTGCTGCTGAAAGTCGAAGTCGAATGCCTGATCCACCGGCACGAACTGCGGGTTCGCAGGCTGGCTGAACAGGGAGGCCTGGGCGTGCAGCGGCAGTAAGAACAGGCTACCAATCAGGAGGAAAAGGCGAAAAATGCGGTGATCCATGCGGATTATCTTTCTCTTCATCACGGTCAGCATTGACCGCTGGTTAAATCGCAAGAGGGCGCGAGTCGCTTCATGCCACGGCGCGTTAATAGACGCTGATTATAGCCCGCACAAAGGGTGAGCAGAAAGCCTTGGAGTGTCAGGGTTTGTCAGAGTGGCGCGGGGAGGGCGAGAACAGGGGCCGAAGCCCCTGTGAAAAACTGTTAGAGAATGATGCTGCCGAGGCCAAACCCGAAAAGTACCGACAGGAAAACGCCGATGGTGCCGGGGATGAAGAACGGGTGGTTGAAGACGAAGCGGCCGATGCGCGTGGTGCCGGTGTCGTCCATTTGCACCGCCGCGACCAGCGTCGGGTAGGTTGGCAGAATGAACAGGCCGGAGACGGCGGCAAAAGAGGCCACGGCGGTCAGCGGGGTGACATTCAACGCTAGCGCCAGCGGCATCAAGGCTTTAGCGGTCGCCGCCTGTGAGTAGAGCAGTGCCGAGCAGAAGAAGAAAATCACCGCCAACAGCCACGGATGTGACTGAATCAGCTCGCCGGCAGTCTCTTTAATCCAACCCAGATTGGCCTGCACGAAGGTGTCGCCCAACCAAGCTACGCCGAGGATACAGATACAGGCACTCATGCCCGCCTTGAAGGTACCGGAGGTAAGGATGGAGTCGGTGTTAATGCGGCAAATCAGGGTAGTCAGGGTGGCGACGCTCAACATGATAATAAGGATCGCGCTGGTGGTATTCATCAGCGGTTTCTCAACCCAGCCGAGGCTCGGGCTGTTGACCACCGCGTAGCCCACCACGCTGAAGACGCCGAGCAAGAACAGCAGCACGGAGAGTTTTGCGCGCGGCTTGATGGTTTTGCGGTGGTTGCCCCGCAGCTCTACCAGCCCTTCTTCATAACGCTTGAGGTAAACCGGGTCATCAGACAGCTTCGAGTTGAACAACCAGCCAATCAGCAGCGACATCACAATCACCGCCGCGAAAGTGGAGGGGATCATCACCATCAACAGGTGCAGATAGCTGACGCCGTGGCCTTCCATCACTGAAGACATATACACCACCGCCGCCGAAATCGGCGAGGCCGTGATGCCAATCTGCGCGGAAACTACCGCCGTGGAGAGAGGGCGGCAAGGCTTAATTCCCTGCTCTTTTGCCACTTCGGCAATCACCGGCAGCGCGGAGAGCGAGATGTTGCCGGTACCGGCCAACAGGGTGAGGAAATAGGTGACGATAGGGGCGAGCAGGGTGATGTGCTTTGGGTTGCGGCGCAGCAGTTTTTCGGTTTGCTGCACCAGATAGTCCATCCCGCCAGCTACCTGCATGGTGGAGATCGCGGCGATCACCGCCATGATGATGGAGATAACGTCAAAAGGGATGCTGCCGGGTTTAACGCCGCAGAGGGCCAGCGCCAGCACGCCAATTCCTCCTGCAAACCCAATGCCTATCCCCCCTAGCCGCGCGCCCAAAAATATCGCCGCCAGCACAATAATGAGTTCGATGATTAACATGTTTGACCGTCCGTTGTTCCCAACTAAATAGAAATAAAATGAAAATGAGATGTTGTGTAATTGTTGTTATGCACAAAGTAAAAAGGCTCGTTGTTCGTGAGAACAACGAGCCTTAAGGCTAAAGATTATCTCTGTTACTGTTCGTTTTCATCCGTATACCGTTTGGCTTTGTAGGCCGGGTGCATCAGGTTCTCAATAGAGAAGATGTCGTCCAGTTCAGCCTCTGTTAGCAGCCCGCGTTCCAATACGACTTCGCGCACGCTCTTACCGGTTTCGGCACAAATCTTCCCGACAATATCGCCATTGTGGTGGCCGATGAACGGGTTGAGATAAGTCACGATACCGATAGAGTTGAAGACGTAAAACTCGCAAACCTCTTTGTTCGCTGTAATGCCGTTGATGCATTTTTCCAGCAGATTGTAGCAGGCATTGGTCAGAATATGGATGGATTCGAACATCGCCTGGCCAATCACTGGCTCCATCACGTTCAACTGCAACTGGCCTGCTTCGGCAGCCATGGTCACGCACACATCGTTACCTATAACTTTGAAGCACACCTGATTGACCACTTCTGGGATCACCGGGTTAACTTTGGCTGGCATGATTGAAGAACCGGCCTGCAATTCAGGCAGGTTGATTTCGTTCAGGCCAGCGCGCGGGCCGGAAGAGAGCAGGCGCAGGTCGTTACAGATTTTAGAAAGCTTAACCGCCAGACGTTTCAGCGAGCTGTGCACCATCACGTAAGCGCCGCAGTCGGAGGTTGCTTCAATCAGGTCTTCTGCCGGGATGCAAGGCAGGTTACTGACTTCAGCCAGTTTCTCCACCGCCAGCTGTTGATAGCCTTCAGGAGTGTTCAGGCGAGTACCGATAGCCGTGGCGCCAAGGTTCACTTCCAGCAGCAATTCGCCGGTGCGCAGCAGGTTGCGGGTCTCTTCTTTTAACAGCACGTTGAACGCGTGGAACTCTTGACCGAGGGTCATCGGCACGGCGTCTTGCAGCTGAGTACGGCCCATCTTGATGATGTTTTCGAATTCTTTGGCTTTACGCTCGAAGCCGTCACCGAGTTGGTCGATGGCGTCAATCAGTTTGAGCAGAGAAGCATACACGGCCAGACGGAAGCCGGTAGGATAGGCGTCATTGGTGGACTGACACTTATTCAGGTGATCGTTTGGATTGAGGTACTGGTAGTCACCTTTCTGGTGGCCCATCAGTTCCAGCCCAATGTTAGCCAGCACTTCGTTGGTGTTCATATTGACCGAGGTCCCCGCGCCGCCCTGGAAGACGTCAATCGGGAACTGATCCATGCACTTGCCTTTATTCAGCACTTCATCACAAGCCTGAATAATGACGTCGGCGATATGGCGTGGGATCGTGTGCAGCTCTTTATTTGCAAGCGCGGCTGCTTTCTTCACCATGACCATGCCCCGGACGAACTCCGGCACATCGCTGATTTTTGTGTTGCTGATATAGAAGTTTTCAATCGCCCGCAGGGTGTGAATTCCATAATAAGCCTCAGCTGGAACTTCGCGAGTACCCAGCAGATCTTCCTCGATACGAATCGTATTTGACATGAGAACCTTCTTTTTGGTGCTTGAACACGTTATGCGATGTTTGAAATTATGTTACTAACAGAGGGAAATTAAAAACGATCAACCGCTGTTTGTAGTACGAAGGCGATCATATGCTGCTCTTGGCGAATTGCACGCACTAAGATCACTCTCCTGCACTGTTACGAAGCATCTATTTCTGTATCTGTGAGAACTCTCACAAATCATTCCTCTGCTCAATTAAATCTGTCGCGAAGGTTGAAAAAAGGCTGCTCCGCTACCACCTCAGTGTAGACAGCCCGAGGCGGAACGATCATTTAGTTCGCTCTCGGGCCCATTTTTATGGTTTCGGCATGTTGCCTTCAGGGCCAGCCGGAGCCTCATTACAAGGAGAATGCGGTGCGCTGGTTACCGTTACTGTTGTTATTTCTGTTGGCTTACATCGAAATAACCTTATTTATCAAAGTGGCTGCCTTTATTGGCGTGGCCATGACGCTGTTGCTGGTGGTCTTCACCTCCTGTGTGGGTGTCTCTCTGGTGAAAAATCAGGGCATGAAAACCTTCATGCAGTTGCAGCAAAAATTGGCGCTGGGCGAAAGCCCGGCGGCGGAGATGGTCAAGAGCGTGTCGCTGGTATTGGCAGGTTTCTTGCTGCTGGTTCCGGGCTTCTTCACGGATTTCCTCGGCCTGCTGCTGTTACTGCCGCCGGTGCAGAAATCCCTGACGCTGAAACTAATGCCGCATCTTAATATTGTGCGCTCTGGCGGAAACTGGGGTAAGAGCCAGCCGACCGGGAACACCTTCGAGGGCGAGTTCAAACGCACCGACGAGCAGACTGAACGTCTTGTTTCACCAGAAAAAGATGACGACATCGATGGGCGCGGCCGCTAATATCCGCGCCCTCGGATGTTAAATTATTGTTGTGAAAGGGGATGAAGTGCCGCCAGCGAGGCGCACTTTTCTGGCAAAGAAAACTGACAAAGAAAACGCGATTTTTTTTGCTTTTCCCCTTGAAGGGCGGCGTAACGCCCCCATTAAACAAACCACGAGGCCGGACAGATGTCTGTCAGGCATTCAACCCTAAATAAATATAGTTATGGACCCGCTCACAGGAGAGTTATCAATGAAAATTCGTCCATTGCATGACCGCGTTATCGTCAAGCGTAAAGAAGTAGAATCTAAATCCGCTGGCGGCATCGTTCTGACTGGCTCCGCTGCTGGTAAATCTACCCGCGGTGAAATCCTGGCCGTCGGTCATGGTCGCATCCTGGAAAATGGTGAAGTGAAAGCGCTGGACGTTAAAGTTGGCGACATCGTTATTTTCAACGACGGTTACGGCGTTAAAGCTGAGAAGATCGACAACGAAGAAGTGTTGATCATGTCCGAAAGCGACATTCTGGCAATCGTAGAAGCCTAATCGGTCTCTACCACTTTTTCTGAACTGAACGAATTTAAGGTAAATAACAATGGCAGCTAAAGACGTAAAATTCGGTAACGACGCACGTGTAAAAATGCTTCGTGGCGTAAACATCCTTGCCGATGCAGTTAAAGTTACCCTGGGCCCTAAAGGCCGTAACGTAGTTTTGGACAAATCTTTCGGCGCACCAACCATCACTAAAGATGGCGTGTCAGTAGCTCGTGAAATCGAACTGGAAGACAAGTTCGAAAACATGGGTGCGCAAATGGTGAAAGAAGTTGCGTCCAAAGCTAACGATGCAGCGGGTGACGGTACCACTACCGCAACCGTTCTGGCGCAATCCATCATCACTGAAGGCCTGAAAGCTGTTGCTGCTGGCATGAACCCGATGGACCTGAAACGTGGTATCGACAAAGCTGTCGTTGCCGCAGTTGAAGAATTGAAAAAACTGTCTGTGCCATGTGCTGATTCTAAAGCCATCGCTCAGGTAGGTACTATCTCCGCTAACTCCGACGAAACCGTAGGTAAATTGATCGCTGAAGCGATGGAAAAAGTCGGTAAAGAAGGCGTGATCACCGTTGAAGAAGGTACCGGCCTGCAAGACGAGCTGGACGTTGTTGAAGGTATGCAATTCGACCGCGGTTACCTGTCTCCATACTTCATCAACAAGCCAGAAACCGGTTCTGTTGAACTTGAAAGCCCATTCATCCTGCTGGCTGACAAGAAAATCTCTAACATCCGTGAAATGCTACCAGTGCTGGAAGCCGTTGCTAAAGCCGGTAAACCACTGCTGATCATTGCTGAAGACGTTGAAGGCGAAGCCCTGGCGACTCTGGTAGTGAACACCATGCGCGGTATCGTGAAAGTGGCTGCGGTTAAAGCACCAGGCTTCGGCGACCGTCGTAAAGCTATGCTGCAAGACATCGCAACCCTGACTGGCGGTACTGTTATCTCTGAAGAGATCGGCCTGGAGCTGGAAAAAGCCACGCTGGAAGACATGGGTCAGGCTAAGCGTGTTGTTATCAACAAAGACACCACCATCATCATCGACGGTGTTGGCGAAGAGGCTACTATTCAGGGCCGTGTTTCTCAGATCCGTCAGCAGATCGAAGAAGCGACCTCTGACTACGACCGTGAAAAACTGCAAGAGCGTGTGGCTAAACTGGCTGGCGGCGTAGCCGTTCTGAAAGTTGGCGCAGCGACTGAAGTTGAAATGAAAGAGAAGAAAGCCCGCGTTGAAGATGCCCTGCACGCGACCCGTGCTGCGGTAGAAGAAGGCGTGGTTGCTGGTGGTGGTGTTGCGCTGATCCGCGTTGCTCACACTCTGGCAGACCTGAAAGGCGACAACGACGACCAGAACGTGGGTATCCGCGTTGCTCTGCGCGCGATGGAAGCTCCACTGCGTCAGATCGTGGTTAACGCCGGCGAAGAAGCTTCTGTTATCGCTAACAAGGTTAAAGCAGGCGAAGGCAGCTTCGGCTACAACGCTTACACCGAACAGTACGGCGACATGATCGCGATGGGTATCCTGGACCCAACTAAAGTGACCCGTTCTGCTCTGCAGTTCGCCTCTTCAGTTGCTGGCCTGATGATCACCACCGAGTGCATGATCACCGACCTGCCTAAAGACGACAAAGTCGATATGGGCGGCGCTGGCGGCATGGGTGGTATGGGCGGCATGGGCGGCATGATGTAATCATCCCCCGGCGTTCATTCGCTGCATATGCAGGTTGCGTAAGCAATTTGTGTGTTAAAGAGACCCGGTCCTTGGTGGCCGGGTTTTTTTATTTGACCCTTTTTTCTTCGTTTCAGTAAGATAACTCTCATCGTCTCCTGAGTTTAGCGTGTAAACTCTACACTATCTCTGTCTCAGGTAACGCGTTGAAGCTTGCGCAAACGTGGCAACGGATGCCTAAGAGAACACGGCGTTCTCTGATAGGCTTTATGAGATTTCAATATCAAATGGGGAAAGTGATGCGGATTAAAATGTTACTGGGCCTGTCAGCTGCCATGCTGCTCGCCGGCTGCAGTACCACTCATCAACTGGATGCAGCGGGCCAGCAAGTTAAGTTTACTGATAGCAAACCGGGTAAAGAATGCCAATTAATTGGCGATGTTACCGGTACGCAGAGCAACTGGTTATCAGGAAGCGGCGGTGACGGTAGCTCAATGCGCGGTGCTGCGAATGATCTGCGTAACAAAGCTGCTGCTATGGGTGGTAACACTATTTATGGCGCGAACAGCCCAACCCAAAGTTTCGTCTCCAGCTTCGTTCCTGTGGACAGCAAAATGGTCGGTCAGGTTTATAAGTGCCCATAACGGGTCACCCCTTTCCTGATAACGACATTGAATAGAAATTGCATAAAAAGGGATGCCTATGATGGGCATCCCTTTTTGATTGAGCAGGTCTGTCAGAAGAAATCAGGACTGTTTGAGGCGTAGGTCTAAGATGGTTTTGCTCGGCTCACCGCCAATTTCGCGGGTCAGCTTCGGCACCATATAGCCCGATACCTTGCTCATCAGCCCTTTCATGATGACGCGTGCTTCATCGTCATCCACCATGAAATGCGCCGCGCCCTGAACCTTATCCAGCACGTGGATGTAGTAGGGCATGATGCCGCTGTCGAACAGCGCGTTGCTCAACGCCGCCAGCGTATCAGCGCAATCATTGACGCCACGCAGCAGCACGCTTTGGTTAAGCAGGGTCACGCCGGCTTTTTTCAGCTCGGCAATGCCAGCGCGGAACTCGTCATCAATCTCATTAGCGTGATTGATGTGCGTCACCATCAGCACTTGCAGGCGCGATTCGCTCAGGCGCTGGCACAATCTTGGCGTGATGCGCGCAGGGATAACCACCGGCAAACGAGTGTGAATTCGCAGGCGTTTAATGTGGCCAATGGCTTCCAGTTCTGTGATCAACCAGTCAAGTTCGTGATCTTTTGCCATCAAAGGATCACCACCCGAGAAAATAATTTCATCGAGTTCAGGGTGTGAGCGGATATAATCCAGCGCCTGAACCCAGTTGGCTTTATTTCCCTGGTTTTCCTGATAAGGAAAATGGCGGCGGAAGCAGTAGCGGCAATTCACCGCGCAACCGCCTTTCACCAGCAATAGCGCGCGGTTACTGTACTTGTGCAATAGCCCTGGGACGACACTACGTTGTTCATCCAGAGGGTCCGTGGTGAAGCCCGGCGCGGCGATAAACTCTTCGCGCGCGGTCAGTACCTGCAGCAGTAAAGGATCGTGCGGATCGCCCGGTTGCATGCGTGCAACAAAGGCGCGCGGAACGCGTAGCGGGAACAAACGACGGGCTTCATGCCCTGTTTGCAGTTCTGCATTATTGTTAAGTGCCAGAAGAGTAAGCAGTTCATCCGGGTCTGTAATAACATCGCCGAGTTGATGCAACCAATCTTCTCTAAATGGCGCGTTTAGGGTTACAATGTTTGCCATTTTTTTGGCTAATACCAGTTTAAAATTAGAGGGCCATTATGGCGACTTATTCTAGCAACGATTTCCGTCCGGGTCTTAAAATCATGTTCGAAAGCGAACCATACGCGATCGAATCCAGTGAATTCGTAAAACCAGGCAAGGGCCAGGCTTTCGCACGCGTTAAAATGCGTCGCCTGCTGACCGGTTCTCGTGTTGAGAAAACCTTCAAATCTACCGACTCTTGCGAAGGTGCAGACGTTGTAGATACCAACATGACTTACCTGTACAACGACGGTGAGTTCTTCCACTTCATGCACCCTGAGACTTTCGAGCAGCACGGTGTTGAAGAGAAAACCGTTGCTGACGCGGCAAAATGGCTGCAAGACAACGCGGAATGTATCGTGACTCTGTGGGACGGTCGTCCTATCGCCGTTCAGCCACCGAACTTCATTGAAGCTGAAATCACTGATACTGACCCAGGTCTGAAAGGTGATACTGCGGGTACCGGCGGTAAGCCTGCGACCCTGAGCACTGGCGCCGTAGTTAAGGTTCCACTCTTCGTACAGATTGGCGAAGTTGTCCGCGTTGACACCCGCTCTGGCGAATACGTCTCCCGCGTTAAGTAAGTCGATAGCGACATAACGTTGGCGAAAGCTGCGGCAGGCTAACCCCTGCCGTGACTTTCTTTGCATCACTTGCCTCATTGGATTACGGCTGCAATGTTGAAAAGAATATTGTTTATCGTGGTTTCGGTCATGGCGCTTGGCCTGTTGGCGGGCTGTAATACCGTGCATGGTTTTGGTGAAGATATTCAACATCTGGGTGGCGCTATCTCTCGACACACCTAAAGCTTGCGCGCAGGCTTGTGGCTTTTTAGCCTTAAGTTTCAATCTTTCCGAAAATTTCCCCGCATAATCCCGCATTGTTATTTTTTAACTACACTTAAGTGGTCGTACTTTACATTCTCTTATAGGAAGGAAATTTATATGCTGAAGAAAAGTATTCTCACCCTTTTGTCTGTTTTGGTTCTCTCCAGTGCTCTGACGGCCTGTAACACCACTCGTGGGGTAGGCGAAGATATCTCTGCTGGCGGCCAGGCTATCCAAAAAAGCACGCAGTAACCTCGCGTAGCGCTTCCTAATGCAGTTTGCTGATACTGCCTGCATCTCATGAGCAGGCAGTATTCTCTCTTAAGGCTGATTCACCCAAACAAGCTGGTGCGTGTCAAAGCCATATTCCTGCGCGGTATTGAGCAGTTTCTCCCTGACGCCATCACTCAGCTGCGGCGTGCGTGACAAGATCCACAGATAGCTCTTATTCGGGCCGCAGACCAGCGCGTACTGGTAATCTTTATCCAGCTCAATCACGTTGTAACCGCCATAGAACGGGCCGAAGAAGGAGACTTTAAGCGCCGCGCGCGAGGTTGGCCCGGTGAAATAGCCTTTGCCTTCACTCTGCTGCCACTTCTGCTTTTTAATGTTATAGCCGCGATTAATTACCTTCACGCCGCCATCGTCACGCAGACTGTAGTTCGCCGTGACCTGCTCCAAACCACTTTCAAAACTGTGGTCCAGCCGGGCAATTTCGTACCAGGTCCCCAAATAACGCGTTAACTCGAAATTGTTGACCACTTTGACGTCAGCGGGCGGCGTCACGCTACAGGCAACCGACATGACTGCCGTTGCTAACACGCTCAATTTTGACCAGATTTTCATAAACCTACTTTCCTTAGATGCCTGTGCTAAGTGTAGGTAGAAATGCGAGAAAGGGATAATGCTTCGAGAGGATAAACGGCCCGAAAGGCGGGCCGTGAAGAGGAAAACCTATTAAGATCAGAGTCGAATCAGCACGATCAGCGTCACAATGCTCAGAATGGTCGCCAGACCGTAAAAAATCCATTTCCCGGCAGGGATGTGAATTTTTAGATCATGCATCGCGTGGTGGATCCTATGCAAACCGCACCACAGCGGCAGAACGATCATCAGCAGCAGGAACAGACGGCCGATCCAGCTTTGCGCGAAGGCGAGCACGCGCGGATAGCTCAGCGCGTCGCCGGGGAAAAAGCCTAAAGGCAGCAGGAAGCAAACCAATAGGATCATCACCGGCGCAAAAATCGCGCTCCACATACCGCCCGCGCCGAACAGCCCCCAAAAGACCGGCTCGTCAGAACGTTTTGGCAGAGTTTTATTCATCATCTCCTCCCATTAATAAAGTAGCGCGAGGGTCAAAATCACCACTGTCGCGATGCCGGTGATAGCCCAAAAAGCCCCAATAATCGGCTCTGGTCCCATCTTCTGGTTTTTGACGATAATAATTGACGCCTTGGGCGCTAATTCGAACCAGGTTTTGGTGTGCAAAAGCGCCGCGAGCAGGGCAATCAGGTTAATCAGCAGTACCACCGGATGTTGCAGGAAAGCCACATAGGTCGCCCAGCTCTCTGCGCCGTGCTTCAATGAGAAAACCCCCGCCAGCAGCAGCAGGCTAAACCAAACGGCAGGCACCGCCGTTCCTTCGCGCAACATGTAGAAACGGTAAAACCCGGATTTATGCCACCAGTTAGCTTTCATCTCTGGCGTGTAAGGCTTTCTTTTACTTGGCGTATTCAGCATATTTTGTTCCCTCATTGCGGTCTGAGCCTCGCAATCATGAAGTCTTTCGAGCTTTCCACTTTGCCCTGTTGGATAGCCGCGGCGGGGTCGACATGTTTCGGGCAGACTTCCGAGCAATAGCCGACAAAGGTACAGCTCCAGACGCCGTTTTGGCCGTTGAGCTGCGGCATTCGCTGCGCCTTACCGTGGTCGCGATTGTCCAGATTGTAGCGATGCGCCAGCGTGATCGCCGCCGGGCCGATGAACTCAGGGTTGAGGCCAAACTGCGGGCAGGCGGCATAGCACAGGCCACAGTTGATGCAGCCGGAGAACTGGTGATATTTCTCCATCTGGGCCGGCGTTTGGTTGCCCGGACCTTGGTTGGCGTCACGCGAGTTGCCGATGATATAGGGCTTGATGGCTTCCAGACTTTCGATGAAATGAGTCATGTCGACCACCAAATCGCGCTCGATCGGGAAGTTGCCCAAGGCGGCAATTTGCATGCCTTCCGGGTATTCGCGCAGGAAGGTTTTACAGGCCAGCTTGGGCACCCGATTGACCATCATGCCGCACGAGCCGCAGATAGCCATGCGGCACGACCAGCGATAGGAGAGGTCGGCTGCAAGGTGATCTTTAATGTAGCCGAGGGCATCCAGCAGCGAGGTGGTTTCATCGAAAGGCACGTCATAAATCAACGGATGCGGCGCGTTGTCGGTTTCCGGGTTATAACGCATGATCTCAACCTTGCGGCTTTTCATTTCAGCCATGGGATTGCTCCTTATCTTTTTTATCCTGAGCGTCTGACTCACCGCCGTAAACGCGCTTGGCCGGTGGCAGCGTGGTGATTTTCACATCGCCGTACTCGAGACGCGGCGCGGCGTCCGGCTGATAAAAGGCCAGCGTGTGTTTGAGGAAGTTCTCGTCATCACGCTGCGTGCAGCCTTCGTCAAGGCGCTGGTGCGCGCCGCGGGACTCTTTGCGGTGGAAAGCCGAGTGCGCCATGCATTCCGCCACGTCCAAGCCATAGCCCAGCTCCAGCGTGTAGAGCAGGTCTGTGTTGAACACGCTTGAGGTGTCTTTGATTTTTATCCGTTTGTAGCGCTGTTTTAACTCGGCCAGCTTATCGATGGTTTTCTGCATTAATTCCGGCGTGCGGTAGATGCCGCAGCCTTCTTCCATCGACATGCCCATTTCGTCGCGGATTGTCGCCCAGCTTTCATCGCCTTCCTGCGCCATCAGCGCCTGTAGGCGTTTTTCGATGTCAGCCACCTGTGCATCCAGCGCGGCGCTGTTGGCGATAGAAACGGACTCCGTGGCGCGCAGCGCAGCTTGTTCCCCCGCCATGCGGCCAAATACCACCAGTTCCGCCAGAGAGTTAGAGCCGAGGCGATTGGCGCCGTGCAGGCCAACCGACGAGCATTCGCCGACGGCAAACAGCCCTTTGATGCGGGTTTCGCACTGGGCGTTGGTTTCAATGCCGCCCATGGTGTAGTGCGCGGTCGGGCGAACCGGGATGGGTTCGTTGATCGGGTCGACGCCGACATAGGCTTTGGCTAATTCACAGATAAACGGCAGGCGTTCGCGCAGTTTTTTCTCACCCAGATGGCGCAGGTCGAGATAAACCACGTCACCGCGCGGCGTGGACTCGGTTCTTCCTGCTCGCCATTCATGCCAGAAGGCCTGAGACACCTTGTCGCGCGGGCCGAGTTCCATATATTTGTTCTTCGGCTCGCCGAGTGGCGTTTCCGGCCCCATACCGTAGTCCTGCAAGTAGCGGTAGCCCTCTTTGTTGATAAGAATGCCGCCTTCGCCGCGACAGCCTTCGGTCATCAAAATGCCGGAGCCGGGCAGGCCGGTCGGGTGATACTGCACAAACTCCATGTCGCGTAGCGGGATGCCGTGGTGCAGCGCCATGCCCATGCCGTCGCCAGTCACAATGCCGCCGTTGGTGTTATAGCGGTATACGCGGCCGGCTCCGCCGGTGGCCATCACCACCGCGTTGGCGCGAATTTGCACCTTTTGGCCTTCCATCATATTGATAGCGACCACGCCGTGTACCCGGCCGTCGTCGACCAGGATGTCGAGGACGAAATGTTCGTCGAAGCGTTTGATTTGTGGATATTTGAGGGAGGTTTGGAACAGAGTGTGGAGGATATGGAAACCGGTTTTATCAGCAGCGAACCAGGTGCGTTCTATTTTCATTCCGCCGAAGCGCCGCACGTTGATGGAGCCATCGTCTTTGCGACTCCACGGGCAGCCCCAAATTTCGAGCTGGGCCATCTCCTCTGGGCATTGGTGGACGAAATGGTCAACGACGTCTTGCTCACACAGCCAGTCACCCCCGGAAACGGTATCCTGAAAGTGATAGGCAAAGCTGTCATGATCCTGAGTTACGGCGGCGGAGCCCCCTTCGGCAGCCACTGTGTGGCTTCGCATTGGATAAACTTTCGATATCAGCGCAATGTTGAGGCTGGGATTGGCTTCTGCTGCAGCTATGGCCGCGCGTAAACCCGCGCCACCTGCACCTACTATTACAATGTCGGCGTTAAAGGTTTGCACTGCATTCCTCCACTATCATCATGTGTCAGGCGTCTTAGCCTGTTGAAAAGCCAACATTTATGATGGCCTTGTTGACTCTGATGGCATGCAGGCTCTGGCTCAGAGCTATATATTCTTATTATTTGTGTGGGTTTAATTATACCTAAAGAGGAGTAGCTGAAATTTGATGTGAACGCTGATTTTTGGCTTTCTATAACTTCTGTTGCTGTTTTATGACACAGAATGAGATATTTGTTTGCCTCTGTGTATACGGGTAGACTGCACCCCCTTTTGAACTTCGGAGTTAAGCACCATGAGCGAAACAGCAAGCTGGCAACCCAGTGCTCCTATCGCCAATTTGTTGAAGCGCGCGGCAATCATTGCCGAGATTCGACGTTTTTTCGCTGATCGTGGCGTATTAGAAGTAGAAACCCCGGCGATGAGCCAGGCGACGGTCACGGATATTCATCTGGTGCCTTTCGAGACGCGCTTTGTTGGCCCTGGCGCGGCCGATGGCATGACGCTCTATCTGATGACCAGCCCGGAATATCACATGAAGCGCCTGCTGGCGGCGGGCAGTGGCCCGATCTATCAGATGGGCAAAAGCTTCCGCAACGAGGAAGCCGGGCGTCATCATAACCCCGAGTTCACCATGCTGGAGTGGTATCGCCCGCGCTATGACATGTATCGCCTGATGAACGAGGTTGATGACCTGTTGCAGCAGGTGCTGGACTGCGAGTCGGCTGAGACACTCTCCTATCAGCAGGCTTTCACCCGCCATTTGGACGTCGACCCGCTGTCGGCCGACAAGGCCCAACTGCGTGAAGCGGCGGCGAAACTGGATTTATCCAATATTGCGGATACCGAAGAAGACCGCGATACCTTGCTGCAACTGCTGTTCACCATGGGCGTGGAGCCGCACATTGGCCGCGATAAGCCGACTTTTGTGTATCACTTCCCGGCGACGCAGGCCTCTCTGGCAGAGATCAGCACGGAAGATCACCGCGTAGCCGAGCGTTTTGAGGTTTATTACAAAGGCGTGGAGTTGGCGAACGGTTTCCGCGAGTTGACTGACGGACGCGAGCAGCAGCAACGATTCGAGCAGGATAATCGCAAGCGCGCGGCCCGTGGCCTGCCGGTGCAGCCTATCGACCATAATCTGTTGGGCGCGTTGCAGCACGGCATGCCAGAGTGCTCTGGCGTGGCGCTGGGGGTTGACCGTTTGATCATGATTGCACTTGGCGCGGATAGCCTGAGTGAAATTTTGGCCTTCCCGGTGATGAGAGCCTAAAAGGCGCAGCTTCCGGATAGGCAATAAAAAAGGCCAGCAATGCAGATTGCTGGCCTTTTTCGTGGCATCAAGACGGGCTTATAAATCGCCCGGCGAGCGTGAACTGTTGCTGGTCATCGAGTTGCCGCTCGAGGTGGTGAAAGTGGCATTACTGCCATTTTGCGCCCGACGCAGCGTCTCCATCCGCACCTGGAAAGGTGGGAATGGCAGGATGATGCCGTGCTCGTGGAAGCCAGCGAGAATCAGCTGGTGGATCTCATGGCGCAGCGGCATACGGTGGGCCATTTCAGCGGCGTGCATACGCAGCTCGAAAATCTGAATCCCCTGTTGCAAATCAACCAGATAGACTTCCGGCGCTGGGTTATCCAGCACCAGCTGGCAGCGATGCGCAGCGTTGAGCAAGATCTCAGTGACTTCCGCACTGTTGGCTTCCGCCGGTGCCGGAACGGTTAACACTACGCGGGTAACAGAGTCTGATAGCGACCAGTTGATGAACTGCTCGGTGATAAAGGCTTTGTTAGGAACGATAATCTCTTTGCGGTCCCAGTCCGCGATGGTGGTCGCGCGAGTGTTGATCTTAGTGATGCTGCCCGTCAGGTTACGGATGGTGACGGTGTCGCCGATGCGGATCGGTTTCTCAAACAAGATGATCAGGCCTGAGATAAAGTTGGCGAAGATCTCTTGTAAACCAAAGCCCAAACCCACACCCAGCGCGGCGATCAGCCACTGGAGCTTGGCCCACTCGATCCCTAGCAGGGAGAAGGCGCTGACGCCGCCGATGATCAGCAGCACGTACTTAGTGATGGTCAGGATGGCATAGCCGGTGCCCGGCGTGAGATCCAAGTGTTGCAGCAGCGCCAGCTCCAGCAGCGCCGGTAAGTTACGCACCAACTGGGTGGTGATGATCAGCACCAGAATGGCGATCAGCACTGCGCCGAGGGTGATCGGCTGCATGCTCTCAACCCCTTGCACCACCGAGGAGACTTGCCACAGGTGGATGTTTTCCAGGAAGGAGAACGCCGAGTGGATTTCCGACCAGAGGAAGATCACCAGCACAAAGGCAATCATGGTCAGGATCGAACGCACCAGACGCAGCGACTGGGCGCTGATCGCATCCAGATCCACCACCGGCTCTTCGATCTCAATCGCCCCTTCATTGCTCGACTGCTGCGACTCTTCTTCACCACGGGCGCGCTGGCTTAGCATCTCAGCGCGGCGCTGCTTGGCGCGTTCAAAGGCGATGCGTCGGCGCTGGATAAGCATCCAGCGGCGGATAATATGGTAAATCACCAGCAGCACGAACCAGATAGCCACCGAGGTTTCAAGCCTTGCCAGCAGCGCCTGCGCCGTCGTCAGATAGCCCAGCAGCGAGAACAGGGCGGCAAGCAGCGGCGCGCCCAGCAGCATCCACCACAGGGCATTGTTCACGGCATTTTCGCCATTGCCTTTCTTGTCCAGATACAGCGGAATGCCGGCGCGTTTCAGGCTATGGGTCACCAGATAGAGGGCCAGACAGAGCAGGACGAAGCACAGCCGCCCAAGGGTGTTGGAAAACTCGCGGTCGTTAAGATTGGTGAAGGTTATCTGCGCCATGATCAGCGGCACGATGAGCCAGATGGACATCATGTAATAACGCATGGCCCGCGAAACAGCGCGCTGAGACCAGCCAAAGTGAGTAATGAACAAGCCCTGCGGGTGCGCCAAGGCGGCACTGATCATAAAGGCCCACAGAATCGGCAGGGTGGCGGTCACGCCGTCGCCAATCGCCACCGCGATGGGGTAGGGCCAGGCGCTTTGCAGGCCAAAACCCAGCGCCGCCCACAGCACCGGCAGCGGCAGGGCGACCAGAATCGACCAGAAGACGGTACGCAGCGTCAGCGAGAACTGGTCTTGCGTCACCTTGCCCACGCGGCTGCTGGCGCGCTCAAGGAACGCGTAGTAGTGGCGGCGCGAGCTGATACTAACAATAACCAGAATCAGCGCCGCGAACAGTGGGATCAGCGTCTCGCGGCTGGTCACCATCATCATAAAGGCGCTGCTCAGCTGGGAGAGGGTATCCAGTGACAGCAGGCGGGTCAGGTCGTGCGCCAGCTGAATCGGATAGGCAAAGGTAATTGGGCTGACATCGGCGACCCAGAACAAATAGCGGTGCGCGGCTTCGTGGATATCATTTAGGGCTTCGACCAACTGGCCGTTTGCCACTTTCAGCTTGGTCAGCTCAAGGATTTGCGAATCACAGCCGGATAGCAGGGAGTTGAGCAGGTCACGCTGGGTGCGCAGCTGGGCATCCAGAATCTTTTGCTGGGCCGAGGTCAGCTTAGAGCCGTCATCCTGTAGTGCCTGACTGAAGCTGGACTGCTTGTCTAACAGGTCTTCGTAATGCAGACGTTGAACGCGCAGCTCGGCCATATCGCGGTCGAGTTGCTGAGGTTTTGGCATTTCAGGCAGCTTGGCGACCTGCGCGCGCAGCGTTTCCCCCAGCAAATTCGACGCCCCAAGCCACTGGGCCTGTTCGCGAATGGTGCTGAGTGCCTGACGCACCTGTAGCGTCTGCGTCGCCGCCTGGCGCTGCTGGGACGAAATTAGGTCCATACGCTGAGCTTGCTGGTTGAGCGCCAGCGACAGCTCGCGGTTGGCCTGCAATTGCTTAGTGACGGAAGAAGGCAGCTCGCCACTCTGCTCGGCCAGCTGTTCGGTTTTCTCCAGTGCCTGCTCGGCTTCGCGCTGGCGCTGGCTGTTGAGATTATTGCGCAGGGTTTGCAGCTGCTGGTCGAGGCGGTCATGGCGCTTTTTATATAAATCGGCGCGCATTCTCGACAGCTCTTGGCGGTTATTGGCCGAGAGCTGGGCCAGTTCTAACTCGTCCACTTTGGCTTTGCGCGCCGCTGATTCGGCTTGCAGGGCGCTAAGCTGTGCCTGAGCCAGCGACGAAGAGTTGCCGTCGCTGGTCGTGGATTGCAGACGCTGTTCAATGTCGGCCAGCGCGTTGCGGGCTTCAGATTGCTGCTGGGGAATTTGGCTTAATGAGTCGCTGATGTCCCGCGAGCGATCCTGCTCCTGCCTTAGCTGGCGCGCTTCTTCCAAAAGCTGGCTACTGACCTGCAAAATCTGCTGGTCGAGCTGTGCCGCCGTCATATCGCTGTCGACGGGCAGGGGAGAATCACCCTGAGCCTGCAAATCCTGGCGCAGGCTCTGAGTTAATTTAGGGAAATCATCGATCACTTTCTGATATTGGTTGGCGCGACCCGTGGAGGCCCGCGCTTCGCTCAACCAGTTAAGGGCATTCTGTAACGCTTCAACAACCTGCGCCTGATTGGCCATTTCCTTATTGGATTCGGCCTGCTTCAGATCTTGTTTGAGCTGATCTTCCGTCGGCGCTGCGCTAGACATTAACGGCAGGGCCAGCAATAAACTCATCAGTAACGCAGGTATCAGGCGCACTCGATATTTCCTTTTAAAATGGGGCTGAGAACGGTGTTAGATCTCTTCCGGCGGCGTGGCTGGCTTGGTGACACCGGCCTGAGCCATACCCGCTGGTTGAGGTTCTTCACTTTCTGCTACCACTTCTTGGGTCACTTCTTTTTCAACTACGGCTTCAACCATCACGTCGGCGACCGGCTCTGGCTGAGCGGCCGCTGTCAGACGCACGCCTTCGGCAAATGCGCCGCCCATGCGGGTCACGGTGCCATTGCTGAGCTGTGGCACGAAGGTGATCTTGCCCGGCGCAAACAGGTTGATCACGGTTGAACCCAGCTTGAAACGGCCCATTTCTTGGCCTTTTTCCAGCGTGATCGCCCCTTCTTCGCCCGTCGCTGGGTAAGTCCAGCGCTTGATGATGCCTTCGCGCGGAGGCGTCACGCAGCCAGCCCACACGGTTTCAATGCTGCCGACAATGGTGGCGCCGACCAGAATCTGCACCATTGGGCCGAATTCAGTATCAAACAGGCAAATCACACGTTCGTTACGTGCAAACAAGTTTGGCACATTGGCGGCGGTGAGGGGGTTTACGGAGAACAAGTCGCCCGGCACGTAAATCATTTCACGCAGGGTGCCGTCGCACGGCATATGCACGCGGTGATAGTCGCGCGGGGCCAGATAGATGGTGGCGAAATGGCCATCTTTGAACTGCTCGGCCAGCTGGTAATTGCCTGCTAGCAGAGCTTCCAGAGAGTAGAAATGGCCTTTGGCTTGGAACAGTTTGCCGTCAGTAATGGCACCCAACTGGCTAACCGCGCCGTCGGCTGGCAGTGCCAGCATATCCAAACCACTGACGACCGGGCGCGCGCCGTCACGCAGCGGGCGAACAAAGAATTCGTTGAAGGTGGCATAGGATTTAAGGTCTGGGTTCTGGGCTTCTTTCATGTCTACTTTGTAGAAACGTGCGAAGCCCTTGATAACCCAATGAGTCAGGGTTGCAGCGCGTTTTTCTGCGCCCCAGCCAGCAAGACGGGTCAGCCCTTGTTTCGGAAGTAAGTATTGAAGTTTGATTTTGATACTGTCCAGCACGGGGAACCTCTTGGGGTGTTGTCATCGCGCCGATTCATTCGGCACGCAAAAAAATAGGCAGGTTGCTCAAGGTGAGCGGAGTCCGCCAGAGAGCCATAAGCCGCTAATCACGACGATGCGGCAAAGTGCCGCATCAAGTCATGGCGATAACATGTTGATGATGCGACATGTTGATGGCGCGGATTGTAACTAGGGTAAATCATGTCTTCAACACGGCAAGAAGCCGCCAGACACTCAATAGGTTGTTAATTCAACCCGTTACCCATCACAAGTCATCGAAGTTTTTACGCGTTTTTACGTCAGCCATACTTTCCAGAATACGGTGGTAGTTGTCGAAACGCTCTTCGGCAATTTCACCCTTGTCTACGGCGTCGCGAATCGCACAGCCTGGATCGCTGCCGTGTTTGCAGTCGCGGAACTTGCAGTGGCCGATATAAGGGCGGAATTCCACAAAGCCTTGGGTGATCTGCTCTGGGGCCAGATGCCACAGACCAAATTCACGCACGCCCGGGGAGTCGATAACGTCTCCGCCTTTCTGGAAGTGGTACAGGCGCGCCGCGGTAGTGGTGTGCTGACCAAGGCCTGAGTTATCAGACACTTCGTTAACCAGAATCTGTTTCTCTTCTGGCGGAAGCAGCGCGTTGAGCAGGCTGGATTTACCTACGCCCGACTGACCGGCAAAGATGCTGATTCGGTCGGTCAGGGCCGTTTCGAAGGCTGGCATGCCTTCACCCGTTTGGCTGGACACTTCAAGCACGCGGTAGTTAATCCGACGATAGATATCCATCATGCTCTGAACAAATTTACGACCTTCATCATCAAGCAGGTCAATTTTATTCAGCACAATCAATGGCTCAACTTCCACCGTTTCACAGGCGACCAGATAACGGTCGATAATGTTTAACGACAGCTCCGGCAGAATGGCGGAGACGATCACAATCTGATCGATGTTGGCGGCAATAGGTTTTACGCCGTCGTAGAAATCAGGACGGGTTAGCACCGAAGTGCGTTCATGCACGGCTTCGACGATGCCTTTAACACTGGTATTCTCGCCAGCGCGCCATACGACGCGGTCGCCAGTTACCAGAGAACGAATGGTACGGCGGATATTGCAGCGATGTTGGCTGCCGTCGGCCGCTTCAACGTCCGCATGCATCCCGAAACGGCTGATCACCACGCCGTCTTGCGGTTCGCCATGCAGGGAGTCGTCCAGCTCTTTCCGTTTGTCGGTCTGATTCAGACGACGCTGGTGGTTAGTCTGTACGCGACGTTGTTGCCCTTTAGACAGTTTTGACTTAGTCACTGCGCCTCACTTGACTGGCTTTAATCGCTCGTTGCGACCAAAACGTCTATGATACCAGCTATTTTGTATTTATTAACCGTTGCTGGCCGGCGGTTACTCGAGGCGTCTCTCATAAACTTCTGATTGTTGGTGTAACAGCACCCGCGTCAGGCAGGTAACAGGAAATAACATGGCAGGAAATGACAGCAACTTAATCTGGATCGATCTGGAAATGACCGGACTTGACCCTGAACGCGATCGCATCATTGAGATAGCAACGCTGGTCACTGACGCGAACCTGAACATTTTGGCCGAAGGTCCCGTCATGGCGGTTCACCAGTCAGATGCCCAACTGGCGCTGATGGACGAGTGGAATGTGCGCACCCACACCGGCAGCGGCCTGGTTGAGCGCGTGAAAGCCAGTACTTTTGATGATAACGCCGCGCAGTTGAAGACCATTGAATTCTTGCGCCAGTGGGTGCCAGAGGGTAAATCGCCAATTTGTGGCAACAGCGTGGCGCAGGACAGACGCTTCCTGTTCAAATACATGCCTGAACTGGAGTCCTACTTCCACTATCGCTATCTGGATGTCAGCACGTTGAAAGAGCTGGCTCGTCGCTGGAAGCCGGAGATTCTGAGCGGATTTAAAAAGCAAAATACCCATCAGGCGCTGGATGACATCCGTGAGTCGGTGGCTGAGTTAGCCTATTACCGCGAGCACTTCATCCAGAATTAAGATTGTCTGGCTCAGCGGCGCAAATTATTTTTACTTTCGGATTAACAGAGCATTGCGAGAGTATGGAGAGAATATTGCGCCGTTTTGCCGATTAAATCGCCGGTTTGTTGGTTTAATCGGCACTTAAACAAAAAACGCGATTTTTTGCTTTCAGGGGCTTGCGAGGGAAAGGATTTCTCGTATAATGCGCACCCCGTACCGATGAAGAATTTCGTTGAGTGCGCAGAGCGGGAATAGCTCAGTTGGTAGAGCACGACCTTGCCAAGGTCGGGGTCGCGAGTTCGAGTCTCGTTTCCCGCTCCAA
>NZ_JAWUDN010000013.1:0-55792 GCF_044430645.1 Ewingella allii | reverse complement strand
CTGAAGAGTCAAGAGATTATTCATTCGAATCGTCTTCTTTATCTTCCTCACCGAGCGACTTCTCAGTCGTTGTTCCCAGTCAGTGGAGGCGCATTATAGGGAGTTCTCAGAAGGCCGCAACCCCTAATTTCAAATAAATTACTAACCGTTCTTTTTTTCAACAAAACCGCCCATTTTGGGCGAAAAACAAACAAAAAAGAGGCCCAAATTAGCTTTGGGCCTCTTAATTAGGCTTCTAACCGCTAAAAAGCGAATTATTGCCGTGCGACGATATGATCATTTTCAACATCAATCGTGATCGGTTTACCTGGAATTAGCTTGCCGGACAGAATCTGCTGAGCCAGCGGGTTTTCAATTTCCTGCTGAATCGCGCGTTTCAGTGGGCGAGCACCGTAAACCGGGTCAAAACCAGTGTTGCCTAACAGCTCCAGAGCAGCATCGGTCAGGGTGGCGGTATAGCCATGTTCCTCGAGGCGTTTATAGAGACGCCCCAACTGGATTTGCGCAATGTTCTTGATATGCGCGTGGCCCAGCGGATGGAACACGACAACTTCATCTATACGGTTAATGAATTCAGGGCGGAAGTTGTGTGTGACCACTTCCATTACCGATTCTTTCATTTGTGCATAGGTTGCCTGCCCGAAATGCTGCTGGATCAAGTCCGAACCTAGGTTCGACGTCATGATCACCACGGTATTACGGAAATCGACCGTTCTACCCTGCCCGTCGGTTAAGCGGCCATCATCCAGAACCTGCAACAGAATGTTGAAGACATCCGGATGCGCCTTTTCTACTTCATCTAATAAGATGACGGAGTAAGGACGACGGCGAACCGCTTCTGTTAAATAACCACCTTCTTCATAACCGACATAGCCTGGAGGCGCACCCACCAGCCGCGATACGGAGTGTTTCTCCATAAACTCGGACATGTCGATACGCACCATAGCGTCATCACTGTTGAACAGGAAAGTTGCTAAGGCTTTGCAAAGTTCGGTTTTACCGACACCCGTTGGCCCAAGGAACAGGAATGAGCCAATTGGGCGATTCGGGTCGGAAAGCCCTGCACGGCTACGGCGAATGGCGTTGGAAACAGCTTCTACAGCTTCATTCTGGCCAATCACGCGCTGATGCAACTCATCTTCCATGCGCAGCAGTTTTTCACGCTCGCTTTCCAGCATTCTGGCCACCGGAATCCCGGTCCAGCGCGCCAACACATCGGCAATCTCAACATCCGTTACGCGGTTACGCAGCAGCTTCATGGTTTTGCCTTCGGCCTGAGTGGCAGCAGCCAGCTGTTTTTCCAATTCTGGAATTTTGCCGTACTGCAATTCAGACATGCGGCCCAAGTCGCCGACGCGGCGCGCTTGTTCGAGCGTTATCTTGGCTTGTTCAAGCTCGGACTTGATGTTCTGAGTCCCGGTCAGCGAGGCTTTCTCGGCTTTCCACTCTTCATTAAGCTCAGAGAATTCGCGCTCTTTATGATCAAGCTCGGTATTAAGCATCTCCAGACGCTTAACGCTGGCGTCATCTGACTCTTTCTTCAGCGCCTGCTGTTCCAGTTTCAGCTGGATGATACGGCGCTCCAGACGGTCAAGGGCCTCTGGCTTGGAGTCCATCTGCATACGAATGCTGGAAGCCGCTTCGTCAATCAGGTCAATGGCTTTATCGGGCAACTGACGATCCGAAATGTAGCGATGCGACAGGGTCGCGGCCGCCACAATGGCCGGGTCAGTGATCTGCACGTGGTGGTGCAGCTCGTAGCGCTCTTTTAAGCCACGCAAGATGGCGACGGTGTCTTCTACCGACGGCTCGGCCACAAACACTTTCTGGAAACGACGTTCCAGTGCGGCGTCTTTCTCAATAAACTGGCGATACTCATTGAGCGTGGTTGCACCGACACAGTGAAGTTCACCGCGCGCCAACGCAGGTTTGAGCATATTACCGGCATCCATCGCGCCGTCAGCTTTACCCGCGCCAACCATGGTGTGTAATTCATCAATGAATAAGATGACATTACCTTCCTGCTTAGCCAAATCGCTCAGCACGCCTTTCAGACGCTCTTCGAATTCACCGCGATATTTCGCACCGGCCACCAGCGCGCCCATATCTAAAGAAAGCACGCGTTTGTTTTTCAGGCCTTCCGGCACCTCACCATTAATGATGCGCTGGGCCAGGCCTTCGGCAATGGCGGTCTTACCTACACCCGGCTCACCAATCAGAACGGGGTTGTTTTTGGTACGACGCTGCAATACCTGAATGGTGCGGCGAATCTCTTCATCACGCCCAATAACCGGGTCGAGTTTGCCAAGCTCCGCACGCTCGGTCAGATCAATAGTGTATTTTTTCAAAGCCTGACGCTGGTCTTCAGCACCCTGATCATCCACTTTGTCACCACCTCTCATTTGATCTATTGCTGTACTGACTTTTTCAACCGTTGCCCCACTGGCTTTCAACAGATCGGTCAAGCTACCGCGATCTTTAAGAACGGCCAGTACAAAGAGTTCGGATGAAATGAATTTATCTGCGCGTTGCTGCGCTAACTTGTCACAAAGATTTAAAACGCGTACCAGTTCACTGGATGGTTGAACATCACCACCGGTACCTTCAACTTGCGGCAGTCGCCCCAGAGCCTGTTCGACGTCCGTGCGCAGTTTCGGGGTATCAATCCCGGCAGCGGTAAGTAACGGACGAACGGTCCCGCCTTCCTGAGTAAGCAGAGCGCTCATCAGGTGAACAGGTTCGATAAACTGGTTGTCGCGCCCAAGTGCGAGAGACTGGGCGTCGGCGAGGGCAAGCTGGAATTTACTAGTAAGACGATCCAGACGCATAACACCTCCAATACTGAACAAAATTGCTACTGGAGATTAGATGAGGTCAACCCTCACGTTTTCAAGGTTATCTTGCCAGTATAAATTGAGTACAACGTTAGGCGTCCGTGGATCGTCTTGATTCAATAGGTTATATCAGCCAAATTAAACTTGCCAGCCGGCCAGTCGTAACCTCTCTGCGGTAAGAGTAAAATTTTGTGCTGTCGCTTACAGTACAGAACTCCCCACCATAGATGTCAGTCACGCCGCTCGCGCGTAAACGCAAACGAGCCAGTTGGTAGATATCAGCCAAGAATTTTTGCCCTTTAGGCACAAAAGCCTGGGCGGCTAGAGGATCGATTGCCATGAAAGCGTCGCGAACTTCTCCCCCCACTTCAAACTGCTGCGGGCCAATTGCAGGTCCGAGCCAAGCCATAATGTCAGTTGGCACGGCAGCAAATTCAGCCAGGGTATTTTCGAGAATTCCCGCACACAGCCCTCTCCAACCGGCGTGAGCCGCCGCCACTTCATCACCCGACTTGGTGGTGAACAGCACCGGCAGGCAGTCCGCCGTCATTACACAGCAGACGACGCCCGGCTCTTGGGTATAAACCGCGTCGGCAACTAAAGTGATTTCTTGGGAAGTGTTTTGGGTGAGGCGAATAACCTGCGTGCCATGTACCTGCTCCAGCCAGTGCGGGGCGGCGGGAAGTTCGGCAAATTCGATCAGGCGCTGGCGGTTAGTAAGGACTGACTTGGGAACATCACCGACGTGAAGGCCCAAATTTAAAGAGTCGTAAGGAGGCAGGCTAACGCCTCCATGACGCGTTGTGACACAAGACCGCACCGATGCAGGCTGCGGCCATTGGGGCAGAATCAAATCGCGCATTACCAGTTCATCTGATCCTTGAACTCTTCGGTATCAGCCTTGAGTGCATTGATCAAATCGACCATATCTTGTGGCAGTGGCGCATGCCATTCCATCTGGATACCGGTCACTGGGTGGAACAGGCGCAGCATGGTGGCGTGCAGAGCCTGACGATCAAAACCGCGCAGAATGGAGATAAACTCTTCTGACGCACCTTTCGGTGGACGCGGACGGCCGCCGTAAAGCTGATCGCCCACCAGCGGGTGGTTGATATGCGACATGTGCACACGGATCTGGTGAGTACGGCCCGTTTCCAGACGCAGACGCAGACGCGTATGAGCACGGAAATGCTCCATGATGCGGTAATGCGTGGTGGCAGGTTTACCCATTGGGTGAACGGCCATGTGCGTGCGCTTGGTGGAGTGGCGTGAAATAGGCTCATCTACGGTGCCGCCAGCTGTCATCGTACCGATGGCAACGGCTTCATATTCACGGGTGATTTCACGTCTTTGCAGCGCGTCAACCAAGTGAGTTTGTGCAGGAACGGTTTTCGCCACCACCATCAGGCCGGTAGTGTCTTTGTCCAGACGGTGTACGATGCCACAGCGCGGCACGTCCATGATTTCCGGATAGTGATGCAGTAACGCATTCAATACCGTGCCGTCTGGATTCCCCGCGCCGGGATGCACAACCAGATCTCGGGGTTTATTGATAACCAAAATATCGTTATCTTCATAGACGATGTTGAGTGCGATATCTTGTGGCAACCAGCGCGCTTCTTCTTC
Organism: Ewingella allii; assembly: GCF_044430645.1. Taxonomy (NCBI): domain Bacteria; kingdom Pseudomonadati; phylum Pseudomonadota; class Gammaproteobacteria; order Enterobacterales; family Yersiniaceae; genus Ewingella; species Ewingella allii. The sequence continues at coordinate 51,332 of NZ_JAWUDN010000013.1, read as the reverse complement.
AATTTGCGCGTCGATTGCGATAGCCTCGCCACCCAACACTTTTTCTTTTGGTTTGGAGACTTTCTTGCCATTGACCAGGACGCGATCTTCCAAAATCCAATCTTTTATGCGAGATCGTGAATAATCAGGGAACAATTCGGCCAAAGCCTGATCTAAACGTTGACCGAGTTGCGATTCGGCCACGGTCGCCGTGAGTTGTACTTGTTGTGCCATATGCTGCTCTTGGGTAACCTTGGGTTTTCACGGCGATGCCGTTTAAAATAATGTGCTATTGTAGCTGGTCTTTGTCGGGAGCTTAACGGACAGTCTCCCAGAATAACACCTGAGGATAATCAAAACGTCATGACGCGTGTGAAATATCTGGTGGCAGCAGCCACGTTGAGCCTGGCGCTGGTCGGTTGCTCCGGTTCCAAAGAAACGGTTCCCGATAACCCACCAAACGTACTTTATGCTACTGCCCAAGAAAAACTGCAGGACGGTAACTTTAAAGGCGCAATTGCTCAATTAGAAGCGTTGGATAACCGCTATCCATTTGGTCCTTATTCGCAGCAAGTGCAGTTGGATCTGATTTACGCTTACTACAAGTCTGCTGATTTACCATTGGCTCAGGCATCAATTGATCGCTTTATGCGTCTGAACCCGACCCATCCAAATATTGATTACGTCATGTATATGCGTGGTCTGACGGATATGGCGCTTGATGACAGTGCGTTACAAGGCTTCTTTGGTGTTGATCGCTCAGACCGCGATCCACAACATGCTCGTGCCGCATTCCGTGATTTCAGCCAGCTGATTCATAGCTACCCGAACAGTCAGTACGCAACAGATGCTAATAAGCGTCTGGTGTTCCTGAAAGATCGTCTAGCCAAATATGAGCTGTCAGTCGTGCAATACTACACTAAACGCGGTGCATACGTCGCCGTTGTTAATCGTGTTGAGCAAATGCTGAAGGATTATCCGGATACCAAAGCAACGCGCGACGCACTTCCAGAAATGGAAAATGCTTATCGTCAGTTGCAGTTGAATGGTCAAGCGGACAAAGTGGCGAAAGTGATTGCGACTAACAGCGCATCTTAATTTCGTAACTGGCATCACAGTCCCAAAAAACGGTAGCTTCGGCTGCCGTTTTTTATGCGCGCTAACTTGATGTTTTTTAAAGCAGAAAGGCAGGAATTCGCGGAATTTCTTTTCAATCGATCCTATCGATAATGCGTCATCTCATCGAAAGTCACAACCCCTATCCGGCAGTTAATTACCTCAGCTCACAGTTTTGTCCGCCTTGACAAAAAGTGACAAAAAAGTGTGATCTTTATCACGTATTTTGTCGCAAAGGCAGGTATGCTGAACCTATCCTAGACGGAAAGACAGAGAGGTAAGTTATATGACACTGAACATTACCAGTAAACAAATGGACATCACCCCAGCAATTCGGGAGCACGTCGAAGACCGTCTAAAAAAACTGGAAAAATGGCAAACTCAATTAATTAACCCACATATTGTTCTTTCAAAAGAACCTCAGGGATTCGTCGCCGACGCGACCATTACTACGGCCAATGGCCCGCTGGTAGCCAGTGCCACCCATGATGATATGTATGCTGCAGTCAATGATTTGATTTCCAAACTTGAACGTCAGCTGAACAAGGCACAACACAAGGGCGAGGCCCGCCGCGCAGAAAGCTGCGTGAAAGAGATAAACCTCGAGCCGCAAGAAGAACCAGAGTGATCTTCAGGCTCCCGCAACATAATCAGCGCGCTCCCCGGAGCGCGTTTTTTATGGCCTCAACCCAGTTTCCCCTCTTCAAGACAAATCACTCTGCAAAACAAATTGTATTGACACAATGAAAAGCCAGCGGTTACTTTAGAGCCATCTTCATTAAGAGAAAACGCTACGCATGAACACCAAACTGTTTTTCTTCGCATTCTTTTTTACCTTCCCCTGATTGGGAGGCGTTTCGTCGTGAAAGAATGAATGCGAAGACGAACAACGAAGCCTCCTGAAAAGGGGGCTTTTTTTATGCTCATAGTTTGGCAAATTCGAAAGAAAGAAAGCACATAAAAAGGGTGAAATAATGACCGAGAATCCATTGCTGGCTCTACGTGAACGCATCAGCGCGCTGGATCTAAAATTACTGGCTTTACTGGCAGAAAGACGCCATCTCGCGGTAGAAGTCGCACAGTCCAAAATGCATTCTCACCGCCCTATCCGTGATAAAGAGCGCGAGAAAGAGTTGATTAACGCGTTGATTCTGGAAGGTAAAAAGCAGGGGCTGGATGGCCATTACATCACTCGCGTTTATCAGCTAATTATTGAAGACTCGGTGCTAACCCAGCAAGCTCTGCTGCAACAGCACCTGAATCAGACCACCTCTGACTCCGCCCGCGTCGCATTCCTCGGCCCGAAAGGCTCTTATTCGCACCTCGCGGCCCGTCAATACGCCGCCCGCCATTTCGAGCAATTCATCGAATGCGGCTGCCTTAAGTTCCAGGACATCTTCACTCAAGTTGAAACCGGCCAGGCCGACTACGCCGTGCTGCCGATTGAGAACACCAGCTCCGGATCTATCAACGACGTGTATGACATTTTGCAGCACACCAGCCTGTCAATTGTTGGCGAGCTGACCAACAATATTGACCACTGCGTGTTAGTGGCGGCGGATACCGACCTGTCGCAGATTCAGACCGTCTACAGCCACCCGCAGCCGTTCCAACAGTGCAGCCAGTTTATCAATCGCTTCCCGCACTGGAAGATTGAGTATTGCGAAAGCACCGCGGCGGCGATGGAAAAAGTGGCAGCTGCTAACTCTCCGCACGTGGCGGCTCTGGGCAGTGAAGCCGGTGGCGCGCTCTACGGCTTGCAGGTGCTGGAGCATAATCTGGCCAACCAGCAGCAAAACATCACTCGCTTCATCGTGCTGGCGCGTAAAGCCATTGAGGTGACGGAGCAGGTCCCTGCTAAAACCACCTTTATTATGGCAACAGGCCAGCAGGCCGGTGCCTTGGTGGAAGCGCTGCTGGTGCTGCGTGAGCACGGTATTATTATGACTAAGCTGGAATCGCGCCCAATCTACGGTAATCCGTGGGAAGAGATGTTTTATATCGACGTGCAGGCCAACTTGCGCTCGGCAGAGATGCAGGCAGCCTTGCTCGGGCTGGGCAAGATCACCCGTTCATTGAAAGTGCTGGGCTGCTATCCAAGCGAAAACGTGGTGGCGGTAAATCCAAACTAACTTTCTATTGCGAGAAAAGTCTCCATACATAGAAAGCAAAAAGGCCATCTCGTTTCCACGAATGGCCTTTTTAATTCAATCAATTATCTGAGAATTCAACGCTTAGCGGCGAATGTCGTTCGCCTGACGCAGTAGCGCCCCACTCTCTTTGAGGAATCGCGGCGCGTAATCACCAAACCAGTTTTCAACCTGCTTAAACTTGTCGATGAAGGCCTGCTTGTCGCCGTTTTCCAGCAGAGATAACGCATCACCAAAACGCTGGTAGTAACGTTTGATCAGCGCCAAATTGCTTTCTGAAGACATAATAATGTCCGCGTAAAGTTGCGGGTCCTGCGCAAACAGTCGGCCAACCATCGCCAGTTCGAGACGGTAAATTGGCGAAGAGAGCGACAGCAACTGCTCTATCTGCACATTCTCTTCCGACAAATGCATGCCGTAAGCGAAAGTAGCGAAGTGGCGCAGCGCCTGAATAAATGCCATGTTCTGGTCATGCTCGACGGCGCTGATTTTATGCAACCGCGCGCCCCACACCTGCAACTGCTCAAGCAGCCACTGGTAAGCCTGCGGCTCACGGCCGTCGCAGTACACCACGACCTGCTTGGCGAGGCTGCCAACATCAGGGCCGAACATTGGGTGCAGACCTAACACCGGACCTTCGTGCGCCGCCAGCATGGCTTGCAGCGGGCGATTTTTGACGGACGCCAAATCAACCAGAATGCAGTCCGCAGGCAGTTTTGGTAAGCGACCAATCACCTCTTCTGTCGAATGAATTGGCACGCTGACAATCACCATTCCGGCATCAGCCAACAGGCTTTCGGCACGCGGCCAATCTTCCTGCTCCAGCACTTTCACCTGATAACCAGACAGTTCGAGCATGCGAGTGAACAGGCGCCCCATCTGGCCTTTACCGCCAACAATCACGATGGGGCGCAGCTCGGGATTCAGGGTTTTAAAGCCTTTATCATTTTCACTGGAATAGGATTCACGCATCACGCGACGCAGCACGTCTTCAATCAAATCAGGGGGAACGCCCAGATTCTGCGCCTCCTGACGGCGCGAAGCGAGCATCGCCGCTTCACGCTCGGGAACATAAATCGGCAAGCCGTAGCGGCTTTTCACTTCACCAACTTCAGCCACCAGATGGAGACGACGAGACAGTAAATCTAATAAAGCCTTGTCGACTTCATCAATCTGATCGCGCAATGCGTTAAGTTCAGCCACCATAAAACCATTATTCTCCTGCGATTCGTGCCGCCAGCGACTCGCCCAATTCCTGATGCATAGTACGCAGCAATGTTTCAGTGGTTTCCCAGTTAATGCAGGCGTCAGTCACGGACACACCGTATTTCATCTCTGAACGCGGCTGCTCGGAAGACTGGTTGCCTTCGTGCAGATTACTTTCCAGCATTAAACCGGTAATAGAACGGTTACCCGCTTTGATTTGATCTATGACCGACTGCGCCACAATCGTCTGGCGACGGTAGTCTTTATTCGAGTTGCCGTGGCTGCAATCTATCATCAAGGAAGGGCGGAGTCCCGCGTCCTGCATCTGTTTTTCACAGGCTTTTACATCTTCGCTGCTGTAGTTCGGGGTTTTGCCGCCGCGCAGAATCACGTGACCATCCGGGTTGCCCTGCGTCTGCAACAAGCAAACCTGACCAGCCTGGTTGATACCGACAAAGCGGTGCGCCATTTCAGCCGCACGCATAGCGTTGATGGCGGTGCCTAAGCTGCCGTCAGTACCATTTTTAAAGCCAACTGGCATGGAAAGGCCGGACGCCATTTCGCGGTGCGTCTGAGATTCCGTGGTACGCGCGCCGATGGCCGACCAGCTGAACAGGTCGCCGAGGTACTGCGGGCTGTTCGGATCCAATGCTTCGGTAGCCAGCGGCAGGCCAATACCCACCAGTTGCAGCAGCAAATCACGGGCAATGTGCAGACCGGCTTCAACATCAAAAGTGCCGTCCATGTGTGGATCGTTGATCAAACCTTTCCAGCCCACGGTGGTACGCGGTTTTTCAAAATAGACGCGCATAACAATGTACAGACGATCGCTCAGCTCAGCCGCCAACGTTTTCAGATGACGCGCGTAATCCAGCGCGGCATCCACGTCGTGAATAGAGCAAGGCCCGCAGACCACCAACAGGCGCGGATCACGTCCATGCACGATATCGGCAATGGTCTTACGCGCTTCGGCGATGTTGGTTTCATCATTAATGCCCAGAGGGAAACGAAGTTTCAGCTCCTCTGGAGTAATAAGGATCTGTTCTGCGCTGATATGTACGTTGTTAAGTGCGTCTTTTTGCATGATGGCTGTCCACGGTCAGATAAGTAGATTGCTGGATATCAGCATGCAGTGACGATAACACAGCGCGAAAAACTTTCAAACCACCGATGTAAACTTTTAATTACCAATATCACCACCATTCAGTCATTACGTAAACATAAGTTTCCATTTATCAATTATGGAGGTCATTGATGTCCGTTTTAATTTCCACACAATAAGCAAACATACTGAAAGCTACATAAATTGAAGAAATTTCGCACAAGCATGGGAGGACGCGAGGCAGGGCTCTGAAAATAAAATAACGCGGGAGAAAATAGAGGGAGTGAGGCCGAGATGCCACCCGCCATCGTCGCCATTAAGGCGACACTGACGGAGTGAGATGCCCCACCCTGAATGCGACAACACTGCGAGGCGGGTTGGCTGGAAGCCGTCTTAGAGGTTACGTTCGAGGGTGATGAACACTTGGCCTAAGGCTTTCACATCGTCGACATTACAGTCGAAGGTGGTGGCCTGACTGGTGATTTTTAAACGGTTTCCGGGCAAACGCGCCACGTCATACACGTCAACATCGCCATCGATATCAAGCAGCCAGCGGCCATTGCCGATATTGGCGCTGCCTAAATCGATGATCCAAGAGTGATTGCCTTTAACCAGATAGGTCGGCTTTTCCACGGAAGCGTCCACCAGCGAGCTATCAACCGCCCACAGGCCCTCGTCTTCCAACGCGCCGCCGCGCAATCTCAATTTTGCAAGTTTAGTGATGGCGTCGCCCGACTGTTGCGCATTCGGCTGATTGTCATGCATATCGCCCTTGCCCGTCGCCAGCCAACGCAAAGAAACGCCGGTGTCGATAGCGCAAGCCACCACCACATCACCGGGGAAATAATCTCTTCTTACCCAAGTACTTATCGTACCCGAGGAGAGACCATACAAGTCACCTAACTCTTTTTGCATGCTGAAACCGTATGCCTGTAGCATCCGTCCCAGCACGGCTTTACCACCTTCGAGTTCATCCAGCCGCATCTCGCAAAAACCTCTCAAACTTTAAAAACCATCTTGACGACTTGCAAAATCAAGTTTAAATTTCATCTATAGCCTGAAATTGGACGCGTAATGATAACAAATTTCGCGCCAAGGCGATCATTATCTATTCATTCTCAACTTCCAAACCGTGAAAACTGGGAGGAAACCATGTTTATGGGCAGCAAAACCCAGCGTGAACAAGGATTACATCACCTTGAAATGATTAAAAAACGGCATTTCCACACCACGGGCAATCAGATGCAGACGCTATTTGATAACGCGCCGGAAGAGTGGAAAAGAACCCTGTGTTTCCTCGCGGGATTGAAGGTCAGGCATGTCAGCATGACTTTTGAACAGCTCTCTCCCGGTGAAAAACAGTCAGTGATTGACGCCGTGCTGGCGATTAAGCAGTTCGGCAGCAGGCTGAATAATCTCTTCAGGTAAGTCTAGAAACTCGCTCTCCACCTTTAACTCAACAATGACGTGTAACCCGTCGGGCCTCCCATTAGCTAAAACCGGAGTCTGGCGGCTGACGATTTATAAGGAAAACACCATGCCCGATTGGATAGACGATGCGCAAGAGTGGCAGGCCAAAGTGCTCGATGCCCAGATTGCGCAGGCGAAAACGCCGGTACGCCAAGCTTCCGCCTTCTTTTGTGAGGATTGCGCCGAAGAGATACCTGAGCCGCGACGACGATTAATTATCGGCGTGCAGCGCTGTATACATTGCCAGGAAATTGTTGAAAAGAATGCCCGGCATTTTCGACACCCTTAATTGGACATCTGCCCTATGCATCACCTTCATAGCGGGCGTTTCGCCCCTACGCCACCGCCGCGTTTTTCCCCACCCGCCGCCGCGCCCTTTGTCGGCCAGTGGTGGTGGAATGCGCCGCGTAAGGCGATCACTCGCGAAGTTTCCGCGCCAATCTATCAGGTAGATAGCCAAGCCCAGGCGGCGCTGAGCCAGCTTCTCGCACTGCCCGCCTGCCTGCGCTTTCCATTGCAACAGCGCTACCAGCACCTGTTAGATGATGAAGGCAGGCAGAAGGCAAATGCCTTTCTCAAGCAGACATTTGCCCAGCGGCTGTGGCCAAGGGTGCAAAAAGTCACGGGGAAGAATCAACTCAAACGGCAAATTTCGCTGCGCTTTCTGGCCGAAGAAGAGACATATAACCGCCTCCCCGATCTGAATGAAAAACAGCTGAAAAGTCTGGCGTGGCGAGTGGCCGCTCACTGTCACGAAGCTTATGAACACCTGTGCGACCGACAACTTGCGCTGACAAGCTCTCCGGAGGATTTGCTCAGCGATGCCACGCAAAACCAACTCTATTCAATAGTCGCTGGCATGGCGCGCGCCTTAAACGTCACGCCTTTATACTGGTCGCGTTTCAGTGAGGGCAAGCTGGATGCTCGGTCAGCCGTCGCCAGCTTGTCGCGGCTGGTGAATGCCGACTGGTGGCGACGCCAGCTACTTGCTCAACAGGCGCGCTGGCGCGAGGCGTTGATGATTGCCGGAGGTTATGTCAACCGCCGCGTCTCGGCCTATGTCAGCAAAAACGCCCAGCGCGAGGTGCGCTCGCGCCGCCTTTCGATGATTAATTACCTCAAGCAAAACGATTTGCAGAACCAGCAGACCGGCGAGCGCATCAATATGCTGGAGACGGTTATGTCGAGCATTGCTAACCCGGCCATTCGCCGGATGGAGCTGATGACGCTGATTGCCGGAGTCGAGCAGGTCGCCAGCGATCAGGGCGATCGCGGCCTGTTTATCACCCTGACCACGCCGTCGAAATACCACCCTACTCGCATGTTCAACGGCCATGTGAATTTCAACGGCCGCTGGGATGAGCAGGCTTTTTCGCCGAAAGAGGCCCAGCGCTATCTGGTCGCCGTGTGGGCGAAAGTCCGCACGGCGTTCAAAGATAAAAACATCAAAATCTACGGCGTCCGGGTGGTAGAGCCGCACCACGACGGCACGCCGCACTGGCATCTGATGCTGTTTACCGCGCCGAGCCAGCAACAAACCGCCATCGACATTATGCGCCGCTACGCCTTGCAGGAAGAGGGCGACGAGCCGGGCGCAGCTAAAAACCGTTTCGACTGTAAGCCGCTGAATCGCGGCGGCGCGGCGGCTTACATCGCTAAATACATCTCGAAAAATATCGACGGCTACGCGCTGGATGGCGAAGTAGATTTCGACTCCGGCAAGCCGCTGAAAGAGAGCGCCGCCGCCGTCACCGCCTGGGCGTCCACTTGGCGCATCCCGCAATTTCACCCCATCGGACTGCCCTCGGTGGGTACTTACCGCGAGTGTCGGCGCATTCGCGGCGTCAGTCTGGAAAACAGCTTCGATCGCCGAGTGGAAGAGGTGCGCCACGCCGCCGACTGCGGCGACTACGCGGGCTACATTCACTCGCAGGGCGGCACCAATGTTCCGCGCCACCAGCAAACGGTGCGCGTTGCCCGCCAACCCCGCGGGCGTTTCAATTGTTACGCCGAAGAGCAGAAAGAGGTGGTCGGCATCTATGCTCCGCATCTGGGCGAAGATCATTGCTACCAGACACGTTCCAGCCGCTGGCGGGTGGTTCGCCGTGAGCCAAATAGCGAAAGAGTTTCCACCGATAAAGATATTCCTATGCCTTGGAGTTCTGTCATTAACTGTGGAAATGCTTATGTATTAAAGGAGCAGCAAACCACTGGTAAGCCGTCAAAAACGCCGGTTAATGGCTGGGATTCTTTAAAGATGAAAAATGAGTATCGGCGCAAAGAAATAACACTAAATCAATCAATTAGTGCATTTCAAAGACACACAGTATTGACGTGATCCTTTAATTAAATAATACTGTATATAAACACAGTGAATGAAGGGCCGCACGGTGGAAAACCTAAATAAACAACAATTAATACTCTCGCGTATTCAGGTCATTGCCGACATCTCGCAGACGGCGCAATGCAATTCGCAAGAGTTCCTTATTGTCATGTCGTTGATTTCAGAACTGGCGAGTCAGGCCCTGCCTGATAACCATAATGAAACCTTGCTGTGCAATGTGGATGACGATCCCGGTCGCAAAAATCCATAACGCAAAGAGTCAGGCGCTTACGCCACCTTGTTTCGGTTCGCCGAAAGTTGGCTAAGCGCGCCTGCTTTCACCCTGTTGTTTCGCGTCTCCTCCTGTTGCTCCACTCTCCTTAAAAAACGTCTCGCCCCTCGCCCCACTCTCTGTTGTGCCATCAGGTTCACAACCGCGCCTCGTTGCGCCCATAAGCTACATTCCAGACACTAACTACTCCTACCAGCTCATCTACACAAAACCGGAAAACCATCATGAAACTTTATGCACAACAAGGGGATACCGTTGATTCGATGTGCTGGCGCGTTTATGGCCGCACCGCCTCAATGGTGGAAAAAGTCTACAGCCTGAACAAAGGCATTGCGGATTTTGGCCCCATCCTGCCCCACGGCACCCCGGTCGAGATGCCGGATCAGGTGGAGAAGTCAGTCAAAGAGTCCATCAGATTATGGGACTAACCGCCGAACGCGTGGCTTCGGCCTGCGCTTACCTCATCGCGACGTTCATGGCCTGGCTGGGTGGGCTGTCGCTGGAGGATATCGCCTTTCTGGTCGGCTCCGGCGTCGGCATCGGTACCTTTTTAGTCAACTGGTACTACCGGCGAAAAAGCTATCTGCTGCTGGCCCGAAGCGGGCTGAGTAAGGAGAAATATGAACGCCTCAATTCTTAAAAAATGCAGCGCCGCCGTGGTTCTCGGGCTGATGTTTCTGCTGCCGGGCTACTTGTCTATCTCTACCTCGGTCGAGGGGCTGAAGCTGATTGCCGATTTCGAAGGCTGCCAGTTATCGCCTTACCAATGCAGCGCCGGGGTCTGGACCAGCGGTATTGGTCACACGGCGGGCGTGGCGCCCACCGGGCAGATAACCGAGCAGCAGGCCGCCGAAAACCTGCTGGCGGATATCAAAAATGTCGAAAAAGGCCTGCAAGCCTGCATGCCGGTGGAAATGCCGCAAGCGGTGTATGACGCCGTGGTGGCGTTTACCTTCAACGTGGGCGTGCGCGCCTCGTGCAACTCGACGCTGGCGTTTTTCATCAAAAAACATCAGTGGCGCGATGCCTGCGAGCAGCTGCCGCGCTGGGTGTTTGTCAACGGCGTGCGCACCGCCGGGCTTGAACGCCGCAGAGCCGCAGAACGGGCTTTGTGCCTGAAAGGAGCCTGATATGCGCGTGCTGTTTATCGCCCTTTTCGTCTTGGGTCTGGCGCTGCTGGGGATGATTGTTTACAGCCACGGATTGCAACGCGACAAGCACGAACTGACCCAAAGCCGCGACGCGCTGGCCCAGCAGCTCAGCCAGCGCGACCAGCTGATCGCTGAACTCAACCAGCAGATGCAAACCCGTGAACAGGCTGAGGCCACGCTGCGCGATGCGTTAGCGCAGGCCAACGGGCTGGTTTGGCAACGAGAACAACTTTTTCAGAGGAGCCGCAATGATGATCCCTTGGTTAAAACCTGGGCTGATAGTGTTCTGCCCGCTGCTGTTAGCCAGCTGCACCAGCGCCCCGCCTTCAGCTCCGCCACAGATTATTTACATTGGCTGTCCGCCAGTCAGCGCCTGCCAGATACCCGCCAGCCATCCCAAAAATAACGGCGATTTGAGCGCCGACGTCCGTCAACTTGAAGCCGCGCTGCTCTCATGCGGCCTACAGGTCGACGCCATTAAACAGTGTCAGGAGACTTATCGTGTTAAAACCCAAGCAACTTCAACAGCGGCTGATTGAGCAAATCCCCGAGCTGGGCGCGCATCCAGAGATCTTAAAAGTGACCACAGGTCCGGGGAGCGTGGTGGCCACGCCGGCGCCCTCCCTCTCCTTTGAATATCACTATCCCTTAACGCTGACCGTCACCACGGCGGACCTCAGCGAATCCCTTGCCGACCCTATCGTGGTCGAGGTGCTGGACTGGCTGACCGTCAACCAGCCGGAAGTGATGAGCAACAGCGCGCGGCGGCTGACGGACTTCACCTTCAGCCAGTTGGCCGACACATTAACCCTGACGCTGCAACTCACCGAGCGCGTGCAGGTGAAGGACGCCGACGGCGTGCGCACCATCACCCACTTGCCCGAGCCGCCGCTGCCGGAAAACAACGCGCGACCGCGCCAGGTTTACCTCAATGGCGAGCTGATCAGCCAATGGGCTGAGTAACCTTTTCGGCTACCGCTCGTTGTGCCACGGCCCGCCGGACGGTCTCCGATTGTCGACTTCCCTCGTTAAACGGCATCCTTAATCCCATGAACACATACACACAAATCAACGACATGATGCGGCTGATCAACAACCTGATACGTATCGGCAATGTCAGCGCGGTCGACCTCGAGAATGCGCGCTGCCGCGTCGCCAGCGGCGATAACACCACAGCCTGGCTACCGTGGCTGACCAGCCGCGCGGGCAAGAGCCGCAGTTGGTGGGCGCCCTCGGTGGGCGAGCAGGTGCTGCTGCTGTCGATGGGCGGCGAGCTGAACACGGCTTTCGTGCTGCCCGCGATTTTCTCCGACGCCAACCCGGCCCCTTCGGCCTCTGCCGACGCGGTTCACCTCAGTTTCCCGGACGGCGCGGTTATCGAGTATGAACCGGCAACCAGCGCTCTGACCGTGGTCGGCGTGAAAACCGCCACCCTGAGCGCGGCGGAGAAAGTGACAGTCACCGCGCCGCAGATTGAATGCCACGCCAGCACTCGCATCACCCTCGACAGCCCGGAAGTGGTCTGCACCCACAAGCTCACCACCGGTTCGCTCGAGGTGCAACAGGGCGGCAGCATGACCGGCGATATCAGCCACAGCGGCGGTAGCCTGACCTCTAACGGCATCGCCTTACACACCCACCGCCACGGCGGCGTTCAGACCGGCGGCGGCCAAACCGGAGGACCGCAATGAGTGAAGCTAAATATCTCGGCATGGCTCGCGACACGGGACTGGAGATTGAAGATCTCGACCACATTCGCCAGTCGGTGAGCGACATTTTACAGACCCCGATTGGGTCACGAGTGATGCGCCGCGAGTACGGCTCATTGCTTTCCGAACTCATCGACCAACCGCAAAACGACGCGCTGCGCCTGCAAATCATGGCGGTTTGCTACACCGCGTTGTTGCAGTGGGAGCCGAGAGTTTCGCTGACTTCCATCACCTTTAATGCCGACTACAACGGCAAGATGGTGGTGGATATGACCGGCAGCCGTAGCGATACGGACACCGAATTTTCCCTGAGTATTCCTGTGAGCTGAGACTATGGCGACTATCGATTTGAGCCAGTTACCCGCCCCCAACGTGGTGGAGCAACTGGACTATGAAAGCTTATTTGCAGAACGTAAATCTACGCTGATTTCGCTCTATCCGCCCGAACAGCAGGAGGCGATTAGCCGCACCCTGTCGCTGGAATCCGAGCCGTTGGTCAAGCTGTTACAGGAGAACGCCTACCGCGAAGTGATCCTGCGCCAGCGTGTTAACGAAGCCGCGCGCGCCGTGATGGTGGCCTACGCCACCGGCAGCGATTTGGACCAGCTGGCGGCCAATAATGGCGTGCAGCGTCTGGTGCTCAAACCCGCCGACAGCACCACCATTCCCCCTACTGACGCCGTAATGGAAAGCGACAGCGATCTGCGTATGCGCATCCCGCAAGCCTTCGAGGGGCTGAGCGTCGCGGGGCCGAGTGGTGCTTACGAGTATCATGGGCGTTCAGCCGATGGCAGAGTCGCGGATATTTCGGTCATCAGCCCGACGCCAGCCAATGTCACCATTTCGGTCCTTTCTAGAGAAGCTAATGGTGTGGCACCGGAAGACCTGTTGGTGAAGGTGCGTAATGCACTTAATGACGAAAATGTTCGGCCCATCGCTGATCGCGTCCTGGTTCAGTCCGCGAGCGTGGTTTCTTATGAAATTGATGCGACGCTATTCCTCTATCCAGGCCCTGAATCTGAACCTATCACCCAAGCGGCCGAAGAGAAGCTAAAAGCCTATATCAGTGCGCAGCACCGGCTAGGGCGCGATATTCGCTTATCCGCTATCTACGCGGCATTGCACGTTGAAGGCGTTCAACGTGTAGAACTCGCTAAACCGCAAGTAGATATCGTCTTGGATAAAACCCAAGCCTCTTTCTGCACACATTACGCCATCGCGGTGGGAGGTTCGGATGAATGAATCGCTTCTACCGACCGGTTCCTCAAAGCTTGAGCGAGCCGCCGCGGAAGCCTGCGCTCAACTGGCAAATGTCAGGGTTCCCTTAAAAACGCTTTGGAACCCGCAAACCTGTCCGCCGCCCTTTCTTCCCTATCTTGCTTGGGCACTATCAGTTGATCGTTGGGATAGTGAATGGCCAACCGCGACTAAGCGCAGCGTGATTCAGAAGGCGTGGTTCATTCATCAGCACAAAGGAACGATTAGCGCAGTCCGTCGCGTCGTCGAGCCATTGGGATATGTCATTAATATCACCGAGTGGTGGGAGACAAATGACCCTCCGGGCACGTTCCGCCTTGATATTGGCGTACTGGAAACCGGCATTGATGAAGCAATGTATGAAGAAATGGAACGCCTGATTGATGACGCTAAACCGGCCAGCCGCCACCTGATTGGTTTGACCATCACGCAAGATATTCCTGGCACGATTTATATGGCAGCAGCGGCATATGACGCAGAAGTGCTGACCGTTTACCCGAACTGATAAGGATACTTATGAGCAAATTTAAATCAGTCGTTACCACTCTTGGGCAAACGCTTATTGCTGCTGCTATTGAGAGTGGTAAAGACATCAATATCTCCCATATGGCTGTCGGCGACGGTAACGGCTCTCCAACAGAGCCTTCTGTTGAGCAAACGGCACTCGTCCATGAAACCTATCGACTGTTACTCAATTCAATCAAAGTCGATAATAAAAATGCAAATTGGATCATCGCTGAGGCCATTATTCCTGCCAGCGTCGGCGGTTTTTGGATGCGCGAAATGGGGCTGTTTTCTGATCAAGGAGAGCTGATCGCAGTTAGCAATATGGCTGACAGCTATAAGCCAACCCTTGAAGAAGGTTCAGGCCGAACGCAAACACTGCGCATGGTTATCACAGTCACAGACACTGAGGCTGTGAGCCTGAGTATTGATGACACATTGATTATTGCCACAGAGGAATACGTCAATAATCTGCTTGCTGAGCACGAAGCCTCTCGCCGCCACCCTGATGGCACCCTCACAGATAAAGGTTTTGTGCAGCTAAACAGCGCGGTTGATAGTAATAGTGAAACCTTAGCTGCAACACCTAAAGCGGTGAAGGCTGCAAATGATAATGCTAATGGTCGACTGCCTTCAGGTGGAACAGCAGTCGCCGCTAATAAACTCGCTGCTGCAAGAAATATTGCCGGAGTTGCCTTTGATGGGACAGCGGATATTAGTATCACAGCAGCAAATGTCGGTGCATTACCTACTGGCGGCACAGCAGTTGCGGCTAATAAACTCGCCACTGCAAGAAATATTGCCGGAGTTGCCTTTGATGGGACAGCCGATATTAGTATCACAGCAGCAAATGTCGGTGCATTACCTACTGGTGGAACAGCCGTTGCGGCAAATAAACTCGCCACTCCAAAAAACATTTCAGGCGTGCCCTTTGATGGAACAATGGATATTAATTTATCACCTTATAATGTGGGAGCTGTTCCTGCTAGCGGCGGTGATGTCGGATATTTAAATAACGCGTTACATTATGCGAGTAGGTCTGGGACTTGGGAAGGAGCGGGAGCATTCGCCGGACAATACTTGAATAACACCGCTCCATTTATTGTTCCAGCGGGCCTTTCCGCTCCGCTTAATGCAAGCCAATATCATCCTATTGTAAAAGGCATAGTAAATACTCAGGAAGTTAACTATGGGGCAGCCATTAGTTTTGGAGCGCTTACATCAGGAGGTTCCCAATTCCCTAGCGGAGTTATCCATATAATTGGGGATAGTGGATTGTCTCAAGCATGGTCATTCAATGTGAGCGATGGTACTTTTAATAGCCCAGGAAATATTCTTGCAGGTGGTGCAGTTTATGAATCATCAGGCGGAGTGCGTGTCTGGAGTCCGAACAATAGGCCTTCTCCATTAGATATCAACGCAATTGCGGCGGATACATGTAGTTATGCAGGCTTTGCTGCTGGTAACGCCCAACAACCCTATATGCGAAACTCAAATTCTGGTGAAGTTGTCAATCTGGCTCGTCAAGATTGGGTCTATGGCAATTTTGTTAATAGCGTTCGCTTAGCGGGTAGAGCAATTATAGGAGATACCGGCGGTAGGGTGGATCTCCCGAATGGTTGTGTTTATACAGGAATGTCAGGCGCAAATTATTATCCTCCGAATTGGGGGGCCTACTCAGCCATCCAAATTTTGGTAAATGGAAACTGGTTCACTATTGGGACGGTATGAATTATGAAAAACATGAATAACTTTAAATTATATACACCTGTTGAAAATAATTTAGTTGAAGGCGTGTTATTTTTAAAAGATGAAAAGGAGAATGACTGGTATGAAAGCCAAAATAAATTCAAATCTGATTCAATTAAAATAGCTTACAACAGTGAAGGTGTAATATGTTCAATGAATCAGGATGCATCAAAGCTCTGGCCAATAAATCTTTCCGTGACTGAACTTAAGCCCGAAGATCTCCCTAAAGATTTTGTTGTTGATGGGAATTGGATATTCGATGGCTATGGTATTAAGCAGAAGGTCTATAGTAAGAATGAGGAAATTGAGAGGGCCGAATTAGAACGGGTAAATATGATATCCAAAGCCTCGGCAGTAATTTCTCCTCTTCAAGATGCAATTGATCTCAACATGGCAACTGATGAAGAAGAGCAGAGTTATAAAGCATGGAAACTTTATCGAGTACTACTCAGTCGAGTAGATACCACACTAGCGCCAGATATCTCTTGGCCGACTTCACCAGAGTAAAACCAAGCCCCTAATGGGGCTTTTTTTATTCCCTTTTCTTTACTATTTCCCCCGCCCTGTTGTGCCATTCCCCCCACGCCTGCCATCGAGTGCAGGCTTCTCTCTTTGTCGGCATCCTTGCTTCACCACCCACAAAAGAGAGAGTCAACCCGATGGCTGATTATCACCACGGCGTACGTGTTGTTGAAATCAACGACGGTACACGCGTTATTTCCACTGTTTCAACCGCTGTTATCGGCTTGGTTTGTACTGCCGAAGACGCGGACAAAACCCTGTTCCCACTCAACACTCCGGTGCTGATCACCGACGTCCTGGCTGCCAGCGGCAAGGCGGGTAAAACCGGCACGCTCGGCCCGGCACTGCTGGCAATCGCCGACCAATGTAAGCCGGTGACGGTGGTTGTGCGCGTTGCTGAAGGCGAAGATGAGGCAGCGACGACCACCAACATCATCGGCGGTTCTGATGCCAACGGTCGCTACACCGGCATGAAAGCCCTGCTTTCGGCACAAGCCGAACTGGGCGTTAAGCCGCGCATCCTTGGCGTACCTGGGCATGACAACCAGGCCGTTGCGACGGCGCTGGCGGCAGTGTGCCAGCAGCTGCGCGCTTTCGGCTATGTCAGCGTTTATGGTGCGAAAACCATTTCTGATGCCATCAAGTACCGCGAGAACTTCAGCCAGCGCGAGCTGATGCTGATCTGGCCTGATTTCGTTAACTGGAACACCACAACCAGCCAGTCTGATATTGCGTTTGCTTCGGCTCGCGCGCTGGGCCTGCGTGCCAAAATCGACCAGGAAACTGGCTGGCATAAAACCCTGTCTAACGTCGGCGTCAACGGTGTTACCGGTCTGTCCGCCAGCGTGTTCTGGGACTTGCAAGCCACCGGCACCGACGCAGACCTGCTGAACGAAGCTAGCGTCACCACGCTGGTACGCAAAGATGGCTTCCGTTTTTGGGGCAACCGCACCTGTAGCGACGACCCACTTTTCGCCTTTGAAAACTACACTCGCACAGCACAAGTTCTGGCTGACACTATGGCCGAAGCGCACATGTGGGCGGTCGATAAGCCACTCACGCCGTCCCTGATCCGCGACATGATTGACGGCATCAAAGCCAAAATGCGCGAGATGAAATCCGCGGGTTATATCATTGATGGCAACTGCTGGTATGACGAATCGGCCAACACGCCTGAGACGCTGAAAGCGGGCAAGCTGTACATCGATTACGACTACACGCCGGTTCCACCACTGGAAGATCTGACCCTGCGCCAACGCATCACCGATAAATATCTGGTGAACTTTGCCGCCTCCGTGAACAGCTAAGGAGAATTTGACTCATGGCACTCCCTAAGAAACTGAAATACCTGAACCTGTTCAATGACGGGAACAGCTACCTCGGCGTGGTCTCCTCGCTGACTCTGCCAAAACTGACTCGCAAGCTGGAAAACTACCGTGGCGGCGGCATGAGCGGCTCGGTCTCCGTGGACTTCGGCCTGGACGACGACGCGCTGGCGCTGGAATGGACCATCGGCGGCATGGACGAACTGGTGTTGCAGCAGTGGGGCAGCACGGCGGATATCCCGCTGCGCTTTGCTGGCTCCTTCCAGCGTGACGACACTGGCGATATCTCCGCAGTCGAAGTGGTGATGCGCGGCCGCCACAAAGAGTTCGACTTCGGCGAATACAAGCAAGGCGAAGACACCGAAACCAAGATTTCGACCCAGTGTACTTACTTCAAGCTGACCATTGATGGCAAAGAGCTGATTGAAGTCGACACCGTCAACATGGTTGAAATCGTCAACGGCGTTGATCGTCTGGCAGAGCATCGCTCGGCGCTCGGCCTGTAATCCCCCCTGCTCTCTAGCCGGCAGCAATTGCCGGCTTCTTATGCATTAGTCTCCAATATCGTATCGAGGAAATCTCATGAGCACAGTTGAAAACCACGACAACACCGTCGTTCTTGATGTCCCGCTAAAGCGCGGCGATGTAGAAATTAGTGAAATTCAGGTGACCAAACCCAATGCCGGCAGTCTGCGCGGTATCGGCCTGGCGGCGCTGGCGAATGCTGACGTTGACGCGCTAATCACCATTCTTCCCCGTATCACCTACCCGAACCTGACCAAAGAAGAGTGCTCACGCCTGGAGTTGCCGGACCTGATTGCGCTAGCAGGCAAGGTGATCGGTTTTTTATCGCCGAAACAGGACGGGTAGAGATATCCCCCCGCCTGACCGTGGATGATCTCATGGCAGATATCGCGGTGATTTTTCATTGGCCGCCGTCCGAGATGGACGGCATGTCGCTAACCGAACTGATGAACTGGCGATATAAGGCGTTGCAACGCAGCGGAGTAAAAACTGATGAGTAATCTTGAGCAAATGCCCGAGACGCTGGGGCGGATCAGGCAAGAAATGTTGTCGCTGAAACAGGCGACGGGGGACGTTTGGAAACGCTTCACCAAGCTGCCCGAAAAAAACCTGTTTTCCACGGTTTCAGAAGATATGTTTACGGCTTCGGAACAGCTAAAAGTCCTTAACAAACAGTCTGGTCAGTTGGAGAAAATAAATAAGTCGCGAGAGAAGCTAGCGACTGACGGCCCGACGCTTTTTAATACTCAATATTCGATCAATAAACGGGCTAAAAAGCTTAAAAAACAAGGTGTCAATACCGACAAAGCACCCGAGGCGCTGGCCGAGATTAATAACAAAAAGCAGCCCGTCATTGAAAACCTCATTAAATTACGCCAGCAGCGCACCGACCTTATCGAACAAAAAGGCGCGGCAGTGGGTACGCAATATAAAAACCGCGCCGATAAAATCAGTCAATTGAGCAATGCTAGCGCCAAAGCCAAGGCTTTCGCACAACCCAAACTCGAGCTGGCGAAAAACCTGCTCAAGCCCGGTGCCGATTTAGAGGCGGGGCTTTCTGAGGTGCAAGCCCTGCTGCATCTCAATAATGGCGATCCGCGCACGGCGGCGCTGCGCCAACAGAGTCTATCGATGGCGGCTTCTGGCCATGCTCCTTCCGACGTCGTGGCGAAGCAAAAAGAGCTGGCTAAAGGCGGCATGAACGCCGATCAGGTTTTAGCTGAGACTCCGGCGGCGCTCAATGGCGCAACGCCAGCGGAACAAATGGCCGTCACGGTCAAAGGCGACAATCTGGATGGCGATATCACCAAGCTATTCGCCAGCTGGGCCACCATCCGCATCAACCTGTTTGCAGGCCAAAGCGACGCATTGCGCCAGCTAACCCAGACCGCCACCGGCTGGCTGAACACCCTCAACACCTGGATAACCGATAACCCGCAGATGGTGAATGCTCTGCTCGGCTTAGCTTTAGGCGTCACCGGCTTGATTAGCGGACTGGGCTTCTTAGGCGGCGTTATCGCGCCGGTACTGAGTGGCGTAAATATGCTGATGGCCGGCGCCGGGTTGTTGGGGACGGTGTTTAGCACGGTCGGAGCCACTATTGCGGCGGCGTTTGCTGTGATCGGATGGCCGGTCATTGCCCTTATCGCGCTGATTGTTGGCGTAGGTGTAGCTATCGCCAAACTCTGGGAACCTATCAAGGCATTTGTCGGCGGGGTTATTGAAGGATTTAGCTCAGTGCTTGGGCCTATTGGAGAAGCGTTCGCGCCCTTCAAAACGGCATTCAACCTGATTACAGATCTGTTGAAACCGATCAAATACACGCAATCAGAACTGCAAAACCTGAGTAATTCAGGCCAGCAGTTGGGGGAAATGTTTGCAAGGGTCCTGACATTGCCGACCAAGCTGTTCGGCCTGTTGCGCTCAGAAATTAGCAGCCTATTGCAAAAGCTTAATTTCTTTAAAAATTCGGATGATGATGAAAATAAAGCAGATATGGGTAATCAGCCTCAAACTGCGGCTATTGAATCTGCGGCCCAAGCAACTTCGCTGACCACCAATTATCAGGCAGTTAAATCAGCGAATAGCAGTTCAACGGTTAATAACTCTTCCGTTATGAATAACCAAATAACGATCACAGAGGCCAACGATCCTCACGCGACTGCTCGGCTTTTGACGGATCATCTTTCCCAAGAAAAGCAGCGTCAAGAACTTGCCGCCCTCTCTGGTTTTTAAGGAACGAGACTATGTTAATGACATTAGGACTGATGGTGTTTGAACGCCAAACACTCCCCTTCCAGACTCAAAAACAAACCACTAACTATCGCTGGGCTAAAAACTCTCGCGTGGGGCTGCGGCCGTCGATGCAGTTTGTTGGCTTGGGCGATGAAACCATTACCCTTACGGGCAACTTAATGCCTTCGAGAACGGGGGGCATGCTTTCATTGTTAGCATTAAGAACCATGGCCGATGGAGGTTACGCCTGGCCACTTATCGGTGGAAATGGTGCGATTTACGGTATGTATGTGGTCACTGACGTAACCAACACCAATACAGAGCTAACCTCGGATGGCACCCCAAGGAAGATCAATTTCGAGGTCACCTTAAAACGCATCGATGAGTCTATTTTTTCGATGTATGGCGATCTTAAAACCCAGAGTGAATTGCTTTACAAAGACGCAGCAAACTTAGGGAATCAGGTCGTGGGGTGGTTCTCATGATCAGCCCTTCGCGCATGCGCCCAAACAAAATCACTGCTGATTACAGCATTAAGCTTGAAGGTGATCATCGCACCTCTGACATTAGCGCTCGTGTTAACAGCATAGAACTGACGCTCAACAGAGGCATGTCGGCAGATAGCCTGATTATTGAATTTGATGATGCAGATGGCCAGCTCGAACTGCCCAAGCGTGGCAGAAAATTGACATTAGAACTTGGATGGAGCGGAACGGGAAACGCGCTGATTAAACAGGGTGAGTTTATTATTGATGCCGTTATCCACAGCGGAGCTCCGGATAAAATCAAAGTCTCAGGCAACAGTCTCGACTTCCGTAGTTTGACCGACCAAAAGAAGACCGCCAGTTATTCTGATTCAGACACGGACGTAGTAACGTTGGGCGAGATTGTTATCAGCATTGCCAAAAGTAATAATTTAAAACCGGCGGTTTTACCTGAAATCGCCCAGATAAAGGTGGTTCGCGCTCACCAGAAGGAACAGTCGGATCTTAACTTCTTGGGCAACCTGCTAAAGCTTTATGGTGGGGTGGCCATGATAAAACGCGGATATTTAATCGCGACTATTCCAGGCACCGGCCAGAACGTGTCCGGAATGCCGCTCCCTCCGGTACTTATCAATCGCAGCGACGGCGACTCACACTCTTTTTCTGTCAAGGATAGAAATATTTATACCGGGGTTAAAGCTCGCTGGCTGGATATCAAAGCGGCCCAACAGAAACAACTCTTTTTACAGCAAAAAAGTAACGCTAAGAATGCGCCTTCAATTGCTCATCCTGATGCCAAAGCAGCCCAAAGCGATGATGAAAATATCTATTCACTCACAGCCGGTGCTGGCAGCAAGCCATTTGTATTAGACCAATTGATGCCAGATCAGCAGACTGCGCTTCAGGTCGCCAAAGGGAAATGGAATGAGTTGCAGCGAGGTACGGTGGAGTTCAGCCTCAACCTTGCTGTCGGCCGCGCGGAGATAGATGTTGAAACGCCGGTGATACTTCAAGGGTTCAAACAGGAGGCGAACGCGATGTCATGGGTGGTAAGCAAGGTGGTCCATAAACTTGATGAGTCTGGTTTCACTTCCAACCTCAGTCTCGAGCCACTGCCTTATGACTCAAATTTCACAATTAGTTATGAATAAAACAAATCAAACTTGCTTTTGCAAGATTCATGTTTCATAATCACTACAACGCTTACCCAAACGCTGGAGGTTTTTATGATGCATTGCCCACTTTGCGGAAAAGTCGCTCATACCCGCTCGAGCCGCTATCTCAGTGAATCTACGAAAGAACGTTATCATCAGTGTCAGAATATTGAATGCAGCTGTACCTTTGCAACTCATGAATCCGTGGCTCGGGTTATTTCCAAGCCGGGTGTGAATTTGCAAGCTGGAATGCGCGCAGTCTAAGCTTCTTCAGTATCGACAACACCCTCTATTTTTTGCTCCTCCCTTTGCCTGCTACCCCGCAGGCTTTTTTGTGTAGCCAATTTGTAGTCACTGAGCACAAAAAAAGGGGTTAGCCTATGGCTAACCCCTTGTTCTATATTAACTATTAGATGTCGCGTTAGCGATACCTTAGTTAAGACGCTCTTTGATACGAGCTGACTTACCAGTACGCTCACGCAGGTAGTACAGTTTAGCTTTACGAACGGCACCACGACGTTTAACAGCAATGCTGTCGATTACTGGGGAGTGAGTTTGGAATACACGCTCAACACCTTCGCCGTTAGAAATTTTGCGAACAGTGAATGCAGAGTGCAGACCGCGG
Source organism: Ewingella allii (assembly GCF_044430645.1). Taxonomy (NCBI): domain Bacteria; kingdom Pseudomonadati; phylum Pseudomonadota; class Gammaproteobacteria; order Enterobacterales; family Yersiniaceae; genus Ewingella; species Ewingella allii. Next base: position 28,453 of record NZ_JAWUDN010000013.1, on the reverse strand, counting down.
TTACGGATAGCGATAACCACGCCCTCGAATGCCTGCAGACGCTTTTTAGAACCTTCAACGACCCATACCTTAACTTCCACGGAATCACCCGGACGGAATGAAGGTACGTCTTGCTTCATCTGCTCTTGTTCGATTTGTTTAATGATATTGCTCATAATATGTCTCTTACCCTAGGTAAACTGATATATCGGGAGGGCTCAGCGCTAAGCTTGAGCGTTCCCTTCATAGTCTTGTTGACTGAGTCGATGTTCCTTTTGGAACTCTCTCAGCAACACCTCTTGCTCGTCAGTCAGAGCTAGGTTTTCTAGAAGTTCAGGTCTTCTAAGCCAGGTTCGACCCAGCGACTGTTTCAGGCGCCAGCGACGTATATCAGCATGATTTCCCGACAGCAGAACTGGCGGTACCTCCATACCTTCTAACACTTCAGGGCGGGTGTAGTGAGGGCAATCCAGCAAACCATCCGCAAAAGAATCTTCCTCTGCTGAGGCCTGACGACCCAAGACGCCCGGTATAAAGCGGGAGACTGAATCAATCAGCGTCATTGCCGGTATTTCTCCACCACTAAGAACGTAATCGCCAATTGACCATTCTTCGTCAATTTCGGTTTTGATCACGCGCTCATCAATCCCTTCATAACGACCACAAACCAGAATAATTTTCTGGTGGGCCGCCAGTTCGCAAACACCGGTTTGATCCAGTTTGCGACCCTGAGGTGAAAGATAAATCACTTTCACACCTTCGCCTGCCGCCGCTTTAGCTGCGTGGATCGCTTCCCGCAAGGGTTGCACCATCATCAGCATTCCGGGACCGCCGCCGTAAGGCCGCTCATCCACGGTACGATGTCGATCGTATGCGAAGTCACGAGGACTCCAGCAATTTACGCTCAACAGGCCATTCTTTACTGCCCGGCCAGTTACCCCGTAATCGGTAATTGCGCGGAACATCTCAGGAAACAGGCTAATTATACCGATCCACATAGCCCACTCCCTTCAAACGATTGTCCACCCAACCTGCCTTTAGCTACTTCGGTACAAAATACGTCAGTAAAAGCTACGGAGGTCAAAAACCAGGATCCCAATCTACTTCAATACTTTGAGTAGTGAGATCGACTTTCTTGATAACCTGCCCATCGAGGAACGGAATCAACCGCTCCTTGATTCCGAATGCATCCTTCAGGTTTGCTTTTACAACCATCACATCGTTAGAACCGGTTTCCATCATATCGATGACTTTGCCCAGCTCGTAACCGGAAGTTGTCACTACCTGGCAACCAAAAAGGTCTTTCCAGTAATAGTCACCCTCTTCCAGTGGTGGAAGTTGCTTTGAATCGACGATAATTTCGCAATTAGTCAGAAGATTCGCGGCATCGCGATCATCAACGCCTTTGACTTTGATAATCAGATCCTGAGTGTGGCGTTTCCAGCCTTCCAGCTCGATAACTTGCCACTGACCACCCCGTTGGATAAACCACGGTTGGTATTCGAAGATGCTTTCGGCGTCTTCGGTGGATGAAAACACTCTGAGCCAACCGCGAATGCCGTACGTTGACCCCATTTTGCCGAGAACTATCGGCTCAGCGGGCGTCACTGGATTGAGTTGTTTGCTCATTGTTACCACCGCGACAGATTAAGCCGCTTTCTTAGCGTCTTTGATCAGCGCGTGAACGCGATCAGAAACGGTTGCACCCAGTTCTTGCCAGTGGGCAATACGATCCAGGTCCAGACGCAGTGCTTCAGCCTGGCCAGAAGCCAATGGGTTGAAGAAACCTACGCGCTCGATGAAACGACCATCACGAGCGTTGCGGCTGTCGGTCACTACTACTTGATAAAACGGACGCTTTTTTGCGCCGCCACGTGCTAAACGAATTGTTACCATAACATCCTCTTTAGTTAATAAAACAACCAGACCCCATCGGGGAACGGGGTCTGGTTGCAATATAAAAAGCCCGAAAATTTTACTCATTTTGGCGCAAAAAGCAATCGAAAGCGTAGATTAACCCCGACGCTATTTGCTTGAGTGAGGTAACTGGCTAAAAAGCTAGCCAGTTATGTTGATTAACGGCCTGGGAAACCCGGTGGCATCATACCCTTCATGCCACGCATCATTTTGGCCATGCCGCCTTTCTTCATCTTCTTCATCATGCGTTGCATGTCGTCGAATTGTTTGAGTAAGCGGTTTACATCTTGAACCTGCATACCGGAACCCAACGCGATACGGCGCTTACGGGAACCTTTAATGATTTCAGGCTTGGCGCGCTCTTTCAGCGTCATCGAGTTGATGATAGCTTCCATGCGAACCAGCACTTTATCGTCCATCTGCGACTTGACGTTGTCCGGCAGCTGACCCACACCCGGCAGTTTGCTCATCATGTTGGCCATGCCGCCCATGTTGCGCATTTGCTTGAGTTGATCGAGGAAGTCGGTCAAATCGAAGCCGTCGCCCTTCTTCAGTTTGCTCGCCAGCTTCTCAGCCTGCGCGCGGTCAACTTTGCTCTCAATATCTTCGATAAGCGACAGAACGTCGCCCATGCCCAGAATACGTGAAGCCACGCGATCCGGGTGGAAAGGCTCGAGCGCGTCGGTTTTCTCACCCATACCGAGGAATTTAATCGGCTTGCCGGTGATGTGGCGAATAGACAGCGCGGCACCGCCACGGGCATCACCATCGACTTTCGTCAGGATCACGCCGGTTAATGGCAGAGCTTCGTTAAAGGCTTTGGCGGTGTTCGCCGCATCCTGACCGGTCATGGCGTCGACCACAAACAGGGTTTCAACCGGCTTAATAGCGGCGTGAACCTGTTTGATCTCTTCCATCATCGCTTCGTCGACGTGTAAACGGCCGGCGGTATCGACAATCAGGACATCATAGAATTTGAGTTTGGCTTGTTGCAGCGCGCGGTTAACGATATCAACCGGCTTCTCTTGTGCGTCAGAAGCAAAGAAATCCACACCGACTTGTTCAGCCAGCGTTTCCAACTGCTTGATTGCCGCCGGACGATAAACGTCGGCAGAAACAACCAGCACTTTTTTCTTTTTCTTCTCTTTAAGGAATTTTGCCAGTTTACCCACACTGGTGGTTTTACCGGCACCTTGCAGGCCCGCCATCAGCACCACAGCTGGCGGCTGCGCGGCGAGGTTCAGCTCAGCGTTCGCCTCGCCCATGGCTGTTTCCAGCTCTTTCTGGACAATCTTGACGAATTCCTGACCCGGCGTGAGGCTCTTGTTGACTTCATGGCCAACGGCGCTCTCTTTCACACGGTTAATGAAGTCACGCACCACCGGCAGAGCAACGTCCGCCTCAAGCAGCGCCATGCGAACTTCACGCAGCGTTTCTTTAATGTTCTCTTCGGTCAGCCGCCCACGGCCGCTGATATTGCGCAGTGTGCGCGACAATCGATCGCTTAAATTCTCAAACATCGTCTCTTGCTCAACGTAATGACAGGCCGCCTTGGCGACACAATTGCGGGATTATAACACGAAGCGTTGACGATCTCTGCTTTGGCGTCTCAGATAGGTTGGAGCGTGACGTGCGTAACGTTATACTGTCAGTCTCATTCATTTTTGGTGCTAACGAACGCTATGTCAGTTTTTGCACTTATCGCCATGTTGGCCTATCTGCTCAGCCTTGCCCTGATCGTTCCAAGTATTATCAGGAACAAAAGTGCTTATCGGCGTTTAGCATTGATTTCAGTGATCGTCGCGCTGATTTGCCACGCGGTGGCGCTCCAGCAACGCATCTTCGATGTCAGTACGGGTCAGAACCTAAGCTTGGTCAATATTGGCTCGGTCATCAGTCTGATCATCTGTACGGTAATGACCATCGTCGCTTCGCGCAACCGTGGCTGGTTTATTTTACCCATTGTTTACAGCTTTGCGCTGATCAATCTGGCCTTTGTGACCTTCCTGCCGGGCGAATTCATTACTCATTTGGAGGAGAGCAAAGGGCTGCTGGTGCATATCGGCCTGGCCCTGTTCTCTTACGCCACTTTAATTATTGCGGCGCTCTATGCCCTGCAACTGGCGTGGCTGGATTACCAGTTGAAGAACAAGCGGCTGTCATTCACCGCGGATATGCCGCCGCTGATGACCATTGAGCGTAAGCTGTTCCACATCACCCAAGTTGGGGTGATTTTGCTGACCCTGACGTTATGCACCGGCCTGCTTTATATGGACAATTTGTTCAGCCGGGAAAATATCGACAAGGCGGTATTGTCGATTCTCGCATGGTTTGTCTATATCGTTTTGCTGTGGGGGCACTATCATGAAGGTTGGCGCGGTCGTCGCGTGGTGTGGTTTAGCATGGTAGGAGCAGTATTGCTGACGCTGGCCTATTTTGGCAGCCGCATGATTCAGCAGTTCATGACTCACTAATAAACATTGGCGGATTGATCGCCATCTATCTCATAAAGAAGGAATTTCCCGTTGGAGCACGTCTCGACAACTACCCTCATTATCACGCTGATCATTATGGTAGTGGTTTCGGCTTATTTTTCTGCCTCCGAGACCGGCATGATGACTCTCAACCGCTATCGGTTACGCCACCTTGCCAAGCAGGGCAATCGCGGTGCCCGCCGTGTGGAAAAACTTCTTAAGCGCCCGGACCAACTGATCAGCCTGGTGCTTATCGGCAACAACCTGGTCAATATCCTTGCTTCTGCACTGGCAACAATTGTGGGTATCCGCCTATATGGCGACGCCGGTGTGGCGATTGCGACCGGTATTCTGACCTTTGTGGTTCTGCTGTTTGCCGAAGTATTGCCGAAGACTTTTGCCGCGCTGAATCCTGAGCGTATCGCCTTCCCAAGCAGCCTGCTGCTGCGCCCGCTGCAAACCATCATGATGCCGCTGGTGTGGATCCTCAACAGCCTGTCACGCCTGCTGATGCGCATGTTTGGGGTCAAAACCAACGTGGGGATCAGTGACGCGGTGAGTAAAGAAGAGCTGCGCACCATCGTGAATGAGTCCCGCTCGCAAATTTCTCGTCGCAATCAGGACATGCTGCTTTCGGTGTTGGATCTGGAAAAAGTCACCGTGGACGACATCATGGTGCCGCGCAATGAGATAGTGGGTATCGACATCAATGACGACTGGAAGTCAATCATTCGCCAGCTGACGCACTCCCCGCACGGGCGCATCGTGCTGTACCGCAACTCTCTGGATGACGCCATTGGCATGCTGCGCCTGCGCGAAGCATATCGTCTGATGACCGAGAAAAAAGAGTTCACTAAAGAGAACCTACTGCGCGCCGCAGATGAAATCTACTTCATTCCAGAAGGTACGCCGCTCAACATTCAGTTAGTGAAATTCCAGCGAAACAAGAAGAAAGTGGGCATCGTGGTCGACGAATATGGCGATATTCAGGGCCTGGTGACGGTGGAAGACATCCTTGAAGAGATTGTCGGCGACTTTACTACCTCGATGTCACCTACCCTCGCGGAAGAAGTCACGCCGCAGAGCGATGGCTCAGTCGTGATTGAAGGCAGTGCCAACGTGCGTGAATTGAATAAAGCCTTCAACTGGACATTGCCGGAAGATGGCCCGCGCACCATGAACGGCATGCTGCTTGAAGTGCTGGAAGAAATTCCGAAAGTGGGCGCTCACCTACGCATTGAAAATTACGAGGTGGAGATTCTGGCGGTGCAGGACAATATGATTAAACAGGTTCAGGTCCGGCCGATGCAGTCACTGCAAACCTCGGTGAATCGGCACTAAATCGTTGAATCTGCTGCAAAGAAAAAGACGCGAAATCGCGTCTTTTTTTGTGCTCTGAAGTTCTACACCAAACTAGATGTGGAGTTCAGTCAGCTTCTCTTTTGGCAAAGCTAGATCATCGTTGTGGTTAACACCCACTTCACTGTCCACAATGTGCTGAGCAATTTCTTGCGCTTCTTTCAGAGAATGCATCTCGTAAGTCCCGCACTGATACTCGTTCAGCTCAGGGATTTTGCGCTGATCAGTGACTTTCAGCACATCTTTCATCGCGGCTTTCCATGAATCAGCTACCAACTGCTCACTCGGTACGCCAATCAGGCTCATGTAGAACCCTGTGCGGCAGCCCATTGGTGAAATATCAATGATTTCAACACCGTTACCATTGAGATGGTTACGCATGAAGCCTGCGAACAGGTGTTCCAGTGTGTGGATACCACGCTCAGGCATCACTTCGATATTCGGACGGCAGAAGCGCAGGTCGAATACTGTAATAGTGTCTCCATGTGGAGTTTTCATGGTTTTCGCGACGCGAACGGCAGGTGCTGCCATACGGGTATGGTCTACGGTAAAGCTATCCAACAGTGGCATATCGTCACCTCTCCTAAAGAAAAAAATGTTTTTTATCGAACTCAGGAAACCTTTTCCCATAATGCGGGTCTGATTATTTGAAAGACGCGCATTTGTTATCATCATCCCTGTAAACAGAGATGTTTGTTTGGCCACATTGATTGTGGCCTTTTCTTTTTTAGCCAGCCGCTAACGCAGCCAGATACTCTTCAAAGCTTAGTTTATCATTCGCCTCAAGGTCACGCTGTCTCTGCCAAGATGCAGCACATTCAGCCGCGAGCGCTTCAGGTGTCAGAATTTCTAAAGGTTCCTGCAGCAGCATTTGGCGATACTTATCCGCCCACTCCAGACCAAGACTGCTTTTTCCAGCGGCCTTAATCTCGCGCAGTATGCGCGCCGAGTAAGTCTGATCTGGGTCATCAAACCCTACCACCAACTCACTGCACACGTCCTGGTACTCTTGGTTGCCATTCTGGCTATCCAAAACTTCGGCCACGCGACGCAGATCAGCAAACAGGGCCTTGCCTACTTCGGCGAGCGGTTTACGCTCATCGTGACAACCCATACCAATAGTTTGCCCCGGCTTGCGTCCTTCCAGAATGACGCGATTCCAGTTTTGACGAGTACAAAGCAGCTCGTCACTGTCCATCTCTGGCGCATCGGCCAAAGCACACCATATCAAAAACAGATCGAGGAAACGCGCCTGAGAGGCGTCGATGCCGATCGGCGAGAATGGATTGACGTCCAGCGAACGCACCTCAATGTACTCAATCCCACTGCGCATCAGAGCATCTGAAGGCGTTTCCCCTGAGCGCGTAACGCGTTTTGGGCGAATCGGAGCATAAAGCTCGTTCTCAATCTGTAACACATTGGTATTGAGCTGCAGGTATTTGCCATCCTTTTTCACGCCCATAGCGGCATATTCAGCCGATGGCGTACGAATGGCCTTTTTAACGCCTTGAACATAAGTCTCAAGATCGTTAAAGGTGATACCTAAATTGCTCTGGTTTTTATTGGTGTAGCCCAAATCGCTCAATCGCAGCGACGTGGCGTACGGCAAGTAGCACATCCCTGATTCGGTGTACTCGAACGGTAAATCCGTCTCACGTCCTTTGATGAACGAAGAACAAATAGCCGGTGAAGCACCAAACAGATAAGGGATCACCCAACCAAAGCGATAGTAGTTACGGATCAACTTAAAGTACGCCGCAGAAATTTCGTTTTTACCGCTTTCCGCGTCAGCAATCCCTAAGCGCGCCTGCCAGAACTCAATCGGCAAAGAAAAATTATAGTGGATGCCAGAAATAATCTGCATCAAGGCACCATAACGATTCTTCAAACCTTCGCGATAGAGCGTTTTCAAGCGGCCGATGTTCGAGGAGCCATATTGCGCCAGCTCGATGTCCTGCTCCGCTTCCACGAAACAAGGCATACTGAATGGCCACATTCTCTCTTCACCCAGCTCACGAGCCACGTGGCGATGAATGTCGCGCAGGAAAGTCAGCAGGTGATCGATATCACCATCAACCGGAGTAATGAACTCCAGTAAAGATTCAGCGAAGTCAGTGGTGATCCAATCATGCTTCAGCGCAGAGCCTAAAGATTCCGGGTGTCCAGTGGTCGCCAGCGAGCCATCGGCATTGACGCGAAGTGTTTCGCGCTCAACGCCGCGGCGAATTCCTTTTACTGCGTGAGGATGGGCTTCCAACCAGGAAAGCGCCTGAGATACATCCGGGATCAAATTGACCTCCCGCTATTTGAAGACATTAATTTGCAAGCATACTGAATCTGCATAGATGTAACCATTATGATAAGCGATCTCAATCTAATTCCACCAAGAGAGCCCCTGTAACGTTATGGCAGTTAACACCACATAACGCACTGTTTTCCCTATCAACAGGAAAAACACCACGGGTCCCCAAGGCATACGCAACCAGCCAGCTAACACACATAAAACATCGCCCACCACCGGCAACCAACTGAGCAGCAGCGCGGCTGGGCCAAAACGGTTCAACCAACCCAGCGCAGTGTCTAAACCTCGCTGAGGTTTAAGCTTAGGCAGTAATCGGCCGATTATGATATTGGTAATACCCCCTAAGGTATTGCCAAAAGATGCAGCGAGCACTAATAAAAGTGGTGACGCACTGCCTGCTGTCAGCAGGCCAACTAACAAAATCTCTGAGTTCCCCGGCAACAGTGTTGCGCTGAGAAAGCTGCTACTGAATAACGAAATCAGTGCCAGCGTACTGCTCAAAGTTTGCGGACATCCACGACGGCCATGTTGGCGCGTTTCGCCGCCTCAATACCAAAATCTGCATCTTCGAACACCACACACTTCTCTGGCGGCACGCCAATCAATTGGGCACACAACAAGAAGGTGTCTGGGGCAGGCTTATGGTTCTGAACATCGTTAGCACCGACGATGGCATCAAAGCAGTGGCGCAGGCCAAGGTGGCGCAGGAGAGCGTCCGCCATGTCGTGCTCACTGCCTGTTCCTACCGCCATAGGGCGTCGGCCATGATAAAATTTCACCACCTCGATCAGAGGCAGAGGCTGGACGGTATCGAGCAACATCTCTCGCACTGCTACGGTTTTCTCGGCAGCTAAGTGATGTGGATCCATATTGACCTGATTATCATCAATGATAAATTTCGCGATTCGCCACGTCGGAGAGCCATTCAGAGCAATCATCTGCTCGAAGTCATAACGCATGGCGTATTTCGACAATACCTGATGCCAAGCCTGACGGTGCGTAGGTTCTGTATCCAATATGGTTCCATCCATATCAAAGATCAAACCCTCGTAGAGATCGTACATCTTGTACTCCTGCTCGCGATAAAAACAGGAAACTACTTTAGCGCAAAGTCTATTGATTGTCGCTTTTTGTCAGGAAGGGTGCGCGATTGAAAAACCGCAATATCAGTGGGGTACGAAAAGGAGAAAGCTGAGATTTAAAAAGCAAAAAACCCGCTTTCGCAGGTTTCTCTAATATGGTGCACCCAGGAAGATTACTCCGCTAGCGCCTCGCCCTGCGGGCCGTTGCTGAAGCAACGTTATCTTCCTTCGTGCTCGCTGCCAGCATGCCTGCCATGGTAATCCCCTGGTTGCTGCGACTAGCGTGGAATATGGTGCACCCAGGAAGATTCGAACTTCCGACCGCTCGGTTCGTAGCCGAGTACTCTATCCAGCTGAGCTATGGGTGCATTGGGGTAGTGCTGAGTTTTTATCTAGGAAAATACAAAGAAAGAATGGTGCACCCAGGAAGATTACTCGGCTAGCGCCTCGCCCTGCGGGCCGTTGCTGAAGCAACGTTATCTTCCTTCGTGCAATCTGTCTGCTGAGTGCAATATATGATGTTCACAATCGCTTCAACACACACAAAATATGGTGCACCCAGGAAGATTCGAACTTCCGACCGCTCGGTTCGTAGCCGAGTACTCTATCCAGCTGAGCTATGGGTGGTGCACCCAGGAAGATTCGAACTTCCGACCGCTCGGTTCGTAGCCGAGTACTCTATCCAGCTGAGCTATGGGTGCATTTTAAATGGCGGTGAGGCGGGGATTCGAACCCCGGATGCAGCTTTTGACCGCATACTCCCTTAGCAGGGGAGCGCCTTCAGCCTCTCGGCCACCTCACCATACGCCTCTTTCGAGTTGTGCTGACTAACTTTGTTTAAGCTCATCGGCACTGCGTGGCGCACATATTACTTTCACGGGCTTATAAGTCAAACCCTTTTTTTCTAACATTCGTTCGTTTGAACAATTCACGCGCAACCTGCACAGTTTCAAGGCAAAAAGAGCCTCTTATTGGCAAAAACACCGGATTTTTTCTAGAGATAACTGTTTACAGCATCGCTGAAGCAAGGGAAAAAACAGAGAATAAAACAGGGGAAAACAGAAAGGGATAACGCTTAAACGCGGAATAGGAAGGTCAGCGCCTCGCCATCGGCGAGACGCCTGGTAAATCAGTAACTCGTTTGTTGAGACTTCTCAGCCTGAATGCGCTGATAAATCTCTTCACGATGCACAGAGACCTCTTTTGGCGCGTTAACACCAATACGCACCTGGTTACCTTTTACGCCTAACACGGTAACAGTTACCTCATCGCCAATCATGAGGGTTTCACCAACTCGGCGAGTCAAAATAAGCATTCTTTGCTCCTTGAAGAATTAAAAGAGTCGGGTCTCTCAGTTTCCCGGCCATTATCTATCAACCACGGGTAAAACGTAAGCCATGACCCCCACATAAAACTTAACTAGCCTGCGACCTCAGCCGTGCATATTTTAAGTTTAGCCGAAAACGAGGCGATTGTGGGTTTTCTAGCCTGGCCTACCCAACCTGCGATAGCGAAAACGCCATAGTGCACAATACATTATGGCGTTTCTTTGTGTAGTGATTTATTTCTTATTACAGCTTAGCTTCAAGCCAAGCTTCTACACTGGCAAGGGCTGCAGGAAGTGCCTGAACATCGCTACCACCTGCCTGAGCCATATCAGGACGGCCACCACCTTTACCCCCTACCTGCTGCGCAATAGAGGCAATCAACTCGCCTGCTTTAACGCGATCGGTCAGGTCTTTGGTGACACCAGCAATCAGGCTGACTTTATCGTCAGCGATGGTTGCCAGAACGATAATCACCGAGCCCAGCTGATTTTTCAGGTCATCAACCATGGTGCGAAGCATTTTCGGCTCGACATTATCCAGTTGGCTGACAAGGACTTTAACCCCTTTGACTTCTTTGGTCTGGCTAGAAAGTGAGGCACTTTCCTGCGCAGCCTGTTGGCCTTTCACCTGCTGAAGTTCTTTCTCCAGCTGGCGCGAACGCTCGATCAAAGTACGAATCTTCTCTGAGACGCTGTTTACATCGCCCTTAACCAGATGCGCGACGTCTTGCAACAAATCACTCTGTTGGTGAAGTGATGCAATGGCGTTTTCGCCGGTGATGCCTTCGATACGGCGAATACCTGCGGCAGTGCCCGATTCGCTTTGAATACGGAACAGGCCGATGTCGCCGGTACGGCTAGCATGGGTGCCGCCGCACAGCTCAGTGGAGAAGTCACCCATAGAAAGTACGCGAACATTGTCCTCGTATTTCTCGCCGAACAGCGCCATTGCGCCCTGCTCTTTGGCATCATCCAGCGCCATGATTTTGGTTTCAACCGGCAAGTTGCGACGAATCTGCGCATTCACCAAGTCTTCAACCTGACGAATTTCTTCCGGTTTCATGGCTTCGAAGTGGGAGAAGTCAAAACGCAGGTAGTTATCGTTAACCAGCGAGCCTTTCTGCGCCACATGCTTGCCCAGCACCTGACGCAACGCGGCGTGCAGTAAGTGGGTCGCCGAGTGGTTCAGGCGGATACGGTCGCGGCGAGCAGCGTCGATTTCAGCTTCAACGCTGTCACCCACGCGCAGTTTGCCTGCATTCAGCGAGCCTTGATGACCAATGGCTTTGCCATATTTCTGGGTGTCGGAAACGGTGAAGATGCCGGAGGCCGTTTTCAGCTCGCCCTTATCACCCACCTGACCGCCTGACTCGCCGTAGAATGGCGTGTCATCAAGGATAACGATAGCGTTAACCCCGGCCTGAATCTCCTCCACTGGCTGGCCATCAACAAACAGGGCAACCACTTTTGAATGACGCTCTACATGCTCATAACCCGAGAACTGAGTCACGCCATCAACGCGTACCATGCTGTTGTAATCTGCGCTGAAGCCGCTAGATTCGCGCGCACGACGGCGCTGAACGTCCATCGCTTTCTCGAAGCCAGCTTCGTCAACTTTCAGATTTCTTTCGCGGCAAACGTCAGCGGTCAAGTCCAACGGGAAACCGAAGGTGTCATACAGACGGAAAGCGATTTCGCCATCCAGCGTGTCGCCTTTCAAAGAGGAAAGCTCTTCATCCAACAGCGCCAAACCGCGCTCCAGAGTACGGGCAAACTGCTCTTCTTCGGTTTTCAGCAGTTGCTCAACCATCGCCTGCTGTTGCTTTAACTCTTCTGCTGCCGGGCCCATGACTTCAATCAGTGGCGCAACCAGCTTATAGAAGAAGGTGTCTTTCGCGCCCAGCATGTTGCCGTGACGGATAGCACGACGAATGATGCGGCGCAGCACGTAGCCGCGGTTTTCATTCGACGGGATAACACCATCGGAGATCAGGAATGCGCAAGAACGGATGTGGTCAGCGATAACGCGCAGTGACTTGTTGTTCAGGTCAGTTGCACCCGTAACCTGCGCCACGGCAGCAATCAGTTTTTGGAACAGATCGATATCGTAGTTGGAGTTCACATGTTGCATGACCGCAGTGATACGCTCCAGGCCCATACCGGTATCAACCGACGGCTTAGGCAGCGGCAGCATGGTGCCGTCTGACTGACGGTTGAACTGCATGAAGACGATGTTCCAGATTTCGATATAACGGTCGCCGTCTTCTTCAGCGCTGCCCGGAGGGCCGCCCCAGATGTGGTCGCCGTGATCGTAGAAAATCTCAGTACATGGGCCGCAAGGACCGGTGTCGCCCATCTGCCAGAAGTTGTCAGAAGCGAATGCGCCGCCTTTGTTGTCGCCGATGCGGATAATACGTTCTTTAGGAACGCCAACCTGCTTTTCCCAAATATCAAAAGCTTCGTCATCAGTTTCATACACTGTGACCCACAGTTTCTCTTTAGGCAGATTGAACCAGTTTTCGCCGGTCAGTAATTCCCAAGCGTAGTTAATGGCATCATGCTTGAAATAGTCGCCGAAGCTGAAGTTGCCCAACATTTCAAAGAAGGTGTGGTGACGAGCGGTGTAACCGACGTTTTCCAGGTCATTGTGCTTTCCGCCTGCGCGAACGCAGCGCTGGGAAGTGGTAGCACGGCTGTAGTCGCGCTTATCTAACCCGAGGAAAACATCTTTAAATTGGTTCATCCCTGCGTTGGTAAACAGCAGAGTCGGGTCGTTATTCGGGACAAGCGAACTGCTTGCAACAATGTTGTGTCCCTTACTGTGGAAGAAATCGAGAAACGCTTGACGGATCTCAGCGGTGCTCTTGCTCATAAATGTCCCGGAATCTGGCTTGAAGAAACGGTTCGTAAGCAAGAAAGCGCTGAATTCAGCGGCAGACTGTACGGCCCACGAACAAAAAGTGTGGATAAGATAAAATTTCTTCGCTGGGAAGTAAAATCCCGTATGCGGTCAATCATCAAAATCGCGATAAATAGACTGGATCTCTTCCTGAAAAAAGCCTCGGTAGAGCATATAACGCAGAACTTTTGATTTTTCTTTCCATTCGGTTGGCAAAGGTTCACCAAATTTACGCACTGCGATATCGCGGGCTAAAGCGCACCAGTCCACTTCGCTCTCTTCGAAGGCCGTCGCAATAAGCTCTTTATCGACACCTTTGTGCTGTAATTCGGAACGGATACGCTGCGCGCCATAGCCTTTTCGGCTACGGCCTGAGATATAGCGATCGGCAAATTTAGCGTCATCCAGCCAGTTATGTTGGTAGCAGTAATCAATCACGGACTGCACGTGCTCGGGAGAAATCTCTTCTGGCGGCAAGCGCGCGGCTTTTTGCTGAATTTCTTCTTCCTGCCACTCTTTAGAAAACGACAGGCTAGATTTTTGTGCTTTAGGTTTGGCGGGCTTTGAATAACTTGGCTTGCTGAAAGCAACGGGAGGGGTAAGAAGTTTTTTGCGCAGCTCCATTTCGCCATGGTCGCGCTGCGACAGTAAACGCATCGCACGGCTGATTAAGGCGTTAATTTTAGCTGCATCGCCCTCTTTGGGTGGCGAGCTAAACATAGAGGAATCTTCATCGCCCCCATGTTGATTCAGTAAATCGTCGAGATTGACCTTTTTATCATCGGACATAGTGGGTACCTCATATTGGCAAAATGCCAGCCTGAAACTCAGGCTGGCATTTTATCGACCGCGTATATCCCCTGAGCCGAAGGCTCAGGTTCCAGCGTTAATTAAAGCTTTCGCTATTAAAACTCTTCGCTGGTTTCTACGTTATCGTCTAAGTCTTCAACGGTAGCAGTAGCGCTGATTTCACCGGTGCCGCTCAACAGCAGGTCACGCAGTTTTTTGTCCAGCTCGGCAGCCACTTTCGGGTTTTCTTTCAGGAAGTTACTTGCGTTAGCTTTACCCTGACCGATTTTTTCACCGTTGTAGCTGTACCATGCGCCTGCTTTCTCAATCATCTTGTGCTTAACGCCAAGATCAACCAGCTCGCCGTTGATGTTGATGCCTTCGCCGTACATGATCTGGAATTCAGCTTGCTTAAATGGTGCAGCAATCTTGTTCTTCACTACTTTAACGCGCGTTTCGCTACCTACAACCACGTCACCTTCTTTGATAGCGCCGATACGACGGATATCCAGACGGACAGAGGCGTAGAACTTCAGCGCGTTACCACCGGTAGTGGTTTCTGGGTTACCGAACATCACACCAATTTTCATACGGATCTGGTTGATGAATATCAGCAGGGTGTTGGCGTTTTTCAGGTTACCCGCAAGTTTACGCATTGCCTGGCTCATCATACGTGCCGCAAGGCCCATGTGAGAGTCACCAATTTCGCCTTCGATTTCAGCTTTTGGCGTCAGTGCTGCCACGGAGTCGACGATGATCACGTCAACCGCGCCAGAACGAGTCAGCGCATCACAGATTTCCAACGCTTGCTCACCGGTATCTGGCTGTGAACACAGCAGATTGTCGATATCAACGCCAAGCTTTTTAGCGTAAATCGGGTCAAGGGCGTGCTCGGCATCGATAAATGCACAAGTTTTACCTTCGCGCTGCGCCGCTGCGATAACTTGCAGAGTCAGCGTGGTTTTACCGGAAGATTCTGGCCCGTAGATTTCAACGATACGGCCCATTGGCAAGCCGCCAGCGCCCAAGGCGATATCCAAAGACAAAGAGCCGGTGGAGATCGTTTCAACGTCCATAGAGCGATCTTCACCGAGACGCATGATGGAGCCTTTACCGAATTGCTTTTCAATCTGGCCCAGTGCTGCAGCTAACGCTTTTTGCTTATTCTCATCAATAGCCATTTTTGCTCCTTCGTCTGACGTGGAGTGAATTACTTCACTGACGTCACTGAATGTAATTTATGTACAGGTAATTGGCAGTAATTATACTGTATGCTCATACAGTATCAAGCCTATTTTTCAAGAAACTCATCTAATGCTGTTTGTAGCGAAAAAACAGCAGCTTGCAAGCGAACGGATTCCCGGTCGCCCGAGAAATGTTGTTTGGAAGTGAAAATTCGCCCTTCACTATTCGCAAATCCGAACCACACGGTGCCGACCGGTTTCTGCTCCGTGCCGCCATCAGGCCCGGCAATGCCGCTGATGGATAACGCTAAGTTAGCGCCCGCCGCATGCAGTGCGCCCTTGGCCATTTCGCGCACCGCCTCTTCGCTGACTGCGCCAAACTCCTCGAGTGTCCCGTCAGAGACGCCCAGCAGCTCGTGCTTTGAAGCATTGCTGTAAGTGATAAAGCCACGGTCAAACCATGCGGAGCTGCCCGCAATATCGGTGATAGCTTTCGCCACCCAGCCGCCGGTGCACGACTCAGCACAGGTTATCCATAATCCTTTTTCTTTCAATTTATTACCCACCAGCACGCTCAGCTGATGTAACTGTTTTTCGCTCATCGGAAATCCTTTCTGGTGGTAAAGATATGGGGCGATGTTATCACTTCTTTTCGACACAAATCAGCCTAGTCACCTTTTTTGCGAGATGCATTCAGAAGAGAAAACATTCTATGGTTAAGCCCGTGAAAGCGTTGCAAAGCGCGGTATTATCACCAAAACGCCCCCCTTTGGGTGATCTGGCAACCAACCCCTTTGGGTGATCTGGCAACCAAGTGGAAAGGGCCACGAGAAGTGGCCCTTTGGAGTGATTAAAACAGGTTAGGTAAATCAATTACCAGCGCGCGCCCTGCTCACGGCTTCACCGAGCTGCCAAACCGCCATCGCATACTGGGTACTATGGTTGTAGCGAGTGATGGTGTAGAAGTTCGGCAGGCCGTACCAATACTGATAGTTTTGCCCCATATCCAGACGCAGTAGGCTGGCTTCCTGATAATTGGCCAGTGAGCCGAGTGGGCTAAGGCCAGCCGCTTTTAAGGTGAACAGTGGATATTTGGTGTTAAAGCCATTTTCCAGCAGAGGCGCCTGCCCTGTTGCTGGCACGGCGACAGGTGCCCCGCGCGTCCAGCCGTGGCCTTTAAAGTAGTTGGCGACGCTGCCGATAGCGTCAATCGGGTCCCACAGGTTGACGTGGCCGTCGCCGTCGAAATCAACCGCGTAGTTTTTGAAGGCTGAAGGCATGAACTGCCCGTAGCCCATGGCGCCAGCGAAAGAACCGCGCAGGCTTAGCGGGTCGTCCTGCTCTTGGCGACACATTAGCAGGAAGGTTTCCAGTTCGCTTTGGAAGTACTCGGCGCGACGCGGATAGGCGAAGGAGAGCGTCGCCAGCGCATCAATAATGCGGGTTTTGCCCATCACGCGGCCCCAGCGCGTTTCCACGCCGATAATTCCGACAATGATCTCTGGCGGCACGCCGTAAACCTGCTCGGCGCGTTGCAGCGCATCGCGATATTGATTCCAGAACGCCACGCCATTTTGCACGTTATCCGGCGTAATGAACTTGGCGCGGTAACGCAACCATGCGCCGTTCGGGCCAGACGGAGGTCCGCCGGTTGGGGCCTGCTGGTCCATCAAGCGCAGCACAAACCCAAGGCGCTTGGTCTGCGCCAATACGTCATGCAGCTGCTGGCGATCAAAGCCGTGCTCGCGGACCATTTTATCCACGAAAGCGTTCATCCCCGCGTCGTAGGCAAAGTCACCGTTTTGCAGTTGCCCGCTGTGTTCAGGCTGTAACAGGAAGCCGCCGGGGGCGGAACTCGGCGTGCTGGCGGTACTGTTGCCACCAGAAAACGGATTACGCGGCCCGTCGGGCGGCGGAGTGGGTTTGCTGCTACAGGCAGCAAGCAGGGTAATGATCGGGAGAATGGCAGCCAAATGACGCATCGGATATCCGTATAGCCATGCAAGAAATAAGTGACAGCTATGTTAAAGCATTGGACTGCGTGAACAAACTGGAATCTAGTCTTCGCGGGCCTAAAGCATCAGCCTTTTTGAACAATGTTTTAACTTTTTGCGCAGTATGGAGGAGAAACCCAGACTGACAGGTAAATCTACCAATCTGGGTGAAGTTTTACAGAAACGCGCGGGCGGCAAATTCAGCGATGATCTGGTCTTCCTCTTTGGTTGCGCCGGAGACGCCAACCGCGCCGATAACCTCGCCCGCCGCGTTGCGCAGCGGCACGCCGCCGCCAATGCCAACTAACCCGCCGTTGGTGTTTTCCAGCGAGTAGGCCGCGCCATTAGGATGCAGGTCAACGCCGACGTTGGCGCTGTCATTGCGGAACAATACCGAGGTGCGCGCCTTGCCGTGGGCCACGTCGATGGTGGCGAGGAAAGTACCATCCATGCGGCTAAAAGCCAGCAGGTGCGCGCCCGCGTCGAGTACGGTAATGGACACCGGCGGGAACCGGTTGTCACTTACTGCTTGGCGCGCGGCGGCAATCACGTCTTCGGCCATGCGTAAAGTCAGGCTCATAATCTTCTCTTTAATGATGATTCAGGGGATGTTTTTTACTGTCGATCACGGCAACGGTGTGGATCATCAGGCCGCCGATGGCCAACAGCGCCCCGATCCAACCCGTTGATTCCCAACCCATACCCGCCGAAATCGTCACGCCGCCCAGCCATGCCCCCATGGCATTGGCGATGTTGAATGCCGAGTGGTTCATGGCCGCGGCCATGGTTTGTGCGTCACCGGCGACGTCCATCAGGCGAATTTGCAGCACGGCGGAAAGCGCCACCATGGTGCCCACCAGCATGACGTTGAGCGGCCCCAGCACCGGATGGTGCGCGGTAAAGGTAAAGGCAGCCAGAATCACAATCGACCACAGCAAAATGCCGCGAATAGTCTTCTCCAGACCACGGTCTGCTAATCGCCCCCCCGCCACGTTGCCGAGAATCATCCCTAAGCCGAACAGCGCCAGCACTACCGGGATCATCGACAGCGGCAGGTGCGCCAGTTGCAGCATGGTTGGCTTCACATAGCTGAAGACGGAGAACATCCCGCCAGAGCCGATGGCGCCAATTGCCAGCGTCAGCAGCACTTGTTTGCGGGTCAGGGCTTTTAACTCATTGAGCGGGCTGGCGGATTTATTGCCTTCCACCCGAGGTACCCACATCAGCACCAAAATCAGGGTGATCACCGCCAGACCGCCCACAATGGCAAAGGCCGAGCGCCAGCCAACCCACTGGCCGATAGCCGTGGCGGCAGGTACGCCGATCAGGTTAGCGACCGTGAGGCCGAGCAGTACCATGGATACCGCCTGCGCTCGCCGCTTTCTATCCACCAGACTGGCCGCCACCAGCGCCGCCACGCCAAAGTAAGTCCCGTGGGGGAAGCCGGCGATGAAACGGGCAAAGGCCATAGAGTAGAAAGTGGGCGCTACGCTGCTGACCAGATTCCCTGCGGCAAACAGGCCCATCAGGATCATCAGGAAATTACGGCGCGGCCAGCGCGCCCCTAATATTGCCAGCAGCGGCGCGCCGATAACCACGCCCAGCGCGTAAATGCTGATCAGATGGCCCGCGGAGGGAATCGACACCCCTAGCCCTTTAGCGGCGTCGGGCAACAGCCCCATGATGACAAATTCCCCCGTGCCGATGGCAAAGCCACCCATGCCGAGTGCAAACAGCGCCTTGCCAACGCCGGCGCGAGAAAGTTCCGGCGTATCAACTGCTTCCGCCCTGATGTCTTGTTCTAAAGAGTTCATTGTGGATCCATCTGCTAATTGGAAAGAGATTATACCTCATGTATTGTTGAGTAAAATTCAACGATGCAGTGACTTCTTCTGCGTGAATAATCGAGCCATTTATGCCTACTCTGACGCGCGGCGAGTTAGCCGATCTTAATGTTTTTTCTACTATTTGTCGGCGGCAAAGTTTCCGACTGGCGGCTGCCGAACTGGGCGTCACCACCTCGGCGCTGAGCCACACCATGCGCGGGTTGGAGGAGCGTCTTGGCGTCAAATTGCTGCATCGCACCAGCCGATCCGTGGTCCCCACGGCGGCGGGCGCGGCGCTGGTCAGTCAGTTAGATCAGGGCTTTGAGTTCATTCGCACCGCCCTCGGCGAGCTGGAAAACTACCGCAAGCTGCCGGTGGGCCGACTGCGCATTAATATTCCCCGCGACGCCGCGCGTCTGCTGTTCACGCCGATTTTGGCGCAGTTCAATCGCGCTTACCCGCGCATTCAGCTAGAAATCACCATTGATGACAACATGATAGATATCGTCAGCAGCGGCTACGACGCGGGGGTGCGCTACGGACAGACGGTGCCACAGGACATGATTGCCATGCCGCTGACGGGTAAGCTGCGCTGGGTGGTGGTCGCTTCCCCGGCTTATCTTGCGCAACACGGTACACCGCAAACCCCGCAGGATCTGATGAAGCATAGCTGCATTCGCATGCGTATTGGCGATGCGAGTATCTACAAATGGCAGTTAGGTGAAGGTGAAGAGGCGTGCGAGCTGGACGTGCCGGGTAATTTTGTCGCCAATGAAACCGACATGATTATTCACGCCGCGCTCAACCACATGGGGCTGGCGTACTGTCTGGAGCGCTATATCGCCCCCTATCTTAAGAGCGGGCAGTTAGTGCCGGTGCTGCAAGATTGGGCAGTACAGGGCGAGCCGATCGTCATGTACTACCCTAGCCGCCGCCAGCTTCAGCCCGGCCTTAAGCAACTGATTGAGCTGATTAGAGAACATGCCCAATAAGCCTTGGGCACTCCCTTACTTGGTTTTCACCTTAATACTCTCGGAAAGCAGGTTGAGCTGATGGCTCTCTTGGTGGTCATTCGGCGTTTTGCTTTCCTTGACCAGCAGAGCGTCGTTGTAGGTTTTCACCGTTTCCAGGCTGTGAGTGCTCTGAGACGTGCCCACCGTCGCCAGTCGACCTTTCTTAAAGTCCAGCGTGGTGTCGGTGGAACTGTCTTCATTTATCTGATGATAAGTGTAGTTCTGCGACGACTTCAGCACGCTCAGTGCCAGCGGCGTACCCGCCGTCAGCGACTCATGGAAGCTGGCCTGTAGGTGAGACTTGGTGTTCTGAGTTATCTTGCTGCGAGTGCCGTCCACGCCGTCAATCACGCTGCTGCTCTGGCTAAAGCTATAGGCAAAGCTGTCCTTCTCATCATCTTTGTACGGGTTCGACTTAACATCCGTTTGTTGGAAGGAAGCCGAGAAGTCCGCCAAACCACTCAAATAAGACTGTGCCTTGTTAGTTTCAGTCACTGTGATGATTTGGTGGCTTTTGTCGATTTCGTTTGAGCCATAGTGGCTATTAAGCGCGTGGAACGCCGACTTGAAGCTCGACATCATGTCTTGGTTGGCATAGCCGCGCAGCGCCGCGTTATTCAGCTGTTTGTCATAAGCCGCGAGCGCCTGATCCTGCTGTCCCAGCGTGCCCAATAGCTCAGGATGACTGAGGTCGGTGTTCAGCTGGAATGAGCCGTTAGCGTCTTTATAGCTCAGGGCGCGCTGGGTGAGGTCACTCTGGAAGTTGAGAGACTGCACGGACTGGCCGCTTTCACGTACGTCGGCGTTAAGGTCGACGGATTTGAGCAGCGTGGTATTAAATTGGGTTAAACCATCCACGTTCACCGTCGGCGTCTTGCCGGACATGCCGTCGAGGGTGCTTTGGAAAGCATCTGCCAGACCCGCAATCGCATCGGTCTCTTTATCCGTCAGCTCGCCACCGGTGGTAGTCACCTCGGCAACCAATCCACCCTGCTGGCGAGAGAGCGACACGCTGACCTTAACGCCGCTTTGGGTGACGATGTCCAACGCCACGGCGCTGGCTTTATCGGTGCCACTGGCATCAACGTTTTTGGTAGAACTCACCGCCGCCGAGAAGTCAGAAGGGTTATCTTTTAGCTGCGCTAACAGCGCCTTACCTAATCCCTGAAACGCGCCAGATATCGGCTGATTGGCATTCGCGCCCATCAACACATCCAGCTGGCTGTGGCCGGTATTAAGGGTATTGGTGCGCAGTTTCTGCGCGCTGATGCTGTAAATCGCATTGAGTTCATCACTTGCGTTACTCAGCGTGACGCGTGTTGAAGGCTGAGGCGGCGTTGCCGCTGGCTGGTTTACTCTGGCCCCGTTAGCGCTGGCGATGCGCGGGGGTGGGAACGAAATTCCGCTAATTTGACCTACCATTTGTCCTATCCCAGTTTTCTTATCCGTTATCTGGTATCGGCCAAAATTTGATTAACTTAAGAAGAAAATGCGCAAAGTGTCGGCAGGCAGAAAGTAAAATGGGCCGAACGAGTCGGCCCATTGGGTACAGCTTAAGTCAGGCTTATTTACGCGCCAGTGCCGCCGCGTTACGCCCGGCCAGAATGCCGAAGATGATGATGTCAGCCACTGCGTTGCCGCCGATGCGGTTCGCGCCGTGGATACCACCGACCACTTCGCCCGCCGCCCAAGCCCCGGTGATCACCTGTTTCTGTGTATCGAGCACGGCAGTGTCAGTGTTGATGGTCACGCCGCCCATGGTGTGGTGAACCCCCGGTGCGATGCGAATGGCGTAGAACGGCCCCTGATTCAGCGGATGACGCAGCGCGGTTTTACGGCCGAAATCTTCGTCATTTTGCTTATCCACGAACACGTTGTAACGCTCAAGCGTCGCCAGCAGCGCGTGCATGTCCATGTTCAGTTTCACCGCCAGCTCCTGCGGCGAAGGCGCGCTGACCACAAAGCCCTTGGCGATATACTCGTCGGCGGCCTTGTTGTTGGCGCGAACCTGATCGTCGAAGATCACCCAGGCACTCTTCTCTGGCAGCGCAATGATTTCGGCAGAGACTTTGTCGCGGGTTTCCATTTCGTTGTAGAAACGCTTGCCCGCCTGACTCACCAGAATCGCACCGCCACCGCGGATAGCTTCGGAAATCAAATAAGAGGTGGTTTGCTCAACCGTTGGGTGGATCTGGATCTCGCCCATGTCCACGGTGTCCGCGCCGATCTTTTGCAGCATAGCGATGCCGCTGCCGGTCGCACCTTTGTGGTTAGTGGTGACAAAGCCGTCCAGCTCTGGGCGGTATTTCACCACCATTTCGCGGTTGGCGCTGAAGCCGCCGGTGGCTACAATCACGCTTTTGGCATTCAGAATGCGGGTGTCGTTGTACTCATCAACCACCTTCACGCCGGTCACTACGCCGTTATCAAACAGAATGTCAGCAACGGAAGTTTCGAGCAGCACTTCGATATCGCGTTTGTTGATGTTTTTCACCAAGCCGCTAATCAGGAAGCCGCCAACGGCGGAACGGTCAGCAGGACGGTGAGTACGGTCAATGCTCATGCCGCCAGTGATGGTGATATCGTTCAGCTCAATCTCTTTCGACGCCAGCCACTCTACGGCTTCTGGTGCCAACTCGACGAACTCACGCAGCAGCTCAGGGTTGTTTTTAAACTTGCCGCCTTTCAACGTCTCCTCATAGAACAGCTCTTTACTGTCCTCAATGCCTTTCAGCTTCTGGAAACGCGTTTCTGCGGCGTTCATTCCCACCGAGGCCTTGATGGTGTTGCCGCCGATGGTTGGCATCTTCTCGATGATAACCACGTGCGCGCCTTCGTCATGGGCCTGAATCGCGGCCGCCAGACCTGCGCCGCCGCTGCCGATCACCACCACATCGTAATTCTGCGGAGCCTGCGGGTTACCGCCCTCTTCAATCACGTGCTCTTTGCTGGAGGTGGCCAGCGCGCGGGAAACGGCTTTCTTCAATGCCTCACTCTGTGTAGTCGCGCCGGTAATGGCGTCAACGTGCGGGCTGTTGGCGACCAGAATGCGCGAACGCAGGCTTTCGAAGGTGGTAGTGAAGTCGACGTCGAGGGTGTCGTCCTTAACCAGCGTGATGTCGGTGATACGGTCGGTATCCAGCGTGACGCTGATTTTCAGTTTCAGCGCTTCCGCTTCAACTTTCTCCTGATAGACCCCGGCTTTATATTTACGGCCAGTGGCGCTGGTGTCGCGGATCATGGCGTCAACCAGTGAGAAGCGCCACAGCGGTTCAGGGATGTTCAGGGCTTCGCGTTTGTTGCTATCAATGAACAGCTCGAGGTGCTCATTGTTGATGATGCGGTCGGCCCAGTCCGGGTACGCGATGCAGGCTTTACCTACCGCGACCAAGTCAAAACCGTGCTCCAGCGCGTTTTCCGCGTCTTCCTTGTTCAACACGCCGCCCACACCAATGACCGGGATCTTCGCCAGATTTTCGGAACGCTGGGCGCGATATTTCGTAATAAGCGGCGTTGGGTCGCTGGTGTCGACAATCGACGGGCGCAGCAACTGGCCGACGGAGAAGTGCACATAGTCCAGACCGCGTTCGGCCAGTTTCTCCAGCAAATACATGGTGTCGTCGAAACGGATGCCCGGAACTTCTAACTCTTCTGGCGAGAAGCGGTAGCCGATAATAAAGTCGTTGTGAGCAAAACGCTCGACCATCTTGTGAGCGATATCAAGCACTTCCAGCGGGAAACGGGCGCGCTTGTCGCGGTCGCCGCCCCATTTGTCGGTGCGCTGGTTGGAGTTGGGTGAGTAGAACTGCTGGATCAGATAGGTATTTGCGCCGTGGATCTCCACGCCGTCGAAGCCAGCTTTGATAGCACGGTTAAAGGCGTCACCAAACTTGGTGATCATTACGTCTACTTCTTCGGCACTCAGCTCTTTCGGCGTCGTCGCCCCTTCACGCGGCGCGGCGATAGCACTCGGCGCAACCGGCGTTCTGCCGCCAATCAGCTCTGGCTCAACCATGCGGCCGCCGTGATAAATCTGCAAAATAGCTTTTGAGCCTTTAGATTTAATCGCGTCAGCTATTTTCTTCAGTCCCGGAATTTTATTATCGCTATCAATGGCGATTGCCCCTGGGAAGGCAGGACCCATGCGGTCGATGAAGCAACATTCAACAATAATAGTCCCGATACTGCCCGCGCGGTCGCGATAGTACTCCACCAATTCACTGGTGACGGTGCCATCGTAAAAGCCGGTACAGGTGGTCATCGGGGCCATGACCAGGCGGTTTTTCAGCACGGCGCCATTTGGCAAAGTGAGGTGGTTAAGAACCGGGGTGAGCT
The DNA here is from genome assembly GCF_044430645.1 of Ewingella allii. Lineage (NCBI taxonomy): Bacteria > Pseudomonadati > Pseudomonadota > Gammaproteobacteria > Enterobacterales > Yersiniaceae > Ewingella > Ewingella allii. The sequence goes on along the minus strand of NZ_JAWUDN010000013.1, from coordinate 3,973 downwards.
TATTCATTCTGAGCAACTCCAACATTTAGAAAATCGTCAATTTTTTCCGAGGGCGTAGTGCATACCGTTTAAATAACCAACGCTGAGGTCATCTAAAAAAATAAAAATCCATCGGCTTATATAAATGGAAAATTTAGTTATGCGTTTTTATTGAAAGGGAGTTGTATATTTAATAGCCAGAAAACCAATAGCACCCTTAATTGTTAGTGATGAGTTGACAAAAATCAACTTATGATTAACATAAAAAATCATACCATAAAAATCAGCAGGTTAAGCCAGGAATTTGGCTTTTACGTAAATTTACTCTACTCTCACTGAGAGAGGACGGTGTTTGATAGATAACGGTGACTTTTTTTAGTTTAGGTCTATATAAACAATGATAATATCCCTCCGTTAAGTCCTTCTCTGGGTAATACTAATCACTTATTCTTTTCATATTATATTCATCATTCTCGGGTAATAGGCGAAAACGCTGGATCATGAAATGAATATATTGCAAATGCCATGGTGAAATAGCATAAGAAATCGTTACGCATCTCAAACGCAAACATTGATAAACGGGGCATCACGCTCCCCCTCACTAACTTGCAGATAAAAACTATGAAACCCACATCAACTTTGAGTGATCCCAATAAGGCCGCGCCTGCCTCATCGGGACTAAAGAAACGCCTGATCATGCTGTTTTTACCGGTGCTCGTGGCTGTCATCCTGCTGCTTCTGCCGGTGCCGGCCGGGCTTGAACCTTACGCCTGGCACTTCTTTGCCATCTTCGTCGGGGTGATTGTTGGTTTGATTTTCGAGCCATTGCCGGGTGCGGTTATCGGCTTGACCGGGGTGGTAGTGATTGCCCTTTTCAGCCAGTGGCTGCTATTCAGCCCTGCCGAACTCGCCAACCCGAAATTTAAAACCGCCACTGAAGCTTTCAAATGGGCAGTGAGTGGTTTCGGTAACTCCACGGTTTGGCTGATTTTCGGCGCATTTATGTTTGCTGCGGGTTATGACAAAACGCAGTTTGGCCGCCGTCTGGCGCTGATTCTGGTGAAATACCTCGGGCGTCGCAGCTTGACGCTGGGCTATGCCATCACCTTCGCCGACCTGCTGCTGGCCCCATTCACGCCATCCAACACCGCGCGAAGCGGTGGGACTATCTACCCGATTATTGCCAACCTTCCGCCGCTGTACGGCTCAAAACCCAATGATCCGAGCGCGCGCAAAATCGGCTCCTATCTGATGTGGGTGGCGATCACCTCGGCCTGTATCACCAGCTCCATGTTCTTATCCGCACTGGCCCCTAACCTGCTGGCACTGGCGCTGGTTAAGAGCATCGTCGGCTTCGAGATCTCGTGGGGGATGTGGTTCCTCGCCTTCCTGCCGCTTGGCGTGCTGCTGATCCTCACCATGCCATTGCTGGCTTACTGGTTCTATCCGCCGGAAGTGAAGATTAATGATGAAGTGCCGCGCTGGGCGACCTCTGAGCTTGAGAAGCTGGGTAAGCTGTCGCGTCACGAAATCCTGCTGCTGGTCTTCGTCTGCTCGGCCCTGCTGATGTGGATTTTCGCCGCCGCGTGGATTGAACCTGCCATGGCCGCGCTGCTGGTTGTGGTGCTGATGCTGTGGACCGGCGTGCTGAACTGGAATGACATCACCAGCAATAAGCCGGCCTGGAATACCTTCGCCTGGTTCGCCACGTTAGTGGCGCTGGCCGACGGGCTGGCGCGAGTTGGCTTTATCTCGTGGCTGGGTCTGCAAGGCGGGCAACTGCTTACCGGCATCGACCCGCAGGTCGCGGCGGTGATGCTGCTGGTGGCCTTCTTCCTGCTGCACTACCTGTTCGCCAGTACCACGGCACACACCACCGCGCTGTTACCTGCGATGCTGACCATCGCGGCGGCCATTCCGGGCATCAACATGCCGGTTTACTGCCTGATGATGGTGACCTCGCTGGGCGTGATGGGGATCATCACTCCTTACGGCACCGGCCCAAGCCCGATTTACTACGGCTCCGGCTACCTGCCAACCAAAGACTACTGGCGTCTGGGCACTATCTTCGGCGCCATCTTCCTCGGCGGCCTGATGCTCATCGCCTACCCGTGGATGGTATTGATGTTCTAATTGAGTACTCAAGGCGTGGCGATCGCTGCGCCACTGTAAAATGGCCAGACGGGTAAACCTTCTGGCCATTTTTTTTATTGTGAAACTTATTCAGTGAGTTCCTGCCACATCACAATGACCGCCTATTTGCCAAGCTTAGGTATATAAAGACGTTATTAAAAAATTGATTTCTAATCCACCGGGTAACTTATTCTTCAACTCATATAAACTAACTAAGTGTTATCCACAATGTATTTCCCCTCCTACATTGCATTAATCACTTTCTCTATTACGTTTAATAAAGCTGCCTCCGGCAGTCAATGATGGTAACAATTATTAGCTTATTATATAAAACTGAGGTTTATATGAAAAACACTCAAGAATTAAGAACATTAACGCTCGAAGAAATCGAAATGGTAAAGGGCGCTGGTTTAGTAGGCAATGTTGTTTCTGGTCTCAATGGCGTAGTCAATTCGGTTGGCGCCTTGCCTCTAGAGGTTATAGAAAATGCATACTCAGTTGGAAGAGAGCAAGTAAGAAAACTGGTGGATGCAGTTCTCTAGCGAGTATTCTCTTTAATGCGGTTTTTACAGTAAATTAGACTACATCGCTAATAGATAGGTTGCATAGCGTTAATAGGGTCCGCTTTAGGTGGGCCTTTTTTAGACTTAGATAAATGTCTGGTGTAAGGCTGTGTGGGTTGAGTTATCAGGGAGTTAAGTAATAAAAGCTCATTTGGCGGGCTATTGGGGAAAAGAAAAACGCCGCTGAGACGGCGTTTTTAGGGACTGGACGAATAAAATAGTTTTCGAAATCGAAAACACTTTCAAATATGTGTTAAGTAATTTCTATAGTTAAATCATTCGCCTAGAGATGTTTCTATTTCTTTAAATAAGAACTCAACGAAACTATTAGCAATGATGTTTTTGTTTTTGTCTCTTTTAAATGATAATTCAGTTTCTACAACAACAGGTTCTCCAGTCTCACCTATGACTGATAGATCCAACGAAAATGAAGGGCCATAACCTGAAGACAATATTTTTATCATTTTATCATCAATGTCGCCTAATTTTCTTGCCTCTAATGTCACATATCTTACATCAGGGGCAGAATTTGCTGACAATCCTTGTTTCGATATTCCATAAAATGACAAACCATTAAACATCAGCGTACCATATTTCCTAAGAAATATTTTATACGATTCAGGAAAAATAACTCCCAACGATGACTCATACAATAGAATTGTATCTTCTGACGCAGGGCCACTGCCATGGGAAAACTCACCACTATCAGAGATTAGTTTTTCAATCTTTAGAAACAAATCATCATTCATTGCTTTATTCTCCTAAAAGTCCAATGCGCGAATTTTCCAGTACTTACTTTTCCATGTATTGAAAGGACCTCGATTCATAGACGGTGGCGCACTATTATATCTAAACCTAGTTCCATCAGGTCCTACCCATGTCTTATCCCATTGATTCGAATACATATGGAGGATTCTGTCATTCTTACTATGGTAACTACTTAAGATTTCCACCATTGAACCAGGCTCATCTTGAGTTAAATGGTGTAAATTTATTTCTAATCCATCATTTCCAACTGGAGCATTCCCTAGCTTCATTCTTTGTATATTAGTTAAACCATCTGCATCAACTCTATGCGGATCGAATAAATTATTTCTTTGATAAACTTTGCGTCCATTAACATTTTTAGCCGCCCAACACTTAAGACCCAGCGGATCCACCCACCCCAGCGGCTCAGGCACATAAGCATAGGTATTCAACCCACCCGCCAGCCCTATCGGATCCGGCTGGGTAAATCGCCCTGCTACGGGGTCGTAGTAACGGAAAAGATTGTAGTGTAGGCTGGTTGTAAAGCTCTA
>NZ_JAWUDN010000012.1:0-123097 GCF_044430645.1 Ewingella allii | reverse complement strand
ATATTTTTTGCCACCGAGGTGGCTGATATCGTCTTGTGAGTGCCCACACAGATTGTCTGATAAATTGTTAAAGAGCATGCCGCTGTTCCGATAAGAATCTTATGCGGCGCGGGAGGCGTATATTACGTTTTCCCGCTGAAGAGTCAAGAGATTATTCATTCGAACATTCTTCTTTTTTCTTCCTCACCGAGCGACTTGTCAGTCGTTGTTCCCGGTCAGTGGAGGCGCATTATAGGGAGTTCTCAGAAGGCCGCAACCCCTAAAATACAAATAATTTATCGACCGCTGATTCTTTCGCCAAAAGGTGTTTAAAGCGGCAATTCTTGGATACTTCTGAAGCCATATGACTGCAAAACAGGCAGCAGGATTTCGGCTTCTTCATTCATCGCCATGCAGTACGCCAGACTTTCTATTTCCACACCCTCTTTTTTGGCAGGAATTTGTTGATGAGAAGTCTCAATAAGCCAATGCGCGCGGCGGGCGATGGCGGAACCCGAGTCAATCAGGCGTGTTCCATCGGGTAATACCTGCGCCAACTCCTCGCTGAGCAGCGGAAAATGAGTACAGCCCAGCACCACGGTGTCCGGCGGCTCTTTCAAACGCAGCCATGGCTGGAGGATTTTCTTCAGCACCGGCAATGAAACTGGCGCGCCGTGCAGCTTCGCCTCGGCTATTTCCACCAGCTCTGCCGAACCCAGCATCAGAATCTGGCAATCCGTGGCAAAGCGCTCGATTAAGTCATGAGTATAAGGACGCTGAACCGTGGCTCGGGTAGCCAGCAATCCCACCACGCCATTCCGCGTTAACTTGGCCGCCGGTTTAATGGCAGGCACCACGCCCACGACCGGGCAGTTGAATTTGGCGCGTAATGCTGGAAGGGAAACCGTGCTCGCGGTATTACAGGCGATAACAATAATAGAAAGGGGATGACGCTTAGCGACCGCGCTGACTATCTCGACCACTCGCTCGACAATAAACTCTTCGGACTTCTCGCCATAGGGGAAAGCCACATTGTCGAAAGCATAGATATAGTGGAGGTCCGGCAGCATCTGCCGGACTTCATGATAAACAGACAATCCGCCGACGCCGGAGTCAAATACCAGCGCCGTCGGACGGCCAGACGTTATCGAGCTATCAGAAGGTATAGCTTCCAGAGAGGAAGTATTCACGTCCTGGTGTTTCGTAGCCATAAACCGTCTCGTAATCTTTATCAAACAAGTTGGCAATTCTACCACGAACGGTTAAATGTGAGGTGACAGGATATGACGCGGCGAGATCCCATAAACTGACGCCGCCGAGTTTAACCGTCTGGTAAGGATATGAGCTAAAGTCCGTGTCGTAACGCTGTCCCAAGTATTGGTAGTTAATCGACCAATCAATCTGCGCCACATTCCAGTCAATCTGGTATTTAGCCTGCTGCTTGGCTCGGCGTACCAATATCGCGTTAGTTTCAGAATTGCGTGGGTCCAGATATTCCAAGGTGATGGCGTGATGTAATGGTCCGGTATCAAAATTACCTGTCCACTCCACGCCTTTAATGGTGGCCTTATTAATATTGTAATAAGTCCCTTGGCTATTGAAATCGATTAACTGATCGATATCGTTGCGATAAGCGGATAAACGCCAATCCAGAGGCCCCGTCAAACCTTCCAGCCCGGCTTCCCACTGCTTGCTTTCTTCAGGTTTCAGATTTGGGTCGCCATAAAAACCGCTATAGAGCTGGCTCAGGTTGGGGGCTTTAAACGCCGTTCCATAGGAAGTTATCAGGCGATATCCGTCGATAAACTCCCACGCGGCGCTGCTCTGCCACGTCGTGTGCTGGCCAAACTGCGAGTTATCATCACTGCGCACCGCGCCCTCAAGGGTGAAGTCGCTAATTTTCTGCTGTGTTGTCAGATAAACGCCGGTATTACGCTGGCTATAGCCATCATTAAGATAGCTGGTGCCCGGCTCGGTGGTGAGTCGCTGCCAATCCAAACCTGCACTTACCTGCCCTTTCCACAATTGGAGGGTGTTGCCCCATTGCAGGTTGTACTGGTCTGAGTCATCTAATGAAGCGGAAGAGTCATACTGCCCGTATCTCGGGTCATAATTATAGTCTTTCACGTGGCTATAACTGCCAATCAGCTGAGTGGCGTAAATCCCATCTTCATAGCGCAGGCCCGTATCATAGGTGCGGCTGTAGAGCTGACGGGTATCGATTAACGGACTGTCAGGCATGTAATAACCATCATAGGCCGTGCGATTGTCATAGCCATAAGCCCGAGCAAAACCGCCAACTTCTTCGGTGAATTGGTGTTGCAGCGCCAGATAGAGCGTCTTACTCATGAAGCCATCGCGGTCAGGCTGAGGAACGCCGCCGTTGTTGCCGTCAGCGACAACATCAATGCCACGCGTATAGGTATAATCGCCCGCGGCGGTGACCGTGGTGTTTTCACCCAGCTTCTGCTGGGTAGAGCCATTGTAATTTTGATACCCATTCGAGCCGATACCCGCCCCGAGGGTCGTCCCATCCTTGTCACGGGTGGTAATAATGTTGACCACGCCGCCAATGGCGTCGGAGCCGTAAACTGCCGAGCGTGGCCCACGGATAAATTCAATCCGCTGTACCAACGCGATAGGGATCTGGCTAAGGTCAGTTGAACCCGAAATACCCGCCTGATTTAAACGCACACCGTCAATTAAGACTAATGTGTGGCTGGAGTTGGTGCCGCGCACAAATAAAGAACTCAGCTGGCCCATGCCGCCATTTTGCGCAATATCCACGCCCGGCAGGCGGCGTAATACATCCACCACGGATTTAGACTGCCAGCGATCAATATCCTCGCGGGTCACTACATCGGTTGGGGCTAACACGGAAGAAACGGGCTGTGGAAAACGGTTGGCGGTCACAACGAGATTGTCGTTGTTATCAGAAGAGGTATTGTCCTGCGCCCACCCTGAAAAAGCCGTGACGGATAATACCGTCAGCAGCGCGTGCTTTTTAATTGTCATGAATTGAGCATCCAAACTTAATTGGCGGATGCCGCAGAAAAACACCCACGTTCTCGCGACGAGGGTGAAAATGCGACGGAATATCGGCAGGTTTTCGGACTTAGGATTTATTGGCTAATTAAAGAAAAAAATAATATGCCGCCACCGGGCGATGACTTCCCATCTCTCTTACATTCTCTATAAAAAGTTCACTATATAAAGAAAGAAGAACCAGACAGTGTCGGTAACAGCTCAAGCTGCTATCGCCTTGACTTCCCCATACCGCTGCGCGCCAGTTCCGGATTCACACCGGATTCCCTTTTAACTCTCTTATCGAGGCCGAATTGCATCCTACGATCAACCCTTTTGGAAATCCAGACATCCGTAAGGGCCATTAAATTTTAATCAAATAGGTTGCGTGAGAAGCATGGCAATAACGCCCATGAATAAGCGGAAAACTGGACTTCGCGGGAGCATTCCCTACAATCCCCCGCTAAGTTCGCCCATTTACCCGCAGTAGACGAGATAAATCATGACGCCTGAAAACCTGCCCATTGAAAAATACGACGACCAACTGGCGGAAAAGACCGCACGTCTCACGGCGATGATGACGCCTTTTCAGGCGCCGGCTCCTGAGGTTTTCCGCTCTCCGGTCAGCCACTATCGCATGCGCGCCGAGTTTCGCGTCTGGCATGACGAGGGCGACCTCTACCACATTATGTTTGATCAGCAGACCAAGGCTCGCGTGCGCGTCGATCAGTTCCCCGCCGCCAGCGAGCTGATTAACCGTCTGATGCCTGTGCTGATTGCCGCTATTAAAGATGAGCCGGTATTGCGCCGCAAAATCTTCCAGATTGATTACTTGTCCACGCGCAGCGGCAAGTTGATCACTTCACTGCTCTACCACCGCAAGCTGGATGATGAGTGGACGGCGGCCGCGACGGTGCTGCGCGACAAACTGCGTCAGGATGGCTTTGATATTCAGCTGATTGGCCGCGCGGCAAAAACTAAAATCATGCTCGACGAAGATTATGTCGATGAAGTACTGCCAGTGGCGGGCCGCGACATGATTTATCGTCAGGTGGAGAACAGCTTCACCCAGCCAAACGCCGAGATGAACATCAAGATGCTCGAATGGGCGCTGGGCATTACTGAAGGCTCGACCGGCGACCTGCTGGAGCTTTATTGCGGCAACGGCAACTTCTCGTTGGCGCTGGCAAGGAACTTCAACCGCGTCCTGGCGACTGAGATTGCCAAGCCGTCCGTGGCGGCGGCGCAATATAATATCGAAGCGAATCAGATTGATAACGTGCAGATTATCCGCATGGCGGCCGAAGACTTTACTCAGGCGATGAACGGCGTGCGCGAATTCCATCGTTTAAAAGATGTGGATTTGTCCGGCTATGACTGTAACACCATTTTTGTCGATCCACCGCGCAGCGGGCTGGACGATGACACCGTGAAGATGGTGCAAGGCTACGACCGTATCCTCTATATCTCCTGCAACCCGGACACGCTGTGCGCCAACCTCGAGACGCTGAGCCAGACCCACAGCCTGACCAAGCTGGCGCTGTTCGACCAATTCCCTTATACCCACCATATGGAATGCGGCGTGCTGCTGGAAAAACGCCGGTAGAAAGAGTCTAAAACAATAAGGCGGGCCACTGAGTGAGCCCGCCTTTTTTACAGCTGAAGCTTCCGTCAGCTATTTTCGCTACAAATAGACCCGCAGATATTCCGACAGGCATAACACGGCCATCGCCTGCCCGTAAGGCATGGAAGTGATGGGGATTTGCCGGTAGTAATCCAGATCGCTGCCCATGGCGGTGCCAAATGAAACGCCCGTCAACTCGCCTGCCGGATTGATCTGCTTTATCACGCCGCGCACGGCTTTCTCGGCAACCGGCGCATAGCTTGAATCTATATAGCGTTTGCGAACGGCCTTCAGGATCCCGTAGGCAAATCCCGCCGCCGCTGAACTTTCCAGATAAGAATTCGGGTCATCCAACAGCGTATGCCACAAACCACTTTCGTCCTGACAGGCCGCCAGCGCGGCAATCTGACTCTCTAAAACTTGCAGTAAATAACGGCGCGTCGCGTTGCCCTCCGGTAAGTCGAGCAGCTCGATAAACTCAGGAATAGCGACGGTTATCCAACTGTTTCCTCGCGCCCAGCGAGCCTGAGCAAAATTATGCTGGCCGCCAAAGGTCCAGCCGTGGAACCAAAGGCCGGTTTGGCGATCCATCAGGTACTGAATATGCAGCAGGAACTGATAGGTCGCCTCTTCGATAAACTCCGGTCTACCGAGCAGTTTGCCGATCTTCGCCAGGGGCATCACGCTCATCATCAGCGTGTCATCCCACATCTGCTGGCTATTTTCATTGTTATAAACGATGTGCTGAATACCGCGTTTTTCGGTGCGCGGCATCTCATGCATCACCCACTCCGCCCAGCGCTCAAGATAGGGTTTCCAAGCCGGATTGCGGGTTTCTTCATAACGGTAGGCCAGCGTCAGGAACGGGCAGACGGTGTTAACATTTTTGGTTGGCGTGCCTTCGGCCAGCCTTGCTGTAAACCAGTCGTCAATGATTGCCCGCATCTGGTCATCGCCAGTCTGTTGATAATATTGATAAATACCGTATAGGCCGATGCCATGGGTCCATTCCCACCCCGCCCAGCCTTTGGTATCAATAACCCGGCCATCGTCCAGACGCAGCAGGAACTCGCCGGTTTCATCTTTAATATTCACCAGATTATGAGTCACTTTATGAATCAGCGACTGTAGCTCGTTTCGCGAGATAAAATACTCAGGCTGCCTCAGCAGCGCGCTGTGCTTAACGTCAAAAACCTTCATGATGCTCTCCATTATTTAAGGGCGCTGACCCTGCTGCTGAATGGGTAAATCGGACATAACCTCAGAGGTCGCTTTTTGCGGCGGCGGATTATTGCGATGCAAATAACCAATATTGTTATTACCCCACAAGGACTCATATTGCAGGCCGGTGAGGAGTTCCACGGTGGCGCGGTCTTCTGTGGTGATCTGCTCAGGGACGGGGCGATTGGCGATACGCATTTTTTGCGTTTCCTGCACCAGCACGCGGTGAGTCTGTAAATTGAGGCGGAAGTAGAGCGAAATAATAAAGCCCATCGTCAGCATCACCAGCGACCCCACAACCAACACGCCGAGGATGGTATGCCCCACCGATGGCAACTGCTCGCTCTTGCCCGAGACAAAACCCGACAGTTGCAAAATGATGCCGACTAACATCACCGCGCCAGCTTGCGAAGCCTTGCGCGTTAGGGTCATGACGCCGGCAAAAATCCCCTCGCGCCTCTGGCCGGTAATGGTTTCATCAACATCGGCAATATAGGTGTAGATATTCCACGGCACGTAGTTGATCCCCCCTCGCCCCAGCCCGGCCAATGCGGAGATCAACAGTAACAGCGACATCGAATCACTCATGTGGCTGAAATAGAGGAAACCGTAGGAGATCACCGCCAGCGCGAAAAGGGTCACGGCCAGCCGATAAGAGGGCGCGGGCCCGAAGCGAATACACAATGGGATCATCGCAATCACGGCGACGAATTGCAGAATAGCCATCACGCCCATCAGGTTCGAGGCGACAGTGGCGGTTTGCATCAGCACAAACACCACATAATAAGTAAATACCGCGTTGAACACGTCCTGCGCGATATAGCCGCCAAGGTACAGGCCGAGATGCTGGCGGAAAATCTTAATACGCAGCGTTGAAGAGAGTTCAACTTTCAATCGCTTAAGGCTCTGCCCCAGCGTCAACTGTTGGCGCTCGCGTTCTATTTTCAACATGGCTTCCGACTTGAGCTCCGCCGGCCGTTCCCAAGTGAAGAAATAGACCAGCGTGAGCACCAGCGCGCAGATCACCGAGAAGACCAAGCTCGAGTAGAAGAAAGAGAGGGGATTATCTTTACCCAGCTGTTGCAGCAAGATCCCCGGCAGGAAGGCGGCCAAAATGGCCGACAGCTGTGCGAGTGCGATACGCGCCCCGGAAAACTTGGTTTTCTGTTTGAAATCGTCGGTCATCTCCGGCACCAGCGTCTCATAAGGCACCAGGATCATGGTGTAAACGATGTCGAACAGCAGATACGTCAGCAGATAGTAGACGTAGTTCATCTCGCCAACCCACATCAGGCTGTAGCTAAACACACAGGGAATGCCGAGAAGAATGAAGAACTTGCGCCGCCCAAAGCGTTTACCGAGCCAGGTGCCGCCAAAGTTATCCGTCAGATAGCCCATTAACGGGCTGAGTACGGCGTCCGCCACGCGGGCGGTCGCAAAGATAAAGGTTGCTTCAATCGGGGTTAGCCCGCAGAAGGTGGTGTAGAAATAGAGTAGCCACGCGGCGGTTAAGGCCGTCGTCCCTGCGCCAAGAAAATCCCCCGAGCCGTAAGCAAGGTAATTTAGTAGTCCGATTTTTCGTGTTTTCATCGCCGTCAGCCCCTTATTGAATCACTGCCAAACGTAGGCAGAATCCAAATGGACGCGGGTCCGCTCTGCCATGATTCAAATTAGCGATGGGGGAGGCCGAAGACCTTTCTGGTTTTGCCACTCATCTCTAACATGTGGCAATTATAGAAAGGTTTAGCCGATCAACATCTAATTACCAAACAGTAGTTTGATATTAATGAACTGTTGTTTCATAAATTACTGGGGAATGGATCTGCGACATCAGGGGTAACGGATGGGGATGGCAGATAAAACAAAGGCAGCCGAGTGGCTGCCTTAATGTGCTCATTAGGGTAAGCCGCAGTGGCAAAATTAGAGGTTGTCTGCTTTGCGCTTCTTCAGCTTGATACCAATCCAGAACACCAGCACCACGCTAATCAGCGACGGCAGGAAGTTGGAACCCAGCTGCGGGTACTCCGCGCGCACGATAGTGCTGTAAAGCAGGAAACCGAGCAGGAAGCTGGCCGCCGCTAAGGTCGGTAATCCCTTGGCCATTTCTTTGTGGTGATAGCGCAGATGCAGGCAATAGACCGCAAGGCAAAGTGCTATCACGGGAAAAACGGAGAAGGTTACTACGGAGCTAAAAAACGCGTCGAACGTGCCGTTGATCGACAGTCCGGCAATCAGAGCCAGGAGCAAAGTGCCATTATCCTGGTTCGGTTGTTCGGTCATCTTCAGTACCTCTGGACTTATTAGTTGGAGACACCGCCGTGCGCTCCTGCTGACGGCGATACCAGTAATATGCACCTTTAGAAATCATACGTAGCTGCAGCACCAGTCTCTCTTCGAGCTGGCGACGCTGGGCTATATCAACATCCAGCGCTTCGGCACCGGCGTTAAAGACGATGATCACCATGGCTTCTGCCTGCGCTTCAGTAAAGCTACGCGGCATGTGGTTTTCGAGTTGTAAATAATCTGCCAGTTCTGCAATAAAGTGCTGAATTTCACGAGCGACGGCGGCGCGGAAGGCCGCAGAGGTCCCGGAGCGTTCGCGCAGCAGTAAGCGAAAGGCGTTAGGATTATTGCCAATGAACTCCATAAAAGTCGATACGGAGGTGCGAATCACGCTGCCACCTTTGGCAATGCGCTGACGCGCTTGACGCATCAGTTGACGAAGCATTAACCCACTCTCGTCTACCATGGTCAGGCCGAGTTCATCAACATCGCGGAAATGGCGATAAAAAGAGGTGGGTGCGATTCCAGCCTCGCGGGAAACTTCACGCAGACTTAAACTGGCAAAGCTGCGTTCAGCACTGAGCTGGCTAAATGCCGCCTCAATCAGTGAGCGGCGCGTGCGCTCTTTTTGTTGTGCTCTTACGCCCATAACCTTCATCCGCAGTGTTTTCTTCTTATTAAAGGTGTTAATAAAATGACTCGTTATGATTTCACTATACCAAATTTTTTAACCCGCCGAGGTATAGAAAAGAGAGGATAAAGTGGGTCTGAATGTTGCGGTTTTCCCACGAATTGACAACTGCTTGTAGGGAAAACAGGACTAATATGTTACTTTCTCGTTGTTATTTTGTATAAAAAATAGGTTTCGAACCATGCAACAGCAATCTCATTTTGATGCCATTATCATCGGCTCAGGCCCTGGCGGAGAAGGCGCCGCTATGGGACTGGTTAAACAAGGGGCCAGAGTTGCGGTCATCGAACGCTATAATAACGTCGGTGGCGGCTGTACTCACTGGGGAACCATCCCTTCGAAAGCCCTGCGCCACGCCGTCAGCAGAATTATCGAATTCAACCAAAATCCGCTGTATAGCGACAATTCCCGCACCTTGAGTTCAAGCTTCCCCGACATCCTACGCCACGCTGACTCAGTGATTAATCAGCAAACTCGCATGCGTCAGGGTTTTTATGAGCGCAACCAGTGCCAGCTTTTCGCCGGTGACGCCAGCTTCGTGGATGAACACACTGTCAGCGTGCGCTACGCCGATGGCACCCATGAAGAGCTTACCGCCGACAATATCGTCATCGCCTGTGGCTCGCGCCCTTACCGCCCGCACGGCGTCGACTTTAGCCACCCACGCATCTACGACAGCGACTTAATCCTTGAACTGAGCCACGAGCCGCGCCACGTCATCATCTATGGCGCCGGGGTGATCGGTTGCGAATACGCGTCGATTTTCCGTGGTTTGAACGTCAAAGTCGACTTGATTAACACCCGTGACCGCCTGCTGTCATTCCTCGATCAAGAGATGTCTGACGCCCTCTCCTACCACTTCTGGAACAACGGCGTGGTGATTCGTCACAACGAAGAGTTTGAGAAGATTGAAGGCGTTGAAGATGGCGTGATCATGCACCTGAAATCCGGCAAGAAGGTCAAAGCAGACGCCCTGCTTTACGCCAATGGACGTACAGGTAACACCGATCAACTGGGCTTAGAAAACATTGGCTTAGTGGCTGATAGCCGTGGCTTGTTGAAAGTGAACAGCATGTATCAAACCGCGCTGTCGCATATCTATGCCGTGGGTGATGTCATTGGCTACCCGAGCCTGGCGTCGGCAGCTTACGATCAGGGCCGCATTGCCGCGCAGGCGATGATTCAGGGCGAAGCCAAAGTTCATCTGATTGAAAACATTCCGACCGGGATTTACACCATTCCGGAAATCAGTTCTGTCGGTAAAACCGAACAAGATCTGACCGCCATGAAGGTACCGTACGAAGTGGGCCGCGCGCAGTTTAAACATCTTGCACGGGCGCAAATCGCCGGGATGAACGTGGGGAGTCTGAAGCTGCTATTCCATCGTGATACCAAAGAAATCCTTGGTATTCATTGCTTTGGCGAGCGTGCGGCGGAGATTATCCACATCGGGCAGGCGATCATGGAACAGAAAGGCGAAGGCAATACTATCGAATATTTCGTTAATACTACCTTCAACTATCCAACCATGGCGGAAGCGTATCGCGTTGCCGCCCTGAATGGATTAAACCGCCTGTTTTAACGCAGCGTTATCCATATGAGCTTGCATGTGAACCTTGATGGCTTCGGCAAGCTGCTCATAGCGGCCACGCAGCGGGGAGCCGGGACGATATACCAGAGCAATGGTGCGTCTCGGTTCCGGCTTGTCGCACACCAAATAGGTCACGCCATCGCGGCTGCGCTCTTTTGGCACGGACAATGACGGTAACAGCGTAATACCACTGCCTGCCGCGACCATGTTGCGCAGGGTTTCAAGGCTCGTCGCGCGGAAATGCGTGTCTTCATCCGCCCCGGCCTGGAAACAGAAGCCCATCGCTTGATCACGCAAACAGTGACCATCTTCCAGCATCAGCAGCTTTTCTCCGGCTAAATCGGCCATGGCGACGCGATCGCGCGAGGCCCACGGGTGCTCGTCATAAATCGCCAGCTTCATTGGCTCATCAAACAGCGGCACTTCGATAAAGGCTTCGCTCTCTTTGACTAGCGCTAGGATTGCGCAATCAAGCTTCCCGCTGTCGAGCTGCGCCAGCAGTTGCTGGGTCTGCGCTTCGTGTAGATACATTTCCAGCTTTGGAAAGGTTTTATGCAACGTAGGAATGATTTGCGGCAGCAGGTAAGGCCCAACGGTCGGGATAAGCCCGATGTGAAGCGGCCCGGACATCGCCTCGCCTTGCTGGCTGGCCATCTCTTTCAGCACTTTCACTTCGCGCAGCACGGTTCTGGCTTGATCCACCAGCAATAAACCCGCTTGGGTGAACAGCACTTTGCGGCTGGTTCTCTCCAGCAGCATCACGCCCAGCTCATCTTCCAGCTTGCGGATCTGCCCGCTTAAGGTCGGCTGGCTCACATGACAAGAATCCGCAGCGCGTCGAAAATGACGGAACTCCGCCAAAGCCACCAGATACTCCAAATCACGAATATTCATTTTTCCTCCATTGCCATAACAGGTCGAGACGATAGCTCGCGGCGATAGATAAGATAGCAATCAACGATTATAACTATCAACAACAATCGTTAATAATGGCACACATCGAAACGATACTGACAGAGCGCAAGTTTTATATTTTATAAATTAAGAGGTTACTGATGTTTACAAGCCACGAAGGGAAACAAGTTCCACAAGTTACTTTCCACACTCGTCAAGGAGACCAATGGCTGGATCTCAGCACCGATCAACTGTTTAAAAATAAAACGGTCATTGTATTTTCGCTGCCGGGTGCCTTTACCCCGACATGCTCTTCGAGCCACTTGCCGCGCTACAACGAGCTGGCAGGCGTGTTTAAGAGCCACGGCGTAGACAGCATTCTGTGTGTCTCCGTCAACGATACTTTCGTCATGAATGCGTGGAAGGCTGAGCAAAGCGCCGCCAACATCACCTTCATTCCTGACGGCAACGGCGAATTCACCAAAGGCATGAACATGCTGGTTGAAAAAGCTGATTTAGGCTTCGGCCCGCGCTCTTGGCGTTACTCCATGCTGGTGCGTAACGGCGTGGTAGAGAAGATGTTTATTGAGCCAAACAAGCCGGGCGACCCGTTTGAAGTGTCTGATGCCGATACCATGCTGAAGTATCTGGCGCCGGATTATAAAGTGCAGGAATCGGTTTCCGTGTTCACCAAGCCGGGCTGCCCTTTCTGCTCTAAAGCGAAACAAATGCTGCAAGAGCGCGGCATTCAGTATGAAGAAATTGTATTAGGTAAAGACGCGACTACGGTCAGCCTGCGCGCTGTAACAGGCCGTGCAACTGTGCCACAAGTCTTTATTGGTGGTCGCCACATCGGGGGAAGCGACGATCTGGATGTCTATCTGAACAGCGAAGCAGACGTGTGCGAATTGGCACAATAAGACGACGCGTAAAGATTGTAAGAGAATTAACATAAGTAAAATGAAAGAAGCTCAAAATCAGGGTATTGCTGCAAGGCAAGCAGCCTGATGGCGAGTGAGAGACTACGTGAACATTCGGCGGACTTTATGTCCGCCTTTTTTTGTCTGCTTTTTACCTAAAGAAAAGGCCCCTGAACAGGAGCCTTTTGGTCTGACGCCGTGAGCGATTACTCGCCCAGGCGGCTTTTGGCATCGCTGATCGCCTGAGCAACCTGCTGTGGTGACACGCCGCCCTTGGCTGCGCGCTTGTCGAGGCAAGATTGCAGTTCAAGGATTGGGTAGACGTCATCGCCAATTACGCTGCTGAATTTCTGCAAATCGACCAGTGGCAGGGCTTCCAGCGCTTTGCCCTGAGCAATGGCTTCCACCACGGCTTCACCAACAATATGGTGAGCTTCGCGGAATGGCACGCCTTTGGCGACCAGATAATCCGCCAGCTCGGTGGAGTTCGCATAGCCCTGCTGCGCGGCTTCTTTACAACGCGGACGTTTGACCTGAATACCGTCCAGCACCAGCGCCGCCATTTGCAGACAGTCCATCCAAGTGTCGAGCGCGTCGAACAGCCCTTCCTTGTCTTCCTGCATGTCTTTGTTGTACGCCAGCGGCAGGCCCTTCATGGTCATCATGATGCCAGTCAGCGCGCCCTGCACGCGGCCACACTTGCCACGGATAAGCTCCAGCGCGTCCGGGTTTTTCTTTTGTGGCATTAGGGATGAGCCAGAGGTCACCCGGTCGGACAGATCTACAAACGACGCTTCTCCGCTGTTGAAGAAAATCAGGTCTTCGGCGAAGCGCGACAGGTGGATCATGCTGATAGAGGCGTTCGACAGCAGCTCCATCACATGGTCGCGGTCGGAAACGCTATCCAGGCTGTTGCGAGTCGCCGAGGCAAATCCTAACCAACCGGCCAGCTGCTCGCGGTCCATTGGGTACGCCGTGCCCGCCAGTGCGCCACTGCCCAACGGGCTGACGTCCAGACGTTTCAGAGTATCTTGCAGGCGGCTTTCATCACGCGCCAGCATCTCGACATAGGCCAGACACCAGTGTGCGAAAGTTACCGGCTGGGCGCGCTGTAGGTGAGTGTAGCCCGGCATGACCGCGTCCTGGTTCGCTTGCGCAGTGGCGACCAGCGCCTGCTGCAAGTGGCGCACGGCCTCTTGCAGGTTCAGCACCTGCTCTTTGCACCATAGTTTCAAGTCAGTGGCGACCTGATCATTACGGCTGCGGCCGGTGTGCAACTTCTTGCCGAGGTTACCAACTTTGTCGATAAGCTTGCCTTCCACCCAGCTGTGAATGTCTTCTGCGTCGCTGGCTAAGATAGCGCGCGGGTTAGCACGCACTTCTTCCAACAATACGCCTAAGGCTTCTTCCAGCTGAACCTGCTCTTCGGCAGTCAGCACGTTAACCGTCACCAACGCCTTCGACCACGCCACCGAGCCAATAATATCCTGCTCGGCAAGACGGTAATCGAAACGCAGGGAATCATTTAATTCTTTAAAACGCTGGTCTGCCGCCTGAGTGAAACGCCCGCCCCAAAGTGCCATAACTTGTACTCCTTGATCTATGCAAAAGGGCGCAGCCTGTGCGCCCTTAAAATATTTTCTACGCGCGAATTACTGCTTCTTTGAGTTCAGCGCACGAATTCTGGATGACAACGAGAACAGACGAATAAAGCCGCCCGCGTGGCTGTGATCATACACTTCATCTTCACTGAAAGTAGCGAACTCTTCAGAGTACATGCTGTTCGGAGAACTCTTCTGGATAGCCGTCGCGGTGCCTTTGTACAGCTTCACCACCACTTCGCCATTCACATCTTCTGCCAGTGCGTCAGCGGCGGCTTGGATAGATTCACGCAGCGGAGCGAACCAACGACCATCGTAAACCACGTAAGACATTTCATGGCCCAGCTGCTCACGCCATTTGAAGCTGTCACGGTCGAGAACCAGCTGCTCAACGCCACGCAGCGCAGCCATCATAATGGTGCCTCCCGGCGTTTCGTAGCAACCGCGGGATTTAATACCCACCAGACGGTTTTCCACGATATCGATACGGCCAACGCCGTGTTTCACGCCCAGCACGTTCAGCGCTTCGAGGCACTGGAATGGTGTCAGCTCTACGCCGTTAACCGCCACAACCGCGCCTTTCTCAACTTTAACGGTGACCAGCTCAGCTTCGTCCGGCGCGTCTTCTGGCGCGACTGTCCATGCCCAGCAATCTTTGTTTGCTGCATTCCATGGGCTTTCCAGCACGCCGCCTTCGGTAGAGATGTGCCACGCGTTTTCGTCACGGCTATAAATTTTTTCCAGCGACGCGGTGGTCGGGATATTACGCTCTTTCAGGTAATCCAGTAGGGCTTCGCGAGAACGCAGGTCCCACTCACGCCAAGGAGCGACCACTTTCAGCTGTGGAGCCAGCGCGGTGTAAGTGGTTTCGAAACGCACCTGGTCGTTACCTTTACCTGTCGCACCGTGGCACAGTGCATCAGCGCCCACTTTCAACGCCAGCTCAACCTGTGCTTTTGCAATCAATGGACGCGCCATTGAGGTGCCGAGCAGGTAGCTGCCTTCATACAACGCGCCGCTTTTCAGCACTGGGTAAACGTAGTCTTTGATGAACTCTTCACGCAGGTCAACCACGTGGCACTCAGAAGCACCGGTGCGCAGGGCTTTCTGCTCGATCCCTTCGAGGTCAGCACGCTCTTGGCCGATATCTGCAACGAAAGCCACCACTTCACAGTCGCCGTAGTTTTCTTTCAGCCATGGAATGATTGCCGAGGTGTCCAGACCGCCAGAATAAGCCAGAACGATTTTCTTGATACCTTTGGTTGCTGCCATGATGATTTCCTTTAAAAATTTTATTGATTTAACAATTCAGTCAATGGGTTAAGCACGAAGATCACGCCAGAATACGCGTACCGATCGCCGTGCCATTAAACAGTGCCGGAAGCTGCTCGGCGTGACGCCAGCTGGCGATATCCACCGGGCGGCCAAGAGAGCGCGCGGCGTCTAGCGCGGCGTGAACTTTCACAATCATGCCGTCGGTAATGATGCCTTGCTCAATCAGCTGTTCCGCTTTCTGCGTGGTCATTTCCGGGATGCGCTGGCCTTTGCCGTCGAGAATACCGCTCACATCTGACAGCAAGATTAAATCTGCGCCCAGCGTGGCTGCCAGTGCCGTCGCGGCTTGGTCAGCATTCACATTCATCAGTTCACCATCGGCGGTGATACCAATGGAGCTGATAATCGGCAGGTAGCCTGCGCCAGTCAGGGTGTTAATCAGCGCCGGAGAGCCGACTTCTGCTTTGCCGACATTACCCAGATCTTCGCTCAGTTGCGTTACCACTACCGAGCCGCCGTCTGCCAATGACAGGCCAACGGCGTTGATGTCGTTTTTCACCGCCCACGCCAGCAGGGTTTTGTTGGCGCTACCGGCCAATGCGCCAGTGATGATGTCGATTTGGTCCGCCGGAGTTACGCGCAGGCCAGCCTTCTTCACCACGGGCAGGTTGAGTTTCTTCATCAGCTCATCGACCAGATAACCGCCGCCGTGAACGATCACCAATGGGCGCTGATATTGCTGGCGATAGGTCACCAGCGCCATGAACAGGCGCTCGAGCGCTTCTTCATTGTCCAGCAACACACCACCTAATTTGATAACTAACGGATTCATAGCTGTTCGCGCCTCAATCGGTTTAAGTAAATGTTTGATTTTAGACCAAGATAAATTAAAGCAGCGATTGGGTTTCTGGGAAACCAAAGCGCAGGTTCAGACATTGCACTGCTTGCGCCGACGCGCCTTTTAGCAGGTTATCTTCTGTCGCAACCACAATCAGATGCTCGCCTTTCACCACAAAACCGATGTCGCAGAACGGCAGGCCCACCACGTCTTTCAACGCCGGAACGCCCTTGGTGTAGAGACGCACCAGAGGTTTGTCGTGGTAAGCGTTATGGAAGGCTTCCGCCACGTCCTGCGCCGTCACGCCCGCTTTCAGGCGGCAAGTGATGGTGGCCAGAATGCCGCGCGGGAAGTTGCCCAGGTGCGGGGTAAAGATCACCGGCACGCCGAGATGCTCTACAATTTCTGGGTGGTGACGATGATTGAATAGGCCGTAAGGTTGCAGGCTGACTTCGCAGAAGCTGGTGCCGAGAGAGGCTTTACGCCCCGCGCCGCTCACGCCGCTGGTCGCATTAATCACCGGCCACTGGTCTTCGTTCAACAGGCCATTTTCCACCAGCGGTTTTAACGCCAGCTGAGACGCCGTTGGGTAGCAGCCTGGGACCGCGATGAGTTGCGCGGTTTTGAGTTTGTCGGCTTGCCATTCAGCAAGGCCGTACACCGCCTTGTCCAGCCAGTCGAGGTGCTGGTGTTCAAAGCTGTAAAATTCGGAGTAGAAATCAGGCTTGTTGACGCGGAATGCACCGGACAGGTCAAACACCACGCAGCCTGCTGCCAAAAATTGCGGCGCCAGGTCGTGGCTGACTTCATGGGCAGTGGCTAAAAAAACCACATCGATATCTTTTGCCGCGTCTTCCACGTTTTTCATTGGCAAAACAGGCAGATCGAGGATGCCTTTTAACTGAGGGTGCAAATCAGAAAGCAATTTTCCTGCATCTGCACTTTGCGCTGAAACCATTAAAGCGGTTATGTTCATCTGTGGGTGGCGATTTAGGTAGGCAGCGAGTTCAGCTCCGGCGTAGCCTGTGGCACCAACAATCAGCGTATTCAACATGGGGTCTGTTCACCTTCTCAACTTAACTGTATGGCTTTGCGATACAGCGTACTTCTTAGGTAACAGGGTTCACCGCGTCATACGCCGTTCACCCGCGAGATTCTCAGCAACTGCGTTGGGTTAAACCGACCGTTCTTTCCGGTTCCCTTACGCGCTGGCATATTGTATTTTTATTCACATAAACTGCATGAATATGAATACTACCCTAACTAAAGGCTGTCAACAGTGAAGATGAAATTACCTCCTTTTATTGAGCTTTATCGGGCGTTAATCGCGATACCTTCGATCAGTGCCACAGACAGCGCATTAGATCAAAGCAACGAAAAGCTAATCAACCTGTTAGCAGGCTGGTTCCGCGATCTAGGCTTTAAGGTTGAAATCCAACCTGTGCCGAATACTCGCAATAAATTCAATATGTTGGCAAGCGTGGGCCAAGGTGCTGGCGGCCTGCTGCTGGCGGGCCATACCGATACCGTCCCCTTCGACGATGGCCGCTGGACTCGCGACCCTTTCACCCTGACCGAGCATGAAAATAAGCTCTATGGTCTGGGTACCGCCGACATGAAAGGTTTCTTCGCTTTTATCGTCGATGCGCTGCGGGATATTGATACAACCAAACTGACTAAACCTCTATATATCCTCGCCACCGCCGATGAAGAAACCACCATGGCAGGCGCGAGCTATTTTTCGAAAAACACCGCCATTCGCCCAGACTGCGCGATCATCGGCGAACCGACGTCGTTGAAGCCGGTTCGTGCGCATAAAGGCCATATTTCGAATGCGATTCGCATTACCGGGCAATCGGGCCACTCAAGTGACCCGGCGCGCGGCGTGAACGCCATCGACCTGATGCATGACTCCATTACCCAGCTGATTGGCCTGCGTAACACTTTGAAAGAGCGCTACAACCACAGCGGCTTTGTCATTCCTTATCCAACCATGAACTTCGGCCACATTAGCGGCGGCGATGCGGCCAACCGTATTTGCGCCTGCTGTGAGCTGCACATGGACATCCGCCCACTGCCGGGGCTGACGCTATCTGACCTCGACGGCCTGCTGCAAGAAGCGCTGGAGCCAGTTAGCAGTCGCTGGCCGGGCCGCGTCGCCATCGAAGAGCTGCATCCGCCGATTCCGGGCTATGAATGCCCGCCGGACCACCAGCTGGTGCAGGTGGTGGAGAAGCTGCTGGGCGTGGAAACCGAGATTGTTAACTACTGTACCGAAGCGCCGTTTATCCAAGAGCTGTGCCCGACACTGGTCTTAGGGCCGGGTTCGATTGAGCAGGCGCACCAGCCGGATGAATACATCGATACCGCCTTCATCAAGCCGACTCGCGAGCTGATCGCGCAAGTGGTTCATCACTTCTGCCACCACGTATAAGTGAAGAAAGAGTAGCCATATCAAGGGCGTCGCAGGGCGCTCTTGATACTGGACAATATGCTGATTAGACAAACTGATACCTTGTGAGCTGTAATTAAATTTCAGCCACATTGACGAAAAATGCCTTTTTTTAGTGAAGGAAACGACGTTTTTGCGGTAAAACAGTTGTGTAATTAAAAAAAGAGAAAGTTTGGCAGACAGAAAAAGGCGTCACAGCCTTACGGGTGAAAGTTATCTACAAATTATAAAAATCGGGTCCGAGGTCAACAGAGGTAATATGAACGAACAATATTCCGCAATGCGCAGTAATGTCAGTACCTTAGGTAAACTGCTTGGCGACACCATCAAAGATACGTTGGGAGAACATATCCTTGATCGTGTTGAGAAAATTCGTAAGTTATCCAAATCCTCACGCGCTGGAAATGAAGCAGATCGCCAAGAGCTGCTCTCCACGCTGCAAAACTTGTCCAACGACGAGTTATTGCCAGTGGCCCGTGCTTTTAGCCAATTCCTCAATCTGACCAACGTGGCCGAGCAGTACCACAGCATTTCGCCTAATGGCGAAGCGGCCAGCAATCCTGAAGTACTGGCGCAGCTAATTGAGCGCCTGAAAGCCAAAAATCTGACCGATCAGCAGCTGCGTGACGCGGTTGAAGAGCTTTCTATCGAGCTGGTGCTGACGGCTCACCCAACAGAGATTGCCCGCCGGACGCTAATCCACAAATTGGTGGAAGTGAACAACTGCCTGAAGCAGCTCGACCATAACGATCTGGCGGATTACGAGCGCAAGCAGATTATGCGCCGCCTGCGCCAGCTGATTGCCCAGTCATGGCATACCGATGAAATTCGTAAACACCGCCCTTCCCCGGTTGATGAAGCCAAATGGGGATTTGCGGTCGTTGAGAATAGCCTGTGGGAAGGCGTGCCGTCATTCCTGCGCGAGTTCAACGAACAGCTCGAAACCTCGCTGGACTACAAAATGCCAGTCGAAGCCGTGCCGGTGCGCTTCACCTCGTGGATGGGTGGCGACCGCGACGGCAACCCAAACGTCACGGCAGACATCACGCGCCACGTACTTTTACTGAGCCGCTGGAAAGCCACTGACCTGTTCCTGCGCGACGTCGCGGTGCTGATTTCCGAGCTTTCCATGACCGAAGCCACTGATGAACTGCGCGAGCGCGCAGGTGGTGAAGAAGGTATTGAGCCTTACCGCGTGATCATGAAGCGCCTGCGCAGCCAGCTGACCTCCACGCAGGTCTATTTGGAAGCGCGTCTGAAAGGCGAACGCCTGCCACAGCCTCACGATTTATTGGTCAACAATGACCAGCTGTGGGAGCCGCTCTACGCCTGCTACCAGTCACTGGTTGCCTGCGGCATGGGCATTATCGCCAACGGCCAGCTGCTGGACACTCTGCGCCGCGTGCGCTGCTTCGGCGTGCCGCTGGTGCGTATCGACATCCGCCAAGAGAGCACCCGCCATACCGACGCCATTGCCGAAATCACCCGTTACCTTGGTTTGGGCGATTACGAAAGCTGGTCAGAGTCTGACAAACAGGCCTTCCTGATCCGCGAACTGAACTCACAGCGTCCGCTGGTTCCGCGCTTCTGGGAGCCGAGCGAGTACACCAAAGAGGTGCTCGACACCTGTCAGGTAATTGCCGAAGCGCCGGAAGGCTCAATTGCCGCTTACGTCATTTCGATGGCGAAAACGCCGTCTGACGTGCTGGCCGTTCACCTGCTGCTGAAAGAGGCGGGTTGCCCGTTCACTCTGCCGGTAGCGCCGCTGTTCGAAACCCTTGATGACCTGAACAATGCTGATTCAGTGATGACTCAGCTGCTGAATATCGACTGGTATCGCGGCACCATTCAGGGCAAACAGATGGTGATGATTGGCTATTCCGACTCGGCGAAAGACGCTGGCGTGATGGCGGCTTCATGGGCGCAATACCGCGCTCAGGACGCATTAATCAAAACCTGCGAGAAAGCGGGCGTGCTGCTGACGCTGTTCCACGGACGCGGCGGTTCTATCGGTCGCGGTGGCGCTCCGGCCCACGCGGCCTTGCTCTCTCAGCCTCCGGGCAGCCTGAAGGGTGGCCTGCGCGTCACCGAACAGGGCGAGATGATTCGCTTCAAGTTCGGCCTGCCAGAAGTCACCATCAGCAGCCTGGCGCTCTATACCGGCGCGATTCTGGAAGCCAACCTGTTGCCGCCGCCAGAGCCGAAAAAAGCCTGGGTGGACATTATGGAGCAGCTGTCCGACGTCTCCTGCAACATGTATCGCGGCTATGTGCGCGAAAACAAGGATTTCGTGCCTTACTTCCGCGCGGCGACGCCGGAGCAAGAGCTGGGCAAACTGCCATTGGGCTCACGCCCGGCGAAACGTAAGGCCAACGGCGGCGTCGAAAGCCTGCGCGCTATTCCGTGGATCTTCGCCTGGACGCAAAACCGCCTGATGCTGCCAGCCTGGCTCGGCGCGGGTGCGGGCCTGCAAGCCGTGGTAGATGCCGGTAAACGCGATGAACTTGAGGCGATGTGCCACGACTGGCCGTTCTTCTCGACGCGTATCGGCATGCTGGAAATGGTCTTCGCCAAGGCCGACCTGTGGCTGGCGGAGTATTACGACCAGCGTCTGGTGGATAAAGAGCTGTGGCCGCTGGGACAGAAGCTGCGCGACCAGCTGGCAAGCGACATCAAAGTGGTGTTGGCGATTTCCAACGATGACCACCTGATGGCTGACCTGCCGTGGATTGCCGAGTCTATCGCCCTGCGTAACGTCTACACTGACCCACTGAACGTGCTGCAGGCCGAGTTGCTGCACCGCTCACGCCAGTTAGAGAAAGAAGGCAGTACGCCAGACGCGCGCGTTGAGCAGGCGTTGATGGTGACGATTGCGGGCGTGGCGGCGGGTATGCGCAACACCGGCTAGTGCTGACAAGTTAAGAGAAGCAAAAACTAAAAACCGGCGATTAAGCCGGTTTTTTTATGCATAAGATTTGAATGGTTAAACGGCCGCACTCAATGGAGTGGCAAGGCCCGGACGAACGCCCAGCGTGTGGCAGATGGCGTAACTCATTTCGGCGCGGTTCAAGGTGTAGAAGTGGAAATCCTTCACCCCTTCGCGGCTGAGGATTTTCACCATGTCCATGGCGATGTTGGCTCCCACCATTTTGCGGGTTTCCGGGTCATCGTCTAAGCCTTCGAACTGGCGCGTCATCCAGTGCGGCACGCGCACGTTGGTCATGGTGGCAAAGCGCGTCAGCTGTTTGAAGTTAGAGACTGGCAGGATACCCGGCACGATTTCCACATCAATGCCCTGTCCGGCACAGCGATCGCGGAAACGCAGGTAGCTTTCGACGTCGAAGAAGAACTGGGTGATGGCGCGGTTAGCACCCGCGTCGATTTTGCGTTTCAGGTTAATCAGGTCAGCCTGCGCGCTTTTGGCTTCAGGATGAACTTCAGGATACGCCGCCACGGAGATATCGAAGTCGCCCACGCCTTTCAGCAGTTGCACCAGATCCGTGGCGTATAACTCAGGAACGCCGCCGCCCGGAGGCAGGTCGCCGCGCAGCGCTACGATGTGGCGGATGCCGCTGTCCCAGTAATCCTGGGCGATTTGCGTCAGTTCTTCACGGGAGGCGTCCACGCAGGTCAGATGCGGCGCAGCTTCCAGCCCGGTACGCTCTTTAATGCCTTTGATGATGCTGTGCGTGCGCTCACGTTCACCGGAGTTCGCGCCGTAGGTCACGGAAACGAATTTCGGCTTAAGGCTGCTCAGGCGATCGATAGAGCTCCACAGCGTGTCTTCCATCTCGCTAGTGCGCGGCGGGAAAAACTCAAAAGAGACGTTAAACTGGCCCTGCAACTCTGACAGGTTCTGGTTCAAAGCTTCGCGTTGATTGGCGTGGAAAAAACTCATGCTTTCTACCTCGTGGCTCACGACATCTTGTTATTGATTTGTTCTAGATTTGTAAGCATCTAGACGTCTAAACACCTAAACGTATGGATAGACAATGAAGGATGCGAGCAAATGTGTCAACGACAAAAAAGCGTCTAACTATGATTAATCTTCACTCAAATTGAATGAATTTCAAGTTGGGGAATAAAGTATTGGCGAGGAGAAAAAAACGGCATGAAGCCCCTCCCGACAGGCGTCGGAAGGGGTTTAAGAGAATTAAAGTAGCTGGCTCAGACGGTTAAGGTCAGATTGCAACGCACCGGCGGTGACATCGCGCCCCGCGCCCGGCCCGCGAATCACCAGTGGGTTATCGCGATACCAGCGGCTTTCGATAGCAAACACGTTATCGCAAGGCAGCAGCGACGCCAGCGGATGGTCATCGCGCACGGCTTCCACGCCAACGCGCGCCTTACCGTTGGCATCAAAACGCGCCACGTAACGCAGCACCAGCCCCATTTCGCGCGCCGCTTCCAGACGTTGCAGCATCTGCTGATTCAACGCTTCGCCATCTTCAAAGAATTGGTCAACCGAGCCGGTTTCGCAGCCTTCCGGCACTAAAGACTCGACGCGAACGTGGCTCGGCTCGATATCGTAGCCCGCCTCACGCGCCAAAATAATCAGCTTGCGCATCACGTCCTGACCGGACAAATCGACGCGCGGGTCAGGCTCAGTCAGCCCTTGCTGCCACGCCAGATCCACCAGCTCGGTAAATGGCAAGGTGCCGTCAAATTGCAGGAACAGCCATGACAGCGTGCCGGAGAATATCCCGCTAATCGCCAGAATGCTGTCGCCGCTTTCGCGCAGGTCACGCACGGTGTGGTTAATCGGCAAACCCGCGCCCACGGTGGCGTTGTACAGCCAGTGGCTGCCGGTTTTGGCGAAGGCGTCGCGAATTTGGCGGTACTTGTTGCTGTCAGAGGCCCCGGCCAGTTTGTTGGCGCTAATCACGTGGAAACCGTAACTGGCGAAGTCCAGATACTGGTCTGCGATATCGCCGCTGGCGGTGACGTCGAGCACCACCAAATCGTCATACGGGTGAGCACGCATCCACAGGAACAGGGATTCTTCATCATGATCGCGGGCTTCGTCTTCAAAGAAGGCCAAGGCGCGACTGGCGTCCAGCCCGTCGTAGTTGAGCAAACTGCGTTTACTGTCCACCACGCCGGCCAGCACGAATTCAAAACCACTGCGGGCGGAAATGTTTTTCTGCTCGCGGGCAAACAGCTCAAGCCAGCGCGAACCGATATTGCCTTTGCCGAACAGCATCAGGCCGATACGCTTTTCGGCGCGGAACAGGGTCTTGTGCAGGCCCTGAATCAAATGCTCAGTTGGCCCAAGACGCAGCACGGCAACCAGACTAATGCCATCTTCGGCTTGCCAGATGAATTCCACCGGCTGGTCTTTGAGTTCTTGATAGAAACGGTGGCTGTGCAGCGGGTTCTTGCACACCCCCGCCCCCACCAGCGCGACCATCGCCAAACCTTCACGCAGCGATAAACGCGCCGGCAGACCTGCCTCTTCCAGCACCAGCAGCGCGCTGTTTACCACTTCTGAGGTGTAGCAAAGCTGCAAAAGGTTGCGATCCGGGTGAATGCCGGTGGCCAGCGGTTTGATTTGCGCGCGTTTGAGCAGCAGCTCGACGTCTTTATGCGCCAGCTGGAAATCGTGCTCGCTAGGGATAGCGATTTCGATCAGACAGATATCGTCGTGGCTGGTGACGATTTTCGCGCCCGTGCCGGAAGCCAACACGCGCTCAATGCGCGTCGAGCCTTGTTCCGGCTGATAGCTACAGCGCAGCTGCAAGTCGATATCGCTGCCGGAAACCGGCTGAAGCGTACGGGTGTGCAGCACTGGCGCGGCAAGACGGGCCAGCTCGCTGGCTTCGTCCAGACGCAGCAGCGGCAGCAGGCAGGCATCTTTCACTTTGCGCGGGTCGGCGCTGTAAACCCCGGCGACGTCGCTCCAGATGGTGACGCGATTCACCCCCGCCAACGCGCCAATTTGCGTCGCCGAGTAGTCACTGCCGTTACGCCCCAGCAGCACGGTTTCGCCCGCATCGTTGCGCGAGATAAAGCCGGTAACCACCAGATAATGCTGAGGATGTTGCGCCAGCAGTTGCTGTAATAAAGGATAAGAGCGACCTTCATCCACCTGTGGCTGAGCGGCGCGCTCGGCACGCAAGAACTCGCGCGCGTCGAGCCACGCTGCAGGAAGCTCTTTTTTCGACAATACGGCGGCCATCAGGCGGGCAGACCACACTTCGCCATGCCCGACCACTTCGGCGTAAACCGCGTCGGTAATCTTGCCATCAAGCAACACGGCCAGACGCTCAAGGTCTTGAATGAAATGAGCAATAAGCGGTTCTGCCATTTCTGGCGGCAGAAGCCCTGTGATCAACTCAGTATGATAGCGACGTAGCGCCTGCTGCACCTGATGTGCCGACAGACGATCGCTTTGGCTTAGCTTCAACCAGCTGATCAGCTGGTTAGTGGTACTGCCCGCCGCCGACACCACCATCATGTCGCCCGGATTGCCGTACTCGGCCATGATCCCAGCCACGCGCAAATAACATTTCACGTCGGCCAGACTGCTACCACCAAATTTGTGCAGCTGCCGACTTCCTGCCGGCGCTGCTACCGCTATTGCATTCATTCTTACCTCGTTGCCGCTGCCTGGAATGCGTGTTCCAGATCAGCAATCAAATCTTCACTGTCTTCGAGACCTACAGAAACTCTGAGCAAACTGTCGGAAATCCCCGCCGCTTTGCGCGCTTCAGGTGCCATGCCTGCGTGAGTCATGGTGGCCGTGTGGGATATCAGACTTTCGACCCCGCCCAGAGACTCCGCGAGGGTAAATAACTTCAATTCCGAGAGGAAATGACGCAAACGGGCTTCATCTCCGTCGAATTCAAAACTGATCATCGCGCCAAAACCATACTGCTGGCGGCGAGCGATCTCATGCCCTTGGTTTTCTGGCAGAGAAGGATGATACAGCTTTTTCACCTGCGGTTGCTGCTGTAAATAAGCAACAATAGCTAACGCATTTTCCTGCTGCTGTTTCACGCGCACGGTGAGCGTGCGCAGGCCGCGCAGTAATAAATAGCTGTCGAAAGCCGCACCGGTCACGCCGATGTTATTCGCCCACCACGCCAGTTCGGTCGCGTGCTCGGCAGTTTTCGAAATCACCGTACCAGCCACCACGTCTGAATGACCGTTCAGATATTTAGTACATGAATGGACTACTAAATCCGCGCCAAGTTTCAACGGCTGTTGTAAAGCCGGGCTGAGGAAGGTGTTGTCCACCACGGTAAGCGCACCGACCGCGTGCGAAGCATCGCAAATGGCCTGAATATCTACCACGCGCAGCAGCGGATTGCTTGGGGTTTCAATTAACACCAACTTAGGTTTTTCCTCGAGCGCCGCCGCCAGAGCCTGCGGGTCGCCTTGATCCACAAACTTCACGCGATAGGCACCGCGCTTGCTCAGGCTGTCGAACAGGCGGTAGCTGCCGCCGTAGCAGTCGTGTGGCGCTAGCAGCAGATCGCCCGGCTTAAGAAACACCGTACACACCAGATGAATGGCCGACATGCCGCTGCTGGTCATTACCGCGCCGGCACCGCCTTCAAGATCGGCCAGCGCGCGCTGCACGATATCGCGCGACGGGTTGCCGCGTCGCGAATAGTCATGGGCTCGTGGCTGATTAAAATCTTCGAAATTATAGGTGCTGGAAAGGTTAATCGGTGGAACCACACAGCCATATTGCTGGTCACTATTGAGGCCACTTCCGACGGCTATCGTCGCTTGCTTGAGCGTCATACGTTGTTTCTCCCTGCCGGGGGTGCTGAGGATGAGGTAACAAAGATTAATCGCTGACAAGATAGACGTCAATACATCTGGACATCTAAACTTCTTTGCGTATAGATTGAGCGTCAGGGGAATACCCGCTAAAATTGTAGGTATCAGAGTCCTCTGGCCTTGTGCAGCGTGGAAGAGCCGGACTGGCATTCAGTGGCTGAATGAATAACCCAGCGCACATTTCTCTGAAATTACCGGTCCTGAAGGGACATTTATTTAGTGAGATCAGTGAAAATCGGGCATAATCCCCCGGTTTTCAGAACATTATTTTTTTTGATAAATTTAAGGTGTCCCATGGCTGAGTGGAACGGCGAATATGTCAGCCCTTACGCTGAACACGGTAAGAAAAGCGAGCAAGTAAAAAAAATCACGGTATCCATTCCGCTGAAGGTTCTTAAAATTCTCACTGACGAACGTACTCGCCGTCAGGTGAACAACCTGCGCCATGCGACCAACAGTGAATTGCTGTGTGAGGCTTTCCTGCATGCCTTTACCGGCCAGCCTTTGCCGAACGATGCAGACCTGCGTAAAGAGCGCAGCGATGAAATTCCAGAAGCAGCGAAAATCCTGATGCGCGAGCTGGGCGTTGACCCTGATACTTGGGAATACTAAGTAAAAGCTGATGATGAAGACCTGTGCGGCCACGCCGTGCAGGGATCATTTTAGTGGCAGAGTGTTTTTCAGTTGAAGAGTGTTTTAGTGGAAGAGAGCTCTGTTCGTGCAGGCTGTGTGTGAAATGGATAAGCGAAGCGTTTTAGTGAAACGGGTTGTGGTTTACCAACCTTTTGCTAAATAGCAGGCAACAAAAAAGGCGCCATTGGCGCCTTTTCTTGCTCTACAGCAAATATTACTTGCTGGATGGCACGCTGAAACGCTTGTTGAAGCGGTCAACACGGCCACCGGTAGCAACTTCACGTTGTTTACCAGTATAGAACGGGTGGCAGTTACCACAAACGTCCAGGTTCAGATCGTGACCCACTGTTGAGCGAGTTTTGATCACGTTACCGCATGAGCAGTTTGCAGTAACTTCTACGTATTTAGGATGGATACCGTCTTTCATGGGAAAACCTCTTCTTAAGGCCGCGTCGCTATCCAACCCTGTTTCGTCGGACACCACGCGTAGTGGATGATTAGGTTTTGATGCGAAATGCACCAAAGGCGGCGAATCATACAGAATCTATCTATGCCGCGCAATGATGTTCATGCATTTCGAACGACACAGTGTACACTATCTCGTCATTTTTTTAAAGTCTGGACCCCTTAATGCCTGTTGCCCACGTTGCTTTACCCGTCCCGCTCGCCCGCACGTTTGACTACCTTTTGCCTGATGGCATGGTGGTAGTAAAAGGCTGTCGCGTCAGCGTACCCTTCGGTAAACGCGATGCAATTGGCATTGTCGTCGCGGTCAGCGACAGCAGCGAGTTTGGCATCGACAAGCTCAAACCGGTGCGCGAGGTGCTCGACGCCTCCAGCCTGTTCACCCCAGATTTATGGCGCATCCTGCTGTGGGCCACCGACTATTACCATTTTCCCCTTGGCGAAGTGCTGTTCCACGCCCTGCCCGTCTTACTGAGACAGGGAAAGCCTGCTGAATTAACCCCGCTGTGGCAGTGGTTCGCCACCGAACAAGGCCGGGCGACGCCCCTTGAGAGCTTAAAACGCGCGGCGAAACAGCAGCAGGCAATGGCGGCCTTAATGCAGGGCGGAATTTATCGCCATCAGGTCAGCGACCTTGAGCTAACCGACGCCGCGCTACAGGCTCTGCGGGCCAAAGGGCTGGCCGACCTGCGCAGCATTGCGCCCGAGACTCACGACTGGCGCAGCGACTTCAGCGTAGTGGGCGAACGCCTGCGTTTAAACACCGAGCAGGCCACCGCCGTCGGGGCAATTCGCAGCGAAGACCAGCAATTCTCGGCATGGCTTTTGGCCGGTGTGACAGGTTCAGGCAAAACCGAAGTCTATCTAAGCGTGCTGGAAAATATTCTGGCGCAGGGGAGACAGGCGCTGGTGATGGTGCCGGAAATTGGCCTGACGCCACAGACCATCGCGCGCTTTCGCGAGCGTTTTAGCGCCCCGGTGGACGTGCTGCACTCTGGCCTGAACGACAGCGAACGCCTCGCCGTCTGGCTGCGCGCCCGCAATGGCGAAGCCGGGATTGTGATTGGCACCCGCTCCTCCTTATTTACCCCTTTTGCCCGGCTGGGCGTGATCATCATCGATGAAGAGCACGACGGCTCTTATAAGCAGCAGGAAGGCTGGCGCTACCACGCGCGTGACTTGGCCGTGTTCCGCGCCCACGAAGAAAATATTCCGATCATTATGGGGTCGGCGACGCCGGCTCTCGAGACACTCAACAACGTCGAGTTGGGCAAATATCGCCAATTAAAACTCACCAAGCGCGCCGGTAATGCCAAGCCGCCACAGCATCAGCTGATTGATTTAAAAGGCATGCCGCTCAAGGTTGGTCTTTCTCAGCCGCTGATCCAGCGCATGCAGCAGCATCTGAAAGCCGATAATCAGGTGATGCTGTTCCTTAACCGCCGGGGCTACGCGCCCGCGCTGCTGTGTCACGAATGCGGCTGGATAGCCGAGTGCCAGCGCTGCGACCACTACTACACCCTGCACCAAAACCAGCGTCAGCTGCGCTGCCATCACTGTGACAGCCAGCGCGCGGTGCCGCACCAGTGCCCGCACTGCGGCTCGACGCAGCTGGTTTCGGTGGGTGTCGGCACAGAGCAGCTCGAGCAGGAGCTTGCCCCGCTGTTCCCCGACACGCCAATTACCCGCATTGACCGCGACACCACCAGCCGCAAAGGCTCGCTGGAGCAGCATTTGGCGGAAGTGCATCGCGGCGGCGCGCGCATCCTGATTGGCACGCAGATGCTGGCTAAGGGGCACCACTTCCCCGACGTCACGCTGGTCTCCTTGCTGGATGTCGATGGCGCGCTGTTCTCAGCTGATTTCCGCTCCGCCGAGCGATTCGCCCAGCTGTATACCCAGGTTTCAGGCCGCGCGGGCCGCGCTGGCAAGCAGGGGGAGGTGGTGCTACAAACCCACCATCCGGAGCATCCGCTGTTGAAAGTGCTGCTGGAGCAGGGCTATGACGCCTTCGCCAAGCAGACGCTGGCCGAGCGCAAAAGCGTCTTTTTACCGCCATACACCAGCCATATTCTGATTCGCTCCGAGGATCACGATAATCAGCAATCCCAACTGTTCTTGCAGCAGTTACGCAATTTGCTGGAATCCAGCCCGCTAAAAGATGAGTCGCTGTGGATACTCGGCCCCGTCCCGGCGCTGGCCGCCAAGCGCAACGGCCGTTTCCGCTGGCAGCTCTTATTGCAGCACCCTTCACGCCGCGTTTTGCAGCAGCTGCTGAAAAGCTCGCAGTCGCTGATTAACGCCCTGCCCCAAGCGAAAAAGGTTAAATGGACGCTGGATGTCGACCCTATCGACAGCTAATCGATTGCATTTATGCGGGATGGATCTAAAAAAAGCATCTGCGTCACACTTTTGATGCAAATTAGGTAACAAATCCTAACCACAATCTGTTTAGAATGTGATGAGCTACGCAGCCGCCAAAAGCCGGATAGGTTAGGCGCACCCAGAAGGGTGTCGCGTTGAGAGGAACATCCATGTTGTCGTATCAGAATGATGCTGTTGCAAGGGGAGATGCGTTGGACGAGAAGAAAGATTTAAACGCGGCGACGATGAAAGACGTAGCTGAAATGGCCGGTGTTTCGACCGCGACGGTATCTCGTGCATTAATGAATCCGGAAAAGGTCTCAGCGCCCACTCGCCAAAAGGTCGAGCAGGCGGTGCTCGCCGTTGGATATTCTCCTCACGCCCTTTCACGGAACTTAAAACGCAACGAATCCCGCACTATTCTGGTGATCGTCCCCGACATCTGCGATCCCTACTTTGCGGATGTGATCCAAGGGATCGAGCGCACCGCGGCTGAACATGGTTATCTGGTGCTGATTGGCGATTGCGCCCAGCAGAACCAGCAAGAGAAAACCTTTATTAATCTGATTATTACTAAGCAGATTGACGGTATGCTGCTGCTCGGCTCGGACCTGCCTTTCGACGCCAGCAAAGAAGAACAGCGCAATTTGCCGCCAATGGTGATGGCCAATGAATTCGCACCAGAGCTGGAATTGCCGACCGTGCACATTGATAACCTGACCGCCGCCTATGAAGCCGTGCATTATCTGATTGGCTTGGGCCATCAGCGCATTGGCTGCATTACCGGCCCGGACCAAATGCCGCTGTGTCAGTACCGCACTCAGGGGTATATTCAGGCGCTGCGCCGCAGTGGATTAAATGTGGAAGCAGACTACTCGGCGAAAGGCGATTTTAGCTATGAGTCGGGGGCGCTGGCACTGATCGATTTGATGTCGCAGCCAGTGCCGCCAACGGCGATTTTCTGCCACAACGACGTGATGGCTATCGGCGCGATGTTCCAGGCCAAGAAGATGGGTCTGCGCATTCCAGAAGATTTATCGGTGGTAGGCTTTGATGATATCAAGCAAAGTCAGTACTTCGACCCGCCTTTAACCACGGTGGCTCAACCAAGATTCCAGCTTGGTCGTCAGGCCATGTTATTATTGCTTGAGCAGCTCAATGGGCATTCAGTACAAAGTGGCTCACGTTTGTTGGAAAGCGAACTGGTCATCCGCGGTAGTACCGCCGCACCCAAACGCTAATTATATGTTTATACTTCATTAAGTTTTCGTTTCAGATAAGGTTCAAGGTTCAGTAACATGACGCACTTCTTCCATCATTACGACGCAGCGAAACGATAGTGGCACAAAGAGACTATGTAAGCCGTGGGCGCTCAGGAGCGCGGCGGAAACCAACTAGCCGAAAAAAACGCAGTTCCCCGATGATCTCCAAAACCATGGTGGTATTAGCCGTTGCGGTCCTGGTGGTATTCATTGGTGGCCTCTATTTTATTACGCACAATAAACCTGAAGATGCAGCGATTCTGCCGACGCACCCTGTTCGGCCGGGCAACGGCTTGCCGCCAAAACCTGAAGAACGCTGGCGTTATATCAAAGAGTTGGAAAATCGTCAGATGGGCGTGTCTACCCCGACTGAGCCGACGGCGGGTGGCAATGTGCAAACTAAAACGCAGTTGACGCCGGAACAGCGCCAGTTGCTGGACCAGATGCAGGCCGACATGCGCCAGCAGCCGACCACGCTGTCCGAAGTGCCGTATAACGACCCAACGCAGGCGACGCGCACGCAGCCTGCCCAACGTCAGACCACGTCGCAACAGCCGTATACGCAGCAGCCTCAGCAGACTTATTCTCAACAGAACGTGCAGCCGACCTACACTCAGCGGCAGCCTGTGCAACAGCAGCAACAGAATGTGCAGCACAATACTCAGCAGACTACGCCGAGAAACGTGCAGCAGACGCAGCAGCCGGTTCGTGCTCCTCAGACTCAGGCGCAAACTCAGCCTGTGGCGCCGAAGCCGAAACCGAAAGAGCAGCCTCAGCAGCAGCAACCTGCTGCCATTACTGAAGTCGCGCCGGAAAAACCGAAGGACAAACCGAAAGAGCAGGAAAAAACCCAGCGCTTTATGGTTCAGTGCGGTTCTTTCAAAGGTAGCGAGCAGGCAGAATCGCAGCGCGCCAAGCTGGCATTTGAAGGTTTTGAAGGCCGAATCACCACCGGTGGCGGCTGGAATCGCGTCGTTATCGGCCCTTACAATAATCGTGCTGGCGCTGACGGCACCCTGTCGCGTCTTAAAAACGCTGGCATCTCCGGTTGCATTCCCCTCGCAACCGGGGGTTGAAAACCCATTTTCCTCCCCAATCTATAACTTCAATATGCCTCGTGCTCTTATGTGACACTGATGTGTAACACAAGAGTGCGGGGATCTTTTCCGTCTGCAACGAGGAACTGCTCGTGACAACAATTGTAAGTGTACGCCGCAACGGCCAGGTCGTTATTGGTGGTGATGGTCAAGCCACATTGGGAAATACCGTGATGAAGGGCAACGTGAAGAAAGTACGTCGCCTGTATAACGACAAAGTGATCGCCGGCTTTGCGGGCGGCACGGCTGACGCCTTCACGCTGTTTGAGCTGTTCGAACGCAAACTGGAAATGCACCAGGGCCATCTGGTCAAAGCCGCCGTAGAACTGGCGAAAGACTGGCGTACTGACCGTATGCTGCGCCGTCTTGAAGCGCTGCTGGCCGTCGCTGACGAAAATGCCTCGCTAATCATTAGCGGCAACGGCGACGTGATTCAGCCTGAGAATGACCTGATTGCTATCGGCTCCGGTGGTCCTTACGCTCAGGCTTCTGCTCGCGCGTTGCTGGAAAATACAGAACTGAGCGCTCGTGACATCGTTGAGAAGTCGCTGAGCATTGCCGGGGATATCTGTATTTACACCAACCAATTCCACACCATCGAAGAATTGTCTTCTAAAGCGTAAGGATCGAAAACATGTCTGAAATGACCCCGCGCGAGATAGTCAGCGAACTCGACAGCTACATCATTGGGCAGGACAAAGCAAAGCGCGCCGTCGCCATTGCACTGCGTAACCGCTGGCGCCGTATGCAGCTCGAAGAGACGCTGCGTCACGAAGTCACTCCAAAAAACATTCTGATGATCGGCCCAACCGGTGTCGGTAAAACCGAAATCGCTCGTCGTCTGGCGAAGCTCGCTAACGCGCCGTTCATCAAAGTCGAAGCCACCAAGTTCACCGAAGTGGGCTACGTGGGTAAAGAAGTCGACTCCATTATTCGCGACTTAACCGACTCTGCGGTGAAGATGGTGCGCATGCAGTCCATCGAGAAAAACCGCTATCGCGCCGAAGAACTGGCCGAAGAGCGCATTCTCGACGTGCTGATCCCACCGGCGAAAAACAACTGGGGCCAGACTGACGAAACGCAGGAACCTTCTGCGGCACGCCAGTCTTTCCGCAAAAAGCTGCGTGAAGGCCAACTCGACGACAAAGAGATCGAAATCAATGTCGCCGCCGCGCCAATGGGCGTCGAAATCATGTCCCCTCCGGGCATGGAAGAGATGACCAGCCAGCTGCAGTCTATGTTCCAAAACATGGCCGGGCAGAAGCAGAAACCGCGCAAAATGAAGATCAAAGAAGCGTACAAGCTGTTGATCGAAGAAGAAGCCGCCAAGCTGGTTAACCCGGAAGAGTTGAAAGAGCAGGCTATCGAAGCCGTTGAGCAGCACGGCATCGTGTTCATCGACGAAATCGACAAAATCTGTAAACGCGGCGGTCAAAGCTCCGGCCCTGACGTTTCACGCGAAGGCGTGCAGCGTGACCTGCTGCCACTGGTTGAAGGCTGCACCATTTCGACCAAGCACGGCATGGTGAAAACTGACCATATTCTGTTTATCGCTTCCGGCGCTTTCCAGACTGCCAGCCCGTCAGACCTGATCCCTGAATTGCAGGGTCGTCTGCCGATCCGCGTCGAGCTGCAAGCTCTGTCGACGGAAGACTTCGAACGCATCCTGACTGAGCCAAGTGCGTCGCTGACTCACCAGTACAAAGCCTTGATGGCAACCGAAGGCGTGACCGTTGATTTTACTGCTGACGGTATCCGTCGTATCGCCGAAGCGGCATGGCAAGTTAACGAAACCACCGAGAACATCGGTGCGCGTCGACTGCACACCGTGCTGGAGCGTTTAATGGAAGATATCTCTTACGACGCGAGCGAAAGTAACGGTATCTCCATAAACATTGATGCAGATTATGTTCGTAGCCATCTTGATCAGCTGGTTGCTGATGAAGATCTGAGCCGTTTCATCTTATAATTCGCTCATACGTTTCGAAAGTTATCCATTGGGAGGCGTTATGCCTCCCTTTTTATTTCTGGGCGAAACATCAGTTTATTGAGCGAAAAAAATATGAGCATGATAACCCCCTGCAATACGACATCGCCGACCAAAGCCTGGCTGGAAAGTCTCCGCCTGCGAACGCTGCCTCTGGCCTTCGCCTCCATCGTGATGGGTTCCGCTGTCGCCAGCCTGCAAGGCGTGTTTCACCCGTTAACGGCGCTCCTCGCGCTGCTCACCGCCGGGCTGCTGCAAATTCTGTCCAATCTAGCCAATGATTATGGCGATGCTGAAAAAGGCAGTGATACGCCGGATCGCATCGGGCCATTGCGCGGCATGCAAAAAGGGTTAATCAACGCCAGCCAGATGAAGCGCGCCATCATTCTGACCGTGGCGCTAGCCGTGATTTCGGGTATCGCGCTAATTGCCGTCGCCTGCCAGAAACCCAGCGACGTGGTCGGCTTCCTGATCCTCGGTTTGCTGTCGATTGGCGCGGCTATTACCTACACCGTCGGCACTCGTCCTTACGGCTATATGGGCCTTGGTGACATTTCCGTATTGGTGTTCTTCGGCTGGATAAGCGTGGCCGGTACCTTCTATTTGCAGGCCGGGTATTTCGACTGGATTGTCATGCTGCCCGCCACGGCTACCGGCTTATTAGCCACCGCCGTCCTGAACATCAATAATTTGCGCGATATCGAAACTGACAGCGCCAACGGCAAGAACACGCTGGCGGTGCGCCTTGGGCCAAAAAATGCCCGTCGCTATCACGCATTCATCATTAGCGGTGCCGTGCTCTGTCTGGCGTTGTTTGCCCTACTGCACTTGCACAACGGCTTCGGTTGGCTCTTTATTCTGGCGCTGCCGCTGCTGGCTAAACACGTCCTCACGGTGATGCGCGAACCTACCGCTGAGGGTATCCGTCCCCTGCTGGAGAACATGGTGAAGGTCGCTTTATTGACTAACGTGCTGTTTGCCGTCGGCCTGTTACTCAATTAGCAATCCAAGCTAAGTCTGGCTGAAAGCGAAATTTAACAATTGATGCTTTTGCCAACAGCCTTCAGAAAGGGATATACTGCACATTCATGCAGCAACCAGATGAAATCCTATGAAATACGATACTTCCGAACTATGCGACATCTATCACGAAGAAGTGAATGTCGTTGAACCCTTGTTCTCCAACTTTGGCGGACGTACTTCATTTGGCGGGCAGATCACCACGGTGAAGTGCTTTGAAGACAATGGCTTGCTTTATGATCTGTTGGAGCAAAACGGTTTAGGCCG
Source organism: Ewingella allii (assembly GCF_044430645.1). NCBI lineage: Bacteria > Pseudomonadati > Pseudomonadota > Gammaproteobacteria > Enterobacterales > Yersiniaceae > Ewingella > Ewingella allii. The sequence goes on along the minus strand of NZ_JAWUDN010000012.1, from coordinate 87,818 downwards.
CGTGTTGGTGGTCGACGGCGGTGGCTCGGTTCGCCGTGCTCTGCTCGACGCTGACCTCGCGACGCTGGCACTGGAAAACCAGTGGGAAGGCATCCTGATTTACGGCGCGGTGCGTCAGGTGGATGACTTGCAGGACCTGGACATCGGCATTCAGGCAATGGCCGCAATCCCTGCTGGCGCAGCAAGCGAAGGCATTGGTGAGAGTGATATCCGCGTCAACTTCGGCGGTGTCACCTTCTTCACCGGTGACCATTTGTATGCTGATAACACCGGCATCATCCTGTCAGAGGATGCACTCGACCTCGAGTGATCCCCTAAACGCAGATGCTTCTGCAATAAAAAAGCCCGCAGCGCGGGCTTTTTTTATGGGAGCAAGTTATGCAAAGAAGGCTGGATCAGACTTCTTCCATTTTCCCTAACAGTGCGCGCAGACGATCTTGCCACACGTGTTGTTCTTCTTTCAGCTGCGCGTTTTCACGCACCAGTGACTCATGGTTGCCGCTGGCTTGCTGAACTTCCTGAGACAGGTTGTTGTTCTGTTCTTTCAGTTCTTCGATTTCCATTTGCAATAAAGTAATGGTATCAATCGCTTGCTGAACTTTCGCTTCTAATTTCTCAAATACTTCAAATGACATTCTTCGGTCCTCTTCATGTTCGCAAGGCGTACATCTGGTAAGTTCTGTCGCATCGTCCGGACACGACTCTGAATTCTCGCACCACGCAGATTTTATTGATATTTCGGGATGGAAACGCCGTCAAATCTGCGGATGTCTTGAAATACGATTGTATGTAGCCAGTACTGCCCTGTCTAGCAACAACCCTGCCCTACACGCAGTCTGTTGCAATTTTAACGACAAAACTATCAGCAAATGCTTAAAAAGCGAGACGAGTCGAAGGATCACGCCAGCAATTTCGCCTAAAGTCAGTCTAACAAGGGGTCTGACGGGCGGAAGGCATCCGAATGACCTTGTGCGCGTTAGGGACGCAATCAGGGAAGAAATAGGGATAAACGCGGGTCAAACGCGCGCCAAAAACCGTTTTTTGCGGTTGGTCTAACCAGTGCGATACTCGAAATCGCTCATTTTTATGACACAACACACAAAATTTGATTTCGCTATTTCTCGTTTATGCTCGTTAACGATAAATTCACATTACATTCTCATTTACTGATGAATGTCTTATTCCGATTACGTTCACGTACGTCCAGTAAGAAAAATTATAACTAACCCTTAACATTATCCTTTATAGGATCCGACTATGAGCCAAACCATGAGTTCCACATTAAAAGGTCAGTGCATCGCTGAGTTTCTAGGTACCGGGCTTATCATTTTCTTTGGTGCAGGATGTGTTGCTGCATTGAAGCTTGCCGGCGCAGGCTTTGGCCAGTGGGAAATTAGTATCGTCTGGGGTTTTGGTGTGGCAATGGCCATCTACCTGACCGCAGCCGTGTCTGGCGCTCACCTTAACCCAGCAGTCACTGTCGCGCTTTGCCTGTTCGCGAACTTTGAAGGACGCAAAGTTCTGCCTTACATCATCGCGCAAGTTGCGGGGGCTTTCTGCGCCGCCGCTCTGGTTTACGGTCTGTACTACAACCTGTTCTTCGATTTCGAACAAAGCCACAATATGGTACGCGGCAGCGTCGAGAGTTTGGATCTGGCAGGCATCTTCTCTACCTACCCGAACCCACACATCAGCGTGTTGCAGGCATTCTTGGTTGAAGTGGTGATCACCGCCGTGCTGATGGCGCTGATTCTGGGCCTGACTGACGACGGCAACGGCATCCCGCGTGGCCCGCTGGCTCCGCTGTTAATCGGTATCCTGATCGCCGTTATCGGTGCTTCAATGGGTCCATTGACCGGCTTCGCCCTGAACCCAGCTCGTGACTTCGGTCCTAAGCTGTTCGCCTACTTCGCAGGCTGGGGCAAAGTGGCCTTCACCGGCGCGCGTGACATCCCTTACTTCTTAGTCCCGATTTTTGGCCCGCTGATTGGCGCATCTCTGGGTGCTGTAGGTTATAAGACGCTGGTTGGTCGCCACCTGCCTTACGAAATCAATGAGGAAGCGGAAGAGAAAGCGGCCCAGCAGGCATCAAAACAGCGTAAAGCGTAATTGGCTATATTGTTCACAGCTCTCTAATTCGTAGGAATATTATTATGTCAGCAGATACGACTCACGAAAAAAAATACATCGTCGCGCTCGATCAAGGCACCACCAGCTCCCGCGCGGTCGTGCTTGACCATGACGCCAATATCGTCAGCGTTTCCCAGCGCGAATTTACCCAAATTTATCCGAAATCCGGCTGGGTCGAGCATGACCCAATGGAGATCTGGTCTTCGCAAAGCTCAGTGCTGGTAGAAGTGCTGGCAAAAGCGGACATCAACTCTGACCAAATCGCCGGTATTGGTATCACCAACCAGCGTGAAACCACCATCGTGTGGGAAAAAGAGACCGGTAAACCCATTTATAACGCCATCGTTTGGCAGTGCCGTCGTACAGCTGACATCTGTGAGAAGCTGAAAAAGGACGGGATGGAAGAGTACATCCGTGAAAACACTGGCTTAGTGGTTGACCCTTACTTCTCCGGTACTAAGGTGAAGTGGATCCTGGACCACGTAGAAGGCTCCCGCGAGCGCGCTAAGCGTGGCGAGCTGCTGTTCGGTACCGTCGACACTTGGCTGGTGTGGAAGATGACTCAGGGACGCGTTCACGTTACTGATTACACTAACGCCTCCCGTACCATGCTGTTCAACATCCATGATCTGAAATGGGATGAGCGCATGCTGGAAGTGCTGGATATTCCGCGCGAAATGCTGCCGGAAGTTCGCCCTTCTTCTGAAGTTTACGGCCAGACCAACATTGGTGGTAAAGGCGGTACTCGTATTCCTATCGCAGGGATCGCCGGTGACCAGCAGGCAGCTCTGTACGGCCAGCTTTGTGTGCAGAAAGGCATGGCGAAAAATACCTACGGCACCGGCTGCTTCTTGCTGATGAACACCGGTACTGAAGCTGTAACCTCCAAAAACGGCCTGCTGACCACCATCGCCTGCGGCCCTCGCGGCGAAGTGAACTATGCGCTGGAAGGTGCGGTATTCGTCGGCGGTGCGTCCATTCAATGGCTGCGCGACGAGCTGAAGTTGATCAGCGACGCCACCGACTCCGAATACTTCGCGGGCAAAGTTAAAGACACCAACGGCGTGTACGTGGTGCCGGCCTTCACCGGCCTTGGCGCACCTTACTGGGACCCGTATGCCCGTGGCGCTATCTTCGGCCTGAGCCGTGGCGCCAACAGCAACCACATCATTCGCGCCACGCTGGAATCTATCGCTTACCAGACTCGCGACGTGCTGGACGCCATGCAAGCTGACTCGGGCGCACGCCTGCAGGCTCTGCGCGTGGACGGCGGCGCGGTGGCTAACAACTTCCTGATGCAATTCCAGTCTGACATCCTCGGCACGCGCGTTGAGCGTCCGGCGGTGCTGGAAGTGACCGCGCTGGGTGCGGCATTCCTGGCGGGTCTGGCGGTGGGCTTCTGGAATGATCTGGACGAAGTGCGCAGCAAAGCCACTATCGAACGTGAATTCCGCCCAAGCATTGAAACCACCGAGCGTAACTTCCGCTACAAAGGCTGGCAGAAAGCCGTGGCGCGCGTGCGTTCATGGGAAGATCACGACGAGTGATCGCGTCCGGTCGGGTTCTCGCGGAACCCGCCATCATCAGCGCCAAGCAAACTCCCCTTAACGGGGAGTTTTTTTATGCGCTTTTTCTGCCCTGCCCCTATGCTAAAATCCGCCCCAGCGATGAGCATTTGCCTCACCCACCTTATTTTTCTTCGAATGGGTTTATCCATGAAACGTGAATTAGCTATCGAGTTCTCCCGCGTCACCGAAGCCGCCGCGCTGGCTGGCTATAAATGGCTCGGCCGTGGCGACAAAAATCTCGCCGACAACGCCGCCGTGCAGGCAATGCGCATTATGCTGAATAAGGTCGACATCGACGGGCAAATCGTCATTGGCGAAGGTGAGATTGACGAAGCGCCGATGCTCTACATCGGCGAACAGGTTGGCACAGGCAAAGGCGACGCGGTGGATATCGCGGTTGACCCCATCGAAGGCACTCGCATGACTGCCATGGGCCAGTCCAACGCGCTGGCCGTGCTGGCCGTGGGCGACAAAGGCTCCTTCCTCAACGCCCCTGACATGTACATGGAAAAAATCGCCGTCGGCCCCGGCGCTAAAGGCGCGATTAATTTAGACCTGACGCTGGCGGAAAATCTGCAAAATATCGCCAAAGCCTTGGGTAAACCACTGAGCGAACTGACCGTGGCTACTCTGGCCAAACCGCGCCACGACGAGGCTATTCGCGCCATGCTGCAATCCGGCGTGCGCGTGTTTGCCTTCCCCGACGGCGACGTCGCCGCAACCATTCTGACCTGTATGCCGGAGAGCGAAGTTGATGTGCTGTATGGCATCGGCGGCGCGCCGGAAGGGGTGATTTCGGCGGCGGTGATCCGTGCGCTGGACGGCGATATGCAGGGCCGCCTGCTGGCGCGTCACGATGTGAAAGGCGACACCCAAGAAAACCGCCGCATTGGCGAAGAAGAGCTGGTGCGCTGTAAGGCGATGGGTATTGAGGCCGGTAAGGTGTTGCAGCTCGACGACATGGCGCGCAACGACAACGTGATTTTCTCAGCGACCGGCATCACCAAGGGCGACCTGCTGGAAGGCATTAGCCGCAAAGGCAACATGGCGACCACCGAAACCCTGCTGATCCGCGGCAAATCGCGTACCATTCGCCGCATTCGCTCGACCCACTTCCTCGACCGCAAAGATGCTGCTCTGCACGAGTTCATCATCTAATTGGCTGTATTAACTCGGCCATAAAAGCAAAAAGCAGAGCCATGGCTCTGCTTTTTTTATGTTTCGCGCGCTGAGTTAGATGGTATGCCCCTGCTCCTGCTGGCGATTGGCCATCGGCCACCAGCAGAGCAGAATCAGCAGCGCCATGGCGAACATCAGCAGGCCAAGGCTGAACTGCCCGGTTTGCGGCAGCATGGCTGACATCCACGCCACCAGCCCGGAACCGATATTCTGAATGCCACCCACCAAGGCCCCGGCCGCGCCAGCGAGATAGGGGAAAGGCTCCATCGCGCCGGTGGTCGCCAGCGGGAACAGCATCCCCGCGCCGAAGAAGAACAGCGACGCCGGAACAATCAGCGTCCAGATGTTCATCACGCCCAGCCAGCCAGGGATCCACATCAGCACGCCCGCCAGCAAGCAGCTGATCACCGAGTGCCACATCAGCTGGTTGAAGCTCTTCTCCGCCCGCCCGGCATACCACGCGCCGAAGAAGGCCGCCGGAATAGGCAGAATAAACAACAGGCTGACGGTCATCGCGCTGAGCTTCAACACGCCGCCCATCAGCACCCCGCAGCTGGCTTCAAAGACCGCCACGCCCGCCAAAGCACCGACCAGCATCACGAGATAGCGGCTGAAGTTGCCGTCCGCCAGCAGCAGGTGAAGGCTGCTCAGCATACCGCGCGGCTCATCGTTAGCCGGGCGCGTCTCTGGCAGCCAGCGATACATGGAAAACGCCACGCCGGCGCACAGCAATAACAGGAAACCAAAACTGGCACGCCAGCCCAGCCACGCCGCCAGCGCGCCGCCAATGATTGGCGCGACCAGCGGGCTGACCAAAATCCCCATGTTTAACAGGCTGTTAGCCTGACGTAACGCGCCACCGCTGTATAAATCGCGCGGCATGGTGCGCGCCATCACGCCCGCCACGCCGGTGCCCATACCCTGCACGGCGCTGCCAATAATTAAAATCGTCAGGCTCTGCGCCATCATGGCGGTGGCGGCGCCGACCAGAAAAATCATCATCCCGGTGAGGATCACCGGCTTGCGCCCAATCTTATCCGACAGCGGCCCGTAGATGAGCTGTGACGAGCCGTAAGCGATTAAATAGGCCGCCATCACTCGCTGAACCGCCCCCGGTTTTACGGCCAGGCTTGATGCCATATCCGCGATATTCGGCACATAGATGGTTTGCGCCATTTGCCCTACGGCCACCAGCAAAATCAACATCACCAGCAGGTGAATATTTTCCAGTTTTTTCATTTTCTAGTTCATTAACCATTAAGGCATCCGAATACCAGCATATTGAGCCAGTTTCGGTGGGGTAAGCAGTCGGCGCATAAATTAACAAAACCGTAGGAATAAGCGAGAGGCAGGCGGAAAACTCTGTTTACGCCAGTGGCGGGCTTTAGTGCCAGTTTCGTAAAGATAACGGTACGACACGCGAGCATCTCTTACCCACCGTAAACAGGTTGATAACATTTAATCGATAATGGATTCGGTGAATGTGAAATAAAATCAGCGAGGTAAATGAAGCGCCGACGCGCTGCACCATGGACTTAACACGGAGTACTTTTTTATGGCTGATTGGGTTACAGGCAGCATCACCAAAGTCGACCGCTGGACAGATGCCCTGTTCAGTATTCAGGTGAGTGCGCCCATTGATGCATTCACCGCGGGCCAGTTCGCTAAGCTGTCGTTAGAAATCGACGGTGAACGCGTCCAGCGCGCCTATTCCTACGTTAATGCGCCAAGCAATCCCAATCTTGAGTTCTATCTGGTGACTGTCCCAGAAGGCAAGCTCAGCCCTCGCCTGAACGACATGCAGATTGGCAGCGAGATTCAGGTCACTAAAGAGGCTGCGGGCTTTTTCGTCATTGATGAAGTGCCAGAATGCGACACCCTATGGATGCTGGCGACCGGCACGGCCATTGGCCCGTACTTATCCATTTTGCAGGAAGGCATCGGCCTAGATCGCTTTAAGAACATCGTGCTGGTTCACGCCGCGCGCTTCTCGCAAGACCTCAGCTACCTGCCGCTGATGCAGCAGCTTCAGCAGCGCTATAACGGCAAGTTGCATATTCAGACCGTGGTGAGCCGTGAAGAAGTGGCGGGATCGCTGACAGGTCGCGTACCGGCGCTGATTGAAGATGGTTCGCTGGAAGCCGCCGTGGGGCTGAAAATGGATGCCGAAGACAGCCATATTATGCTGTGCGGCAACCCGCAGATGGTGCGCGATACCCAGCAAATCCTCAAAGACAGCCGCGGAATGCGTAAGCATTTGAAACGCAAACCGGGCCATATGACCAGCGAGCATTACTGGTAAGATCAAGATTAGAGCCGCAGGCTATTTGAACCTGACGCTCTCTGCTTCCGGGCCAAAGCGATTTGTGCCCGGCGTTCCCACGAAGGCGCCGCAGTCGATAATCAGCATCACGAAAATCACCGCCGGAAGCAGCCTGCCGACCACCCACTGCCACAGCGTCGGGATCATGTCCCAATGCCCCGCCGCCAGCATCCACGCCAGAATAAACAGCAGTGCCCACCACGCCGATTTATTGCGGTCGTGCAGGCGTTTCACCATCACCGCGGCGGTGGGCCACAGCAAAACCACCACGGCAAAAGCGGCGGATTGGATTTCGATCCACTGTCTGTCGGCAAAGGTGAACACCGCCACCATCAGCACCAGCCAGCTGACCATCCAAATCCAAAACTCACGGCGGCCCATGCGGCCATTAAATGAAAAGAGTGCGTGTTGCAGGGTCATCGGGGAAGCATTCCATCAAAGTCAGGTCAGAAAACTGCCGCAAAGTGTAACCCAGCCCGGCCAGATGCAGACAATGTTTACGCACTCCTTTTGACATTGCCCCCTGATCCCCGCTCTAATCGGGTATCGCTTCAAAACAGAACAGGCTTATGACTGCAAACTTCATTCTTCGCCTCGCGCTTCCCGCGCTGCTGCTGATTTCAGGGCTGACTCAGGCCAATGCGGAACCACCCGCCGAGCACCAGACCGTCGAGGAGATGCCGAAAGCGCCTTATCTACTGGCGGGCGCCCCGACTTTCGAAATGACGCTGGTGAGCTTTCGCGAAAAATATAACGCGGCCAACCCGAGTCAGCAGATCAGCGAATTCCGCGCCATTACCGACAAAACCGGCAATGACCTGCTGACCCGCGCTGCCAGCAAGATTAATGAGAATCTCTATGCTTCTACAGCATTGGAGAAAGGCACCGGGAAAATCAAAACTCTGCAAATCACCTACCTGCCCATCCAAGGGCCGGAGGCCAAAGCCGCGCGCACGCTGGCTATCAGCTACATGGCGAACCTAATGCGCGAGTTTGACGGTACGCTGACGGTGGAGCAAAGCGTGGCAAAAGTGGCGTCGCTGATCGACAAAGGCAAAGGCCAGCAGTTCTACCAACAGCAGGTCGGCGCGATTCGTTACGTGATTTCAGATAACGGCGAGAAGGGGCTGACCTTCGCCGTAGAGCCGGTAAAACTCGCGCTTTCATAAGCCTTGGATAACGGCAATTAATGACAAAAAGCAAAGCCTTTAGTTGTGATCCTCTCTATACTATTGGGCAGGTAATCTGCTTGTTTGGCAGAAATTTTAATCGACACTCGCGTCCCCTTTTGGAGGAAAAAACATGCGACATCCATTAGTGATGGGTAACTGGAAACTGAACGGCAGCACCCACATGGTTAACGAACTGATCGCTGCGCTGCGCAATGAGCTGAGCACGGTTGAAGGTTGTGGCGTTGCTATCGCACCACCAGAAGTTTACCTGTCACAGGCTAAACACGCGCTGGCGGGCAGCCGCATTGCGCTTGGCGCACAGAACGTTGACACCAACCTGTCTGGCGCATTCACCGGCGAAACTTCTGCCGACATGCTGAAAGACATCGGTGCGAAATACATCATCATCGGTCACTCTGAGCGTCGTACTTATCACAAAGAAAGTGACGAGTTCATTGCTAAGAAATTCGGCGTGCTGAAAGACGCTGGCCTGATCCCAGTGCTGTGCATCGGTGAAACCGAAGCAGAAAACGAAGCGGGTCAAACTGAAGCCGTGTGTGCAAAACAGCTGAACGCCGTGCTGAACACGCTGGGCGCTAAAGCCTTCGAAGGCGCGGTTATCGCTTATGAGCCAGTTTGGGCTATCGGTACCGGCAAATCTGCCACTCCAGCTCAGGCTCAGGCGGTTCACAAATTCATCCGTGACCACGTTGCTAAACAAGACGCTGAAATCGCTAAACAAGTGATCATCCAGTACGGCGGTTCTGTAAACGCCGCTAACGCGGCAGAACTGTTCACTCAGCCAGACATCGATGGCGCGCTGGTTGGCGGTGCTTCTCTGAAAGCTGATGCCTTCGCGGTTATCGTGAAAGCCGCTGCTGAAGCGAAAAAAGCCTAATCCGCTTTTCTGACGCACTCGCTGCGTCAGCATAAAAAAACCCGGCCTCTGCGAAGAGCCGGGTTTTTTATTATTAGCGATATCTGGTCAGTGATTCGGGTAAGCAACCGCAGCCAACGCAGCTACAGCGCCAAGTATGACGGGCATTTAGCGTTTGCTGATTTGGTCGAATATCCCACCGCTCGAGAAGTGGTCTTTCTGCGCTTCGGCCCAAGTCCCTGCCACCTGATCGATAGTGAACAGCTTCAGTTTAGGGAATTCAGCGGCAAACTTCTTCTCAACGGCTGGGTCACGCGGGCGGTAGTAGTTTTCCGCCGCGATGGTTTGACCTTCAGTGGAATAGAGATACTTCAGGTAAGCATCGGCCACTTCGCGAGTGCCGCGCTTGTCGACCACTTTATCCACCACGGAGACGGTTGGCTCAGCCAAAATGGATTCGCTTGGCGTCACAATCTCAAACTTGTCGTTGCCCAGGTCCTTGGTTGCCAGCAAGGCTTCGTTTTCCCATGCAATCAGCACGTCGCCGATGCCGCGCTCAACGAAGGTGTTGGTTGCGCCACGCGCGCCGGAGTCCAGCACTTCAACGTTTTTAAACAAGGCTTTCAGGAATTCCTGAGCTTTCGCTTTGTCATTGTTGTTGTGATGCAGGGCGTAGCCCCACGCCGCCAGATAGTTCCAGCGCGCGCCGCCCGAGGTTTTCGGGTTTGGCGTGATGATAGACACGCCCGGTTTGATCAAATCATTCCAGTCGTGAATTTGTTTTGGGTTGCCCTTCTTCACCAGGAAAACGATGGTGGAGGTGTAAGGCGCGGAGTTGTCCGGCAGGCGCTTAATCCAGTTTTTGTCGATACGGCCGCGTTCGGCAATGGCATCCACGTCATAAGCCAGCGCGAGGGTGACGACGTCAGCCTCGATACCATTGATAACGGAGGTCGCCTGCTTACCAGAGCCGCCGTGAGATTGACGCACGGTTACGGTGTCGCCGGTTTTACCCTGCCAGTATTTGCTGAACGCCTTGTTGTATTGCTCGTAGAATTCACGCGTTGGATCATAAGACACGTTCAGAATCTGAACATCTTTCGCAATTGCGCCCGTCGCCACCAGCAGTAATGCCAGACCTACACCCCATTTACGCATCTCACTCTCTCCCAGAAATTTTTTCAATGGATTGGATTTATCGTATTAGATGCCTAGAGCCTGCCAGAGAAAAATCGAACAACTAAAGACTAAAAAGTATTTTTCTATTCCATTCAGGAATAACTGTTTTTCGGGCAAAAAAAAGCCCCCACGCGTGGAGGCTTTATCACTAAGTAATTATCTGTTTTAGAATAATTTTTTAGCCGTGTCGTACCAGTCTTCTTTGAATTTACTTTTCTTATTTTCTGGAGAGATACAGATAGAAATTAATTCATGAACCATTTTTTCGTTTTCAACACCGATGCAGAAACCGCCCTGGGTGTAGTCGCGGTCTTCTTCCAGCAGCAGGTCAACAGCATAAGCACCCATGCGAGAAGCCAGAATACGGTCATAAGCGACTGGTGCGCCACCACGTTGAATGTGGCCTAAAACGGTACCGCGAGTTTCACGGCAGGTTTCTTTCTCGATGTATTTAGCCAGCTCGTCGATATCATCCAGTTTTTCTGTGATAGCAACGATGGCGTGCTTTTTACCTTTGGCGATACCGGCTTTGATTTCAGCAACCAGGTCATCACGTTTGAATTCAACTTCTGGGATGGCGATGAATTCGCAACCACCGGCAATCGCAGCGGCCAGAGTCAAATCGCCACAGTGGCGACCCATCACTTCAACGATGGAAATACGCTGGTGAGAAGAAGAGGTATCGCGCAGACGGTCGATCGCTTCAACCACAGTACCCAACGCGGTGAAGAAGCCGATGGTGTAGTCAGTACCCGCTACATCGTTATCGATGGTGCCTGGCAGACCGATACAGCGAATGCCGCCTTCTTTGGTCAGCAGGTCAGCACCAGCGTAAGAACCGTCGCCGCCGATAACCACTAAGCCATCGATACCACGGTCTTTCAGGTTTTGCAGAGCAACCTTGCGGTTTTCAGGATCGCGGAATTCCGGGAAGCGAGCAGAACCTAAGAAAGTACCACCACGGTTGATCATGTCGGACACGCTGTAGCGGTCCAGTGGTCGCATGCGGTTTTCGTACAAGCCAAAGTAGCCATCTTCAATACCGAAAACTTCTAATCCTGCAGATAGAGCAGCACGAACAACACCGCGAATCGCGGCATTCATGCCTGGCGCATCGCCGCCACTTGTCAGTACACCGATTTTTTTAATCATGACCACCTCTGAACTTGTAGATGCAATTTCTTAAGAATTCTTGAGCATGCCTATTGGCCCGGATACTAGCTGGCACTACTACTAAATGGCTAATGGCGTTTGATGTTTATAGTATAACAAAACACCATCGCTGAATTGATTCAAGTCAGCAAGAATACGCTTACTGCGTTGACCCTTGGCAATTTAATGATTCACCCTGTTTTTACAACATATTTCCGGCATTTTCCTCGCAGAAAGCGGAGCTTTGATGGCCTTTCAAGGGAGCTTTAAATGTAGACGCCAATCGCGAAAGCCAAAAGAACCCGCGCAGGCTTTAAACAGCGTCTTTATTAGCGACTATCCTAAGAATAGCATTGTTCTAAGCGACATCTGACTGATAATACGAGATATGTCTTATCTAAGGTGAGAAAAAGAACGGAGTTCCCCCGCCAGATTTAATGCGCCAATGTGTGGGCTTTACCGCAAAAAAAACCCCACCTTTCGGTGGGGAAGACAGGGATGGTGTCTATGGCAAGGAAAAACAGGGGTATTACTGGGTACTGATACTACTTGGCTTCTGGGCAGAAGTAGGTTGTAAGCCAGCCATTTGCTGCTGCATCTGTTGCATGCGCTGCTCATGTTTCTGGTTTAATACGTTTTTCTGTTCGGGAGTCAGAAGATTGAACATCTGATTGCGGATGCGGGCCATTTCAACCTGGCGATCCACTTGCTCCTGAGCCATGACTTCGGCCTGTGCCCGAACAGCTTTTTGATCGAAATTCTCAGCGGTGACCAGACGATGCATGGTTTCCATCTGATCTACATTAATATGGGGTAAGTCTTTACGAGCCTGATGCATCAAGTCACGCATTTGCTGGCGCTGCTGCTCAGTCAGATTAACGCCATCAAACATGGTGTTGCGTTCCTGAGGCTTGTCCAGCATGTTGGTATCTTGAGCTGAAGGTGCCACTGGCGTCACATTAGCGGTATCCGCTAAAACCACACCCGAACTCAGTGTCAGTATTGAGGCCGTAACTAATGCAGCTACCTTGGACATCATTAACTCCTATATCTTTATCGCTTATCGCGAATCATTGGAAATCAGTCTAAACCGGTCGCTGCAAACATGCGTCAGTGCATGTAAAAGTACGTAAAGTCATGGAATAGCGGCAATTGATGACGTATTTTGCGTCTTAGAGGTAAATACAATGAATAAAATTTTGTTGGTTGATGACGACCGTGAACTGACTTCACTCTTAAAAGAATTGCTCGAAATGGAAGGCTTTAATGTGGTGGTTGCTTACGATGGTGAGCAGGCGCTTGAAAAGCTGGATAACAGTATCGATTTGCTCTTGCTCGACGTGATGATGCCAAAGAAAAATGGCATTGAAACTTTAAAAGAACTTCGTCAACGCCACCAAACGCCGGTCATTATGCTGACTGCGCGCGGTAGCGAGCTGGATCGCGTGCTGGGTCTTGAGCTTGGTGCTGATGACTATTTACCTAAACCTTTCAACGATCGCGAACTGGTCGCGCGTATTCGCGCCATGCTGCGCCGTTCCAACTGGAGCGAACAGCAACAAACCGGCGAATCTAACGGCTCACCGACGCTAGAAGTGGATGGCTTGCAATTGAATCCGGGTCGTCAGGAAGCCAGCTTCGGCGGCGTCGCGCTAGACCTTACCGGGACTGAATTCACCCTGCTCTATCTGCTGGCGAAGCATTTAGGTCAGGTGGTGTCGCGTGAGCATTTGAGCCAAGAAGTGCTGGGCAAACGCCTGACGCCTTTTGACCGTGCTATCGACATGCATATCTCCAACCTTCGCCGCAAACTTCCCGATCGTCAGGATGGCCATCCTTGGTTTAAAACGCTGCGCGGACGCGGCTATTTGATGGTATCCGCTACATGATCAACAGCCTAACGGCACGCATTTTTGCGATTTTCTGGTTTACCGTTGCCTTAGTTTTGATGCTGGTTTTAATGGTGCCCAAGCTTGATTCACGCCAACTTACACCGCTGCTCGATAGTGAACAGCGGCAAGGCCTGATGATTGAACAGCATGTCGAAGCCGAGCTGGCAGGCGACCCGGCGAATGACCTGATGTGGTGGCGTCGGCTGTTCCGCGCTATCGAAAAGTGGGCTCCGCCGGGCCAGCGCCTCTTACTGGTGACCAGCGAAGGCCGCGTCATTGGTGCGCAGCGCAATGAAATGCAGGTAGTGCGTAACTTCATTGGGCAGTCGGATAACTCAGATCGTCCGAAAAAGAAAAAGTATGGCCGTCTTGAAATGGTCGGGCCTTTTTCCGTTCGCGATGGTGAAGACAATTATCAACTTTACCTGATTCGCCCGGCCAGCAGCCCGCAGTGGGACTTCATCAACCTGATGTTTGACCGCCCATTCCTGCTGCTGATTGTCACCATGTTAATCAGTTCTCCGCTGCTACTCTGGCTGTCGTGGAGTCTGGCAAAACCTGCTCGTAAGTTGAAAAACGCGGCGGACGACGTGGCGCGAGGCAATCTCAAGCAGCATCCAGAACTGGAAGCGGGGCCGCAGGAGTTTCTGGCGACCGGGGCCAGCTTCAACCAGATGGTCAGCGCGCTTGAACGCATGGTCACAGCTCAACAGCGGCTTATCTCGGACATCTCACACGAGCTGAGAACCCCGCTGACTCGCCTACAGCTGGCGACCGCGCTGATGCGCCGCCGTCACGGTGAAGGCAAGGAGCTGCAACGTATTGAAACGGAAGCACAACGCCTCGACAGCATGATCAACGACCTGTTAGTGCTTTCCCGCAGTCAGCATAAGAACGAACTGGCGAGGGAGACGCTAAAAGCCAATGAGCTATGGGCCGACGTGATTGAAAATGCCCAGTTTGAAGCTGAGCAGATGGGCAAAACTCTGGAAGTCCCTGTACCTCCGGGTCCGTGGAAGCTGTTTGGTAATCCGGCGGCGCTGGATAGCGCCCTTGAAAATATCGTTCGCAATGCGCTTCGCTACTCCAATACCCGTATCGCGCTGAACTTCGCCTGCGACAGTGAAGGCATCACCATCACGGTGGATGATGACGGTCCGGGCGTGAGCGAAGCCGACCGCGAGCAGATTTTCCGTCCGTTCTACCGTACTGATGAGGCGCGTGATCGGGAGTCCGGCGGCACGGGGTTAGGTTTGGCGATTGTCGACACCGCAGTACAACAGCACCGTGGTTGGGTGAAAGCCGAAGATAGCCCGTTGGGTGGCCTGCGACTAATCATCTGGCTACCGCTGCATCAGCGTTAAGATTCTGCTATTCTGCGCCCTCTTACAGGGGGGCGCATGCTTAACATCGTACTTTTTGAACCAGAAATCCCGCCAAATACGGGCAACATTATCCGCCTGTGTGCCAACACCGGCTTCCAGTTACATCTCATCGAACCTCTTGGATTCGGCTGGGATGACAAAAAGCTGCGCCGTGCCGGTTTGGACTACCACGAATTCGCCAACATTAAGCATCATGCCAACTATGACGCCTTTCTAAGCAGTGAGAACCCGCAGCGAATTTTTGCCCTGACCACCAAAGGCACGCCGGCGCACAGCGCGGTGAACTATGAAGCCGGTGATTATTTGCTGTTTGGGCCTGAGACGCGCGGGCTACCGCCGGTGATTCTGGACAACCTGCCAGCAAATCAAAAAATCCGTATTCCAATGCAGCCAGAAAGCCGCAGTATGAACCTGTCGAATGCCGTATCAGTGGTGGTATACGAAGCATGGCGCCAAATGGGCTATCCGGGCGCGCTGATAAAAAGCTGAGTGTGTTTTAAGTAGAAGTAAAAGCAGAAATGGCATGTGAACACATGCCATTGATAGTCAGAATTAGATCCCGTCGCCGAACTCAAAGCCTTGCGTAATACCGTTGAAATGCTGATCCATGTCCATCGAAGGCCTTTCGCTCTCTGGGCGACCGACGATGCGGGCAGGAACCCCTGCCGCCGTGGTGTGTGCTGGAACGGATTGCAGCACCACTGAGCCAGCACCAATCTTGGCACCTACGCCAACTTCAATGTTGCCGAGGATCTTGGCACCCGCGCCAATCATCACGCCTTCGCGGATTTTTGGGTGGCGATCGCCGCAGGTCTTGCCTGTCCCGCCCAAGGTGACGGACTGCAAGATCGAGACATCGTTTTCAACCACGGCCGTTTCACCAATGACGATACCCGTCGCGTGGTCGAGCATGATGCCGCAACCAATTCGCGCTGCCGGGTGGATATCCACGCCGAAGGTGACTGAAATTTGATTTTGGAAATAGATGGCCAGCGCCTGGCGGTCTTGCTTCCACAGCCAGTTACCAATGCGGTAAGCCTGTAGCGCGTGAAAACCTTTCAGATAGAGCAGCGGCGTAGAGTATTTATCCACGGCCGCATCGCGCTGATGCACCGCGAGAATATCGCGCGCGGCGGACAGCGTCATCTGGGCATCATTGCGGTATGCCTCTTCCACCACTTCACGGATGGCAATCGCCGGCATAATCGGGCTGCCCAGCTTGTTAGCCAGAATGTAGCTTAATGCCCCGTCGAGGTTTTCATGCTTGAGCAACGTCGCATGAAAAAAGCTCGCCAGCATAGGTTCACACTCAGCCAGCGCTCTCGCCTCTGATTTAATGTTTTTCCAGACCAGTTCCAGCTCTTCTAACGACATTACTGTTCCTTACGGCTTCGATAAGATAATAAAAAGCCGCTCTATCGGGTGACCAATAGAGTGGCTCTGTCCCGGCTTACAATCAGTGGCTGCTTTTTTCGTCTTTACTGGCACGAGCCAGCAAGCTGATTGCCGCTTCGCGGGCATCTTTCTGGCAATACAGTACTTGATAGATTTGCTCAGTGATTGGCATTTCAACGTTATAACGCTGTGCCAGCGCACGGACTTCTTTGGTATTACGGTAGCCTTCGACCACCTGACCAATCTTATCCTGCGCGCCCTGAACATCCATCCCCTCGCCCAGCATAATGCCAAAACGCCGATTACGAGATTGATTGTCTGTGCAGGTTAACACCAAATCACCCAGCCCCGCCATGCCCATAAATGTGGACGGATCAGCACCAAGTGCTGAGCCAAGGCGGCTCATTTCTGCTAAGCCACGGGTGATAAGCGCGGTGCGCGCATTGGCACCAAAGCCGATGCCATCGGACATCCCGGCACCAATGGCAATCACGTTCTTCACCGCGCCGCCAAGCTGCACGCCGACGAAATCGGGGTTGCTGTAGACACGGAAACTCTTACCGCAGTGCAAAAGCTGTTGCAGATCTTCAGCAAATTCTGCGTCGGTGGCGGCCAGCGCTATCGCGGTAGGCATGCCGGCTGCCAGCTCTTTGGCAAAGGTTGGGCCAGAAACCACGGCTAGCGGAATGTCATCGCCTAGAATTTCGCGAGCAACGTCTTGCAGCAGACGGCCCGTTTCCGCCTCGAGGCCTTTAGTAGCCCAGACGACACGAGAGTCAGCGCGAAGATGAGGTTTAATCTGCTGGAGCACGTCACCAAACACGTGGCTCGGCACTACCACCAAAATGTTGCGGCTAGCGGCCAGCGCAATGGCGAGGTCAGTTTCCAGCACAAGGCTGTCAGGGAAAGGAACGTCCGGCAGAAATGCCTGATTGCAGCGAGCAGCCTGTAACGTGCGAATGTTATCGGCGTTATGGCCCCACAGCACCACGTTGTGGCCATTTCTGGCGAGCGTTATGGCTAAAGCGGTGCCGTATGAGCCGGCACCGATCACAGTCATTGAAGCATTGACGGTTTTCATCAGGCATCCTGATGTGGTTCTGCACCTTCGCCTTCAGCCTGCTGTTGCAAGTAGTTCATGAACAGCGCGTCGAAGTTCACAGGTGCCAGATTCAGTTGCGGGAAGGTACCGCGAGAAACCAGGCTGGTAATGCACTCACGAGCATATGGGAACAGAATGTTCGGGCAGTAAGCACCCAGGCAATGTGCCAGTTGGTTCCCATCAATGCCGGAGATGGTGAAGATACCACCTTGTTGCACTTCACACAGGAAAGCAGTGTCGTCGCCCAGTGAAGAAGTCACGGTCACACGCAGTACCACTTCATACACTTCATCAGCCAGCTGGCTTGAAGCAGTATCTAAATCAAGTTTAACTTCTGGCTGCCAGTCTTGCTGGAAAACCTGAGGCGCGTTTGGCGCTTCGAAGGAGATATCCTTGGTGTAGATACGCTGGATCTGGAAAGCCATCTCGGTGTTGTTTTGTTCTGACATGTAAGTAGTACCCTTAAGTTAATAGTCCTTTAAACACTTGATTAAAATACACAACTGCCTGATGTCGCTCACAGCAACGGATCAAGGCCACCTTTGGCATCAAGTGCATGTAAATCGTCGCAGCCACCAATGTGCTGTCCGTCGATAAAAATCTGAGGAACGGTAGAAGGACCGCCAGTACGCGCGATCATCTTTTCACGTTTGTCCGCATCGCCATCAATGGCGATTTCTTCAAAAGCCGCGCCCTTGCTGTTAAGTAACGCTTTCGCACGGTGGCAATAAGGACAGGTTGCCTTGGTATAGATTTCAATTTTAGCCATGGTAGCCACCTCAAGTGTCGTAGATGTATTACTGAGTAATTCGAAGCAATTACTTACCGCGAGCCAGTGGCAGGTTTTCGCTGCTCCAGCCAGAGATACCGTCTTTCAGGGTATAAACCTGTTCAAAACCAGCACTCACTAAGCCTTCTGCCGCAGCGCGGGAAGAGGTGCCATTGGCGCAAACCACGATAACTGGCTGTGCTTTATGCTTCACCAGCTCACCCAAGTTGTTGCTCTTAATGTCGGCGCTCAACACGTTTAAAGACGTGGAGATATGGCCTTTACGGAATTCTTCGCGTGCGCGCACGTCAACCACAACGGCGTCTTCTTTGTTGATCAGGCGGGTCGCTTCACCACGGGAGATCTCTTTTACTTTAGAAAAACGCGTCTTAAAGGTGGTCACAATTACTGCAATCAGCAACGCAACCCACGCCAGGCTGAGAACCGGATGCGCACTAATGAACGGCATAATATCTTGCATGGGGTGTAGCAACTCCCGTCAGTTGGGGGAAAATTCAAGGCTTGAGAGTATACCTGCGCGCTGCGGCAAATACAGCCAGTATGCATCTCCTAATGCCACAAACTGCGGCATATCTCGGAAAATTAACACGCATTTATCCCACTTGTTAATCCATACATTGCCCAACTTTGATCTCTCAGGGCTATTTGTGTTTTCACTCTGACGTAAAATCCTCTCGCAAAAAGTGGGAATAGCCACGCCAAACCCGTGCTGCGGACCACGGCGAGCCTATTCAACATTTACTCTTTTAATGAGGCTTTTGACATGTCGAGCAACAAAAAACCTATGGTACTGGTGATTCTGGACGGCTACGGGCACCGCGAAGAATCACAAGACAACGCCGTTTTGAATGCGAAAACGCCGGTCATGGATAACCTGTGGCAGACTTACCCACATACGCTGATCGCCGCGTCGGGTCTGGACGTTGGCTTGCCTGACGGCCAAATGGGCAATTCCGAAGTCGGTCATGTCAATCTGGGGGCGGGCCGCATCGTTTATCAAGACCTGACTCGCCTCGATAAAGAAATAAAAGAAGGTGATTTTTTCGACAATGCCGTACTGGCAGGAGCTGTTGACCGTGCCGTGGCCGCTGGCAAAGCCGTGCACATCATGGGCTTGCTCTCAGCGGGCGGCGTTCACAGCCACGAAGATCACATCATGGCGATGGTTGAACTGGCCCACCGTCGCGGCGCTAAAGCCATTTATCTGCACGCTTTCCTCGACGGTCGCGACACCCCGCCACGCAGCGCTGAAAGCTCACTCCAGCGCTTTAGCGAAAAATTCCAGCAGCTCGGCACTGGCCGTATCGCCTCCATTATTGG
Source organism: Ewingella allii (assembly GCF_044430645.1). Classification (NCBI taxonomy): domain Bacteria; kingdom Pseudomonadati; phylum Pseudomonadota; class Gammaproteobacteria; order Enterobacterales; family Yersiniaceae; genus Ewingella; species Ewingella allii. The sequence goes on along the minus strand of NZ_JAWUDN010000012.1, from coordinate 68,354 downwards.
CCGTTATTACGCCATGGACCGCGATAATCGCTGGGACCGCGTGCAGCAAGCTTATGATCTGATGACGCAGGCCAAAGGCGCGTTCACCGCCGATAACGCCGTTGAAGCCCTGCAAGCCGCCTATGCTCGCGATGAAAACGATGAGTTCGTCAAAGCCACCGTGCTGCGCCGCACAGGCGAAGCCGATGCCGCGCTGGAAGACGGCGACGCGATGATTTTCATGAACTTCCGTGCCGACCGTGCGCGTGAAATCACCCGTGCATTTATCAGCCCCGACTTTGACGGCTTCACCCGCGAAAAGGTGATTAACTTCGGCGATTTCGTGATACTGACGGAATACGCCGCCGATATCGATGCCGAGTGCGCCTATCCACCCGCTTCACTGAAAAACACCTTGGGCGAGTGGCTGATGGCCCACAACAAAACCCAGCTACGCATCTCCGAAACGGAAAAATATGCTCACGTCACCTTCTTCTTCAACGGCGGCATGGAAGAGCCGTTCGCCGGTGAAGATCGCATTCTGATTAAGTCGCCGAATGTCGCGACTTATGATTTGCAGCCGGAAATGAGCTCGGCGGAACTGACCGACAAACTGCTCACCGCCATTGGCAGCGGCAAGTACGACACCATCATCTGTAACTATCCAAATGGCGACATGGTGGGTCACAGCGGCGTGTATGAAGCGGCGGTAAAAGCCGTGGAAACGCTGGATGAATGCATTGGCAAAGTGGTCGAGGCGGTGAAACAGGTGGGCGGCCAGCTGCTGGTGACGGCCGATCACGGTAATGCCGAACAAATGCGCGACCCGGCAACAGGGCAGGCGCACACCGCGCACACCAATCTGCCGGTGCCGTTGATTTATATCGGCGCAGACGCGCAGGTGGTCGAAGGCGGCAAGCTTTCCGATATCGCGCCAACCATGCTGTCGCTGATGGGTATGAAAACCCCAGCGGAAATGAGCGGTAAGCCGCTATTTATCGTTAAATAGTCCTGAACGACGTCTAAACGGGCCGCATTTTAAGCATTGCGGCCATTTAAAGGACGTCTGTTATACACTACAGTTTTAAGGCGTATTAGCGCGGCTAGTACGCCTTTTTTGTTTGTGCATCAGGCTGTTGATTAGTGGTACGATAACCTGAAGGACAGCCAGATTGTCTATCATCCACGGTCGGCAAGCAGGAAAAAGTTTGAGCAAATTCATCAATTTCAGCGCAATGAAAAACCGTCTTTCTATTAATGATAAGACGACATCAGGCAGCCCGGCGTCCGCATTTTTGCTTTGCGCCTCGTTACTCGTTCCTGCTTTTGTTGCTCATGCTGACGACAATAAAGACCAGCTCAAAACCCTGCAGCAAAGCATCGCCGAAAAAGAGAAAAGCGTTAAGCAGCAGAAACAGCAGCGCAGCTCGTTGCAGGATCAGTTGCAGGCGCAGGAAAAGATCATCGCCTCGGCCAGCCGTGGGCTACGTGATACTCAATCGACCCTCGCCACCCTCAATAAAGACATCGCCAATTTAAATGCCTCGATAGACAAACTGCAAAAACAGCAAAAAAGTCAGGAAGAAATTCTGGCGAAACAGCTGGATGCCGCCTTCCGCGTTGGTCAGCACAGTGGGTTACAACTGCTGTTGAGTGGCGAAGAGAGTGAGCGCAGTGAACGCATTCTGGCCTATTTCGGCTATTTCAACGAAGCCCGTCAGAAGTCTATCGAGCAGCTTAAGCAAACCCGTACCACGCTGGCCGCGCAGCGCGTCTCGCTGGAAGCCAAACAGACCCAGCAGAAAAGCTTACTGAGCGAACAGCAGAGCCAGCAGCAGAAGCTCGAACAGGCCCGCGCCGCGCGTAAACAGACGCTGAGTTCGCTGGAAAGCTCCTTGCAGAAAGATGAGCAGAGCCTGTCCGAACTGAAGGCCAACGAAACGCGACTACGTGACAAGATTGCCGCCGCCGAGCGCGCCGCCCGCGCTCGCGCTGAGAAAGAGGCCAAAGAGGCCGCGGCTATTCGCGCCAAAGAGCAGCAAGCCAAGAAGAAAGGCTCCACCTACAAACCGACGCAGGGCGAGCAGGCGCTGGTGTCGCGCACCGGCGGGCTGGGTCGTCCAGCGGGGCAAGATATTTGGCCAGTTCGCGGCTCTATTCTGCACCGATTCGGCGAACAGCTGCAGGGTGAGCTACGCTGGAAAGGCATCGTGATTTCGGCTCGGGAAGGGAGCGAAGTCAAAGCCGTCGCCGATGGCCGCGTTCTGCTGGCCGACTGGCTGCAGGGCTACGGTCTGGTGGTGGTTATCGAGCACGGTAAAGGTGATATGAGCCTTTATGGTTACAACCAAAGCGCGCTGGTGAACGTGGGTGATCAGGTTAAATCCGGTCAAGCCATTGCACTGGTGGGTACCAGCGGAGGTCAGGGCCAGCCATCGCTGTATTTTGAAATTCGTCGTCAGGGCCAGGCCGTTAACCCACAGCCGTGGTTGGGAAGATAGCATTGCGATATAAAAAGTCCGTTTTAGCCGCGCTGTGCGGCACCGTCCTGTTTGCCTGTCAGGCTCAGGCAGCGAAATTAGCCATCCTTATTGATGATTTTGGTTACCGCCAACAGAATGAAAATCAGGTGTTGCAGATGCCCAAGGCCGTCTCCATCGCGATTTTCCCCAATGCGCCAGACTCGCACATCATGATGGAGAAAGCCCACCAGCAGGGCCGTGAGATCCTGATCCACCTGCCGATGGCACCCCTGAGTAAACAGCCGCTGGAAAAAGATACCTTAACGCCGTCGATGAGCAGCGAAGAGGTAAAACGCATTGTGGATCAAGCGATTAAGAGAATCCCTTACGCCGTCGGCATCAACAACCATATGGGCAGCGCCATGACCTCCAGCCTGCCGGGTATGGAGAAGGTGATGCAGGCCATGAACGCCCACAGCCTGTTTTTCCTCGACAGTATGACCATCGGCAATACCAAGTCAGTACAGGCCGCCGCCGGGACTCAGGTGCGCGTCATCAAGCGAAACGTCTTTTTAGATGATGTGCAGAACGAAGCTGAGATCCGCAAGCAGTTTGAGCGCGCCATTCAGCTCGCTCGCCGCAATGGCTATGCCATCGCCATCGGCCACCCGCACCCGACCACGGTGCGCGTGTTGCAGCAAATGTTGCCGAACTTGCCGTCGGATATCGTCTTAGTGCGTCCAAGCGATCTGCTCAATGAGCCGACCCGCAGCGCGCCGCCGGGCAAAAAACCGACCAAAGTCACGCCGCCGAAAACGCTGTTTAAAGGGGCGCGCCTCTGTACCACCAAGCAGCCCGTGGCGCCGGTGTATGCCGATACCATGTTCAAGGTTATTGGTGAGAGCGTGGCGCAGCTGCCTGCCGTCACCTTTGTTGAGCGCACTTGGGACACATGGTTCGACGATGCCCCTAAAGGAGTGGAAAAACCGTAAAACATCCCGCGCTTTCAATGCAAAAGGCCAGCAAATGCTGGCCTTTGTCTTTGGTGCAGTTGGAACTTACTCCCAGTTCAGAATCACTTTACCCGACTGGCCGGAACGCATGGCGTCAAAGCCTTTCTGGAAATCATCGATAGAGAAATGGTGAGTGATAAGCGGGGTGAGATCCAAACCAGACTGGATCAGCGCCGCCATCTTGTACCAGGTTTCAAACATCTCGCGGCCGTAAATGCCCTTGATAAACAGACCTTTGAAAATCACCTGATTCCAGTCAATCGACATGTCGGAAGGCGGAATACCCAGCAGCGCGATGCGCCCGCCGTGATTCATGGCGTTGAGCATGGAACGGAAGGCCGGTGGCGCGCCCGACATTTCCAGACCGACATCAAAGCCTTCGGTCATACCCAGCTCGGTCATCACCTCTTCTAGCGTCTCATTTTTGACGTTAACCGCGCGGGTCACGCCCATTTTGCGCGCCAAATCCAGACGGTATTCATTCATATCAGTGATAACCACGTGGCGTGCGCCCACGTGCTTACAGATTGCCGCCGCCATGATACCTATCGGGCCAGCGCCGCTGATCAGCACGTCTTCGCCGACCAAATCGAAGGAGAGCGCGGTATGCACGGCGTTGCCCAGTGGGTCGAAGATGGCGGCGAGGTCGTCAGAGATGTTGTCTGGAATTTTGAAGGCGTTGAAGGCTGGCAGCACCAGATACTCGGCAAAGGCCCCCGGACGGTTCACCCCGACGCCCTGCGTGTTGCGACACAGATGGGTGCGACCGCCGCGACAGTTGCGGCAGTGGCCGCAGGTGATGTGGCCTTCGCCAGAGACGCGATCGCCAATGTTGAAGCCTTTGACTTCCTGACCAATGCCGACCACTTCGCCGACATATTCGTGGCCGACCACCATCGGCACCGGGATGGTCTTCTGCGACCATTCATCCCAGTTATAGATATGCACGTCAGTACCGCAAATGGCGGTTTTACGAATTTTAATCAGCAGATCGTTATGGCCAAGCTCAGGCACTGGCGCATCCGTCATCCAGATACCTTCTTCACGCTTTAATTTTGCTAACGCTTTCATGCAGGTTCCTCAGGCAATCACGCCAAGCTTTTTACCAATACGGGTGAAGGCGTCCACCGCCTTTTCGATTTGTTCGGTGCTGTGCGCGGCAGACATCTGGGTGCGAATGCGCGCCTGACCTTTTGGTACCACCGGGAAGAAGAAGCCGGTGACATAGATGCCTTCGTGCTGCAAGGCCGCCGCAAACTCTTGCGCCAGCTTCGCTTCGCCCAGCATCACCGGGATGATCGCGTGGTCAGCGCCAGCCAGCGTGAAACCGGCGGCGGTCATTTTCTCGCGGAACAGCTGGGCGTTGCTCATCAGCTTCTGGCGCAGTTCACTGCCCTGTTCCAGCATGGAGAGCACTTTCAGCGAGGCGGCGACGATGGAAGGTGCCAGCGAGTTGGAGAACAGATACGGGCGCGAGCGCTGGCGCAGCCAGTCAATCACCTCTTTGCGCCCCGCGGTGTAGCCGCCAGACGCGCCGCCCATGGCTTTGCCGAGGGTGCCGGTGATGATGTCCACGCGACCAATCACATCGCAATATTCGTGGGTGCCGCGACCATGCTCGCCGACAAAGCCCACGGCGTGGGAGTCATCGACCATCACCAGCGCGTCAAAACGCTCGGCCAAATCGCAAATCCCGTTCAGGTTGGCAATCACGCCATCCATGGAGAATACGCCGTCGGTGGCGATCATGATATGTCGCGCGCCCTCGGCTTTGGCCTGCTCGAGACGGGCTTCGAGTTCGGCTAAATCGTTGTTGGCGTAGCGATAGCGCTTGGCTTTGCACAGGCGCACGCCGTCGATGATCGACGCGTGATTCAGTGCATCCGAAATAATGGCGTCTTCAGGCCCCAGCAGCGTTTCGAACAGGCCGCCGTTGGCGTCGAAGCAGGAAGAATAGAGAATGGCGTCGTCCATGCAGAGGAAGTCGGCCAAGCGACTTTCCAGCTCTTTATGGGCATCTTGGGTGCCGCAGATAAAGCGTACCGAGGCCATACCGAAACCGTGGCTGTCTAAACCGGCCTTGGCGGCGGCGATAAGCTCAGGGTGGTTGGCGAGTCCAAGGTAGTTGTTAGCACAGAAATTGATGACCGGTTCACCACCAGCAACGGTAATTTCCGCCTGCTGTGCTGAGGTCAAAATTCGCTCTTCCTTGAACAGACCATCGGCACGCGCCTGATCAAGTTCTTCTTCCAGTTGGCGGTAAAACGAAGCGGACATAACGTTATCTCCTGAAAATGACTCATTCGTCAGACACATTACTAATCCGGCTAACGAATAACGAGTGAAGCTGTCAGAATTTCTTTATTTTGTAGCATAGTTCACGCCTTAAGCCCTGATGCACTAGAATCCAACGAATCAGATAGCTTCCGAATGTGACTGACATAATGAAGTGTTATGATATTGCCAACTGTATAGACCGCGCATGGTGCGCAGTTTTCTAAATGATTAAAGGTGAGTCCCATGATAATCGTCACTGGCGGCGCTGGTTTTATCGGCAGCAACATTATTAAATCGCTTAATGATATGGGATATCGCGATATTTTAGTGGTCGATAACCTGAAAGACGGCACCAAATTCGTCAATCTGGTTGACCTCGATATTGCTGATTATTGCGACAAAGAAGACTTCATCGCCAGCATCGTTGCCGGGGATGACCTTGGTGATATCGACGCAATTTTCCATGAAGGTGCCTGCTCATCCACCACCGAGTGGGATGGCAAGTATATGATGGATAACAACTATCAGTACTCCAAAGACCTGCTGCACTTCTGCCTTGAGCGCGAAATTCCGTTCCTCTACGCCTCTTCCGCGGCCACCTACGGCAGCCAGAGCACCAGCTTTGTGGAAGACCGTAAATACGAACAGCCGCTGAACGTCTATGGCTACTCCAAATTCCTGTTCGACCAATATGTGCGTGAAATTCTGCCGCACGCCCAGTCACAGATTTGTGGTTTCCGTTACTTCAACGTCTATGGGCCGCGCGAAGGCCACAAGGGCAGCATGGCCAGCGTGGCTTACCATCTGAACAACCAGATCAACGCGGGCGAGAATCCAAAACTGTTCGCTGGCAGCGAAGATTTCAAACGTGACTTCATCTACGTGGGTGACGTCGCCGCAGTGAACCTGTGGTTCTGGCAGAATGGCGTTTCCGGCATATTCAACTGCGGGACCGGCCGTTCAGAGTCCTTCCAGGCCGTGGCGGAAGCCGTGATCGAACATCACCAGAAAGGCCAAATTGAAACCATTCCATTCCCTGAAAAACTGAAAGGCCGCTACCAGTCTTTCACTCAGGCTGATATGTCTGTATTGCGCGCCGCGGGTTATGACAAACCGTTCAAAACCGTTGCCGAAGGCGTGGCTGAATACATGACGTGGCTTAACCGCGCGGTCTGATACTCAGTGTTGAGTTAAGGAATGTGTAAGTAATGAAAATGCTGGTCATTGGCCCTTCTTGGGTGGGCGACATGATGATGTCGCAAAGTCTTTACCGCACCATCAAGGCCATTGAGCCAGCGGCAGAAATCGACGTGATGGCACCGGCCTGGTGCCGTCCACTGCTTGACAGAATGCCAGAAGTCAGCCGCGCCCTGCCGATGCCTCTTGGCCATGGCGCGCTTGAGCTGGGTGAGCGTCGGCGTCTGGGCGTTGCCCTGCGCGAGAACCACTACCAGCGCGCCTTCGTTCTGCCCAACTCCTTCAAGTCCGCACTGGTGCCCTTCTTCGCCAAGGTTCCGCAAAGAACCGGCTGGCGAGGCGAGATGCGCTACGGCCTGCTCAATGATATTCGCGTACTGGATAAGCCCGCTTTTCCATTAATGGTGCAGCGCTACGTGGCGCTGGCCTATGACGCCAAGCAGATTCACTCTGCGGCCGACCTGCCTCAGCCTCTGCTCTGGCCGCAGTTACGCGTCACGGAGACCGAAGTCGCCGACGTCAGCCTGGCCTTCGCGCTGTCTGCTGCAAGGCCGGTGATTGGCTTCTGCCCCGGCGCCGAGTTTGGCCCGGCGAAACGCTGGCCGCACTACCACTACGCCGCATTGGCCGAAAAGTTGATTGCCGATGGCTATCAAGTGGTGCTTTTTGGCTCGGCAAAAGACCATCCGGCGGGTGAAGATATTCGCGCTGCGCTGACGGATTCCGCGCAGGCGCTGTGCCTCAATTTGGCAGGTAAAACCTCGCTCGATCAGGCCGTGGTGCTGATTGCCGCCTGTCAGGCAGTAGTCAGCAATGACTCAGGCCTGATGCACGTTGCCGCCGCGCTGAATAAGCCGCTGGTCGCACTCTATGGCCCGAGCAGCCCTGATTTCACCCCGCCGCTCAGCCAGCACGCCAAAGTCATTCGCCTGATCACCGGCTATCACAAGGTGCGTAAAGGGGATGCCGAACAGGGTTATCATCAAAGTCTGATCGACATTCAACCCGAGCAGGTTTATCAAGAGTTGTCGCAGCTGTTGGTTTCAGGAAAGGACATGTAATGCGGGTACTGATTGTCAAAACATCATCAATGGGCGACGTCCTGCACACCCTTCCTGCGTTAACTGATGCGATGAACGCCATTCCGGGTATCTCATTCGATTGGGTGGTGGAAGAAGGGTTTGCACAAATTCCTAGCTGGCACCCGGCTGTCGATCGCGTTATCCCGGTGGCCATTCGTCGCTGGAGAAAAAACTGGTTTGGCTCGGAAACGCGCCAGCAACGCTGTGATTTCAAAAGAGAACTGCAATCGCGCACCTATGATGCGGTGATTGACGCACAGGGCTTAATCAAGAGCGCGGCGCTGATCACCCGTGTCGCCAAGGGCCGTAAACATGGGCAAGACGCCAAAAGCGCCCGCGAGCCTTTCGCCAGCTGGTTTTTCAACCAGCGCCACGAGATAAGCAAGCAGCAGCACGCCGTCGAGCGTACGCGCGAGCTGTTCGCCAAAAGCCTTGGCTATGAGAAGCCAGAGACTCAGGGCGATTACGCTATCGCTGCACGCTTTTTGGCAAACCCGCCTGCCGATGCCAATCGCTATCTGGTTTTCCTTCACGCCACCACGCGGGCCGATAAGCACTGGCCTGAAAGTCACTGGCGCGAGCTGATTGGCTTATTCAGCAATCAGGACATTGTGATTAAACTGCCTTGGGGCGCGGAGCACGAACATCAGCGCGCTTGCCGTCTGGCGGAGGGTTTCGAGCACGTCGTGGTACTGCCGAAGATGAGTCTCGAACAGGTCGCCAGCGTGCTGGCCGGTGCGAAAGCCGTGGTGTCAGTAGATACCGGCTTGAGCCACCTCACCGCGGCCCTCGATAGGCCTAACATTACGATTTATGGCCCGACCGACCCAGGATTGATCGGCGGTTATGGGAAGAATCAGCTCGTTTGTCGCCCTGTATCTGGTGTAAGCATGGCTGATGTAACCCCGCGGCAAGTTAAGACGTTGTTTGATGGGGGAGGCTTTTAAACGTGGGATCACTCTTTAAGCAAATTTATAGATACACACACCCTCGTAGTTATCGACATAATGAAAACCTCTGGCCATATATGAAAATTAAACGAGCCACTACGGGGGAAATCAATTCATTGCATTACAGAGGTAAAAAAATACCAATCGTTAATTTATCTGCATTGAGAAATGCGTTCTCTGGACCTATAGTGTTGGCTGCAAGCGGCCCATCTATTAATGAAATAAATTTCGATAATCATCCATCTATTCCTGCTATGGGGGTTAATGGGGCATGGTTTCTTGATAATGTCTTAAATTTTTCTTTATACACGATTGTTGATATGGGTTTTTTTGATAAAAAACCTGAGATTATAGCTCAAATTATCAACAACCCTAAGGTAACACTCTTTACCACTGCGCATGGGATAGCGAGAATTTTTGATGGTTATGGGCTTGATAATACACATTGTCAGCTGGCACTAATAGAAGACGCTGCATTCCGTATCCATCAAGCTTCATTAAAACCGTCAGAATTGAAGAAAACATATCAAAATACCTCTGGACATCACTTTCCAGATTATCGTGATGATATAGGATTCGCTACTAATATATGTAATGGCATTTTTGACGCGGGCACCGTCGTTTACTGGGCACTGCAAATTATCTTTTTCTTAGGTTTTGAAAAGATATTTATTCTTGGTTTAGATATGAATAACTTCAATAAGCCACGTTTTTATGAGTCTGATAACAATAAATTACCAACTGATCTAGAAGGAATGGTTGATAACATCATTTTCCCGGCATTACTTCATGCGAATAATGTATTAGAGGAGAATAATAGAAAAGCAGTCAATCTTTCTATAAATAGTTCAGTTCCCAATGAAATTTTCCAAAAGGTTAGTTATGATGATGCATTCTTTAAAAAAGATTAAATTTGAGGGTTTGTTTTACTCTCTGTTTATTCTTTTTATTTTCATTAGCGCTATTTTTTGTGGATTTACACGCTCAAACAACATTTTTCACATTTCAGCTTTAACCTTCATAGCAGCACTATACATGAAGGCAAACTTTAGAGAGCATCTATTTAATAACAAACGTTATTTATATGGCATTCTCTTTTCGGCAGGGTATTTAGTTTACATTTCCATAAGCAACTTGTGGGGTGATGACCCCTACAATACAATTTCCGCATTAACACACAGCTTATATTTAATCATTTTCCTCTCAATGATTACAAGTACTTACACTAGTAAGAATCGCCAATACATGCTCGATGCAGCAATCCTAGGATTCTCTATTCTAGCTATCTTTCTTATTAGCATTGATTATCAAAACTTACTGACTAGTCGACTGATATCGGTAAAATCGCCGGGGCCAAGTAATGTTATCGATGTCGGTGGATATTTTGCCATCGGCATAATCTTATCTTTTATTTCCTTTAAAGAATCACATAAAAAAATTTATCTCTACTCCGCATTTTTATTGTTTACAGCATTGCTACTCACGCAAAGTAGAGGCCCTGTAATTGCACTAATAATTTCATTAGCTATTACCTCTCATTTTAAAATTATTACTAAGAAGAATGTGCTTTACTCCCTACTCACATTAGCTGTGGTATCGATACTTTTCTCATATATTGGTATTGCAGAAATCTTGGTTCTACGTTTTCAGGAGCTATCAACACAGGTTCATCTAAGAACCAGCATCTGGCAACATTCTTTAGAGGTTATTAGTAAAGCCCCACTCTTTGGATATGGCTTTGAAAAAGAACTCCATTTTGTTAATTACAGTGGTGAACACATTACTACAACCCACAGTCTATATCTGGGAGTTCTACTCAAGGGTGGTTTGATTGGACTGACCCTATTCTTATGTCTAATGGGCTATGGAGTTTTGCAAGCAATAAACGCTATAAAAGAAGAAAGAAGACTTGAAGCAGCACTCTTTTTCTTTATGACTATTTTTTACGTATCTCAAGGGATGTTTAATGTAGGTAATCCAAGTGAGGCTTGGTATCTATTCTGGTTCCCACTAGGTTTGATTATCTCTGGGCAGCGGCGAGAAAGAAATAGAGCGTGATCTTACAAAAACAGAGAGGAAATCCTCTCTGTTTTTTAATCTAGAAGAGAAGTTTTTTAATGTTTTCTAACACCTGATCAACAGTGATAGCTGACAGGGGTTGCTCTGGATTGAGGGTGTTTACATTATTTAAAGGTACATGCAAAACTTTATGCAATTCATGATCTTGATATGGACCAGTATGCTTAGGATTAGCAGTAACAAACAAACTGACTGTCTTTGTCTTTAACGCTACAGCTAAATGTAATGGCCCTGTATCACCAGTAACTAAAATGTCTAAATTGTTAATAATCGCCAATAACATCTTGAGATCTGTTTTGCCAATATGGCTTACTACTCTACCCTTGAGATCTTCAGGAATACTTCTTAAAAAAATATCTTCATGCTCTTTTTCTTTATTGCTACCAATTAATACTATCTCATACTCGGTACCCAGCATCGCGATCTGCTGCGCGAGTTCGACAAATCGAGAAATTGGCCAGCATCTTATTTTTTCGGAAGCGCCCATCTGAAAGCCAATTGAAATAACATTGGCGTTTTTCTCTACTGACGAAAAACTCGTAGGGATAAACATATCAGTATTATCAGTTGCGCAACCTAACATACTTATCAGATTCAGTTTGCGCTGAATAAGATGACCATCAAAATTAACGGTGGAGTTAACAAGCCATTGTTCCATTCCCGTTTTTCTATTTCCATAAACGTCCTTAATGATATAGTTGCATCCCGCCATGATGGAACTTACTATATCGTAGGGTGCTTTAGAATGTAGAATTATTGCCAATTCAGGTTTATTCTCCTTCATGGCGGAGACGAGCGGGAGTATATCCTTCACCTTCTCATCCCAATAGATGATTTTATCAAAGTAAGCGCTGTCCGAAACTAATACTTTATTTTTCTCACTTGAAACAAGAGTAATATATGCCTCAGGGTAACGTTGTCTTACTGCCCGTATAGCAGGAGTATTAAACATCAAGTCGCCTAACGCGGTTGTCGAAAAAATGACAATACTGTTAAAATTTCGAGCAGCATCAAATGTCTCTGCTTTTTGAAAGCTTTTATTAAAATAAACAAAACCCTGTAAAAATAAATTTGCTAATGTCGTTTTCCACTTTTTAGACATCTTGATTCACTTTCGTCTGATAATATTCTGCCAGCGTCATACCTTGGGTACGTTCCTTAAGCCATTCAAACAAACTTTCTAAATCCTGATACATGATCTCAATATCCTCTGGCGTCTTAAATGTCGGGCTGCCGCCGGGCATAAATTCAGAGGAATGGAGCATAAACTCAACAAAATCGTGGCCCTGCTCAAGGCTTTTGGCAGCAACCCGCTTCATGTTTTCGGCATTGCCGCCCGAAGGGCGCAGCCAATGCACGGAATGCGGACGCTTTTTGCCGCGCAGTGCGTTAATGCCCTGCTTTAAGCCATTAATCCAATGTGGATATTTATACTGGATACTCATTGGGACTTCGAGCAGCGTTGACTGGCCTGATTGGGCAATATTTTCCGGATCGATAAAATAGGAATGAGATGGAAAATGGCGATAGTCCGTCCCGCCTTTGCCCTCGGGCGCGCCAGGCGAAGTCTGCCAGTTCACCTTCGGCGTGACCGAACAATCGACCTGATAACCGAATTCCAGCAGCAATGAAGCATAATACTCATTCATCGCCCAGCGACCCGCGCGGTGACTCAGCATTTTTGTCTCGAATGCATCTTCCAGCAACCGCGTCATATACTCGACCTTCGCTCGGATTTCTTCACGAGGGAATTCGATAAGATAAGGCTTATGACGCCAGTCATCATCCGTCAGCGGAGAGATAGGTGGGCTGTTCCAGGCATGAAGATGCATACCCACTTCGCCCTGACCACGTGCAATCACGTCACGAGCAAACTCCACGTACTCGGCATCTTTCGCCATTTCATAATTGGTGAGGTAGACCGGCTTGAAGCCATAACGCTCACACAATGCCTGAAAACGCGGCAAAAAATGCGTGTTCTTCGTGAGGATATGCTCATGATTTTGCCAAAGATTGTCGCCTTCAGTGTCAATCGTGATGATAAATGCGGGTTTTGTCATAAAACATGCCTGATGAAAACTGTTGGGGCCAAATGACCCATTCGCACGGAATAATACATAATGTATGGGTGTCCATGAGTCGATTTGGACAACGCTCTGCACTTTTTGTTGCTTATTCTTTGGTATTTTCCCCAGCAAGGCAAGAAAGGCGTGGAAGTATGGCAACATCCTCCAGCGTCCTTTAGAATCAAGCTTTGATTTCATAGATAGTGATGAATGATGGCAAATGCCCAACCGATTAAGCAATTCGCGCCACCGCGGCGTATTCTGATCATCAAACTGCGTCATCATGGCGACATGTTACTGACGACGCCGGTCATCAGTACGCTGAAACAACACTATCCTGAAGCTGAAATTGACATGCTAATGTACCTCGAAACCCGGGATATGTTGGCAAGCGAACCCGATTTAACAAATCTGTTTACCATCGACCGCACCTGGAAAAAGCAGGGAACCCTCGCTCACCTGCGTCATGAATCCCGCCTTATCAAGCAGTTGACCGCACGTAAATATGATTTAGTGGTTAATCTTGCCGACCAATGGCGCAGTGCGTTGGTGGCGAAGCTCACGGGTGCGCCTGTCCGATTGGGCTTCGACCTGCCTAAACGCAAAGGCAAGTTATGGCAGTTTTGCCACACCCATTTAGTCGATGTGTCCAATCACCATCAACTGCATACTGTTGAGCAGAACCTTTCCATTCTAGCCCCTTTGCAACTCTCTTCGGTCGATACGCGCGTGACCATGAGCTATTCCCGAGAGGATGCTGCCTATGTCGCAAAATTATTGGAGAAACAGCAGGTTAATGGTGATTTCGTGGTGATTCAGCCCACTTCGCGCTGGTTCTTCAAATGCTGGACTGATGAAAAAATGGCCGAGACGATCACCGCCCTGCACGGTGAGGGTAAAACCATCGTTTTAACCAGCGGCCCGGCGGAAAACGAGCTACAAATGATCGACCGCATTCTGGCTCTCAGTCCAAAAGGCGGGGTGGTTTCCCTTGCCGGCCAGTTGTCATTACGCCAGCTGGCCGCGCTGATTGATAAAGCTAGCCTATTTATTGGGGTGGACTCCGTCCCAATGCACATGGCCGCCGCCCTGCAAACGCCACTGGTGGCGCTGTTTGGCCCATCAAAGCGCGTTTTCTGGTCGCCATGGCAGGCAAAAGGCGAGGTTATCTGGGCAGGGGATTTCTGCGAACTGCCGGACCCGGATGATATCGATACCCATACTTCCGAGCGATACCTTGACGCCATTCCGACGCAAAGGGTTATCGACGCAGCGAGGAAGCGACTCCTATGAAGCATTTTCGACTGGCGTTAGTTCGCCAAAAATATCGCCCAGACGGCGGCGCCGAGCGCTTTGTTTCCCGCGCTCTTGAGGCCCTTGAAGATCAAGACCTCGACTTAAGCGTCATCACTCGCGAATGGCAGGGCGACGTCAACCCGAACTGGCACATCCATCTTTGCAACCCAATGAAATGGGGCCGCGTCAGCCGCGAGCGCGGTTTTGCCAACGCCGCGCGCAAAATCTGGCAGCAGGAGAAATTCGATATCGTCCAAAGCCATGAGCGCATTCCCGGTTGCGATATTTATCGCGCAGGGGATGGGGTGCATCGCCGCTGGCTGTTGCAGCGTAGCCGCCTGCTGCCAGCATGGCGCGGTAAACGCCTGCTCACTGACAGATTCCACAGTTATGTGATGCGCGCCGAGCGAGAGATGTACGCAGCGCCGGAGCTGAAGTCGGTGATTTGTAACGCGCAAATGATTAAAAATGAAATCATGGCCGACTTCGGTCTGCCTGATGAGAAAATCACCGTCATTTATAATGCGATCGATAATCAGAAGTTCCTGCCGGCGACTGAGGCGCTGCGTCATCAGCTGCGCCAGCAGTTCAACATTCCCCAACAGGCGCACTGCCTGATCTTTGTTGGCTCAGGTTTTGAACGCAAGGGGCTTGAGGCCGCGATTCGCGCCGTCGCGCCAACGGACAGCATTTTGCTGGTCGTGGGGCAGGATAAAGATGAAAAACGTTATCGCGGACTGGCGCAGTCTTTGGGCTGCGAGCAGAGAATTCGCTTTATGGGCGTGCAAAAGCAGACTTTGCCTTTTTATCAGGCGGCCGACGCGTTGCTGCTGCCTACGCTATATGACCCCTTCCCTAACGTGATTCTGGAAGCCATGTCCTGCGGGCTGCCGGTGATCACCAGCCAGACCTGTGGCGGCGCGGAATTCATTCAACAGGGTGTAAATGGCTTTGTTTTTGATGCGCTGGATATCGCATCGCTGGCAGAATCCATCCGCGAACTGCCTGTCGTGGCTCTAGGCTCCGACATGGCCGCCGCCGCCCGCGCAAAAATTATAGAAGAAACGCCTGCCCGCCTTTCAGGGCAACTCCTTGACCTCTATAGAAAAATACTGGATTAACCATGCGAGTTTTAATCATTATTGATGGGTTGCCCGGCGGCGGCGCGGAGAAAGTCGTATTGACGCTCTGTAAGGGGTTACAGTCGGCAGACACCGACGTGACGCTGATTTCGCTGCGCGATGTGTGCCAATATCCGATCCCTGAAAACGTGACTTACAAAGTCGTGGCGGATAATTCCCGTTCGCCATGGAGAAAATTGACTGAACTTTCGCGTCGCGCTAAGCAGTTAGACCAAGCCATTAATGAGTGCGAACAAGAGAAAGGGAAGTTTGATTTAATTTTATCCAATCTGCACAAAACCGATCGCATCGTGATGAAGAGCCATATTTATAGCTCCGACCGACTTTGGTTCTGTATTCACGGCATTCTCTCGACCACCTACCTCGGCCATCGAAAAGGATTCGATCGTTGGAATAAGCGTCGCAAAATGGCGGCGGTTTATAATAATAAAAATGTGGTTACCGTTTCTGAGGCCGTGGGTTTTGATTTAAAGAATAATATTCAGGCCACCATCAGAAAGTTGGAAGTGATTAATAATCCTTTTAATATCGATGAAATCGAGGCATTAGCCGACGAACCTTGCGAGATGGCGGGTCAAGATTATTTGGTTCACGTGGGTCGCTTCCATGCCCATAAAAGGCACGATCGTTTGCTCAAAGCGTATTCGCGAATTCCTTTGCAAACTCCGCTGATGCTAATAGGTACTGGGGATGATGAATATATCAATAAAATCAAAAATATAGCATCTTCTCTTAATGTAGCCGATCGCATTATTTTTGCCGGATTCAAGGCTAATCCCTATCCTTATATTAAACACGCCCAGCAGCTCATTTTGAGTTCTGACAGTGAAGGCTTTGGTAACGTGCTGGTTGAATCCTTAATTTGCGGTACTCCGGTGGTCAGCACGGCATGCCCTGGCGGCCCGGTCGAGATCCTCAAAAAAACGGGAATGGAGAGAGGATTGGCAGAAGTCAATGCAGAATCACTGAGCCAAAAGATTCTGGAGGTTTATAACAACCCTCCCGAAATTCATAAAGAAAAGCTAGATGTGTATGGCATTGAGTATATTTGCGGAAAATATAAATCTTTAGTGAACAAATAAAGCGAGGCGGGGAAACCCGCCTCATTTTATTTTTCGATAGCAATAAATGATTGCCAAACATCTTCGACGCTAACATCCATACATTCGCCCGAAGGGGTCTGTAAAATTTGATATTTACCGGACCAAGGGTGCCAGGCATCAATATCGGTATCGCCAAACAGCACTACCAGATTTTTATGTAATGCTGACGCTAAATGCATTTGCCCGCCATCACTACACAGAATGGTTTCACACTGTGCAAAGCCGCCAATAAGCTCGCGAATTGAACTTGTAGGATACAGCGCAACTTGTCGGCCAGCGCATAACTCCATCAAGCGATCAGCACGCACCCGATCACCAATATCATCAGGGGATAGCGTACCCTGAGGTGACCAGAAAATGAATACGCCAGCGTCTTTGTCTGCCGTGAGACGATGAATAATCTCGGCGTAGTTCTCGGGTGACCAACGTCTTTTAGGGCTGCGACTGCTGATATGGACACCATAAACCCTCTTCGCCTGAGGCAATAATGAGGTACATTTCTTCTGTGCATCAGCGAGTTCATGCTCCTCAGGGAAGACATTTACTTTAGGTATGCTAATGTTTTCATTAGTGATTGCACTTAGATAGCTAAAGGTTTTCTCGACCTGATGTTTACCGGTAAAATCGGATTCGGTGAAAGCTTTGGTAAGACCTTTCCCGCCGGAATCCGCCCCAATA
The DNA here is from genome assembly GCF_044430645.1 of Ewingella allii. Classification (NCBI taxonomy): domain Bacteria; kingdom Pseudomonadati; phylum Pseudomonadota; class Gammaproteobacteria; order Enterobacterales; family Yersiniaceae; genus Ewingella; species Ewingella allii. The sequence continues at coordinate 51,030 of NZ_JAWUDN010000012.1, read as the reverse complement.
ATATTTTTTACGCCAGCAAGTTTTGCCATACGAAGGCTGTATTTACAGGGGGTAGGGTTGGCGAGAATCGCAGCATCGAAACGGATAGATCTAAGTTTGAGGATAATTTTCGCGCGCTCTAAATAAACGCCTAAAGCCGTTTGATTTTTGGCTCTGTGTTTGGCTTTTTTATAAATATAGGTGCGGTAAATAAAAGGATTGTTCTTAATGACATCTTGACTAATTGAGTTAATCAATAAATAAACGTTAGCATTGGGATAGGCTTTTTTTACCCCTTCAATTAACGGCGTTGTACAGACTAAATCACCTATATTATCCCGCCGAATAATTAGTATATTTTTCATTCTACTCTCGTTAGCGATGTCAACATTGCCCCCTTTCCCGCGGTGGAAACCACGCAAGGTTAGCGCCTTTCCTGCTGAGGTATGATACTATTCCGATATCCCATATAAATGAAATTTAAAGCATGTTACTGCGTTTATATCAGGTATTAGTTTACCTTATTCAGCCCCTTATCTGGATCCGTTTGCTTTTACGTAGCCGTAAATCTCCGGCTTACCGTAAACGCTGGGCTGAACGCTATGGCTTCTGCAAAGGCAAGGTCGCTCCAGGCGGTATCATGCTGCATTCCGTCTCGGTCGGTGAAACGCTGGCGGCAATCCCTTTGGTACGCGCTTTGCGCCACCGCTACCCCTCTTTACCGATTACTGTGACCACGATGACGCCGACAGGTTCCGAGCGCGTTCAATCTGCTTTTGGTAAAGACGTACACCATGTTTATCTTCCCTATGATCTCGCTGGCTCCGTTAACCGTTTTCTGAACGAAGTTAACCCGAAGCTGGTGATTATCATGGAGACCGAACTGTGGCCGAACCTGATCCGCGCCCTGCACTCGCGACAAATCCCGCTGGTGATCGCCAACGCTCGCCTGTCAGAACGCTCTGGCAACGGCTACAAAAAGTTGGGCGAGTTTATCCGCAGTATCATGCAAAAAATCACCCTGATTGCCGCGCAGAATGAAGAAGACGGTACTCGCTTCCTGTCACTTGGCCTGAAACGCAGCCAATTGGCGGTGACCGGTAGCCTGAAGTTTGATATTTCCGTGACGCCTGAGCTGGCCGCGAAAGCCATTGCTTTGCGCAGCCAATGGGCTTCGCGCCGCAAAGTGTGGATTGCCACCAGCACCCACGACGGGGAAGAAACCTTACTGTTAGAAGCGCATAAAGAGCTGCTGAAAACCTTCCCTAACCTGCTGCTGATTCTGGTTCCGCGCCACCCTGAGCGTTTCGCCACCGCGCGCGAACTGACGCAAAAAGCCGGTTTGACCTTCACTCAGCGCAGCACGGGCGAAGTACCCGCCGCGTCAACGCAGGTAGTTATTGGCGACACTATGGGCGAATTGATGCTGCTGTACGGCATTGCCGATTTGGCCTTTGTTGGCGGAAGCCTGGTCGAGCGCGGGGGCCACAACCCTCTTGAAGCTGCCGCCCACGCTATTCCGGTGTTGATGGGGCCGCACACGTTCAACTTCAAAGATATCTGTGCCAAGCTGACTCAGGCCGACGGGCTGATCACCGTCACTGATATCGCGTCGTTGGTGAAAGAGATCTCAACCTTGCTGACTGACGAAGACTATCGCCTGTATTACGGCCGCCACGCGGTGGAAGTTCTGCGCCAAAACCAAGGTGCATTGCAGCGCCTGTTGCACTTGCTGGAGCCTTACCTGCCTCAACGGAGCCACTGATGACCAACAGAAAGCGCCTTTCCGTGGTGCTCATCGCCCGCAATGAAGCCGATTTATTGCCTGATTGTCTGGCCTCGGTCTCTTGGGCCGATGAGATTGTGATTTTGGACTCAGGCAGTACCGACGCCACCCAACAAGTCGCCGAGCAGTTAGGTGCCAAATTTTACCAAAACGTTGACTGGCAAGGCTTTGGTAACCAGCGGCAACTGGCGCAAAGCTACGCCACCGGCGAGGTCATTTTGATGATCGATGCCGACGAGCGCGTCACGCCAGAGCTGCGTCAATCTATCGAATCCGTTCTGCAAGATTTTCCCACTGATACAGTCTACAGTCTGGGCCGCCTCAATCTGTTCCTTGGCCGCTATATGCGTCACAGCGGATGGTACCCGGATCGCGTAAACCGTTTATACAGCGCGGCTGATTTCCGCTACAACGACGATCTAGTGCATGAGTCGCTGAACACCGGCAGCGCCAAGGTTGTGTCCTTAAAAGGCGACCTGCTGCATCTCACCTGCCGCGACTTCTTCTCTTTCCAACGCAAACAGATGAACTATGCTGAGGCTTGGGCCAACCAGCGCCACCAGCAGGGGCGTCGCTGTAGCTTCTTCTCGATTATTAGTCACACCTTGGGCGCATTCTTTAAAACGTGGATTTTGCGAGCTGGGTTCCTCGACGGAAAGCAGGGTTTCATTCTGGCGGGCGTCAACGCACAATACACGTTCAACAAATATGCGGCCCTGTGGGCGCTAAGTCATCAACTGCAAAAGTGAGCCATTATGAGCACTAAGGCAATTTATCCGGGCACATTCGACCCCATGACTAATGGCCATCTGGACTTAGTCACCCGCGCCGCGCTGATGTTTGATCACGTGATTTTAGCGATTGCAGCCAGCCCAAGTAAAAAACCGATGTTCAGCCTGGATGAGCGCGTGGCGTTGGCAACGGCGGCAACTTCACACCTGAGCAATGTCGAAGTGATTGGATTTGGTGACTTGATAGCGACGTTCGCCAAAAACCACGATGCTACCGTGCTGGTCCGTGGACTGCGCGCTGTGTCGGATTTTGAGTATGAGATGCAGCTGGCCAATATGAACCGGCATCTGATGCCAACGCTGGAAAGCGTGTTCATGATGCCGTCGAAAGAGTGGTCGTTTATCTCTTCCACGCTAGTGAAAGAGGTGGCGCGCCACGGTGGTGATATCAAGCCCTTCCTGCCCGACAATATCACTCAGGCCCTGCTCAAGAAAATCGCTGAGGGCTGAGTATACTCATCCTATTGCTGGCATTTTGGGCAGTAAAAGGTGGTGCGCTGAGCATGTTTTTTACTCAGGATCGGCGTACCACATGCCCGACAAGGTTCCCCCGCCCGGCCATAAACCTGAAGTTCCTGCGCGAAATATCCTGGCTTGCCGTCCGACTGTAAGAAGTCCCGCAGCGTGGTTCCGCCTTGCTCAATGGAGCGCAACAGCACGGCTTTAATGGTGGCGACGAGAAGCGCGGCTTCATCTGGTTTAAGGCTATTCACCGGCCGGTCGGGCGAAATCCCCGCCACGAACAGCGATTCACTGGCATAAATATTCCCCACGCCCACCACCAGCTTGTTGTCCATCAGCCAAGGTTTGATAGGCGACTTTTTGCTGCGCGATTTTTCAAACAGGTAATCAGCGGAGAAATCCTCACTCAGGGGCTCCGGGCCAAGATGCGACAGCACGCTGCTGCCTTCTAAGTCATCGGTCCACAGCCAGGCGCCAAATCGACGCGGATCGGTGTAGCGCAGGACATAGCCGGTATCCATCACTAAATCGACGTGGTCATGCTTGCCTGCTTCTGTCTCTTCACGCAGCATGCGCAAACTGCCCGACATACCGAGGTGAATGATGATCCAGCCGGTTTTCAGTTCGACCAGCAGATACTTGGCGCGCCGTTGCACGCTAATCACCGGCTGATCGCTCAATGCGAGAATTTCTTGAGAAACCGGCCAGCGCAGTCTTGGGTTGCGAACAATGGCATGGACAATGGTATGCCCGGCAAGATAAGGCTCGATGCCCCTGCGGCTGGTTTCTACTTCAGGTAATTCAGGCATTGTTTCTCCCACGGAACATTGAAAAAGTCACATCAGGCTAGCTGCTTGTAGCGTTAAAGCATACTTATCCACGAATAACAGGCAATAAAAAACCCGGCCGGAGCCGGGTTTTATTAATCCACTAAAATTATTTAATTTTAGCTTCTTTGTAGATCACGTGTTGACGGACAACTGGATCGAATTTCTTCAGTTCCAATTTTTCCGGCTTAGTACGCTTGTTCTTCGTAGTGGTATAGAAGTGACCAGTACCAGCAGAAGAAACCAGCTTGATCTTCTCGCGAACACCTTTAGCCATGATTCAGTTCCTTAATACTTCTCACCGCGGGCACGCAGATCGGCCAAGACCGTCTCAATACCCTTCTTATCAATAACACGCATACCTTTAGCAGATACGCGCAGAGTTACAAAGCGCTTCTCAGCCTCAACCCAAAAACGGTGTGAGTGCAGGTTTGGCAGAAAACGGCGTTTGGTCGCGTTCATTGCGTGGGAACGGTTGTTACCGCTCACCGGGCGCTTGCCAGTAACTTGGCAGACTCGGGACATGTCTATATCTCCAAAAATCAAATCAGCTCGAGCTTCGTATAGGGTATGGCCGCCTCGTCAGGCTTTTAGAGCCCATCTCAGCAAACTCCACTGAGAACCGACTCACTGTCGTCGGGTAAAAAACCAATTCATCAGGTACGAAACCTGCTGAGATAGGCTCTTAACGCCAAACCCAAGATTCTCAAAGGTGGCGTAGTATACGCTCTGTAGCGTAAGTGCTCAAGTCCCGAACAGCTAAAGATCCTCAAGGATCTTCAAAAAATGGGGCTACAGCCAACCGCGTTCGGCAAAAGACACCGTTTCTCCGTGACCTACGACCAGATGATCGAGGACGCGGATACCCAACAGTTGGCACGCTTTTATTATCTGTTCGGTTACCATTCTGTCCATTGTGCTCGGCTCAGCCACGCCGGACGGGTGATTATGCGCCAGAATTATGGCTGCCGCATTAACCTTCATTGCCTCGCGAACAATTTCACGGGGATGAATTTCGACGCTGCTAATGGTACCAGCAAACATCTCCTCATGGCGAATAACGCGGTGTTGATTGTCGAGAAAAAGTACCAAAAACACCTCTCTTTCTCGGTGACTGAGGATATTTTGCAGATACTGCTGGATTATTGACGGACTTAGCAACGCATTTTGGCTCGATAAATGGCAAGCGAAGCTGCGCCGGGACAGTTCTGACACCGCAGACAGCTGGGCAAATTTAACCAGGCCGAGCCCTTTTACCTTGCTCGCGTCCTCGAAAGCTGCCGACATCAAACTGTGCAGCGAACCAAAATGCTCGAGCATATTCTTTGCCAACGTCATCACGTGTAACCCTTTGCCACCGGTGCGCAAAAATATCGCCAACAGCTCCTGATCAGACAGGGCTGATGCGCCAAATTTCAGTAATTTCTCGCGCGGTGCGAGCTCTCCCTGCCAACCGTCATCTTTTATTTTCATGCGCTCTCCTTTTCGCGGCGACATATTGGCACGCCGCGCCGCATCTGTGTTCGCCGGTTTTAACTCCTGCGAGGCGCCACGCAAATAATTTATTCTCCTGCTGAGGAAAGCAGCGGATTGCTGTCATCAACCGCCGTTATGCTAAAATGTCGCTTCTTTCGGCTTTGAATCGGACAATCATGATGACGGGGATCTCCGGCAAACATATTGTGCTCGGTGTGAGTGGTGGCATCGCCGCCTATAAAGCACCTGAGCTGGTACGCCGCTTACGCGACAGAGGTGCAGACGTTCGGGTAGTGATGACGGAAGCTGCTAAGTCCTTTATTACTCCGCTGAGTCTACAAGCAGTCTCTGGCTATCCGGTTTCAGACGACCTGCTCGATCCGGCTGCTGAAGCTGCGATGGGGCACATTGAATTAGGCAAATGGGCCGATCTGGTGCTGATTGCTCCTGCTACCGCCGATTTATTGGCGCGCATGAACGCGGGCATGGCTAATGACTTGCTGACCACGGTGTGTCTGGCAACGGCCGCTCCCGTCGCGGTGGTTCCGGCCATGAACCAACAGATGTATCGCGCGGCGGTGACCCAGGAGAATCTGCAACAGCTGGCTCAGCGCGGTACCTTGGTGTGGGGGCCAGACAGCGGTAGCCAAGCCTGTGGTGACGTCGGCCCGGGCCGTATGCTCGACCCATTGGTTATCGTGGATATGGCGGTTGAGCACTTCGCTCCGCGCCGCGACTTAGCCCATCTTAATATCATGATAACCGCAGGCCCAACCCGCGAAGCGCTCGACCCGGTTCGCTTTATCAGCAACCACAGCTCAGGGAAAATGGGTTTTGCTATCGCCAAAGCCGCCGCCGATCGCGGGGCGAAAGTGACCCTTATCGCCGGGCCAGTTAATCAGCCGACGCCTGCGCATGTCGCCAGAATCGACGTCGAAAGCGCGCTGGAGATGCAACGCGCGGTTGAAGCCAGCATTTCGACTCAGCAGATCTTTATCTCCTGCGCCGCCGTTGCGGACTACCGCGCAGAAATAATCGCCGATGAGAAAATCAAAAAGCAAGGCGATGAAATGTCAGTGAAATTGGTCAAAAACCCCGACATCGTCGCCGGTGTTGCGGCAATGAAATCCCATCGTCCTTATGTGGTCGGGTTTGCCGCAGAAACCCAGAATGTGGAAGAATACGCTCGGCAAAAACGGATAAGAAAGAATCTCGACCTGATTTGCGCTAACGACGTTTCCCTTGCTGAGCACGGTTTTAATAGTGATACCAATGCTTTGCATCTTTTTTGGCAGGATGGGGAGAAAGTTTTACCGCTCAGCGATAAAGCACTTCTTGGCCAACGTTTACTTGATGAGATAGTCAGCCGTTATGAACACAACTAGTCCGTTAAAAAAAATCGACATTAAAATTCTCGACCCACGTATTGGTTCGACTTTTCCATTACCGGCGTATGCCACTCCAGGGTCTGCAGGCTTAGATTTACGCGCCTGCCTTGATGCCGCGGTTGAGTTGAAACCGGGCGAAACCACCTTATTGCCGACCGGTCTGGCTATTCACATCGGTGATGCTAATCTGGCGGCGGTGATTTTACCGCGTTCGGGTCTTGGTCATAAACACGGGGTAGTTTTGGGCAATCTGGTTGGCCTGATCGACTCTGACTACCAGGGCCAATTGATGATTTCCGTCTGGAACCGTGGTCAAACAACCTTCATGGTTGAGCCGGGCGAACGCGTCGCTCAAATGGTCTTCGTACCCGTTGTCCAAGCCGAATTTAATCTGGTTGAAGACTTCGAAAGCAGCGAACGTGGCGCAGGTGGCTTTGGTCACTCAGGTCGCCAATAAGAACCTGTTCAGCACCGCGCTTGAAACGCGATATTGAACAGATTCTTATCACTATAGACCGCACTAAAAACCCAATGTTATCAATGCTAAGTGCATCGAATGCGAAGGGTAAACACGATAAGTGAACTAATAAGCCGCAGGATCTTCAAGATTCATGCGGCAATTGTGCGGTCTCTCATGTTTTAAGCCGTTTTTAGCAAGGGTCTATTCAGACATGGCAGAAAAAGAAACTACCAAAAGGAATCGGCGCGAGGAGATTTTGCAGGCATTAGCGCAAATGCTTCAGTCCAGCGACGGCAGCCAGCGGATAACAACGGCTAAACTTGCCGCCAACGTTGGGGTATCGGAAGCTGCACTTTATCGCCATTTTCCAAGTAAAACGCGGATGTTCGATAGCTTAATTGAGTTTATCGAAGACAGCTTAATCACCCGCATCAACCTGATTTTGCAAGATGAGAAAGAGACGCTGAACCGGCTGCGACTGATCCTTTTGCTAATTTTGGGTTTTGCAGAGCGCAACCCGGGCCTGACACGCATCATGACTGGCCACGCATTAATGTTTGAACAAGACCGCCTTCAGGGCCGCATCAATCAGCTTTTCGAGCGAATTGAGGTACAGTTGAAACAGGTTTTGCGTGAAAAGAAAATGCGTGAAGGTAGTGGATACAGCACCGACGAGACGCTGCTGGCGAGCCAGCTTCTGGCTTACTGCGAAGGCATGCTGTCGCGCTTTGTGCGTTCCGAGTTTAAGTATCGCCCGACGCAGGATTTTGATGCGCGCTGGCCGCTTATTGCCGCGCAGCTGATCTAATTCGTTTGGCAGTTAAAGCGTTTGCAGTAAAAAGGGCCGAAAGGCCCTTTTTTATTGTTGTGAATTCAATGGGAAAGCTCAAGGAAGGATGCGCGCACCCTTTTCATCGAGCATATAGGTCAGCAGCGCCGTGCCGTCATCAGCCACCCGAAACTCGCCATAGCGCGCCTTTTCAAAACGCTCGGCATGACCTTCCTGAAAGAAGTAACTCGGCGTGCCGATATTCAAACGGGCTCCAGACAGATGATATTGCAGCAGCCTCTCCTGCTTATGCAAAGGCTGCCCTTTGTTCATCACCGCGCTCACCGCTCGCCGCTGCTCATCCAGGGTGACAACCAATTTGCCATTAGAGGGGAGGCACTGTTCGCCGGTGGTGCGGCAGGTTTCACCTTGCTCATACAGCCCCTGCTGCAAGGGTTGAACCAGCGCATAGTTTAGCGCCATATAATCCCCCTGCATCAGCGAGCGAGGGTCAACCGGCGCCAGCTCGAGAATAACCACCGCGCCGTGCTTGAGCAGTTGCTCTTTGTGATAAATAGAGACGTTAGTCGCCGCGAGCACCAGCAGCACGACAGCTCCCGCCAGCCATTTCAGCCCTGATTTAGTTTTCATAAACTGCCCCCTCGCCTTTTGCTGGCAGTAACTTCTTCGCCGCCAGAGCCAGCCCCAGCAAGACCAACCCGGTCATCAATAACAGCAGTGATTTATGCAGCAGGCTGATGCCGAGGAAGTAGTACCAATAGGTGAGATAGAGCAGCAGGAATGCGCCAGCCATCGCCAGCCACTCTTTGCTGCCCTGACGGCGCGCGGCCAGCAGCAGCAATAGTCCAAAGCCCATACCCGGCGAGAACAGCGCCACGCCAGCACAAACGCAGGCGGCGGGCAGGTAAACCGCCGTTATTGGCGAGCGGAACACCACCGCCTGACATACTCCTGCCAGAATAAGGCCTGCTGCAATGCCCGCGCCCAAACTCATGGGCAAAAATATCGGCGCGGAGCTATTCCAGAAGAAATCGTCGAGCAGGTCGGAATGCACGCCAGCGAGGCATAGCAGCATCAAAGCCGTCGGAATGCCATGCAGCAAGCTGAGGGTCAGCTCGCTGCGGGCCTTAGTTTGCGGCTGGTCTTGCCGGGCAGTGACGCCAATCCACGCCGCCACAACCATTGCCACCACTAGCGACGTGGCTGCTGTCGCAACAGCGGGATGAACCTGTAAGCTCATCAGATAGCCGAGCGAGAACACCAGAATAAATAAGAACGCCGTCACCGCCATAAAACGGTAGGCGCGGTTCGGCATGAAAATCGCCATCACCGCCAGCACCGGCAGGAACCACAGCGAATCAATAATAAAATGGCTGTTCCAGTCGGGATCGATAAATAGGTAAAGGCTAAAACATAGGCCATAGGTTGCGGCGATGGCCCACGCGAGGCCGATATGCTGTTGACCAATCCCCTTGGCGCGAAGCAGCCCGGCCGCCAGCGCGGCAATAATCAAGGAAGGCACCAGCAGCGTGATGCCATTCATCGAATCGAGCAGGTCGGTGGCGTACAGCAACAATGCCAGCAGGGCCAAAATAATCAGCGCGGCGGCCCAGCCCCCCAGAGCCAGCACCGCGCGCAGATACCAAGGCAGGTGCGTGGTGTGGTCGAAATTCTTCAGCTCGGCACTCTGCTCTTCACTCAATAACTGCCGCTCAGTCAGTTCTTGTAGCAGCTCGATCAGGGCGTCCGGCTTCACGTCATCCGCCTGCCGTTGGTATAACTGCCGCCGCCAGTGAAGCAGCACCGCGCCCCCGGCCACCAGCCATAACATCATTAAGCAGCAGGCGAAAAACAGGCTGCCAACATCCCAGAGACGGTCGAAAAGCTGCATGATGAGTATGCAGCCGATGAACACCACGCTAATCACGCCCAGCGTCAGCATGCATAAATCCGGGCGACGGTGACGGTAGTAGAAATAGCCCACCAGAATCGTCAGCGCCCACAGCAGTAAACCTAATTTACTGCTGTAGTCCGCGGCGACGATGGCCTCGGCGGCCAGCGGCGTCAGGGTCAGCAATAGGTATGCTGCCATCAAACGCGGCAACCAGCGGCTGGTCAGCCAGCTATCGGGGCGGCGTTTTTGCGCATATTCCGCCAGAGCCTCACGCAGAATCAGGCAGCACGCCTGGATCGCAATGTAGATATAGAGAGTGGAGTCGCTGAACCAGTCGAGATTAGCGAAAGGTATATCGCTAAAGAAAGCTGAACTTCGGCCCACGTAATAGAGTTGGAAAGCCAGATTAGCAACCACCCAGAAGCAGAACCACAGGCCGTTGCGGCGGGCAATGAGGGCCAACGGTAACAGCACGATGGCCCACGCGCGGAACAGCTCCCAGCTATCGGCTCCGGTTTGATAGACCTGCCCATACAAGGCAAATAGGCCGCCAAAACTCAGCCCTAGCGCCAACAGGGCGGATTGCGCAACGCTGTCATACCAGCGCCACCACACCACCACGGCCAGCGCGACTATCCACAATTCCACCACGGCGAACTTAGCCATCTTGGGCATCAATGCCCAGTTCCACGCAATGAAAAACACCACGCCGCAGGCCAAGGCTAAAAAGCCCAGCAGAGAGAGGCAAAGCAGGAGGAATCTGCGCCAGCCCGCAAGATCGGGCCGCACACCGCAGTAATGCAGAATTTTTTGATAGGCCGCCGGGCTGAGGCGACTTCCCTCGGACGAGGGGTTATTGCGAAGAGCTGAAAGGGAACGGCACAGGCTTTCTGCCGCCCCACTGGGCATTGCACCATGCTTATGCGACGACAAATCCATACTGATTCCCTTTCAGTGGCGATACTTAATAGAGTTTAGACCCCGTACTTCTGCTGGTAAGCACGCACGGCGGCCAGATGGTCGGCCATTTCCGTTTTCTCTTCCAGATAAGCAATCAGGTCTTGCAGAGTGATAATCGAAATCACCTTACAATGATAGTCGCGCTCCACTTCCTGAATCGCAGAAATATCGGCACGGCCGCGCTCTTGGCGGTCGAGAGAAATCAGCACGCCCGCGAGAGTGGCCTGATGCGCCGCGATAATTTCCATGGATTCACGGATCGCCGTTCCGGCGGTGATCACATCATCTACTAGCATGATTCGACCCTGCAACGGGCTTCCTACCAGCAAACCGCCTTCGCCGTGATCTTTGGCTTCTTTACGGTTAAAGCAGTAAGGCACGTCTCGGTCGTGATGCTCGGCCAGCGCCACGGCGGTGGTGGTCGCAATCGGGATACCCTTGTAGGCTGGGCCAAATACTAAGTCGAAATCGATTTTAGAATCCATTAAGGCTTCGGCATAAAAACGGCCCAGCAACGCCAAATCGCGCCCAGTATTAAATAAACCGGCATTAAAGAAGTACGGGCTGATTCGGCCTGATTTCAAGGTGAATTCACCAAACTTCAAAACCTGTTTGTTCAATGCAAATTCAATAAACTGGCGCTGATAAGCTTTCATGGGGGTCTCCTGTCTACTCTGTTCTCAGTCGGTCGTCGGCCTTTAGGCCATAAAAAAGGCGACTTCTCAGTCGCCTTAAAAATTATTCCGCTAGCGCCGCTTTCTGCGCCTGGAAGATGGTGTCGATTCCCTCCCGTGCGAGGGTCAACAAGCTCAGTAGCTCTTCATGGCTGAACGGCTCACCTTCTGCGGTGCCCTGCACCTCAATCATGCGGCCATCTTCCATCATTACTACGTTCATATCGGTTTCAGCCGCGGAGTCCTCAACATACTCGAGGTCGCACAGCGCTTCGCCATTCACAATACCCACTGACACCGCCGCCACCAGACCTTTCATTGGGTTTGCTTTCAGCTTGCCAGCAGCAACCAGCGCGTTCAGCGCGTCGGCCAGTGCTACACAGGCGCCACTGATAGAAGCAGTACGCGTGCCGCCGTCAGCTTGCAAAACGTCGCAGTCGAGCGTGATGGTGAATTCGCCGAGCTTTTTCAAATCTACGGCGGCGCGCAGCGAGCGAGCAATCAGGCGTTGAATCTCAAGAGTACGCCCGCCCTGCTTGCCTTTAGCAGCTTCACGGAAGTTACGCGTGTGGGTAGAGCGCGGCAACATGCCGTATTCGGCAGTGATCCAACCCTGCCCTTGGCCTTTAAGAAAGCGCGGAACACCTTCTTCAACCGTGGCGGTACAAAGCACTTTGGTATCACCAAATTCCACTAAAACTGAACCTTCAGCATGTTTGGTATAGTGACGGGTCAGTGTCAGGGGGCGCACCTGTTGTGCATTTCGGCCTGCTGGACGCATGGGTTGATCTCCGGGTCGCGAATCGTGTTTGGCTGCGCATTATACAGAAATTCGCCCGCGTTGCATCTGGCGGGCTAGTGAGCAAATCGCCCGAGAATATCTGTATAAAGAGCCTGAATATGCGCGCGGGTTTCAGGGAATGCCTATCATGACCCGCCCACGGAAGCTATAATCGCTCCATCTTTACATCAACAGGTACGCAGACATGATCCGTAGTATGACCGCTTATGCCCGACGTGAAATCAAGGGCGACTGGGGCAGCGCAGCGTGGGAACTCCGCTCGGTGAACCAACGTTATCTCGAAACCTACATCCGTCTGCCAGAGCAGTTCCGCAGCCTCGAACCGGTGATCCGCGAGCGTCTTCGCTCCCGCCTGACCCGTGGGAAAGTCGAATGTAACCTGCGTTTTGATCTCGACCCAAGCGCGCAAAGCACCCTGCAATTGAATGAAAAGCTGGCTAAACAGCTGGTTGCGGCCGCCCAATGGGTAAAAATGCAGAGCGACGAAGGCGAAATCAATCCGCTGGAAGTCCTGCGCTGGCCGGGCGTAATGCTGGCCGAAGAGCAAGATTTAGATGCGATCAGCAATGAACTGCTGGTTGCGCTGGAAACTGCCATCGACGATTTCATCACCGCCCGCGAAAGCGAAGGCGCCGCCCTGAAGACGCTGATTGAAACGCGCCTCGACGGCGTTAGTGCTGAAGTGGTTAAAGTGCGCGCCCAGATGCCAAATGTTCTGCAATGGCAGCGCGAGCGTCTGGTCAGCAAACTGGAAGATGCGCAAGTTCAGCTGGAAAACACCCGTCTGGAGCAGGAACTGGTGTTAATGGCTCAGCGCGTAGACGTGGCAGAAGAGCTGGACCGCCTTGATGCGCATGTAAAAGAAACGCATAAAATCCTCAAAAAGGAAGAAGCCGTCGGCCGCCGTCTGGACTTCATGATGCAAGAGTTCAACCGCGAATCAAACACGCTGGCTTCCAAATCCATCAATTCTGACGTCACCACCTCAGCCATCGAGCTGAAAGTGCTGATCGAGCAAATGCGCGAGCAGATTCAGAATATTGAGTAATGCTCGAAACGCATCGCAAAGCCCTCAAAGCCCGCATAGAGTCGGGCTTTTTTGTTTTTTACTGACTACCAGAACACAACCTACCCTTTGAACTGATAAGCATGGAGCGAGTATTGGTCAGCAAAAGAGTTAGCTAAACTGCTCAATTACTCAAAATATCCGTATTTTATCCCTGTGTTGGAGCGTGCCTAGGATGCGTATTTAAACAGCGCCATGATGTTGGTGACCATTTCGAAAATGCCCTCGGTATGGTCAAAAACTAGGTCAGAGGCTCAAGGAGAACTTAAAGACGTCAGCCTTCGCGAGATGCATGCTAAATAAACTCATTTCGATGTAGATTGAAAGGCTAGGCATTAATCGAATTTGAGTCTAACCCAATGCCGGAGAGCAGCTTCAAACAAATAGAATCAGCCTCAAAACACGCGAATAAAAAAATCACCAGACATCTCAATATAGCTAAAATCTCACCCAACTAAAAACCATTACTTTTCCGCCTAATAATTTCATTATCATTACGTTACTATTAAAAATCTAATTGATTTTTAACGCGATAGTTTTTTACCTACCCAAGTCGGTTGCCTTGCTCTTCAAGTCAAGCTACTTTAGGGTAAGGTCTGTACTATTAGCCAAATATTACGTTTAGATAAGGGTGCGTTATGGATAACTACTGGGATAAGAATAGATTTTCAAATTACTTTCTTACTATGGCTAATCTTGAAGCAAACAAATTAGTAAACATAGCCAGTACGATTTCTCTTGTTCATCTGAAAGATGGAATTCTCAGAATGAAGTTCCGCGATGAAGTTCGCGACTATGCCACACTGCAACTAAACACCATCCGTTCATCAACCAATGATGAACAATGCCAAGAGTGTATCCAGAACCTTAAACTCGAATCCGAGAATCTTTCTATTCAGGACAGGATGTTGCGGACAGGCCAAGCCACGATTTCATCTTCTGTAAAATTTTATCACGATAATGAAAAAATCATTGGCTATGTCATTGATGGGATAGGTGTCGTGCTAAGTGGCTTACAAATCATAGCCGGAGCAGGCTTGCTGGTCGGTTCTGCGGCGACGGGCAATGTCATAGGCGTTGTCGCAGGTTCAGCGTTAATGATGAATGGTGTCGGTTCAGGAATAGAAGGGATAAGTAAGTTAAGGGGAGTGCAAAATCCCGCAAACCCAGTAAGAGACGCATATGAAGATGTAGCGGAATTTTTAGGGTTTGATCAGCGACTAGGATTACTAGCTTACCAAGTGGTTGATTTAACGACTTCTTACTATGGTATTTTCAAGCTCACATTGAAGCCAGAAGCTTGGAGACTTTTCAAATACCTTCCGACAGATCACTATCGCAAAGTACAAGTAATGAGTAAGCCAGCTCTCGCTATAAATGGTGCTGGTGCCGCCGTTAAAGGAGCTGGGATAAGTATGAATCTCTATCAAATTCAAAATAACCCATCTCAAAATTAGTTATTTGTCTTTTTTATAAATCTATAAGATTTCCAAGATAAATTTAATGGCGTTACAAAATAAATAACCAAAACGCCAAATACTAAAGCGATAAGATATGAAATGGCACTCGATTTGTCAGCATTAAAAATCCCGTAAAAACCAATCAGTGCCAATAAAACCAACCCAATGATACCGCCCCAAAAACGCCTGCTTAAATCAATAACCAAACTTTGGAGGGTATCTTTTTGGGATTCATCTTTTTTAATGATATTTTTAAGCTTGCCAATATCCTTGGCAGAAAAACCATGATCTAGAAGTTTTTTCTCATAATCGTTCATTGATTTCATCCCGAGTCCATTTACGATATATATCATAAATATAACACACTTTATTAATGACATACCACCAGACGGTTCCCTAAAGAGAACCGAGAGATTTAAGATTAATAGATAGGAGTGAACACTCCTATTGGCTCTGTATTATTCAAGAATAATTCTTCGGTCTGGAAATGAATCTATTCAATCTAGCAAAAAGCCCGCTTTCGCGGGCTTTTTCATATCTACAGCTTGGGCTTGATTAGTTTTCCCAGCGTTTCAGCAGCACGCAGGCGTTAACACCGCCGAAGCCGAAACCGTTGGAGAGCGCGTAATTGATCGCGTATGGCAGAGCTTTGTTGCCGACGATATTCAAACCTTCGGCTGCCGGGTCTTTATTGTCCAGGTTCAGCGTTGGTGGCACGATCTGGTCACGAATGGCCAGAATGGTGAAAATCGTCTCAAGGCCGCCCGCTGCGCCCAGCAAGTGGCCAGTTGCAGATTTAGTCGAGGTTACCGCCAGCTTGCCGTCGGTGCCGAACAGGGTTTTGATGGCGTTGATTTCACCGAGGTCGCCCACCGGGGTCGAGGTCGCGTGCGCATTCAAGTGCTGGATATCAGATGGCTGCAAACCTGCCTGACGCAGAGCAATTTTCATCGCGCGGCCAGCACCGTTGCCGTCTTCAGCGCCGGATGTCATGTGGTATGCATCACCGCTGGTGCCGTAACCGACGATTTCTGCCAGAATTTTCGCGCCGCGGGCTTTCGCGTGCTCCAGTTCTTCGATAACCAGCATGCCTGCGCCTTCGCCCATCACGAAACCATCACGCGCGCTATCAAACGGGCGAGAGGCTTTTTCAGGATGGTCGGTATGGCCGGAAGACATCGCTTTGGCTGCCGCAAAACCACCCAAGCTTACGGTGTCGATGGCAGCTTCTGCGCCACCGCAAAGTGCCACGTCTGCTTCATCGTTACGAATCAGACGCACAGCATCGCCGATAGCCTGAACCCCAGCGGCGCAAGCCGTTACCGGCGCGCCAATTGGGCCTTTAAACTGATGTTTAATCGATACTTGACCAGACGCTAAGTTCACCAAGAATGAAGGAATGGTGAAAGGCGACAAGCGTTTTGCACCACGGCTGTCATTTACGCGAACCGCGTTAGCAATCGCCGGGAAGCCGCCGATACCTGAACCGATAATGGTTGCAGTACGCTCTTGCTGCTCGGCGGTTTCTGCTTTCCAGCCGGAGTCTGCAATGGCTTTATCAGCCGCTGCCATTGCGAAAAGAATGAAACGGTCCATTTTTTTCTGGTCTTTAGGCAAGACTGATTCATCGGGATCAAAGCCTGATTCCGGGTCCTGCTCTTTCGTTAAGACCTGACCGCCAATTTTTACAGACAGGGTTTCTACGATTTCATCTGGTAAAACGCGGATGCCTGACTGACCAGCCAGTAAACGCTTCCAGATGGTTTCAATGTCGCAGCCAAGAGGACTCACAGCCCCCATGCCGGTAATAACCACTCGACGATGAGTCATAAAACGTTCCTCTTTCGTTCTTAAAGTTCATATTGCCTAGCCAGCTTTTTACCACAAACCAGCCTCGGCGGGATTATTGTCACCTTGGGTGACAGTATGTGATGAATTACGATTTTGTAAACTCGTAACCTGAAAATTTTTGTATCCTTTCTTAATTCGCAAGGCTGCGCAGCACCATACTTGTGATTGCGATCACGCGTTCTTCCAGCTGCTCGGGCGTTTTCTGCTCAAGCATCAATGGGTGGGAGAACGGCGTCATCACGCTGGTTATCGCCAGACAGACTTCATCTAAAGGTGTCTTGCGCTCAAACTCTCCAGACTCGCGGCCATCTGTCACCACTTGCTGAACAATGCTGTAAAGCTCCGCGCGATGGTTAAGGGCAGATTTCCAATGCTGGGCTGCAGCTACGGCGGCAATGTCATGCAACTTTCTGTCTTCAAAGAACAGATCCAGGCTTTTCGTCATCAAGGCTTTGAAGATGGTGCGTAACCGCAAAGTGGCAGTTTGGTCGCTGTCAGCAATTTCGCGCAATGCCAGCCCAATCTGCCCTACGCGCTGGGAGCAGACCGCCTCACCAATCGCCTGTTTTGATTCGAAAAACTTGTAAATATAGGCACTTGAGACACCAATCGCCTTAGCCAAGTCGGCCACCGAGGTTTTGGCATATCCAAAATGACGAAAATGGTCAAAAGCAGCATTGATTATCTGCTCACGTCTTTCATGTTCAGCTGGTCCGCGCTGCGTTAACGCAACTGGATTTTCAGGTTTCATGCATTCCTCCAGACGAGCATGTCAGTAACTCAAGGCAACACCAAACATCAATGTTATGAGTGATGATTTTTAATAATCGTAACCTGCACAGCGACTTTGCGCTACCGGTAAAGTGCAAAAGGCACTATGGAAGTTGATTGAAGGGGGATTAGGTCAGCCTATCGGGATAAAATTTCGATTTATTATTTCTAATGTGAAAATGGACCAATCTTTGTGTATCCTTTTAAAGAAAGGGATTATCTGTGCGTACGGATTATTTTTTATAATCCGATGAGCCATTTGTCAGAAAAACTCAATCGCTCAAACAATCAAACCTCTCTACTCTGAGCGCCGACCCACACTTCACCTTTTTAAGACCAGCGAAAACTATGTTGCTTACCGTTCTCTATATCATTGGTATTACAGCCGAAGCGATGACAGGTGCTCTAGCGGCCGGACGTCGCAAAATGGATACCTTTGGCGTCATTATTATTGCTGCGGCGACCGCCATTGGCGGCGGTTCGGTCCGTGACATGCTGCTTGGCCACTACCCGCTGGGCTGGGTGAAGCATCCTGAGTACATTGTGATTGTGGCGGCAGCGGCACTGCTGACAACTTTCCTCGCGCCGCTGATGCGTCATCTCCGTCGGCTGTTCTTGGTATTAGACGCCCTTGGCTTAGTGGTCTTTTCTATTATAGGTACCCAAGTCGCTCTCGATATGGGGCATGGTGCCATCATAGCCTCGGTGTGTGCGGTGATAACCGGCGTCTTCGGCGGCGTACTGCGCGATATGATGTGCAACCAGATCCCGCTGGTTTTCCAAAAAGAGATTTATGCCGGTATCTCCTTCGCGTCGGCTTGGATATACATCGGTTTGCAGTACTTCTCTTTGCCACACAATTTGGTGGTAATTATCACCCTGCTGGTTGGCTTTATTGCCCGTCTGATCGCCCTGCGTTTTCGTCTGGGGCTGCCGGTATTTAACTATCCGCATTCCGATCACTGAGAAACCCAACTCAATTGCTATTCGGGCATACCTGTTAAATCAAAGGCAGGTATGCGCTGTTGGCCCAGAAACTCAGCCAACTCTTGGACGTCTGGGTGATGGATGAACGCTGAAATATCCCCGACTCTCTTTTTGCCAATCCCCACCGATTTTTGCCAACCTTCTGCCGTCAGGCTTTCAACTTCCCGCCAGTGCTTCTGAGTTGCAGCCACGTTCAGTGCAAAGGTAGGAAAACCAATAGCCGAAAGCCACTGCCTGAAGGTTTTCTGTTTAGCGAGTTGCAACTCAGCATAAATGTTCTGCCCCTGCTTCGGACCTAGCCCAGGCGTTGCAGCAATGCTCTCAGGCGTCAGACTCAACCAATCTGCCAAATCCGTCACTTTCTTATCATTCATCAGTGACCGCCAAGTGGCCTCCCCCAGCCCTCTCAATTTTAAGGCGTTCGGGCCACTCAGCCATGTGAGGCGAGATAGGAATTGCTGCTCGCAGCTCGCCGTGGGTTTAAAGCAGGTGAGCGGCGTGTAATCGTTCATGAGGATGGCATCTGAGTTAGGCCGCTGCTTCACCCGCCAAACAACCTTCTCCAGCACGGGTATACCCTGCCCGGCCAGAACAATAGAAACGTGGTCGCCCGGCGCGAGATCCCACTCCCGAAGCTTCTGTGGAGAACCAATACTGACTTTCGTCACCCTTTTATCATCAAGCTTTATCGCTTTGAGACGCACGATCACCGTCAGTTTGCCTCGCCTGCCGACCAGCGTTTCAATACTCCTGATTTCGGCAAGCTGGGCCTCGGGCGGGTATTTCCAGGCAATTGCCCAGTCTGCCGTATTATTTTTCCAATAGCGGCCAGCGGGTTCTTGCCCCTGCCTCACCACCACGCCGTCTGTGACAAAAGGCAAAGGCTGGTTGAACCATACCTCTCGCCAGCGAGCTATATCCTGAGAGGTGCTCACTGGCTTGGAAAAGGATTCCGCGAGAGGGAAACCTAATTTTGTCAGCTCGCTGAGCCTTGCCTCCATTGTTTTCGGCCCATCCGGCCAAGACCAGATGAACAGTCCCAACTGGCTTAAGGTCGCTGATGGAGAATGGCGCATCATGGCACCCGCGACTTTCGAGCGAGCATTCACACCTCCCGACTCTTTCTGTTGATGACCGTTCATCAGCAGAAACAGCTCACCTTGCAGAGTCAACTGTTCGCGGGTGTCGGCAATCTTCGGCAAAATAGCGGGAATAAATGCCGCTTTGGATGTCCAGTTCTGCCCCATCAGGCCATCGCCACGGCTCATTAGAGAAACCAGCTTTCCTTTCTGGTAAACCAAAGTCACAGCAACACCGTCTATTTTCGGCTGCACCCAAAGGTCTTGACGACTAATGATCCAGCGAGCCAGAGCCGATTCGTCGCGCAGCTTCTTCAATCCGGTATGAGCAAAAGGATGCTGAATCAGAGGGCTTGAGGCTGAAGAGGCGTCGCGCGGTGGGTTAGCCTCAGAGAGTGGCCGGCCCGCGCATCGCAGCCAGTCACTCTGCTTATGGCGCAAACTGTCGTAGGTCGCGTCGTCTATCTGGCTCTGCCCGTATTGGTGATAACGCGTATCCCAATGCAATAGCTGCGCGGTCAGCGCCTGAGTTTCGAGGTCTAATCGTGACTGAGGCCAGTCTGGGCAACTGGCAAAACTCTGGGTTGGCAGAAAACACAGCAAGAGCAGCAATTTAACTATCCGGCGCATCGGCACCTCCTTATAGGCCTGACTTAAGCCCAGTGAGTAGATACCGAACTGCTTTGTCCCGCCATCGCCGATGAATAAGCTTGCGATATGCATTCCTGACATTCGATTTTGTTGCTGCAACAGGAAAAAATTTTGGAATCCATCGTGGAAAAATGACTTTTAGCGCTGTTTTATCCACAGATGTTGCGATGAAATACGTCTCAACGCTGCACCAGAAGCGGCTAGCGTGTATACTGTGCGGAAGATCACTCTTCGCACACTTCCTATCAACCTATTCAGTTGAAACGTCATCATGGTCCAAGGCACGCTATATATTATCTCCGCACCCAGTGGAGCAGGTAAATCAAGTCTGATTCAGGCTTTGCTGAAAACTCAGCCTCTTTACGATACTCAAGTTTCCATTTCCCATACGACTCGCGCAGTTCGCCCGGGAGAGAAACATGCAGAACACTATTTCTTCGTCTCGAAAGAAGAATTCTGCGAGATGATCGCTAAAGAAGCTTTCCTCGAACACGCTGAAGTTTTCGGTAACTACTACGGAACCTCGCGCGAAGCGATTGAGCAAGTTCTGGCATCAGGCGTTGACGTGTTTTTGGACATCGACTGGCAAGGCGCGCAGCAAATTCGTAAAAAGATGCCGCAAGCGCGCAGCATTTTTGTATTGCCGCCGTCGAAAGACGAACTGGATCGCCGCCTGCGTGGCCGCGGACAGGATAGCGAAGAAGTCATTGCTAAACGTATGGCGCAAGCCGTCGCGGAAATGACCCACTTTGCTGAGTACGACTATTTAATTGTGAACGATGATTTTGATCTGGCTTTATCGGATTTAAAAACCATTATTCGCGCCGAACGTCTGCGTCTGAGCCGTCAAAAGCTTCGCCATGACGGATTAATCACCAAACTATTGGCAGACTGAAGTCACTTTCAGTATTATGCCCAGTCTTTCGTCACCCTGTGGAGTAGCACATATATGGCACGCGTAACTGTTCAAGACGCTGTAGAGAAAATTGGTAACCGTTTTGACCTGGTGTTGGTGGCTGCTCGTCGCGCACGCCAGCTGCAATCTGGTGGTAAAGATCCACTGGTCGCTGAAGAAAACGATAAATACACTGTTATTGCCCTACGTGAAATCGAAGAAGGTTTGATTACTAATCAGATCCTCGACGTTCGCGATCGTCAGGAGCAACAAGAGCAGGAAGCCGCAGAGATTCAGGCAGTGACTGCCATCGCTGAAGGCCGTCGTTAATTAACGAAACGGATCTCACTTGTACATCTTTGAAAGCCTGAATCAACTGATTCAAAAATACCTGCCAGAGGAGCAAATCAAGCGCCTCGTGCAGGCTTACCTCGTCGCGCGGGACGCGCACGAGGGGCAGACTCGCTCGAGCGGTGAACCTTACATTACTCACCCGGTAGCGGTAGCCTGTATTTTGGCTGAAATGAGGCTCGACCACGAGACTCTGATGGCGGCGTTATTACATGACGTCATCGAAGACACGCCTGCGACATACCAGGATATGGAGCAACTGTTCGGCAAAAGCGTTGCCGAACTGGTCGAAGGCGTTTCAAAGCTGGACAAGCTGAAGTTCCAAGATAAGAAAGAAGCGCAGGCGGAAAACTTCCGCAAAATGATCATGGCGATGGTGCAAGACATCCGCGTCATTCTGATCAAACTCGCCGACCGTACCCATAACATGCGCACGCTGGGCTCTTTGCGCCCGGATAAACGTCGCCGTATTGCCCGCGAAACGCTGGAAATTTACAGCCCGCTGGCACACCGTTTGGGTATTCACCATCTGAAAACTGAGCTCGAAGAGCTAGGTTTTGAAGCCCTGTATCCAAACCGTTATCGCGTCATTAAAGAAGTGGTGAAAGCCGCTCGCGGTAATCGTAAAGAGATGATTCAGAAGATACTTTCTGAAATTGAAGGGCGTCTGACCGAGGCCGGAATTCAGTGTCGGGTGAGTGGTCGCGAAAAGCACCTCTATTCTATCTACTGCAAGATGCACCTGAAAGAGCAGCGTTTTCATTCCATCATGGATATCTATGCTTTTCGGGTCATCGTCAAAGAACTCGACACCTGCTACCGCGTGTTAGGCCAGGCTCATAGCCTGTACAAACCGCGTCCGGGCCGAGTCAAAGATTACATCGCCATTCCAAAAGCCAACGGCTATCAATCTCTGCATACTTCACTCATTGGCCCCCACGGCGTGCCGGTTGAAGTGCAAATCCGTACCGAAGATATGGACCAGATGGCCGAAATGGGTGTTGCCGCTCACTGGGCCTACAAAGAGAATGGTGAAAATAGCACGACGGCGCAGATCCGCGCCCAGCGCTGGCTGCAAAGCCTGCTTGAGCTCCAGCAAAGTGCCGGTAACTCATTCGAATTCATTGAAAGCGTAAAATCAGACCTGTTCCCTGATGAAATTTACGTCTTCACCCCAGAAGGCCGCATTGTTGAACTGCCTGCTGGCGCGACGCCTGTCGACTTCGCCTACGCAGTTCACACTGACATCGGCCACGCCTGTGTCGGTGCGCGCGTCGACAGACAGCCTTACCCGCTTTCGCAACCACTGACCAGCGGCCAGACTATCGAGATCATTACGGCACCTGGCGCGCGTCCTAATGCGGCATGGTTAAACTTTGTGGTGAGCTCTCGCGCTCGCGCCAAAATCCGCCAAATGCTCAAGAACTTGAAACGTGATGACTCCGTTTCACTGGGTCGCCGGTTGCTCAATCACGCATTGGGTAGTGGTAAAAAGATTTCCGACCTGCCTCCAGAAAACATCAAAAACGAGCTGGATCGCATGAAGCTCACCGCGATGGATGACCTGCTGGCTGAAATCGGCTTGGGTAATGCCATGAGCGTGGTTGTTGCCAAAAATCTCATGGGCGACCAGTCGTCTATGGCGAGCAGCGGCACGCGCAATCTGCCAATCAAAGGCGCAGATGGCGTACTGATCACCTTCGCGAAGTGCTGCCGCCCTATTCCTGGCGACCCGATTATTGCCCACGTCAGCCCGGGTAAAGGTCTCGTTATTCACCACGAATCCTGCCGTAACATTCGCGGATACCAGAAAGAGCCTGAGAAATTCATGGCTGTAGATTGGGATGACCAAGAAACAGACCAAGAGTTTATCGCGGAAATCAAAGTTGATATGTTCAATCATCAGGGCGCGCTGGCGAACCTGACGGCTGCTATCAATGCTGCCCAGTCGAACATTCAGAGTCTGAGTACCGAAGAAAAAGATGGCCGGGTTTACAGCGCCTTTATTCGCCTGACGACCCGCGACCGCGTGCATCTGGCAAATATCATGCGCAAAATCCGTATCATGCCGGATGTGATTAAAGTCAGCCGTAATCGAAACTAGCCGTCATGACTCCTGAACGTTATGCGCGCATCTGCGAAATGCTTGCAGCCCGGCAGCCAGACCTGACGGTATGCATGGAAGAAGTGCATAAGCCGCATAACATCGCTGCGGTTATCCGCACGGCAGATGCCGTTGGCGTTCACGAAGTCCACGCGGTTTGGCCCTCAAGTCGCATGCGTACGCTGGTTTCCTCCGCTGCAGGAAGTAACAGCTGGGTGCAGGTGAAAACTCACCAAACCATTGAATCCGCCGTCGCCAAAATGAAAGCCAAAGGGATGCAAGTGCTGGCCACTCACCTTTCCGACAAAGCGGTAGACTTTCGCACCATCGACTACACTCGCCCGACCTGCATTCTGCTCGGTCAGGAAAAAACCGGTATCAGCCCCGAAGCCTTAGCATTAGCTGATAGCGATATCGTTATCCCCATGGTGGGCATGGTTCAGTCGCTGAATGTCTCCGTCGCCTCTGCACTCATCCTGTATGAAGCACAGCGCCAGCGGCAAAATGCCGGGATGTATCAGCGTGAAATCAGTCCGTTAGCTCACAAAGAGCAGCAGCGCCTGCTTTTTGAGGGGGGTTATCCTGTATTATCTAACGTCGCGAAACGCAAAAAACTTCCTCGCCCGTTGATCGACGAAACCGGGCAAATCGTGGCTGATGACGAATGGTGGTCCGCAATGCAAATGACGGTTAAAAGAAGATGAAGGGCCGCCTGCTCGATGCCATCCTTTTGACGTCGCTTTCCGGCGTTGGGGCTAGTCAGGCTGATAAGCTGGCTAAACTTGGCCTCGAAACCATTCAGGACTTACTGCTCCACCTTCCCCTACGCTATGAAGATCGCACCCGCCTCTATGCCATCAATGACCTGCTTCCGGGCATTTTTGCGACCATAGAAGGGGAAGTATTGCGCAGCGACATCAGCTTTGGCCGACGCCGAATGCTGACCTGCCAGATTAGTGACGGCACGGGCATGGTCACTTTGCGTTTCTTCAATTTCAATGCGGCGATGAAAAACAGCCTCGCTCCCGGAAGGCGCGTTACCGCCTATGGCGAGATAAAACGCGGCACCATCGGCGCAGAAATCATTCACCCTGAATATCGTATTCAGGGCGAAAACAGCGAAGTGGTTCTGCAAGAGTCTCTGACGCCGGTCTACCCGACGACGGAAGGTATCCGCCAGGCAACTCTGCGTAAGCTTACCGATCAAGCCCTTGAGCTGCTTGATACCGTGCCGATTGCCGAACTGCTGCCTGAAGAACTCAGCCGGACGCTGATTTCTCTGCCGAAAGCCCTGCATCTTCTGCACCGGCCGCCCCCAGATATTCAGTTAGCCGATTTGGAAAAAGGCCAGCACCCCGCGCAGCGCAGGCTGATTATGGAGGAGTTACTCGCTCATAACCTCAGCATGCTCGCCGTCCGGGCCGGCACTCAAAGCTATAAAGCCTTGCCGCTTAAGCACGATGACCGCCTGAAAGATAAGTTTTTGGCTTCGCTGCCTTTCAGCCCTACCGGCGCGCAGCAGCGCGTGGTGGCCGAAATCGAACAGGACTTAGCCAAAAACTACCCGATGATGCGATTGGTTCAGGGCGACGTTGGCTCGGGTAAAACGCTGGTTGCCGCACTGGCCGCGCTCTGCGCCATTGCGCAAGGTAAACAGGTTGGGCTGATGGCGCCGACGGAGCTGCTGGCCGAACAGCATGCCAATAACTTCCGCCAGTGGTTTGAACCGCTGGGTATTAAGGTGGGTTGGCTCGCCGGAAAGCAGAAAGGCAAAGCCCGCCAGGCTCAGCAAGAGGCTATCGCCAGCGGCGAAGTCTCCATGGTCGTCGGCACGCACGCCATATTTCAAGAGCAGGTACTCTTCTCCTCTCTCGCCTTAGTGATTATCGATGAGCAGCACCGTTTCGGGGTTCATCAACGTCTGGCGCTGTGGGAAAAAGGCAAACAGCAGGGATTCCACCCGCACCAGCTAATCATGACCGCCACGCCCATCCCGCGAACGCTGGCGATGACTGCCTATGCCGACCTTGATACCTCCGTCATCGACGAACTGCCGCCGGGCCGAACGCCGGTGACCACGGTCGCCATTCCAGACACTCGCCGCAGCGATATCATTGCGCGGGTGAAAAGCGCCTGTGAGCAGGAAAATCGTCAGGCTTACTGGGTGTGTACGCTGATTGAAGAGTCGGAAATGCTGGAAGCCCAGGCTGCCGAAGCGACGTGGGAAGGCTTAAAAGAAGCCCTGCCCGAACTAAAAATTGGGCTGGTTCATGGGCGAATGAAAGCTCAAGAAAAACAGGCGGTAATGCTGGCTTTCAAGCAGGGCGAAGTGCAATTACTGGTCGCCACCACGGTGATTGAAGTAGGGGTTGATGTACCAAATGCCAGCCTGATGATTATTGAGAACCCTGAGCGACTAGGTCTGGCGCAGCTTCACCAGTTGCGCGGGCGCGTCGGCCGTGGCGCTGTCGCCTCGCACTGTGTGCTGCTGTATAAAACGCCGCTGAGCAAAACGGCGCAGATTCGCCTGCAAGTGCTGCGCGATAGCAACGACGGCTTTGTGATTGCTCAACAAGATTTAGAAATTCGTGGGCCGGGCGAGTTACTGGGCACCCGACAAACCGGCAGTGCAGAGTTTAAAGTAGCGGATTTACTGCGCGATCAGGCGATGATCCCCGAGGTACAGCGCATTGCGCGTTATCTACAACAGCAGTTCCCGCAGCATGCACACGCGCTGATTGAGCGCTGGCTGCCTGAAAGAGTGCGCTACACCAACGCCTAGATGAGTTAAGTACCGTCCCTGGCACTCAATCACATCACGCCACGCTTGGGAAAATAGGCAGCAGTAAGAACAGCTTGATGACAATCGCGTTCGCGATATCAATAAAGAATGCTCCCACCATTGGAACCACCAGAAACGCCAAATGCGACGGGCCAAAACGGTTGGTGATCGCCTGCATGTTGGCGATCGCGGTCGGCGTTGCTCCCAGCCCAAAGCCACAGTGTCCCGCCGCCAGTACCGCCGCGTCGTAGTTGCGCCCCATCACTCTGTAGGTCACAAAAATCGCGTACAGCGCCATCGACAGAGTCTGAACGCCGAGGATTGCCATCATCGGCAGCGCCAACGACGCCATCTCCCACAACTTCAA
Organism: Ewingella allii; assembly: GCF_044430645.1. Classification (NCBI taxonomy): domain Bacteria; kingdom Pseudomonadati; phylum Pseudomonadota; class Gammaproteobacteria; order Enterobacterales; family Yersiniaceae; genus Ewingella; species Ewingella allii. Next base: position 24,377 of record NZ_JAWUDN010000012.1, on the reverse strand, counting down.
ACTCATCAAAGCCATCGCAAGGAACAGCGAAAGGCTGACGTTACCCAGTACGGAAACCGCGCGGTCGAAGACGCGATAGAACCCCAGCCAGGCCAGCAAATTACTAAGAATCACGCCAACAAACAGCACGCAAACAAACGTTGGGATCTCGAACGCCGAGCCTTGCAGCAGCTTGGAAACGTGAGTGCCCGCCGTCAGGCAGATAGCAATCAGGGCAATGGTTTCCAGCAGCACCATTGAGCTTATCATCCGCCCGACGGCCGGTTTTTCGAATGCGCTAGGGTCAGCCGCGTCGTCCGGCGTGCCGTTGGGTGTCGAAGAGTGGCTCACCAGATAGCGCGCTACCGGGCCGCCAATAATGCCGCCCAGCACTAAACCGAAGGTGGCGCAGGCCATCGCGACTTCGGTGGCATTCTCAAAGCCATATTTCTCTACGAACAGCTTGCTCCACGCCGCCCCCGTTCCGTGCCCGCCGGAAAGGGTGATAGAGCCAGCCAGCAGGCCCATCAGCGGGTCGAGACCGAGCAGTTTCGCCATGCCAATGCCGATGGCGTTTTGCAGCAGCAGTAACCCGAGCACCACGAATACCAGCAAGGCCAATGCCTTACCTCCCGCCCGCAAACTCGCAAGGTTGGCATTCAGGCCGATGGTGGCGAAGAAGGCCAACATCAGCGGTTCTTTCAACGACATATCAAAACTCACTTCCCAATCAAACAGTTGGTTAGCAAGTAAAAGTAAGAAAGCCACCAGCAAACCGCCCGCAACGGGTTCGGGAATGGTGTACTTTTTAAGGAAAGAGATTGATTGGACGCACTTACGGCCTAAAAGGAGGACTAACGTCGCGGCAACGAGCGTGCCATAGGTATCGAGATGAATCATTGAAATGCTCCATGTGTGCAAAAATCCATAATTATTATTGAGTTATAAGAACTCCGGATCGCTGTTGTTTTCTTGAGAGGGAATTAGAAGTCAGATAGGCAATTCAGTGCAAGAAAAACAGTGTCGACGTGCGACGAGAATTAGCGTTTTCTCTCAAAAATTTGGTTTCGCAATCGATTGCTTTTGGAAAGGTTTTCATGAAAAATGCCCGCTTTGCCGCTTAATGGACGCCCAAATCATGAGTACGCAATCTGCCGAGACAGACGCACAGCACGCCGAACTTTCCCGCCCACAGCACAGTGAACTGATTTATCGCCTTGAAGATCGCCCGCCGCTGCCGCAAACCCTGTTTGCCGCCTGTCAGCACTTATTGGCGATGTTCGTGGCCGTAATCACCCCCGCGCTGCTTATTTGTCAGGCACTCGGCCTGCCGGCGCAGGATACTCAGCACATTATTAGCATGTCGCTGTTTGCATCCGGCCTCGCATCCATTTTGCAAATTAAAACCTGGGGGCCGGTCGGCTCTGGGCTGCTCTCCATTCAGGGCACCAGCTTTAACTTTGTCGCGCCGTTAATCATGGGCGGTATGGCGTTGAAAAACGGCGGCGCGGATGTCCCAACCATGATGGCGGCGCTGTTCGGCACCCTAATGGTGGCGTCCTGCACCGAAATCATTCTTTCCCGCTTCCTGCATCTGGCCCGCCGGGTGATCACGCCCCTGGTGTCGGGCATTGTAGTAATGATTATCGGCCTGTCGCTGATTCAAGTTGGCCTGACGTCAATTGGTGGCGGCTACGCGGCGATGAACGATCACACCTTTGGCGCGCCGAAGAACTTGCTGCTGGCCGCCGTGGTTCTGGTCGTAATTATCCTGCTCAACCGCCAGAAAAACCCTTACCTGCGCGTCGCCTCGCTGGTGATCGCAATGGCCGTGGGCTACGTCGCCGCGTGGTTGATGGGCATGCTGCCAGCCTCGGCTCCGGCGACACAGACCAATCTGGTTACGCTGCCGACCCCGCTGTACTACGGGCTGGGCTTCGACTGGAACTTACTGATTCCTTTGATGCTGATTTTCATGGTGACCTCGCTGGAAACCATCGGCGACATTACCGCCACCTCTGACGTTTCCGAGCAGCCGGTCAGCGGCCCGCTGTATATGAAGCGCATCAAAGGCGGCGTATTAGCCAATGGCCTGAACTCGATGCTTTCAGCCGTGTTCAACACCTTCCCTAACTCCTGCTTCGGCCAGAACAACGGCGTGATTCAGTTAACCGGCGTTGCCAGTCGCTATGTCGGGTTTGTGGTGGCATTGATGCTGATCGCGCTGGGGCTGTTCCCCGCCGTGGCGGGCTTTGTGCAGCATATTCCTGAGCCGGTGCTGGGCGGCGCGACCATCGTGATGTTCGGTACCATCGCGGCATCCGGTGTGCGCATTGTTTCCCGCGAGCGCCTGAATCGCCGGGCGATTATGATCATGGCGCTCTCTTTGGCCGTCGGCATGGGCGTTTCCCAGCAGCCGCTGATTTTGCAATTCGCCCCGGACTGGCTGAAAACCCTGCTCTCCTCGGGTATTGCGGCTGGCGGCATTACCGCCATTGTGCTGAACCTGATTTTTCCGCACGAAAAATAAACATCCGCTGTAACCCCTGTAACTGCGGCGAGAGGTCTGGAACCCTCGCCGCATTTTCTTGTCTCTGTCATGCTAACCTATTGAGAAAGGCCACTGTTTACGGCATAAACAAGGTACTCTTACACTCCTTTCCCGACGGATACGGATTTAGACGATGAAATTTATCGGTAAAGTTTTGCTGACATTAGTCCTGCTGTTGGTGCTGGCGGTTGTGCTGCTCTATGTGCTGTTGCAAACGCGCTGGGCGGCGACGCAAGTCAGCCAATGGATCACTGGCAACAGTAACTACCACCTATCAGTCGGAAAAATAGACCACGGCTGGTCAGAACCAGGCCGCATTGTGCTCAATGATGTGACATTAGGGGCCAAAAACCAGCCGGACGCGCTGAATGCGGCACAGGTAAATCTCGACCTGAGCTGGCGCCAAATCACCGATCCCAAATTCTTCGATCGCATTACGCTCATCAACGGGCGTCTCAATCTCAACCCTTCCGCGTTGAATTTGCCGATTCAGGCCAACACGCTTCAGTTGAGCAAAATGGCGCTGGTCGGTGATGTGAACGACTGGGAAATTGATGGCCAAAAAGTGAATGCTGGCATCTATCCTTGGCAGCCCAAGGCCGGTCGCGTGCTTGGCGAAAATGCCGAGTTCCAGCTTAGTGCCTCTGCGCTGACCCTCAACGGCATTCCTGCTGAAAACATTCTGGTTCAAGGTCAGATTAACAATAATCAACTCACGCTGAACAACTTCGGCGGCGACTTGGCTCGCGGCCAGTTAACCGGCAAGGCAAGCCGAGCGGCAGATGGCAGTTGGACTATCGACAACGTGCGTTTGAGCAATGTCCGCCTGCAAACCGCCGAGCCGCTGTCGGTGTTCTTACAAGACGCCCACAAGTTACCAAAAGTCAGTATTAAGCGTTTTGACCTGATTGATGCTCGCCTGCAAGGGCAAGACTGGGCGTTTAGCGATGTCGACCTTTCAGTGAAAGATGTCAATCTGCAAGACGGTGACTGGCAGAGCGAAGATGGTGAAATCTCACTCAACGCCACCGAGATGATTAATGGCAGTCTGCATGTCATCGACCCGTTAGTGAATTTGGACCTTTCGCCGCAGGGCATCGCCATTCGCCAAGTGAGCGGGCGCTGGGAAGGCGGCCTGCTGCGCACTACCGGCAGCTGGACTCGCGCCAACAAGCGCTTACAGTTAGATGAACTGACGGTTGCCGCGCTGGAATACACTTTGCCGCAAAACTGGCGCCAGCTTTGGCTGCAAACCCTGCCGTCTTGGCTGTCCGAGGTGTATGTCGGCAAGTTGATGACTAACCGCAATCTGATCATCGATATTTCGCCGCAGTTCCCCTTCCAGCTCACCGCGCTCGACGGCTACGGCAGCGATTTACTTCTGGCGCGTAACCACGAGTGGGGCATCTGGTCCGGCAAGCTCAACCTTAATGCCAGCGACGCAACCTTCAATAAAGTCGACGTTCGTCGGCCGTCTCTGGCACTGGAAGCCGCAGACAATCAGGTCAAAATCACCGAAATGAGCGCCTTCACTAAAGAAGGTCTGCTGGAAGCCACGGGCAACGTTGACCAACAGCCGCAGCGCAATTTCTCCCTCAATCTGACAGGGCGCGCCGTGCCGTCGAACGTGTTAGAAAACTGGGGATGGCCTCACCTGACGCTAGAGGGCAATGCTAACTTGCAGCTCAATCTGCAAGGGCAGCTTCCGGCGAATGTCGATTTCAAACCGACGCTCAACGGCAAGCTTCACGCCCTCAGCGCCGATGGCAAGCAAATCGACCAGCAAATGAGTCAGGGAATAGTAGCAGGCAGTAACTGAAAGACTTCCAGTCACTTACACCCGTAAGTGACTGGAATGATTGAAGTGCCCAAGGCAGGCGCGGCTCGCAGGATGACGGTTATCAGTTGATCTGCGGCTCGAGTGGAGCATCAGGTGACGCCGGTAAAACGAGATAGGTCCCTTCAAAAATTGCTCCGTTAGGCTCATCGCCTAACAGATTCACTTCCAACTGAACGCGGGCCCTGCGCCCCTTCGCCAGCCGGTCGAGATCGCCACTGATAGAGCTGAGGTCGGCGATGGCGCGCGGACGGCCGGTGACTGGCGCGCTGTAGCGAATATGGGCATCGGCCAGAACAATGGTTCCCCCCAAGTGGCGCTCGCGTAGCAGCAACCAGATTAACCCCCAGCCGGTCAGCGTCGCCAATGAGAACAGGCTACCGGCGAACAGCGTATGGTGCGGATTCTGATTCCCTGCTTCCGGCATGGTGGTGACAAAGCGCTGGCCAGTGTACTGGCTAATGCGCACACCCATTTTCTCACTCAGCGGAATATGGTCATACCAAGCTTGTTGCAACTGCCCGCACCAGTCGGGGCGGTGCAGAATGTCGTCCAACGTCTCAATCGGTTTGATCATCAAGAAGTGGCGCACTGGCGTGGTCTGCGGGGTAGTAATTTCCCCCTGGTTAACGAAACCCAGTTTGGCAAAGAATGCCTCAGCGTCTTCGCGCGCACTACACACCACGCGCTTCACTCCCTCCTGACGAGCAACGGACTCCAGCGTCATCGCCACCAGCGTCCCTAAGCCTTTGCCTTGGACGTTCGGGTCTACGGCCAGAAAGCGAATTGACGCCTCGTTATCCGCATTAATATACAAACGCCCCACGGCCACGGTGTTGCCGTGCTCATCCACCACCATTTGGTGGTGTGCCATGGCGTCATAGGCATCACGTTCTGAGCCTTCGGGCTGATGCAGCGGCTTACGCAACATCTCCCAGCGGAAGGAGTAATAAGCCGCCAGTTCTTTTTCGGTTACAGGAACTCTCAAATGATACATAGGTAGATTCTCTCCGGCGCGATGCCTTTTAAATCAGACTTGTAGCCAGAAGGTCACGGGTCCGTCATTCACCAGTGCCACTTTCATGTCGGCGGCGAAGCGCCCTGTTTCAGTCGGAATGCCTTTCTCCCTGCATTCCCCGCAGAAGTAGTCATACAGTCTTTCGGCTTCTTGAGGCACTGCGCCTCGCGAAAAGCCAGGGCGATTGCCCTTTTGGGTATCGGCCACCAGGGTGAATTGCGAAACCACTAGCAGGCTGCCCCCTGCCTGTTGCACGTTAAGGTTCATCTTGCCGTTCTCATCACTGAAGATACGGTATCCGATCACCTTATCGCACAGTTTTTTTGCCTTTTGCTCATCGTCACCCTGTTCGACACCCAGCAAAATCAGTAATCCTGGCCCAATCTCACCGCAAACTTCGCCATCAACCGTCACGCTGGCATTCAGCACGTGTTGAATTAATGCAATCATAAAAATCCTTTCGTGTTACGCCATTAGGGTTCTTTGATATTTAAAGCCGCGGTGTCCGAAGTGCGCAGTTTGCGCAGTGAGCGGTATTCACCCAGCGTGACGGTGATCTCCGCCCCCAGCAGCACAATACACCAGCTCACATAGACCCATAGGAACAAGATCGGAATCACCGCCAGCACGCCATAAATCAGCTGATAAGAGGGGAAAAGCTGGATATAGAGCGCAAACACCTTCTTGCCTAGCTCAAATAATATGCCTGAGACCAAAGCGCCGATTAACGCGTCTTTTGGCGGCACGCGCACCGTCGGGACGACCTGATAAAGCAGCCAGAAGGAGATCCACGAAATCAGCAGAGGCAACACGCGCAGCACGCGGTCAATCACCGAATGCACGTCCGTCACGTTGCTCAGCCAGTTGAGTGAGAGCAGGTAGGAGCTGATAGCCACGCTGGCCACCAGCAGGATTGGGCCGAGGGTCAGCACCATCCAGTAGACGGCAAAGGAGAAGACGATCGGGCGTTTGTTTTTGCTGTCCCAAATCTTATTCAGCACGCTGTCCACCGAGGCGATCAGCAGCAGCGCGGTGATAATCAGCCCACAGGTACCGACGGCGGTCATTTTGCTGGAGTTGGCGACAAACTGCTCGAGGTAGCGCTGGATCACGTCGCCGGTGGCGGGCATGAAATTATTGAAAATAAAGGCTTTAAGCTGCTCGCTTATCTCGGAGAATACTGGGAAAAGGGCGAACAGCGAGAAGACCACTGCGATTAATGGCACCAATGAGAGCAGCGAAACGTAGGCCAGATGGCCCGCCAGTAACGTCAGGCCATCCTTATCGGCACGCTTAAGCAGCAGGTGTACAAAATGCCCGCCAGCTTTTACTCGACGCCACAGTACTCTCATCCATGCTCCGCGTTAGAAAACCAGGTTGGTACGGTTTTTTTGTCTTCCACCAGCACGGCTGTGATACCGACAGACTGCGCGGACTCGACGTTTTCGAGCACGTCGTCGAAGAACACCGCCTCGCTGGCGTTAACGCCTTCTTTATTCAGCACGTATTCGAAAATGCGAGTTTCTGGCTTACGCATCCCTAAGTCTTGCGACAGATAAATAGCATCCGTATTTTCTGCGATTTCAGGGAAGTGTTTTGGCCAGTAGTCGAGATGCAGGCTATTGGTGTTAGACAGCACTACCACGCGATGGCCCTGCTGGCGCAGCGTTTTGAACAGCTCAATCACCTCTGGGCGCAGGCCAACGAAAACCGCGTGCCAGCCCGCGCTGAATTGCTCAAAGCTGAGCGCAATGCCCATTTCTTCGCACAGCGAGGTGGCGAACTCTTCGTCGCTGATTTCGCCGCGTTCGTGCTTCTTGAACACGTCGCCCATTGAAAATCTTTCATTGAGTATCGCCAAAGGCGTACCGCTGAGGTTGCTCCACACCCCAAGCACACGTTTGAAATCAATATCAATAATGACGTTTCCCATATCAAAAATGTACAGCATTGCACGCTCCTGATTTCAAAGATGATGCTTAACTTTAGCGGGAAAAGGGACGTATGAACAGGGAGTGAACCACAGGGTTGCGAGGTAAATTGAGTAAAAAACACAAAAAAAACAGGGCACCCAAAGGCGCCCTGTTCGATTGAAAACGTCTAGCGAGGAAGAAAATTAGCTTTCTTTAGGACCACGCATTGCACGTTTACGATCGTTCTCAGTCAGGTGACGTTTACGGATACGTACAGACTGAGGAGTCACTTCTACCAGTTCGTCATCATCGATGAATTCCAGAGCTTGCTCCAGAGACATTTTGATAGCAGGAACCAGGGTAGTTGCTTCGTCAGTACCGGACGCACGCATGTTGGTCAGCTTCTTACCGGTCAAGCAGTTGACGGTCAGGTCGTTAGAACGTGAGTGAATACCGATGATCTGGCCTTCATACACTTCTGCGCCGTGGCCCAGGAACAATTTGCCGCGGTCTTGCAGGCTGAACAGTGCGAACGCTACAGCTTTGCCCTGACCGTTAGAAATCAGAACGCCGTTCTGGCGCTGACCGATTTCACCCGGACGAACGTCGTCGTAGTGGCTGAAGGTGGAGTACAGCAGGCCAGTACCAGAAGTCATGGTCATGAACTCAGTACGGAAGCCGATCAGGCCACGCGCTGGGATCAGGTAATCCAGACGGATACGACCTTTGCCGTCAGGGATCATGTCCTTAACGTCGCCTTTACGCTCACCCATGGCTTGCATGACTGAACCCTGGTGCTGTTCTTCGATATCCAGCGTTACGTTTTCGAATGGCTCTTGTTTACGACCATCAATCATCTTGTTGATAACTTTTGGACGAGAAACAGCGATTTCGAAACCTTCACGACGCATGTTTTCAATCAGAACTGACAGGTGAAGTTCACCACGGCCAGATACGCGGAACGCATCAGCATCTTCAGTTTCTTCAACACGCAGTGCCACGTTGTGCACCAGTTCTTTGTTCAGACGGTCAAGAATCTGACGTGAAGTCACATACTTACCTTCTTTACCACAGAACGGAGAGGTGTTTACGTTGAAGTACATGGTAACGGTTGGTTCATCAACGCTCAGTGGAGTCAGCGCTTCGACGTTCTGTGGATCACAGATGGTGTCGGAGATGTTCAACTCGCCTAAGCCGGTGATAGCAATGATGTCGCCTGCTTCAGCCAGTTGAGTTTCGATACGCTCCAGACCCATGTGGCCCAGTACTTTACCGACTTTACCGTTACGGGTTTTGCCTTCGCTATCGATGATAGTGACTTGTTGGTTAGGCTTAACCACGCCGCGTTTGATACGGCCGATGCCGATAACGCCAACGTAGTTGTTGTAGTCCAGTTGAGAGATTTGCATCTGCAGTGGGCCGTCACGGTCAACTTTAGGTGCTTCAACGTGGTCTACGATTGCCTGGTACAGCGGGGTCATGTCTTCGGCCATATCAGCATGGTCGGTGCCCGCGATACCCATCAATGCAGATGCATAGATGATTGGGAAGTCGAGTTGCTCGTCAGTCGCGTCGAGGTTAACGAACAGGTCGAAGACCTGATCAACAACCCAGTCAGGACGTGCGCCCGGACGGTCAACTTTGTTGATTACCACGATCGGCTTCAGACCATTAGCGAATGCTTTTTTGGTCACGAAACGGGTTTGCGGCATTGGGCCATCCATTGCATCCACAACCAGCAGCACCGAGTCGACCATAGACATCACACGCTCTACCTCACCGCCGAAGTCGGCGTGTCCTGGGGTATCAACGATGTTGATGCGGTAGTCTTTCCAATTAATGGCGGTGTTTTTTGCGAGGATGGTAATCCCACGCTCTTTCTCCAAATCGTTGGAGTCCATTACGCGTTCAGTTGCTTCTACACGCTCTCCGAAAGTACCGGATTGTTGCAGCAACTTGTCGACCAGGGTGGTTTTACCATGGTCAACGTGGGCAATAATGGCGATGTTACGCAAATTTTCGATCACAGCTTTGCCTCAGGCATTAGAAATAGCGCGCTATTGTACACGTATTAAGCGAGGTTCTAAACAAGATCACAATGATCTTATCGAAACAACTCGATGATGGTTACTTTGTGATCCCTTTCACGGTGCAAACGGGCCTTTGCACTCGCTTGGCGCACCAAATTGGTGCTTCAGATCTGGCCACTAGCACCAAAAAGGTGCAAAAACTCCGTTATGGTGCATACTCAAAAGGTGCAAAAGCCCTTTAAAATGGCGTTGTTTGCATTTTCTCAAAGTTGGCACAGATTTCGCTATTACTTTTAAGGGTGAAAAAAGTCTTATCAGAGCTATTCCCCAGTACGTTGAAGTTGCCACCCAGGCGGCAACCTAAAATTACGCGGGATAAATAAAAGCTGTTTAGGCCACACGCCAGTTCCACTAGGGTTGTTGTTTACAAATAAATGCCAACTAATTGGTTATTCGTTCCACGACGATAATGAGAATTTCGGGAGAACTAGTATGTCCGCTGAACACGTTTTGACGATGCTGAATGAGCATGAAGTGAAATTCGTAGATTTACGTTTCACTGATACCAAAGGCAAAGAGCAGCACGTCACCATTCCATCTCACCAAGTGAGCGCTGACTTCTTCGAAGAAGGCAAAATGTTTGATGGTTCTTCAATCGGTGGCTGGAAAGGTATTAACGAATCTGACATGGTTCTGATGCCAGATGCCAGCACTGCTGTTCTTGACCCATTCTACGAAGAAACCACGCTGATCATTCGTTGCGACATCCTTGAGCCAACTACGCTGCAAGGTTATGACCGTGACCCACGCTCTACTGCAAAACGTGCAGAAGACTTCCTGCGCTCTTCAGGCATCGCGGACACCGTTCTGTTCGGACCTGAGCCAGAGTTCTTCCTGTTTGACGATGTGCGCTTCGGCAGCAGCATCTCCGGCTCTCACGTTGCTATCGACGATATCGAAGGCGCATGGAACTCCAGCACCAAATACGAAGGCGGCAACAAAGGCCACCGTCCAGCTGTTAAAGGCGGTTACTTCCCAGTTCCTCCGGTTGACTCCTCTCAGGACCTGCGTTCTACCATGTGTTTGACCATGGAAGAAATGGGCCTGGTTGTTGAAGCTCACCACCACGAAGTGGCAACAGCGGGTCAGAACGAAGTGGCAACCCGCTTCAACACCATGACCAAAAAAGCTGACGAAATCCAAATCTACAAATACGTGGTTCACAACGTGGCTCACGCATTTGGCAAAACTGCGACCTTTATGCCAAAACCAATGTTTGGCGATAACGGTTCAGGTATGCACTGCCACATGTCTCTGTCTAAGAACGGTAACAACCTGTTCTCTGGCGACAAATACGGCGGCCTGTCTGAAATGGCACTGTTCTACATCGGCGGTATCATCAAGCACGCTAAAGCGATCAACGCCTACGCTAACCCGACTACCAACTCCTACAAGCGTTTGGTCCCGGGCTACGAAGCGCCAGTTATGCTGGCTTACTCTGCGCGTAACCGTTCTGCGTCAATCCGTATTCCACACGTATCTAGCCCTAAAGCTGTGCGTATCGAAGCTCGCTTCCCAGATCCAGCGGCTAACCCATACCTGGCGTTCGCAGCTCTGCTGATGGCTGGCCTTGATGGCGTTATCAACAAGATCCACCCTGGCGATGCGATGGACAAAAACCTGTACGACTTGCCACCGGAAGAAGAAGCAGAGATTCCAAAAGTTGCAGGTTCTCTGGAAGAAGCCCTGAACGCGCTGAACGAAGACCGTGAGTTCCTGACTCGTGGCGGCGTGTTCACTGACGATGCTATCGACGCTTATATCGCTCTGCGTAAAGAAGAGATGGATCGTGTTCGCATGACTCCACACCCAGTTGAGTTCGAACTGTACTACAGCGTTTAATCGCTAATGAGCGCCGGGCAGCTGGCGCTCAAGAAACACCCGACTGAAGGCCAGCAGTGTGAAGACCTTCAGCGTCTTAAAATAAGTAAGACATTTTTTTGTTGCCGTGGAAACTTTCAGCCCATCTTCGGATGGGCTTTTTTCTCCACACTCTTTCCTGCTTAACCAATCTGACCCGTGAATCTGCCGGGTAGCCGGATAAAATGCACCACGACGGTGCGGGAGACAGCGGTATGGCAACTGGTAAGCTGCCTGATTCGGGGCAGATTTTGAATTCTCTAATCAATAGCGTTCTGCTATTGGATGACGAACTGGCTGTGCATTATGCCAACCCTGCCGCACAACAATTGTTGGCGCAAAGCTCCCGGAAACTGTTTGGCACGCCGTTGCCAGAACTGGTGGGCTATTTTTCACTCAATATTGAGTTGATGCGCGAAAACTTACAGGCAGGTCAAGGATTTACAGACAGTGAAGTGACGTTAGTGGTTGATGGTCGGGCACACGTCCTGTCCTTAACGGCGCAGGCTTTGCCAGAAGGTTTTATTCTGGTCGAACTGGCCCCGATGGACAATCAGCGTCGCCTGAGCCAAGAGCAGCTGCAACACGCCCAACAAGTGGCCGCCCGTGATTTGATTCGCGGATTGGCGCACGAGATTAAAAACCCGCTGGGTGGATTACGCGGCGCGGCGCAGCTTTTATCACGCGCCCTGCCCGATCCCGCCCTGCTGGAATACACCAAAGTCATCATCGAGCAGGCAGACCGGCTGCGCAACCTGGTGGACCGACTGCTCGGCCCACAGCGCCCGAGCCAGCACGTCACACAGAGTATCCATCAGGTGGCTGAGCGCGTTTGCCAGCTGGTCTCGATGGAAAAGCCGGACAATGTTGAGCTAATACGTGATTACGATCCGAGCCTGCCCGAGCTGGCGCACGATCCTGATCAAATAGAACAAATTCTGCTGAACATTACCCGCAACGCCTTGCAGGCTCTGGGTGAGGAAGGCGGAACCATAACATTGCGCACACGCACCGCCTTCCAGATAACCCTGCATGGCGTGCGTTACCGCTTAGCCGCCCGTATCGATATCGAAGATACCGGTCCCGGCGTGCCGGCGCATTTGCAGGATACACTTTTTTACCCAATGGTCAGTGGCCGTGAAGGGGGAACAGGACTGGGCCTGTCTATCGCGCGCAGTTTGATTGACCAGCATTCGGGTAAAGTTGAATTTAACAGTTGGCCAGGACATACCGAATTCTCGGTTTACCTGCCTATTCGCCAGTGAGGTTCTTATGCAACGAGGGATAGTTTGGATCGTCGATGACGATAGCTCCATCCGCTGGGTTCTTGAACGAGCGCTCACTGGAGCGGGCTTAAGTTGTACCGCTTTTGACAGCGGCAATGATGTACTTGAAGCCATCGCAACTCAAACCCCTGACGTGTTGTTGTCCGATATTCGCATGCCCGGCATGGACGGTTTAGCGCTGTTAAAACAGATTAAACAGCGCCACCCGATGCTTCCGGTCATCATAATGACTGCGCATTCTGATTTGGATGCGGCGGTCAGCGCATATCAACAGGGAGCCTTCGACTACCTGCCAAAACCTTTTGATATTGATGAAGCCGTGGCTCTGGTCGAGCGCGCTATCAGCCACTATCAGGAGCAGCAGCAGCCACCGCGCAGCCAGCCTGCCAGCGGCCCAACCGCAGATATCATCGGCGAAGCCCCTGCCATGCAGGACGTGTTTCGCATCATTGGTCGCCTTTCACGCTCCTCCATTAGCGTGCTGATCAACGGTGAGTCCGGGACGGGTAAAGAATTGGTGGCGCACGCGTTGCATCGCCACAGCCCGCGCGCCAAAGCGCCGTTTATCGCGCTCAATATGGCGGCTATTCCGAAAGACCTGATTGAGTCCGAACTGTTCGGCCATGAAAAAGGCGCGTTTACCGGCGCGAATACCATTCGTCAGGGGCGTTTTGAGCAAGCCGACAACGGCACGCTGTTCCTCGATGAAATCGGTGACATGCCGCTCGATGTGCAAACTCGCCTGCTGCGCGTGTTGGCCGACGGCCAGTTTTACCGCGTAGGTGGCTATGCGCCGGTTAAGGTCGATGTGCGCATTATTGCCGCGACGCACCAAAATCTGGAGCTGCGCGTGCAGGAGGGCAAATTCCGTGAAGACCTGTTCCACCGTCTGAACGTGATCCGCGTCCACCTTCCGCCACTGCGCGAGCGCCGTGAGGACATCCCGCGCTTGGCGCGCTACTTCCTGCAAGTGGCAGCCAAAGAGCTGGGTGTGGAAGCTAAAAACCTTCATCCTGAAACCGAAACTGCGCTGACTCGCCTGCCTTGGCCGGGGAACGTGCGCCAGTTGGAGAACACTTGCCGCTGGTTGACCGTGATGGCCGCCGGGCAAGAAGTGTTGATTCAGGACCTGCCGAGCGAACTGTTTGAAAGCTCTGCGCCAGAATCCAGCGGGCAAAGCCTGCCGGACAGCTGGGCAACGCTGCTGGCCCAGTGGGCGGACCGCGCGCTGCGTTCCGGTCATCAAAACCTGCTGTCGGAAGCTCAACCTGAAATGGAACGCACTCTGCTGACCACCGCGCTGCGCCACACTCAGGGCCACAAGCAGGAAGCCGCTCGGCTGCTGGGCTGGGGGCGTAACACCCTGACCCGCAAGCTAAAAGAGTTGGGAATGGAGTAAAGCGGGCCGCAATAACCCGTTGCTCGCAGACAAAAACAGCCGCATTAGCGGCTGTTTTTATTTCGGCGGAACGCAGGTCAAATCACGCGAGAGAACTGCTGCTGGCGCACCTGTTTGCGCAAATAGATATCAAAGCACATGCAGATATTGCGGATCAGCAATCGCCCGCGCGGCGTCACCTGAATGCCGGTTGGGCTGATGTCCACCAGCCCGTCTTTGGCTAATGGCTGAAGCAGCTTCAAGTCCTCAGCAAAGTAGCTCGAGAAATCAATGCCATAACGCTGTTCGATTGGCTCGAAATCCAGCGCGAAGTGGCAAATCAGCGACTTAATCACCTCGCGGCGCAGACAGTCATCATCTGTCATCTCTAAGCCGCGCCACAGCGCGTGGCCGTCGGTCGCGACGCGATGATAATAGGTTTTTAAGTCTTTCTCGTTTTGGGCATAGGTGTCGCCCAACATACTGATGGCCGACACGCCAAGGCCCAGCAGGTCGCTGTCGCCCTGAGTGGTGTAACCCTGAAAGTTGCGGTGCAGCTTGCCTTGCTGCTGGGCGATGGCCAGCTCGTCGTCCGGGCGCGCAAAGTGGTCCATGCCGATGAAGCGATAACCCGAGTTGGTCAGCGACGAGATGGTTTCTTGCAGAATGCGCAGCTTCTCTTCGGCACCCGGCAAATCCTCATCTTTGATTTTACGCTGGGCGGCAAACAGCTTGGGCATGTGAGCATAGTTAAACACGCTGAGGCGGTCCGGGCTAAGTTCAGCCACGCGTTGCAAGGTGTAGGCAAAGCTCTCCGCCGTCTGCTTCGGCAAACCGTAAATCAGGTCGATATTGGTCGAGTTGAATCCCAGCGCCTTCGCCCGCGCAATCAGGGCGAAAATAAACGCTTCGTCTTGTTCGCGATTGACCAGCCGCTGAACCTCTTTATTGAAATCCTGCACGCCCATGCTCAGGCGATTAAAGCCTTCGGCGCGCAGGTGATCGAGCACATCCAGCTCGATTTCACGCGGATCCAGCTCCAGCGACATCTCGGCGTCCGGCAGGAAGTCGAAATGCCCCCGCAGAAGGCCCATCAAACGGCTTATCTGCACTTTATCCAGGTAAGTGGGCGTACCCCCGCCCCAATGCAGCTGACTCACCTGACGGCCTTTAAACAGCGCGGAGCGTTGGCGAATCTCTTGCTCTAAGACATTGAGGTATTCTTCCGCCTTATGCTGCTGGCGAGTGACCAGCTTGTTGCAGCCGCAGAAGTAGCAGAGCTTGTGGCAAAACGGGATGTGAACGTACAGGGAGAGTGAGCGATCGGGGTAGCGCTGGGCGGCGCGACGAAAAGCAGCGTCGTCGTAGGTTTCGCTGAATTCGAGAGCCGTGGGATAAGAAGTATAGCGCGGGCCGGAATAGTTATATTTTTGGATCAGGGCCAAATCCCACTCGGCGGTGGGTTGCGATTGAGAAGCCGATGACGCAGCGCTGGTTGAGTTCATGATGCTCACTCCTTGCGACGTCTGCTCCTCGTAGAACGCATAATGGGCAGGGGTTTAGCCTGCCGCATTGCGCTCGCATGACGCAAACGTGCTTTGGTTTTCGATAACCGGCGTAGTTTAACGAATAACCAAAGCATATGACATGCAAAGAGTAAGGCTATTGCCGTTGGGATGACCCAGCGCAATTTTTAGAAACCGTCTTTCGGATTCCCGCGCTTAAGCAGCTGCATCATGTCTTCTTTTTTCTCTTCTTCGTCAACTTCGTCGTCTTCATCGCCAAGTTCAATACCCAGCAATTCCATCAACACGTCGATACGGTCAAGAGTCTGATCAACATAAGACTGATCTTCTGCGCTCAGGGTTTCGCCGTCGTCCAGCTTATCCAGTAGGCTATCAAGGCGCGGATCGTTCTCCAGCAGCGTCAGCTCTTCTTCTGGCGGCAGCTGAGGTTTAGCTTCGGCCTGAGGTTTAGCGGTTTTCTTGGCTTTAGTTGCGTTGTTGAAAACAGTTTCAACCACCAGCGGCACGGCTTTCTTGCTGCCAATGCGCGGATCGGCTTTCTTGCCACCTGCTGCATTCTGCTCTTTGGCGGCGTCTGGGTTAGCGCGTGAACCCGCTTTACGGCCACGGCGTTTGTTATCACGCTTGCGTTGGCGCGCTTCGATATCGAGTTCAACGCGATTTTTTTTCTTCTTAGGTTTTGCTGTCGCGGTATTGGCGCTCGGCGCTTTCGCTGGCTGTTTCATGGCATCTGCTCTTAGGTGTGTTCAATTAGTATAGATTTGCGGCGGAATCTAGCAGAAAGCGAACAAAGAAAAAAGGCAGCAAGTAAGCCTTGCTGCCTTTTTATCTCCTTCCGAAGAAGGTTATTCTTACATTACGTTCCATGTTTGGTCTCAACGTCCCAATTTTTCCCTTACCTTTCAAAGCGTCCAGCTTTGTTCATCCATGATTGCGATGCAGTTCCTATGATCCATGAAGGCTGATTCATCCGTGCTTCCATTCTTTCCTTCATCGCGTAAGAATTACTTTACCCCAATCAGCTTAAGGCTCAAGATACGCAGCATATTAAGAGAGTGTGATTTCTTGGGTGTTTTGATATCTCACTGAATTTAAATATTTTTATAAATCACGGCGCGAAATAAAGCGTGATAGCCCGCATTTTGAATGGCAAATGTCTTACATCGTGAAGGAATATTTTCTACACCTTCATTTCTATGACCCCTTCTCATCATCATTCGGATCACAAAAACAGAAACGCATCCCGCCCCTGTTGCAGCTATAATCGCCAGCCAGATACCTAAGCATTTCGGAGAAGCACGTTTTGACCAGCCAAACTTACAACTATCATATGACCCATTTCGTCATGAGCGCCCCGGACATCCGGCATCTGCCAAGTGATGAAGGCATTGAAGTCGCATTTGCTGGTCGTTCAAACGCCGGCAAATCCAGTGCGCTTAATACCCTGACCCAGCAAAAAGCGCTGGCGCGTATCAGTAAAACGCCGGGCCGTACTCAGCTGATTAACCTGTTTGAAGTGGAGCCGGGCATTCGTCTGGTCGACTTACCGGGCTATGGCTACGCGCAGGTTCCGGAAGAGATGAAGATCAAGTGGCAGCGCTCTTTGGGTGAATACCTGCAGATGCGTAACTCCCTGAAGGGTCTGATCGTACTGATGGACATTCGCCACCCGTTAAAAGACCTCGACCGCCAAATGATTGAATGGGCTGTCGCGGTGGGCACGCCAGTTATGCTGCTGCTGACCAAGGCCGATAAACTGGCCTCCGGCGCGCGTCAGGCTCAGGTCAAAATGGTTCGCGAAGCCGTTAAAGAGTACATGGGCGATATTCAGGTCGAAGCTTTCTCTTCGCTGAAAAAGCAGGGCGTCGATAAACTGAGTCAAAAGTTGGACACTTGGTTCAGCGAGCTGCCGCCTGAAGTGCTGGAAGATGGCCTGTCTGGCGAGTAATGCTGTATTAGAGATTTGCTAGAGATAGCGAAGAGAAAGGGTGGCCTGCGGGTCACCCTTTTTTGTGGCGAAAAGCCGCGAAAAGGTCGCAAAAGCACAATAAAAAACGCCCCAGACATAAATGCCTGGGGCGGCTAAAATATTCAGCCAAATCCGATTACGTGAAGTAAAAGGTCTGAAAGATAGAACATCTTACCTCTGTACCCTACGAGCGAGACTTTACCCTATTTCTAAAAAAGGAAAAAGACTTTTTTGTAGTTTACTTACACAAAAATTGTATTTTATGCGATCACCCTCATGAAATGACCGCACTATTATGTAGCTTAATTACAGAATGAGTTCAAAAGTTGCACTATTAGTGTGCTTCGTCCCAATTCTTACCGACGCCCACTTCAACCTTCAGCGGCACGGCCAGCTCCATACTTCCTTCCATCAGGCTGCGGACCTTCTCGCTCACGGCCTCAACATCGTCGTTGTGGACTTCAAATACCAATTCATCGTGCACCTGCATGATAATGCGGGCTCGTGGGGCATCGGGCTGCAGTAACCAATCGGCGACTTTGATCATCGCGCGTTTGATGATGTCAGCCGCGGTACCCTGCATTGGGGCGTTGATTGCTGCACGCTCGGCGCCTTTGCGGCGCATAGCATTGCTGGATTTGATATCTGGCAGATACAGGCGACGACCATCGAGGGTTTCAACATAGCCCTTTTCGGAAGCCTGAGTGCGCGTGCGCTCCATATACTCAAGCACGCCCGGATAGCGTTCGAAGTACAAATCCATATAACGCTGGGACTCTTTACGCGGAATATTCAGCTGGCGAGACAGGCCGAACGCGCTCATGCCGTAAATCAGACCAAAGTTGATGGCCTTGGCGCTGCGACGCTGCTCGCCGGTAACGTTATCCAGCGGCGTGCCAAACACTTCTGCCGCCGTGGCTTTATGGATATCTTTGCCTTCGGCGAACGCTTTTAGCAGACCTTCATCCTTGGAAAGATGAGCCATGATGCGCAGCTCGATTTGCGAGTAGTCCGCTGCCACGATGCAGTGGTCTTTCGGCGCGATAAACGCCTGACGAATACGCCGCCCTTCCTCATTGCGCACCGGAATGTTTTGCAGATTTGGATCGCTCGAAGACAAGCGCCCGGTCGCCGTCACCGCCTGATGGTAAGAGGTGTGTACGCGGCCGGACTGCGGGTTAATCATCAGCGGCAGCTTGTCGGTATAGGTCGATTTGAGCTTGGCTAAGCCGCGATACTCGAGAATGACTTTCGGCAGTGGGTAGTCCAGCGCCAGTTCCGCCAGCACTTCTTCATTAGTCGAAGGCGCGCCGCCCGGCGTTTTTTTCAGAATAGGCAGTTTCTGTTTTTCATACAGAATGGCCTGTAGCTGCTTGGTGGAAGAGAGGTTAAATGGCTCCTCCGCCAGTTCGTGCGCTTTGGTTTCCAGCTCGGCCAGACGAATTGTCAGCTCTTTGGAGTGAGCCGCCAGAATATTTTGGTCAATCAACACGCCCGTGCGCTCAATGTGCGACAACACCGGCACCAGTGGCATTTCAATCTCATTGAATACCGTGGTGAGCGTGGCGCTTTCCTGAATCTTTGGCCACAGGGCCTGATGCAGTTGCAACGTGACATCAGCATCTTCCGCGGCGTAAGGGGAAGCCTGCTCGAGTGCAATCTGGTTGAAGGTCAGCTGGTTCTTACCTTTACCGGCAATTTCTTCGAAGCTGACTGTCTTATGGCCTAAGTAGCGATCGGCCAGGCTGTCCATGTCATGGCGGCCGGACACGCTGTCCAGCACGTAAGACTCGAGCATGGTGTCGAAAGCGATGCCTTTCAGCTCGATGTCATAGCGCAACAGAATGCCGCGATCGAACTTCAGGTTCTGCCCCACTTTCAGCTGCTTTTCATCCTCGAGCAGAGGCTTGAGCTGGGCCAGCACTTCACTGCGGTCGAGCTGGGCTGGCGAATCAAGGTAGTCATGGGCCACCGGCAGGTAAGCGGCCTTGCCCGGCGCGACGGCAAATGACAGGCCAATCAGGTTGGCTGTCAGGGTATCCAGACCATCGGTTTCGGTATCAAAAGCAAAAACGTCGGAAGCTTTGAGATAGCCAATCCACTCATCCAACGTCTCTTGATCCAGAATGGTGACATAGCCCTCTTGAGACAGCTGGGCGCGCTCCACCGGCTCGCCGACGGCAATCTCAATCTCTTCACCGCCCTTTTTCTTGCTGGCCGCGGGTTTAGCCGCGCCTTTCTTGCCAGACAGCCAAGTGCCGGCTTCCACATCGGCCAGCCAGCGTTTGAACTCATAGCGGGCGAACAGGCCTTGTAGCTCGGCGGCGTCAGGTTCGGCGACAGTCAGCTCGCCACAGGTGATGTCCAGCTCAACGTCAGTTTTGATGGTAGCCAGCTGGTAAGAGAGGTAAGCCACCTCTTTATTCTCACCCAGTTTCGCTCCCATGGTTTTAGCACCACGGAAGCTCAACGTGGCGATTTTAGCGAGATCGGCATACAGCGCATCCAGGCCGCCAATCCCCTGTAGCAATGCCTGCGCGGTCTTCTCACCCACGCCCGGAACGCCGGGGATGTTATCGGAAGAGTCGCCCATCAGCGCCAGAAAATCGATGATAAGCTCAGGTGGAACGCCATACTTCTCAACCACTTCGTCCGGGCCAAGAATCGCGTTATTCATGGTGTTGATCAGGGTCACGCCCGGCGTCACCAGCTGCGCCATGTCTTTATCGCCGGTACTGATCAGCACGGCATGGCCAGCCTTTTCAGCTTCCAATGCCAAAGTGCCGATGACGTCATCGGCTTCAACCCCAGAGACAACCAGCAGCGGCAGGCCCATGGCTTTCACCATCTGGTGCAGTGGCTCGATTTGAGCCCGCAGGTCGTCCGGCATTGGAGGACGGTGCGATTTATATTGATCGAAAAGTTCGTCACGGAAGGTTTTGCCTTTCGCATCAAAAACGACGGCAACGTGGCTCGGAGTGTATTGCAGCAGCAGACTGCGCAGCATGTTCAGCACGCCGTACATCGCACCGGTTGGCTCCCCGGCCGAGTTGGTCAGCGGAGGGAACGCGTGGTAGGCGCGGTAAAGGTAAGACGAACCGTCTACCAGGATAAGTGGGTTTTCTGCTATCTGGGCCATAACTCTTCTTTATTCGTGATCTGACATGCTCTAAGGATGCCATAGCTGAGGATAAAGGCGAACCTTGAGAGATAAATTGATAACAAACTTGCGAGGGATCTCGCGGGATCACCCTGTGGATAACTTTGTGAGTAAAATTAATATCAGGGAAATTATTATGAAATCGAGTAAGAGGGTATTAATTTTTAGCTACGGGTTTCATGCAGTTAAACCGTTTTAAATCTAAAAACAGTTGTCATAGAAGTTTAACGGTTAATGTGGATATTATAATTCTCCGTTATTAATATGCTGCGGTTTTATATTTCTCTGGCATCTATTTAATAGGTAGTGCCTAGATAAAAGAAATGCCAGCTTAATGCTGGCATTTCGATTTAGAAATTACTTCTGCTTCGCTAAGAAGTTAACAACATCAGAGAATTGCTTAGTGTAGATATCCATAGTGGTGGTATCCAGGCCATCGTTTTTGACCATGTATTTACCGTTCACGAATACAGATGGCACACCCTGCAGATTCAAATCTTGTGCTGCTTTCTCTTGCTGTACGACCAGAGATTTCACCACGAAGCTGTTCAGCGCCGCGTCATAATCTTCGCCTTTAACACCAGCCTCAATAAAGACTTTGCGAATATCATCAACGTTTTGAACCGTCTGCTTTTTTTGCACCGCTTCAAACATCAGCGGGCTAACTTTATCTTCCACACCTAGCGCAATGGCCACAGCCCAAGCTTGGGTCAGCTGTTTGCCTAATGGGCCAAGGAATTCAGCATGATATTTAGCGTATTTAACCCCTTCTGGCAGGTTCTTACGAATATTGTCAGATACATGCCAAACTTGTTCGAACTGATAGCAATGCGGGCAATAGAATGAGAAGAACTCAAGAACCTGAGGCTCACCGGCCGCTGGCTTATCAAGCGTTACGTACTGCGTGCCATTAGAAAATTGTGCAGCTGATGCGCTGAAGGCCATAACCATACCAATCAGTGCCAGGAATATCTTTTTCATATCAAACCTATCTCCATTTAATTAAATATTTAGCGTTTATTCACGACTCAGTACATTGGCATCAGCTGTAAAGGTGGCGCCTGTAATTTCTTAATCTGCTCGTTAAATACGGCAGACTGATTAAACCAAAAGTCTTCATCTTTCATCCAAGGGAAGCTCTTTGGAAAAGCAGGATCTTCCCAACGACGCGCAACCCATGCGAGATAATAGACCATCCTCATCGCTCGCAGAGGTTCGATGAGTGATAACTGGCTGGCGTCGAAGTCAGCAAATTCGCTGTAAGCTTCAAGCAAGATATCCAGCTGTAGCCGCTGCTCGCTTTGGTCTCCATGCAACAGCATCCACAAATCCTGCACTGCCGGGCCGTTTCTCGCATCATCCAAATCGACAAAAATC
The DNA here is from genome assembly GCF_044430645.1 of Ewingella allii. Taxonomy (NCBI): domain Bacteria; kingdom Pseudomonadati; phylum Pseudomonadota; class Gammaproteobacteria; order Enterobacterales; family Yersiniaceae; genus Ewingella; species Ewingella allii. The sequence goes on along the minus strand of NZ_JAWUDN010000012.1, from coordinate 2,433 downwards.
GGACCGTCACGCCACAGGATATTTCCCGGATGACAATCGCCGTGCAGGCGCAGTGGCGTCCAATCCTGATGCCAATACTCACCAATGGTGGCGATCAGGCTGTCGGTCGTTGCAAGGAATGCCGCGCGCTGGCGTGCAGGAATTAAAGATGAGTTTTCGAGAGTAATGCGAGGTTGATTCAGATATTCATCCAACCCCATGGTTGGCCTGGACACAAACAGGCTTTCACTGCCTACCTGATGTATACGCCCAAGAAAACGCCCAACCCATTCTAATTGGTCGAGATTATCGATTTCATACTGACGCCCGCCAACGCTTGGGAACACCGTAAAGAGGAAGCCTTGGTAAGAATGGAGAGTCGTTCCCTGAATGCTTAGGGGAGCAACTGCTGGAACTTCCGCATCGAGCATATCCTGCGAGAAAGCGTGCTCCTCAAGGATTTGTTCTTCACTCCAGCGTTCCGGCCGGTAAAACTTCACCACATAACGTTTTTTGTCTTCACCAAGAAACTGGTAGACGCGGTTTTCATAACTGTTTAATGCGGTGAGGCCAGATTCTGCCATTAATCCGACGCTTTCTAACGCATCGAGGATCAGATCTGGCGACAAGGCCTGGAAATTGAAAGCGGAATTGTTCATAACTTCATTCAGATAGGCCGTACGGAAAAATGACAATACGAAATAGTATCATCGATTTTTGGCGAGTCGCATGAAGTTCACATAAGTTTACATCAATCCTTAATAATTCCACGTGCACGTAAAATGGCGGTTTTGAAATCATCCTCATAATCTTTCTTAAGGCCCGGAATTTCTGCCGTGCTCTCGCTACCGCGCATTTTGAGGTGATATATCAACATATCATCGCTTAGCTCAGCGAGCGGCCCCTGATATCCACACTCGGTGGCCAGTTTCTGCAAAAATTGCAGCAAATTCATATCAGAATCGTTCTTCCATGCTGGATGAAGCAGTTCAATAAGCTCATTTAGGCGATGCTCTTTCATAATAATGTCCTTTTATTGGCAGTAGACACACAAAATATCAGGCTTATTTCCTCAGGGGAAGGGAGAGTTAAAACAGCCGATTAAAACCTGATTCATCACAATGTTTGGCGTTACAATCGCAGGAAAGAGGGTCTAGAAGGGTGACGAGAATGAACACGGACGAGATAACGGGGGTCATTTTAGCTGGCGGGCGCTCGACGCGGATGGGGCAGGATAAAGGCACGATCCGAGCCGCAGATAAGATGCTTTTCGAGCATATTGCCGAAAGGCTGCGCCCGATGGTGGGTGATATCGTGATTAATTCGAACCAAAATCCACGAGTTTATGGTCAACACTTCACCGTGATTCCTGATATCACTCAAGATTATGCTGGCCCTCTTGCCGGGATGCTGGCAGGTTTAAAAGCTGTTAATACTCAATGGGCGCTGTTTATCCCGTGCGATGTCCCATCGTTCCCACGCGACTTGGCCGAGCAATTTACTGCGCATAGTTCCCAACACTCTGCTGTCTATGCGCGAGACGCCTCAAGAGATCACCCCACACTGTGCTTGCTGCACAAAAGAATCATTCCTGATCTGGAGAGCTATTTAGCAAAAGGTGAAAGAAAGGTCATGTTTTTCTTCAAGCAGATCAACGCGCTACCCGTGATATTCGATGATCCTAAGGCTTTCGCTAATCTAAATACTCCAGCAGATGTAGCCCTGTGGGAAAAGACATTAGGCCAGTTACCATGAATAAGTTATCTATCCCACTACTTGGCGTCGTGGCCTACAGCGGCACGGGTAAAACAACGCTTCTCAAGCATCTCATCCCTTATTTAAACGCTAAAGGAGTGCGAGTCGGACTTATCAAACATACCCACCATGACGTAGATGTCGATACACCCGGCAAAGATAGTTTTGAGCTAAGGAAGGCGGGTGCCCATCAAACCATGGTTGCCAGCAGCCAGCGCTGGGCATTAATGACAGAAACGCCAGAGGCTGACTCTCTGGATCTTCACTATCTTGCCAGCCGTTTCGACAGCAATTCATTAGATTTGATCTTGGTTGAAGGCTTTAAGCATGAAGAGATAGATAAAATCGTCTTGTATCGGCAGGGCGTCACTAAAGCATTTGAAGGGCTGATAGACAACAATGCTATCGCGGTATGCAGCGATATACCACTCGACAACGCTCTCCCATCCTTAGATATCAATAAGATAGAGGACGTCGGTCAGTTTGTGATCCACTGGCTTAACAATCGCGCGCTGTGATCACTAAGCCATAACGCAAAAAGCCCCCCGGCTCGCCAGAGCAGGGGGGCTTCTTTGTTTGGCGCTTTGCCGTGTCCCACATAGCAAAAAACCCCGGCCTTTCGGCTGGGGTTTCTTACTTTATTTGATGCCTGGCAGTTCCCTACTCTCGCATGGGGAGACCCCACACTACCATCGGCGC
>NZ_JAWUDN010000011.1:0-124968 GCF_044430645.1 Ewingella allii | reverse complement strand
GATGCATTGAGCTAACCAGTACTAATGACCCGAGAGGCTTAACCTTACAACACCGAAGGTGTTTTGGTCTGAGAGACTAAGAAGAGATTTTCAGCGAAGTTCCGAGATTGGTTCGCATGGCGTACGAGGGTGAAAGCCTGAGGATGCGGTGTGGATAACAAGAATTTGCCTGGCGGCACTAGCGCGGTGGTCCCACCTGACCCCATGCCGAACTCAGAAGTGAAACGCCGTAGCGCCGATGGTAGTGTGGGGTCTCCCCATGCGAGAGTAGGGAACTGCCAGGCATCAAATTAGTAAATCTGCTGAATAAGCGGATGATTAGAAAGAACGTGTTCCTTTTCCCCTGACAAGGAAAGATAACAGGAACAAGCTTATACCAGACGATTTCTGGCGTAGGTGAAAGAACCGGTGGAGCGGTAGTTCAGTTGGTTAGAATACCTGCCTGTCACGCAGGGGGTCGCGGGTTCGAGCCCCGTCCGTTCCGCCACTTATTTAAATTATGCCTGCTAATCTTAGCAGGCATAATGTTAAGCAGGATCTAGGGGCGTAGCTCAGTTGGTAGAGCACCGGTCTCCAAAACCGGGTGTCGCGAGTTCGAGTCTCTCCGCCCCTGCCATATAAAGGCCCTTTGCGAAAGCGAAGGGCTTTTTTTTATGCTTTAAAAACCTACCAAACCTACCAATATCTCCTCGCACTCACTTCTTATTTTGCTCACAGAATAGCCACAACCCGAATGTGAGACAGGCTTTTTCATCATTTATCTTTTAGTTTATGACGTAGTTTCAACCAATCTTTGGATGGAAAACCCTCAAATATGGCGAGTGTCTGGATCCCCAGAGTGGGATATTCGATCAATTTTGAAGGGATGAAAGAGTGGCGAAGTGAAGGAATTAAAGGCGCTTTAATGCTTTCAATTGCGCCAATGATGCCGAATAAAGTTATTGAAATTGATGCAATGAACGTTTACGGGAGAGCTTAAAGGTACTGCGCTAAATCATCACAGGTGGGTCATTAAAGGCGTTTTGAGCAATTGACGAATCAACACCTGCTGATCGCTGCTTTGTAGCCACACGGCATATAGAGGCCGAATAACAGGAGGGATCTCATGGTAAGGCGACAATTGTGGGTACTCTTTTGCCCAATGTGTCGGCAGATAAGCACAGCCTCCGGTAGTCTCTAACAACTGGCGCGTCAGGTGTGCTGACGTGGTGGTTAGGACAGGTTCCTGCTCATTGGTCTGCATTTTGCTTTCTTGTTGCGTGAAATCTGCACCCCATTCCAAACGCACGTACGGCGCATGCTCGGTCTTATCGTGCTTGGCTGAAGCGAAAAGACGTAACGAGAAATTACCTAGCAGCTGGCTGGAAAGCTCATCCATCTTGGGTGGTTCTGTGGTGATGAGGAGATCTAGCTGTCTTTCATGCAGTTGCTTAACCAGAGAGTGCCGCAGTGCCACGCGTGCTTCGAGGCGCAATGCTTCACGCTGGGTGTAAAGAGATTGCAACCAAGGCGTTAGATAGGCTTCCCAGAGCGAAGCCGTAGCCCCGATAGACAATTCTGTGTGCTGTAGAGAGCGTACAACCTCTTTTTTTGCCATTTGCCAGGTGGACATGAGGTTTTCAGCATACGGAAGTAAACGCTCGCCAGCGGGCGTTAAGCGAATGTTATTGCGATGGCGTGTGAATAAATTTGCCCCAAGCTGGGTCTCCAATTGGCGGATGCGAAAACTGACTGCTGATTGCGTTAAATAGAGGGATTCAGCGGCTCTACCAAAGTGGCGCGTTCTACTCACCTCCAAAAAGGTTTTCAGTAATTCCGTATCCAAAACTATCTCCAATATTTTTTGTCGTTAAGATTTAAATGTTTTGTTTTACACATTGTCAAGCCTATCTAATACTCCGCGCCATAACAGCACGACCATGAGAGAATTAGGAGCGTGTCAGATGGCGGAAAGCTTCATCACGACAAATCGTTTTTTTGACAATAAACACTACCCTCGCGGGTTCTCCCGGCATGGCGATTTCACCATTAAAGAAGCGCAAATGCTAGAACGTTACGGCTTTGCTTTCAATGAGCTGGACTTGGGAAAACGCGAACCTGCAACCGAGGAAGAAAAGCTCTTTCTTGAGGTCTGCCGCGGCAGCCGTGATCCGGCAACCGAAGCGGAAAAAGTGTGGAATAAATACATTACTCGCACACGTCGCCCGAAGAAATTCCACACGTTGTCTGGCGGTAAGCCGCAAGCTGACGCCGTGGAAGATTACACGGAAAGCGATGATTAATGAAACGGGGCTTTGCCCCGTTTTTTTATGCCAGGCTTTTGTGTAACTTCAGCAGCAATCTATCCATACATCTGTAGCTTAGCGCTTCAGATATATGGGCTTTCTCAATCATAGCCTGATTATTGAGATCGGCTATTGTTCTCGCCACTTTAAGAATGCGATGCCATGCCCGAACCGATAATCCTAGCTTGTGCAGCACCCCTTCCAGAAATTCAGCATCTTCCTTTTTAAGCTCACAAAATTTTTCTACTTCACTGCTACTCATGTGCGCATTGATTTTCCCTGCTCGGGCCAACTGGCGCTCACGGGCATCGATCACTCGCTCACGCACCTGTGCGCTGCTCTCTTTGGCGCGAGAGCCTAACCTTTGGCTTTGCAAACTCAGAACGCCCGGTGGCAGTAGCGGCACTTCAATCGATAAATCAAAACGGTCGAGAAAGGGGCCTGAAAGCCTGCTGAGATAACGAAGTACCTGTTGGGGGGGAGTTCGGTTATGTACCCCTTGGTAATGGCCTGTAGGGCTAGGATTCATGGCGGCAATGAGCTGCGCTCTGGCGGGATAACGCACCTTAGCACGGGCGCGGGAGATGGTGATCTCGCCTGACTCCATGGGCTGTCGCAGCGCATCGAGCACTTTGCGTTTGAACTCCGGCAGTTCATCAAGAAACAGAACACCATTGTGTGCCAACGAAATCTCGCCAGGGCGGGGCAAAGAGCCTCCGCCGACCAAAGCACTCATGGAGGTACTATGGTGGGGAGCGCGGAAAGGGCGGCTGCGTGAGAGATTCCCATTCTCTTCTGGGTTGTAGACCAGACTGGCTATTGCCGCTGTCTCCAAGGTTTCTTGATTGCTTAAGGGGGGAAGCAACGCCGGCAGGCGGCTTGCCAGCATGGTTTTCCCAGTACCCGGCGGGCCAATCAGCAACAGGTTATGCCCACCGGCGGCGGCCACTTCTAAGGCTCGCTTGGATTGCTCCTGCCCAATGATGTCAGCAAGGTCGGGCTGATTCGCATAGATATCAGGGGCTTCGACGCGCTCGACGTCGCACAAATCCGCTTCCCCCTGTAAGAACGCGCAGACCTGCAGAAGATGATCGGCGACTTGGGCGATGCCCGTCTCCAGCAGAGACATCTCTTGCCGATTATCTTGGGGGAGGATTAACCGTCGGCCCTCTTTTTGAGCTTCCAAGGCAGCAGGGATAGCGCCATTTACGCCGCGTAACGCTCCTGAAAGCCCTAACTCCCCCACGAACTCATACTCATTCAACTTATCCCCTGAAAGCTGCTCAGAAGCGACGAGAATGGCTAGCGCGATGGATAAGTCATACCGGCCACCCTCCTTAGGCAAATCGGCGGGAGCCAGATTGACGGTGATGCGCTTGGCAGGAAAGGTAAACCCGCAGTTGATAATGGCGCTGCGAACTCGATCCCGCGCTTCTTTCACCGTCGTTTCTGGCAGCCCAACGAGCGTCAGGGCGGGTAGACCATTGCTGATATGAACCTCAACCGAAACGCCCGGAGCCTGCACGCCAAGCGAGGCTCGGGTGTGAACAACTGCTAATGCCATCAGCATCTCCCTGCGTCAAAGCCATGTGAAGGACGCAGTATGTCGCAATCGACTGGCGAAGAATCAGGCGATGACTGACTCTCCAGCACAGCTCGAAATCATAATTTTCAGGGGGGAACTTGCAGGGAGAGAGTGCGAGGGGGATCGCAAATTGAGCAATAGCTGTTAACACTTTGCGGTATCTGGAAACAAATTAGCAAACTAATAATCTTGCTGGTTTTTGAATCAGAGTGTTTAATTTATTTGGATATTAACAATAAATAAACATTTCGTTTTCTTGTTTAACATTGCTTCAGCCTCATTGATTTGTTCCGGATACAGCAATGAGCGCCCCCTACACTTTCCGGGATAGGAAACACACCATGTTCGGTTGGACCTCCAGGCAGCGTAATGTCGCTATTGCCAGTTTTTTAAGTTGGACGCTCGACGCGTTTGATTTCTTCATTCTCGTCTTCTTACTCAGCGACATTGCTACGGCTTTTACCGTGGATATCAAAGAGGTGACTCTTGCCATCTTGCTGACCCTCGCGGTGAGGCCAATCGGGGCATTGCTGTTTGGGCGTGCTGCGGAGAAATATGGTCGTAAGCCGATATTGATGATCAATATCGCCTTCTTCTCGGTGTTTGAGCTTTGCACTGCGGCGGCTCCTTCGCTGACCGTTTTCTTAGTATTAAGAGTGATTTACGGCGTGGCGATGGGCGGTGTGTGGGGCGTTGCTTCTTCACTGGCGATGGAAACCATCCCGGACCGTTCTCGCGGATTTATGTCCGGCGTGTTCCAGGCGGGTTATCCGTTTGGTTATCTGCTGGCCGCGGTGGTGTACGGGCTGTTCTCCAATATGGTTGGCTGGAGAGGCATGTTCGTAATTGGCGCAGTGCCGATTTTCCTGCTGCCATTCATCTGGTTCAAAGTTCAAGAATCACCGGTATGGCTGGCCGCCAGAGAGCGCAAAGAGAGCACTGCGCTAATGCCAGTGCTGAAATCTCACTGGAAGTTGTGCGTTTATCTGGTGGTGCTGATGGCGGCTTTCAACTTCTTCAGCCACGGTACTCAAGATCTCTATCCGTCCTTCCTGAAAATTCAGCACGGGTTTGATGCCCATACGGTCAGCCTGATTGCGATTGGCTACACCATCGCTTCTATCATCGGCGGCATCTTCTTTGGCTCACTTTCCGAAAAAATTGGGCGTAAAAAAGCCATTATTATCGCGGCCTTACTGTCACTTCCGGTGATCCCGCTGTGGGCCTTCTCAAGTGGCGTATGGACCATTGGGTTAGGTGCGTTCTTGATGCAGCTGATGGTGCAGGGCGCGTGGGGCGTGGTGCCGAGTTATCTTACCGAACTGGTGCCTGCTAACACCCGCGCGGTCTTGCCGGGGTTTGTTTACCAGTTGGGTAACCTGTTGGCGTCTGTCAACGCCACCTTGCAAGCCTACATTGCGGAAAGCAACGACCAAAATTATGGTTTAGCGATGGCCGTTGTGGCCGGAACCGTGGCCATCGTCATTGCCGTATTGGTTTCCTTCGGACGTGATACGCGCGGAAAAGTGCTCTCTGGTGAAATAAAATCATCTGGGGCGAAAGTTCATACGAATGCCTGATTTGATTAACTATTTTTGAGTTAATGGTAAGCAGGCTATAGGTAATAACCTAAGAAAAGTGTTGTCACATCACACCTGACTGTGATAACTCTGTAGGCAATCGTTCGTAAGAAGAATTTAAGAAACCAAAAATGAAAGCCCTTCTCCTAGTAGTTAGCCTAGTCGTGATTAGCGTGGTGGTGATTATTATCCCACCGTGCGGGGCTGCACTTGGACGAAGAAAGGCTTATTAAACAAGCCTGAACCTGAAAAGAACCCCGCACCGAAAGGTCCGGGGTTTTTTTTTGGTCAGAGCAAAATTGAGGCGAGAATAGAAAATGAGCAACAGCATAAAATTCTGCGCAGAACCCAAAAAGGCAGGAGAATAACGATGACCGGAGCACAGTGGGTAGTACAAGCATTGCGCGCACAGGGGGTCGATATGGTTTTCGGCTACCCAGGCGGAGCAATTATGCCGGTATACGATGCATTGTATGACGGTGGCGTCGAACACCTACTGTGCCGACACGAGCAGGGCGCTGCGATGGCCGCCATTGGCTACGCGCGTTCCACCGGGAAAGTTGGCGTATGCATCGCCACTTCCGGGCCTGGCGCAACGAATTTAATCACCGGTCTGGCTGACGCGCTGATGGATTCCGTTCCTCTGGTGGCGATCACCGGCCAGGTTAGCTCGGCGTTTATCGGTACTGATGCTTTTCAGGAAATCGACGTTTTAGGCTTGTCTCTCGCCTGCACCAAACACAGCTTTTTAGTTGAGTCGCTGGACGCTCTGCCGGAAATCATGGCTGACGCGTTTGCTATCGCAACCAGTGGCCGTCCAGGACCTGTTCTGATTGATATTCCTAAAGATATCCAGCTGGCGATGGGCGAATTGCCGCCACACTTGATACCGGTTGAAGAGCAGTTTGCGCATCCAATCGCCGAGCTGCAACAGGCCTACGACATGATTGCCGCCGCGCAAAAACCGATGATGTACGTTGGCGGCGGCGTGGGCATCGCTCAGGCGGTTCCGGCGCTGCGTGATTTCATCGCCACCACCGGCATTCCTGCGGTTGCCACCCTTAAAGGCCTGGGCGCGCCAGATGCTAACGACCCGTGCTATCTGGGCATGTTAGGCATGCATGGCACCAAAGCCGCCAATCTTGCCGTACAAGAATGCGACTTGCTGATCGCCGTCGGCGCCCGTTTCGACGACCGCGTTACCGGCAAATTAAACACCTTCGCGCCACACGCCGCGGTTATCCATATGGATATCGACCCTGCCGAGATGAACAAATTGCGTCAGGCCCAGGTGGCATTGCAGGGCGATTTGAAAACCTTGCTGCCCGCCTTGAAGCAGCCACTGTCTATCCACAGCTGGCGCGATCGCGTGATGACGCTAAAAGTGCAGGGCGAGCCTCGCTACGACCATCCGGGCGATGCCATCTTTGCGCCGCTGTTGCTCAAGCAGATCTCCGAGCGTAAATCGGCGGAAACCGTCGTCACCACCGACGTCGGTCAGCACCAAATGTGGACGGCGCAGCACATGCAGTTCAGCCGCCCGGAAAACTTCATCACTTCCAGTGGTTTGGGCACCATGGGCTTCGGTATCCCCGCGGCGGTTGGCGCGCAGGTTGCTCGCCCGAACGACATGGTTATCTGCGTTTCTGGCGACGGCTCATTCATGATGAACGTTCAGGAACTGGGCACCATCAAGCGAAAACAGTTGCCGTTAAAAATCCTGCTGTTGGATAACCAGCGTTTAGGCATGGTTCGACAGTGGCAGGAGCTGTTCTTTGATGGACGTTATAGCGAAACCAACCTCTCTGATAACCCCGATTTTGTCACGCTGGCCAGCGCGTTTGATATCCCAGGCCAACGTATCAGCCGTAAAGATCAAGTCGACGCCGCCTTGGACGCTTTCTTCAATAGTGAAGGTCCTTATTTGCTTCAGGTTTCCATCGACGAAAGCCAGAACGTCTGGCCACTGGTGCCGCCAGGCGCAGGCAACGAAAATATGTTGGAGAAAATGTCATGATGCAGCATAACGTCTCAATTCAAGCTCGCTTCCGCCCTGAAATGTTAGAACGGGTTTTACGCGTTGTTCGCCACCGTGGTTTTCAGGTGTGCGCGATGAATATGACTCCTATGATAAATGCGGAAAACATAAATATTGAATTGACCGTTGCCAGCCAGCGGTCTGTAGATTTACTGTCTTCACAGTTACGCAAATTGATGGATGTCGCCTGCGTCGAGATCCAACAGCACACATCACAACAAATACGCGCCAACGCGTAAGTTAAGGAAAGAGAGAATGACGAAGAAAGCTGATTTCATTTGGTTCAATGGCGAGATGGTTCCTTGGGCGGAAGCGAAAGTACACGTAATGTCACACGCACTGCATTACGGCACCTCCGTCTTTGAGGGCGTTCGTTGCTACGACTCCCACAAAGGCCCAGTGGTGTTCCGTCACCGTGAACACATGCAGCGCCTGCATGACTCAGCCAAGATCTACCGTATGCCAGTCAGCCAGAGCGTTGATGAGCTGATGGAAGCCTGTCGCGAAACCCTGCGCACCAACAAGCTGGTGAGCGCATACATCCGTCCGCTAGTGTTCATTGGTGATGTCGGCATGGGTGTAAACCCGCCGGATGGTTACAAAACTGATGTGATCATCGCCGCGTTCCCTTGGGGCGCCTATCTGGGTGAAGAAGCCCTGGAGCAAGGTATCGATGCGATGGTTTCTTCATGGAACCGCGTCGCAGCCAACACCATCCCAACTGCCGCGAAAGCGGGCGGTAACTATCTTTCTTCCCTGTTGGTCGGTAGCGAAGCTCGCCGCCACGGCTATCAGGAAGGCATCGCGCTGGATGTTCACGGTTATGTTTCTGAAGGCGCGGGCGAAAACCTGTTTGAAGTTAAAGACGGCATTATCTTCACGCCGCCATTCACCTCTTCTGCACTGCCGGGCATCACCCGCGACGCCATCATCAAACTGGCGAAAGACATGGGTCTGGAAGTGCGTGAACAAGTGCTGTCTCGTGAATCTCTGTATCTGGCTGACGAAGTCTTCATGTCAGGTACCGCGGCTGAAATCACCCCAGTTCGCAGCGTTGACGGCATCCAAGTGGGTATCGGCAAACGTGGTCCAGTGACCAAACAAATCCAGGATGCATTCTTCGGCCTGTTCACCGGCAAAACCGAAGACAAATGGGGCTGGTTGGATCCAATCAACCCACAATAATTTTACCCGTCACCCTTCGGGCGGCCTCTGCGTTGGTCGCTTTGATGCAGCCCGAATGATTGAGGGTAAATAAGAAATACGGCAGGTGGCGATCGCGTCACCTGCACATTGACTTGATTTGGAGTGAATAGAGCATGCCTAAGTACCGTTCCGCTACCACCACTCACGGCCGTAATATGGCTGGCGCCCGCGCTTTATGGCGTGCCACCGGCATGACCGATGACGATTTCGGTAAGCCAATTATTGCCGTTGTAAACTCCTTTACCCAGTTCGTACCGGGCCACGTGCACCTGCGCGACTTGGGTAAACTGGTTGCCGAACAAATCGAAGCCTCCGGCGGTGTTGCTAAAGAGTTCAACACGATCGCCGTCGATGACGGTATTGCCATGGGTCATGGCGGCATGCTGTATTCACTGCCTTCGCGTGAGTTGATTGCCGACTCGGTGGAATACATGGTTAACGCGCACTGCGCCGACGCCATGGTGTGTATTTCCAACTGCGACAAAATCACCCCGGGAATGCTGATGGCGTCTCTGCGCCTTAACATTCCGGTTATCTTTGTTTCCGGCGGCCCGATGGAAGCCGGTAAAACCAAGCTTTCCGACAAAATCATCAAGCTCGATCTGGTTGACGCCATGATTCAGGGCGCGAACCCGAACGTCAGCGATGCCGACAGTGAGCAAATCGAACGTTCAGCCTGTCCGACCTGCGGCTCTTGTTCCGGCATGTTCACCGCCAACTCCATGAACTGTCTGACTGAAGCTCTGGGCCTGTCCCAGCCGGGTAATGGTTCACTGTTGGCGACCCACGCTGATCGTAAAGAGCTGTTCCTGACCGCCGGTCAACGCATTGTTGAACTGACCAAACGTTATTACGAAAAAGACGATGAGACAGCCTTGCCGCGCAGCATTGCCAGCAAAGCCGCCTTCGAAAACGCCATGACGCTGGATATCGCGATGGGCGGCTCGACTAACACCGTTCTGCACCTGTTGGCTGCGGCGCAGGAAGGCGAGATCGAGTTCGACATGACCGACATCGATCGCCTGTCTCGCAAAGTCCCGCATCTTTGCAAAGTGGCACCAAGCACCCAGAAATACCATATGGAAGACGTTCACCGCGCGGGCGGCGTGTTGGCTATTCTTGGCGAACTGGACCGCGCAGGCCTGCTGCATCGCGATGTGAAAAACATCCTCGGCCTGACGCTGCCGGAGACCTTGGATAAGTACGACATCATGCTGACCAAAGACGAAGCGGTGAAAAAAATGTTCCGCGCAGGCCCGGCGGGCATTCGCACCACGCAGGCGTTCTCGCAGGATTGCCGCTGGGACACGCTGGATGATGACCGCGCGGAAGGCTGTATCCGTTCTCTGGAACACGCGTTTAGCAAAGACGGCGGACTGGCCGTTCTGTACGGCAACTTGGCCGAGGCGGGCAGTATCGTTAAGACGGCGGGCGTGGATAAATCGAACCTGACCTTCCGTGGTCCGGCAAAAGTGTATGAAAGCCAGGACACAGCGGTTGAAGCGATTCTCGGCGGCAAAGTGGTGTCTGGCGACGTGGTGGTGATTCGCTACGAAGGGCCGAAAGGCGGGCCGGGCATGCAAGAGATGCTCTACCCAACCACTTACCTGAAATCGATGGGTCTGGGTAAAGAGTGTGCGCTGATCACCGACGGCCGTTTCTCCGGCGGTACTTCAGGTCTGTCCATTGGCCACGTTTCTCCGGAAGCGGGCAGCGGCGGCCTGATTGCGCTGGTGAAAGATGGCGACATGATTGATATCGACATTCCAAACCGCAGCATGGTGCTGGATGTTCCAGCCGCCGAACTGGCTGCGCGCCATGAAGCTGAACTGGCCCGTGGCGATCAGGCGTGGACTCCACACGGCCGTGAGCGCGTGGTCTCCTTCGCGCTGCGCGCTTATGCCAGCCTGGCAACCAGCGCCGACAAAGGCGCAGTGCGTGACAAGAGTAAGCTGGGAGGCTAACGGTCATGGCGGTATCACAACCCCTATCCGACCAGCCGGGAGGCGCGGAGTATCTCCGCGCCGTACTGCGCGCGCCGGTTTACGAAGTGGCGCAGGTCACGCCACTGCAGGTGATGGAGAAAATCTCCTCCCGCCTGAACAACACCATTCTGGTTAAACGCGAAGATCGTCAGGCTGTGCACAGTTTCAAGCTGCGCGGCGCCTATTCGATGATAGCGAGCTTGACTGAAGAGCAGGCTGCTCGCGGCGTGATCACGGCCTCGGCCGGCAACCACGCGCAGGGCGTTGCGCTTTCAGCCAGCAAAAAAGGCATTAAATCCCTTATCGTCATGCCAGTGGCGACCGCCGACATCAAAGTGGATGCCGTGCGCAATTTTGGCGGCGAAGTGCTGCTGCACGGCGCTAATTTTGACGAAGCGAAGGCCAAAGCTGTTGAGCTTTCTCAGCAGCAGGGTATGACCTTCGTCCCGCCATTCGACCATCCGGCGGTTATCGCCGGGCAGGGCACCTTGGCAATGGAGCTGCTCCAGCAAGATGCTCATCTGGACCGGGTATTTGTCCCTGTTGGCGGCGGCGGTCTGGCGGCGGGCGTGGCGGTGCTGATTAAACAGCTGATGCCGCAAATTCAGGTGATTGGTGTCGAAGCTGAAGATTCCGCCTGCCTGCGCGCCGCGCTGGATGCTGGCGAGCCGGTGGACTTGGCGCGCGTCGGGCTGTTTGCTGAAGGCGTGGCAGTTAAGCGCATCGGCAACGAAACCTTCCGTCTGTGTCGCGAGTATTTAGACGACGTGATCACCGTCGACAGCGACGCGATTTGCGCCGCGGTCAAAGATTTGTTCGAAGACGTCCGCGCCATCGCCGAGCCTTCAGGCGCACTGGCCTTGGCCGGGCTGAAGAAATACGTCCAACAACATAATATTCAGGGGGAGCGGCTGGCGCATGTCCTTTCTGGCGCCAACGTGAACTTCCACGGTTTGCGTTATGTTTCAGAGCGTTGTGAGCTTGGCGAGCAGCGCGAAGCCTTGCTGGCCGTGACCATCCCTGAGCAAAAAGGCAGCTTCTTGAAGTTCTGCCAGCTGCTCGGCGGGCGCTCGGTCACCGAGTTCAACTATCGCTACGCCGACGACAAGGATGCCTGCATCTTTGTGGGTGTGCGCCTAACGCGTGGCAATGTCGAACGCAAAGAGATCATCGACGAGCTGCACCACGGCGGGTATCAGGTCGTTGATCTCTCCGACGATGAAATGGCGAAACTGCACGTCCGCTATATGGTTGGCGGCCGCCCGAGCAAGCCTCTGCGCGAAAGGCTTTACAGCTTTGAGTTCCCGGAATCGCCGGGTGCGTTGCTGAAATTCCTGCAAACCTTAGGCACGCACTGGAATATTTCGCTGTTCCACTATCGCAGCCACGGCACGGATTTTGGTCGCGTTTTGGCCGCTTTTGAACTGACCGAGCAAGAGCCGGAGTTTGAAAAAAATCTTTCCGCGCTGGGCTATGACTGCCATAACGAAAGTGAAAACCCGGCCTTCCGTTTCTTCTTGGCGGGCTAGAAAATCAAAGGGCCTTTTGGCCCTTTTTATTTGTCCTTTTTCTGTCGCAAAACAGGTTTATAACAGTTGCCAGAAGGCGTCGATGAGCGGCTCCTTAAGACGTTTCTTCTGTACGCACACGCCTAGCTCTAAGGGTGAGCCAAGCGTCACATTTTCCAGCACGGTAATGCGGTTTCTCACCGGTTCGGGGCTATTCTCTAGCACTACGTCAGGCAGCAGGGCAATGCCGCAGCCGAGGGCAACCATTGATACGATGGCTTCGTGGCCGGACACGGTGGCGTAAATGAGTGGGTTTATCAGGCGATTACGTTTAAACCAAATGTCGATTCGCTTACGCGCCGGTCCGTGCTCCGGCAGGATAAACGGGATTTGTGACCAATCCGGATGAGGCTCGCTGGTTTGATTTCGCACCGCGCAGGGTAATGACGGGGCGATGAGGATCATCGGGATTTCGCCAATTTGGATGAAATCGACGCTGGATGGCAGGTTTTCTGGATGCCCGGCGATACCCAAGTCTGCTTCGGCAGACTGTACTTTCTCGACCGCGTCTGCGGCGTCGCCGGTGGTGAGTTTGATTTCTACCAACGGATGCTGGGCGCGGAATCGATCAAGGATAGGCGGCAGATGGCTATATGCCGCCGTCACGGAACAAAAGAGTCGCAACTCGCCACTCAACGATGGCCCGTGCTGGTCGAGCGAGTGACGCAGCTGCTGGTACTGCAACAAAGTCTGTTGAGCAAAGTTTCGAAGCTGCTCCCCCGCACTGGTCAATTGCACAGTGCGGTTATCACGCTGAAACAGCGGCTGGCCCAGCTCTTCCTCCAGGCGCTGAATCTGGCGAGAAAGGGTCGAGGGGCTGACATGCATTGCCTTGGACGAACGCCCAAAATGGCGGCTTTCGGCCAGATGTAAAAAGAGTTTGAGATCGCGAAGATCCATGCGCGGTTTCCCCAATGTGAGTCGGAACAGCATGTTGCATATTCTGCAACGTCATCTTCTCAATATATCAATTTAAGCAACACAGTACATAACATATAGTAATTTCATCGCGTTCACCCAAAACCGGTGAACCACACATAACAACATCCTCAGAGAAAGAACGGAGTATTACGATGGCTAACTATTTCAACACCTTGAACCTGCGCCAGCAGTTAGAACAATTGGGCAAATGCCGCTTTATGGGTCGCGACGAATTCGCTGATGAAGCGAGCTACCTGAAGGGTAAAAAAGTCGTGATTGTGGGTTGTGGCGCGCAGGGCCTTAACCAAGGTTTGAACATGCGTGACTCCGGTCTGGATGTTTCTTACACCTTACGTGCTGAAGCTATCGCAGAAAAACGCGCATCATGGCGTAAAGCGACAGAAAACGGCTTCAAAGTAGGGACTTACGAAGAGCTGATCCCACAGGCTGACCTGGTTATTAACCTGACGCCAGACAAACAGCACAGCGCCGTTGTTAAAGCCGTTCAGCCTCTGATGAAAGATGGCGCAACTCTGGGTTACTCCCACGGCTTCAACATCGTTGAAGTTGGCGAGCAAATTCGTAAAGACATCACCGTCGTGATGGTTGCTCCAAAATGCCCGGGTACCGAAGTGCGTGAAGAGTACAAACGCGGTTTCGGCGTTCCAACTCTGATTGCCGTTCACCCAGAAAACGACCCGAAAGGCGAGGGTATGGCTATTGCGAAAGCATGGGCTGCGGCAACTGGCGGTCACCGTGCGGGCGTTCTGCAATCTTCTTTCGTTGCGGAAGTTAAATCTGACCTGATGGGCGAGCAAACCATTCTGTGCGGCATGTTGCAGGCCGGTTCTCTGCTGTGCTTCGACAAATTAGTCGCTGACGGCGTTGATGAAGCTTACGCAGAAAAACTGCTGCAATTCGGCTGGGAAACTGTGACCGAAGCCCTGAAGCAAGGCGGTATTACGCTGATGATGGACCGTCTGTCCAACCCGGCTAAACTGCGCGCTTACGCGCTGTCTGAGCAGCTGAAAGGCATCATGGCTCCACTGTTCCAGAAACACATGGATGACATCATCTCCGGCGAATTCTCTAGCGGCATGATGGCTGACTGGGCTAACGACGATAAGAAATTGCTGACCTGGCGCGAAGAGACTGGCGCGACTGCATTCGAAAACGCACCACAGTTCGAAGGCAAAATCGCTGAGCAAGAGTACTTCGACAACGGTGTTCTGATGATCGCGATGGTTAAAGCAGGCGTTGAGCTGGCATTCGAAACCATGGTTGCTGCTGGCATCATCGAAGAGTCTGCTTACTACGAATCTCTGCACGAGCTGCCGCTGATTGCTAACACCATCGCGCGTAAACGCCTGTATGAAATGAACGTGGTTATCTCTGACACCGCTGAGTACGGCAACTACCTGTTCGCTAACGCCGCGGTGCCATTGCTGAAAGAGTTCATGACGACGCTGCAAGCTGGCGATTTGGGTAAATCTGTTGCAGGCACCAACGTTGATAACGCGCAGCTGCGTGATGTTAACGAAGCCATTCGCAATCACCCAATCGAAGCTGTGGGTCACAAGCTGCGTGGGTATATGACGGATATGAAGCGTATCGCCGTCGCAAGCTAATATCCTTCATCCTTCAAGCTGCGGGGGTGTTGGCTGCCCTTAGTAACCCGAATCACTTACTTGAGTAAGCTCATCGGTTTACTTCGGTTGCCGCCTACCCGCAACTCGAATGATTTTGGATATCCCAGAATGAAAAAAGGGCACTGCATGAAAATGCGGTGCCCTTTCTTTTTACTGCGCCGGAACGGGAACTCAGTTGCGGTACAGGATCTTAATGATGTGGTAGCCGAACTGGGTGTGCAGCGGGCCTTGTGGCTCGATCAGTGGAGCGGAAAATACCACTTTATCGAAAGCCGGGACCATTGCGCCCTGTTTGAATTCGCCTAAGTGGCCGCCTTTTTTGCCTGACGGGCAAGTAGAGTGTTTCTTAGCCAGCTTCTCGAAATCGCCACCGTTTTTCAACTGGGCCAGAATTTCTTGTGCTTGAGCTTCTTCCTTCACAAGGATGTGCATTGCTGCGGCAGTTTTCGCCATGATAAGACCTTTTTACGAGAGAGTTTCCAGAGGCGTAATGTAACACCTGCAAGCGGCCAAGTGGAATCCAGCCTGTGTTCCATAGATGCAAATTGGGCGCTAAAGCCAGTCAATCTCAGCTTCTCTTTCTGCTACAATCGCCCTCCTTGTCCATCAAGTGAGCAAAAAACAGGTCATGCGATTAAACCCTAGTCAACAACACGCCGTCGAATTCGTAACCGGACCTTGCTTGGTTCTGGCCGGCGCTGGTTCCGGTAAAACCAGGGTGATCACCAATAAAATCGCACACTTGATCCGTCAATGTGGGTATCAGGCACGTCATATTGCCGCCGTAACCTTTACCAATAAAGCCGCGCGTGAGATGAAAGAGCGCGTAGCGCAAACGCTGGGTCGTAAAGAAGCGCGCGGGTTGATGATTTCAACCTTCCACACCTTGGGTCTGGAGATCATCAAAAAGGAATATGCCGCGCTCGGCATGAAATCTAATTTCTCCCTGTTTGATGACCAAGACCAGTTAGCGCTGCTCAAGGAGCTGAGCGAGAAGTGGCTGGAGCAAGATAAAACGCTGCTGCAACAGCTGATCTCGACGATCTCCAACTGGAAGAACGATCTGGTTGATCCAGCACGCGCCGCCGATCTGGCGCGATCGGAGCGCGACAAGATCTTCGCACTCTGCTACAGCCTTTATCACGACCACATGCGCGCCTGTAATATTCTCGATTTTGATGATTTGATTCTGCTGCCGACCTTACTGCTGCAACGCAATGAAGAGGTGCGGGAACGCTGGCAGAACAAGCTGCGCTACCTGCTGGTGGATGAATACCAGGACACCAACACCAGCCAGTACATGATGGTGAAATTGCTGGTGGGCACTCGCGCGCGCTTCACCGTGGTGGGGGATGATGACCAGTCGATTTACTCCTGGCGCGGCGCCCGTCCACAGAATCTGGTGCTGCTCAAAGAGGACTTCCCTGCGCTGCAAGTGATCAAGCTGGAACAGAACTACCGCTCGTCGCAACGCATTCTCAAAGCCGCCAACATCCTGATTGCCAATAACCCACACGTGTTCGAGAAGCGTCTGTTCTCCGAGCTGGGCTATGGCGAAGCACTCAAAGTCATCACTGCCAATAACGAAGATCACGAGGCGGAAAGGGTGGCGGGCGAGCTAATTGCCCATCACTTCATGAATAAGACTGACTATGGTGACTACGCCATTCTGTACCGTGGCAACCACCAGTCGCGGCTGTTTGAAAAGATGCTGATGCAAAACCGCATTCCTTATCGCATCTCCGGCGGCACGTCATTCTTCTCGCGTCCTGAAATTAAAGACCTGCTGGCTTATTTACGGGTGCTGACCAACCCTGACGATGACAGCGCGTTCTTGCGCATTGTGAACACGCCGCGCCGTGAGATTGGTGCGGCAACACTGCAAAAGCTGGGGGAGTGGGCGAATCAGCGCAATAAAGGCTTATTCAAAGCCAGCTTCGACATGGGATTAAGCCAATATCTCACCGGCCGCGGGCTGGAGTCATTGCAGCGTTTCACCCATTGGATGGGAACCATCGCTGACCGTGTTGAGAGAGAGCCGGTGGCCGCCGTGCGCGACTTAATCCACGGCGTGGATTATGAAAGCTGGCTGTTTGAAACCTCGCCAAGCCCGAAAGCCGCAGAAATGCGCATGAAAAACGTTAACCAGCTCTTTAGCTGGATGACGGAAATGCTCGAAGGCACCGATCTCGACGAGCCGATGACGCTAACTCAGGTGGTGACGCGCTTTACCCTGCGAGACATGATGGAGCGCGGCGAAAGTGATGAAGAACTGGATCAGGTTCAACTGATGACCCTCCATGCCTCGAAAGGTCTGGAATTCCCCTACGTCTTTTTGGTCGGGATGGAGGAGGGGCTGCTGCCTCACCAGAGCAGCATCGATGAAGACAATGTTGATGAAGAGCGCCGCCTTGCCTATGTGGGGATCACCCGCGCGCAGAAAGAGCTGATCTTCACTTTGTGCCGCGAACGCCGTCAGTACGGCGAGCTGATCCGCCCCGAGCCGAGTCGTTTCCTGCTGGAGCTTCCGCAGGATGACCTTGAGTGGGAAACCGAGCGTAAAGTGGTGAGTGCGCAGGAGCGTATGGTCAAAGGGCAGAGCCACCTGGAGAAGATCCGCGCTCAGCTGGCAAACGCCAAAAAATAGCAGCTCGCAAAACAGCAACAAAAAAGGCGACCTGGGTCGCCTTTACTATTTTACGTCACTGCAGAGCCAATCAGACAGCTGGCTTACCACTCTCTTCGATGAACAACGGCCAGTGAGCGTAACTCTGCCAATGGCTCTCCTGCTCTAACTCTTCTGCGCGCAGTGGATGCTGCTCCAGCCAACCATGAGGGACAATCACGTTCAAATCGTCCTCGTTGGCGCGCAGACGCACGGCCGGAAGCGTGTCATCGCGACGACGGCTGGCAAAGATAATCGCCAGTCGCAAGATGCGACATAAACGCTGGGCCTGGCGCGGCGGTACGGCGTTTTGCTGACTGAGCAGAGGCAAATCTAATGCCTGACTCTGGTTCTGCAACAGCGTTGCCAGCAGCTTTTTCTGGGCGGGAGTAAAGCCCGGTAAATCCAAATGGCGAATTAAATACGCGGCATGATGCGGAGCTTGCCTGAAGTCGACGCTGAGGCCAATTTCATGGATCAGGCAGGCGCTGTTCAACAGCTCCCGAGCACGGGCATCCAACTGCCAGCCACTGGCGACTTGCAGCGAGAAGTTCTCCGCCAGTTGCGCGACGCGGTTAGCCTGTTCACTGTCTAGCAGATAGCGACGCTGGAGGTTGCGTAAGGTGCGCTGGCGAATATCTTGCTCGATAGGCAAGTGCAGCATGCCATACACCAAACCTTCGCGAAGCGCGCCGCCAGCAAGGGTCATGGTTTCGATATTGAGGGCTTTGAAGATGGCGATAAGAATCGACAGGCCGCTTGGGAAAACCAGAGCACGTTCCAGCGTTAAGCCTTCAATCTCTAGCTCTTCAAGCTTGCCGCAGAGGATAGCGCGCTGTTTCAGCTGTTGCAGCTTGGCGAGGGTGATGCGTTCATCCATGCCCTGAGCCACCATGATTTCCTGCAGCGCCTGAACGGTGCCTGACGCGCCAACACAAATCTGCCAGCCATTGGCCAATAGCCGAGGCGCAACCGGGGTGATCATATCGAGCGCGGCTTGTTCCGCTTTGTCGAAATTCTCTTTACCCAGATTACGATCGCCAAAGTAGCGTTCAAGCCAAGTGACGCAGCCCATCGACAAGCTGATGAGCGCCGTGGCCTGTGCGCCAGTTCCGGTGACTAATTCCGTGCTGCCGCCGCCGATATCAACCACCAAACGCTGATCGGGGCCGCCGGTGGTGTGTGCCACGCCGTGATAAATCAGGCGAGCTTCTTCTTCGCCAGCAATAACCTGAACCGGACAACCGAGGATTTCCTGCGCTTTTTGCAAGAATTCATCGGCGTTACTGGCTAAACGCAAGGTTGCCGTGGCGACCACGCGAATTTGATCTCGAGGGATATCCTGCAGGCGCTCTGAAAACAGCTTCAGACATTGCCAGCCGCGCTGCATGGCTTCCTGAGAAAGCAGGTTGTCTTTATCAAGGCCGGCGGCCAGACGGACTTTGCGTTTTATCTTCGCCAGCGTCTGAATGCTGCCTGCCACCTCACGGACAACCAGCATGTGAAAGCTGTTCGAGCCTAAATCGATTGCGGCATATAATGAGGTGGAGCTCAGCATAGTAAATCAGCCCGTGCGTTTACGGTTATTATTGCGAGGCGCGCTGCTGCGGCGTGATGAAGAATTGCTGTTGCGACGCTGACCGTTGTTTCCAGTACGGGAACGGGCCAAACGTTTTGGTGCAGGCAAGTCAGTCAACAGGGCATCGCTATTGTATTTGCTAACCGGAATACTGTGGCCGGTGTAAGTTTCAATCGCCGTCAGGTTTAGCGCATATTCTTCGCAAGCCAGACTGATAGAGTGACCACTTAAGCCAGCACGGCCGGTACGGCCAATACGGTGAACGTAGTCTTCACAGTCGTCAGGCAAGTCGTAGTTGAATACGTGCGTAACGGCTGGGATATGTAAACCACGGGCAGCAACGTCGGTGGCGACCAGAATATCCAGCGTACCGGCTGTGAAATCTTCCAGCACGCGCAGGCGTTTCTTCTGCGGCACATCACCCGTTAACAAACCTACGCGATGACCATCGGCAGCCAGATGGCCCCAGACGTCTTCACAGCGATGTTTGGTGTTGGCGAAGATGATGCAGCGATCTGGCCATTCTTCTTCAATCAGCGTCTGCAGCAGGCGCATTTTTTCTTCATTTGAAGGGTAGAACAGCTCTTCTTGAATTCGGTGACCCGTTTTCTGTTCCGGTTCGATTTCAATCGACTCGGCGTTATTCATATTTTCGAACGCCAGCTCTTTCACACGGTAGGAAAGGGTTGCTGAGAACAGCATGTTAAGGCGTTGGTTAGCCGGCGGCATGCGGCGGAACAACCAGCGGATATCTTTGATAAAGCCGAGATCGAACATACGGTCAGCTTCATCGAGAACCACAACCTGAATGGCGCCTAAATCGATGTAGTTTTGCTTGGCGTAATCAATCAAGCGGCCGGTAGTGCCGATGAGAATATCAACGCCACTTTCCAGGACTTTTAATTGTTTGTCATAACCGTCGCCGCCATAGGCTAGCCCCAGTTTCAAACCGGTGGACTCGGAAAGTGCTTCTGCATCCGAGTGAATTTGCACGGCTAATTCGCGGGTCGGTGCCATGATTAAGGCACGTGGCTGATTGGTCTGGCGACCTTCAGCAGCCGGGTTAGAAAGCAGATAATGGAAAGTAGACGCTAGAAAAGCCAGCGTCTTGCCGGTACCGGTTTGCGCCTGACCTGCAACATCACGCCCAGCGAGCGTGATTGGCAATGCCAATGCCTGAATAGGAGTACAGTAATGAAAGCCTTTCTTTTCAAGGGCTTCAACTGCAAGCGGGTGCAGGGCGAAGTCGGAAAACTTCTGTTCGGTCAAGTGTGTTTTGCTCATAGTGTGGTAGAATATCAGCTAACTATTGCTTTACGAAAGCGTATCCGGTGAAATAAAGTCAACCTAATGTTGGTTAATGCTACATCAACAAGGTAAAGATAATCCTTTGGAGTAGAACATGAGCGATAAAATTATTCACCTAACCGATGACAGTTTCGGCAATGATGTATTGAAGGCCACAGCGCCGGTTCTGGTCGATTTCTGGGCTGAATGGTGTGGTCCTTGTAAAATGATCGCTCCGATTCTGGATGAGATTGCCACTGAGTTCGAAGGCAAGCTGACCATCGCGAAGCTGAATATCGATGAAAACCCAGGTACAGCACCTAAATACGGCATCCGTGGTATTCCTACGCTGCTGTTATTTAAAGATGGTGAAGTTGCTGCAACTAAGGTTGGCGCACTGTCTAAAAGTCAGTTGAAAGAATTCCTGACTGCAAATCTGTAATCGGTCGGGATGACCCACTCCAGGTGTTTAGCGGGCTGACGTGTTTTTCATATTGTCCGCTAGACGCCTGTCAATAAGCGTGTTAAGTTTACTCTCACTGCAAATAGAGCTTACCTGTAGTTTGATTCTAACGTTTTACTCTGTGTCAAAAACATCTGCCTAGACCTATAAAGTCGCTTTTATAACAATAACTTTAATCGGCACTGTGCTTTGACAATCTAACGGTTTTGACAAAATCGGCTTTAAGACACCTTCAAATATCAGTCTTCCCATCTTGAATAGCCCGCGTGCGACTGCCTGTGGCCTATATTCAGAAACTGCTAATTGAGTGTCCTACACAAACAGGCATGGATGACCCTGCCATACCCATTCACGACAGATGTTCGAGACATACCCCGAGTTTAAGAACCCACCATTATGAATCTTACCGAATTAAAGAACACGCCGGTCTCTGACCTGATTGCACTCGGCGAAAATATGGGGCTGGAAAACCAAGCCCGTATGCGCAAGCAAGACATTATATTTTCAATTCTGAAGCAACATGCGAAAAGCGGAGAAGACATCTTCGGTGATGGCGTACTGGAGATATTGCAGGATGGATTTGGTTTCCTCCGCTCTGGAGACAGTTCCTACCTCGCCGGTCCCGACGACATCTACGTTTCTCCAAGCCAAATTCGCCGCTTCAACCTCCGTACTGGAGACACCATTTCCGGTAAAATTCGTCCCCCTAAAGAAGGCGAACGTTATTTTGCCCTGTTGAAAGTTAACGAAGTTAACTACGACAAACCAGAAAATGCCCGCAGTAAAATTCTTTTCGAAAACTTAACCCCGTTACATGCAAACTCCCGTTTGCGTATGGAACGCGGCAACGGCTCCACCGAAGATTTAACCGCTCGCGTACTCGACTTAGCTTCTCCAATTGGCCGTGGCCAGCGTGGCCTGATCGTGGCACCGCCGAAAGCCGGTAAAACGATGCTGCTGCAAAATATCGCCACCAGCATTGCTTACAACCATCCTGATTGCGTACTGATGGTGCTGCTGATTGACGAGCGTCCGGAAGAAGTGACAGAGATGCAGCGTCTGGTTAAAGGCGAAGTGATCGCCTCTACCTTCGATGAGCCAGCCTCTCGCCACGTGCAAGTTGCAGAAATGGTTATTGAGAAGGCGAAGCGCCTGGTTGAGCACAAGAAAGATGTCATCATCTTACTGGACTCCATCACGCGTCTGGCTCGTGCTTACAACACCGTGGTGCCTGCGTCCGGTAAAGTGTTGACGGGTGGTGTGGATGCTAACGCCTTGCACCGTCCAAAACGCTTCTTCGGTGCGGCACGTAACGTGGAAGAGGGCGGCAGCCTGACTATCATCGCTACGGCGCTGGTGGATACCGGTTCTAAAATGGATGAAGTTATCTACGAAGAATTTAAAGGTACCGGCAACATGGAACTGCATCTCGCGCGTAAAATCGCTGAGAAACGCGTCTTCCCGGCTATCGATTACAACCGTTCTGGTACCCGTAAAGAAGAATTACTCACTACTTCTGAAGAGTTGCAGAAAATGTGGATCCTGCGCAAAATCATCCATCCAATGGGTGAAATTGACGCGATGGAATTCCTCATTAATAAGCTCGCGATGACCAAAACCAATGATGATTTCTTCGACATGATGAAACGTTCATAATTTGACGTCAATTTGTTGTAAAAGTCAGCTAACGCCACGCTAATCCGTGGCGTTTTTTGTTTATGGCGGCTACGATATGGCAACTTCTGAAAAGAGATACATTTAGGATAAGCGCCGATAGTCTTTCAGCGACTCTTTCTCTACCCTGCCTGGCGATTAGGAAAAGACATATTTATCGGTTAAAGACCCTAATTGTCACCAAAGGATATGACACTAAGGCTATGAGATTTTATGACGTTGGCCATCAGCAGCCTTATCTATTTGCAGAGATCTGTTTACTGTGAACATACTCAATATGAGTACTGAACTCTTCATTATCTTCTTATTTTCTCTAGCCTTTTTATTTGTGGCTCGAAAAGTTGCCAAGAAAGTCGGCTTAGTTGATAAACCTAATTACCGTAAGCAGCACCAAGGTTTGATCCCTCTGGTGGGTGGCATCTCTGTATTTGCCGGGATCTGTTTTACTTTCCTGATCACTGATTACCCTATTGCCCATAGCTCGCTCTATCTCGGATGTGCGGGATTGCTGGTATTTGTCGGTGCAATGGACGATCGCTTTGATATCAGTATTAAAATTCGCGCATTAGTGCAGGCATTGGTCGCGATAGTGATGATGTACTTCGCCGGACTGATTTTGAAGGATTTGGGCCATATTATCGGGCCTTGGGCCATGGTATTGGGGCCGTTTGGCTATCCTATTACGCTATTTGCCGTATGGGCGGCCATTAACGCATTCAACATGGTCGATGGTATTGATGGGCTGCTCGGCGGGTTATCGAGCGTAACCTTCGGCGCAATGGGCATTGTCATGTATAGGAGTGGGCACATGGAGCTGGCTCTGTGGTGCTTCTCCATGATTGCTGCAACATTACCCTATATATTGCTCAATCTCGGCGTTTTCGGCCCAAGGTATAAAGTCTTTATGGGGGATGCCGGCAGTACATTAATCGGTTTCACTGCCATTTGGATTTTGCTGCAAAGCACTCAGGGCGTTGCTGCGCCAATGACCCCGGTAACGGCACTGTGGCTCATTGCTATTCCCCTGATGGATATGATTGCCATTATGTACCGCCGTCTCCGCAAAGGTATGAGCCCTTTCTCGCCGGACAGGCAGCATATCCACCATCTTATAATGCGTGCGGGCTTTAGTCCTCGGCAGGCGTTTGTATTAATTACATTGGCCGCTGCGTTGTTGGCCGCCATTGGCGTAATTGGTGAAAATCTCGGGTTTGTACCTGAATGGTTAATGTTGATACTGTTCCTGCTGGCATTTTTATTTTATGGCTACTGCATTAAACGTGCATGGCGGGTAGCTCGCTTGTTGAAGCGGATTAAAAGACGTCTTCGCCACGCAAAGTGATGTTATCAATCAGTCATTATTTAGAGGTTTGAAAGCTTTGATGAAGTCAGAGACGAAAGTAACCGAGGCTCAATCCATCGATAATGAGCTGGATATTCGTGGCCTATGTTGCGCTCTTTGGAGCGGAAAACTGTGGATTTTAGGTATTGGACTGCTGTTTGCCGTTATCGCCTTGGGTTCCTCCTATTTAATGAAGCAGGAGTGGAGCTCGACGGCGATTACCGATCGGCCAACGGTTAACAACCTCGCTTCTTATTTTTCTCAGGCGCAGTTCTTACGCAATCTCGATACGCGCAATGCGGTAGCCCCGCTGGGCGTCCAGCCAACGATTTCTGACGACGCCTACAGCGAGTTTGTGATGCAGCTGGCTTCGTACGATACGCGTCGCGATTTCTGGCTGCACAGCCCTTATTACCAGCAGCGTAAAGAGGGCGACGCGCGTGCCGATGCTGCCCTGCTCGATGACATGATTAGCGACATTCAGTTTACCGCAAGAGATGCGCTGAAAGTGCCGAACGACAGCGTGAAACTGACCGCCGAAACCTCCGCTGATGCCAATAAACTGCTGCGTGAATATGTTAATTTCGCCAGCAAACGCGCGGCACAACACCTGTTTGACGAACTGCAAGGCGCATGGGCTGCAAGAACTCAGTCGATGAAAGCGCAGGTTAAGCGTCAGGAAGCCGTCGCGCAGTCTATTTTCCAGCGTCAAATGAACAATACCCAGCAAGCATTGAAGATAGCCCAACAGCAGAACATTAGCAGCAGCCGGACGGACACCCCGGCCGAGCAGTTGCCCAATTCCGACATGTTCCTGTTAGGTGTGCCAATGCTCAAGGCGCGGGCTGAATTGCTACAGGCCTCGGGGCCGAGTTATGACCTCGACTATGACCAGAACCGGGCGATGTTATCGACCTTAAATGTTGGGCCTACGTTGACGGCCCATTTCCAGACCTACCGCTACCTGCGAACTCCGGAAGAGCCGGTGAAGCGCGACAGTCCGCGCCGGGCTTTCCTGATGATCATGTGGGGTGCCGTTGGCGCATTGGTAGGTGCTGGCATTGCATTGGCGAAACGCCGGAGCCGCACAGCCGCGTAACTCATTTAATAAAGACGATATTTCGTCTGGCCGGTAGGAACGCACCCGGCCTAACCGAAAAGAGAGACTCATTGTGAAAGTGTTGACCATATTCGGCACACGACCAGAGGCCATCAAAATGGCCCCTTTACTGCACGCGTTGGCTCAGGATGATGCCTTTGAGTCAAAAGTCTGCGTCACGGCGCAGCACCGTGAAATGCTCGATCAAGTCTTGCATCTGTTCGGTATCGTACCTGATTACGATCTTAATATTATGCAGCCAGGACAAGACCTGACCGAAATCACCAGCCGCATTCTTCTGGGTTTAAAGCCAGTACTACAGGACTTTAAGCCAGATATCGTTTTGGTCCATGGCGATACCACCACCACTTTTTCCGCCAGCCTGGCCGCGTTTTACCAGCAGATCCCCGTCGGGCATGTTGAAGCCGGTCTGCGCACCGGCGACCTCTCTTCGCCGTGGCCTGAAGAGGCGAATCGGCGGCTGACGGCGCACTTGGCGAAGTGGCATTTTGCCCCGACGGAGACCTCCCGCGCCAACCTGCTGCACGAATCTATTGATGCTGACGACATCTTTGTCACCGGTAATACGGTGATCGATGCCTTGCTGTGGGTTCGCGACCGCGTGCAGGGCGATGCGGCGCTGATCGAAAAGTTGGCGGCCCGCTATCCGTTTATCGATGAAAATAAGAAGCTTATCTTAGTCACCGGCCATCGTCGGGAGAGCTTTGGCGGCGGTTTTGAGCGGATTTGCAATGCGCTTGCCGACATCGCGTTGAAGCATCCTGAAGTGCAAATTGTCTATCCGGTCCATCTCAACCCGAATGTGAGTGAGCCGGTTAACCGCATCTTGCATGGCATTGATAATGTCATCCTGATTGAACCGCAAGATTATCTGCCTTTCGTCTATTTGATGGACAAGTCCTACCTGATCCTGACCGATTCTGGCGGCATTCAGGAAGAAGCGCCGTCGCTCGGCAAACCGGTGTTGGTCATGCGTGAGACGACCGAGCGGCCGGAAGCTGTCAGCGCGGGCACGGTCAAATTAGTCGGAACAGAAACGCAAAAAGTGATCGAAGAAGTGACCCGTTTGCTCAATGACGAAAATGCCTACCAAAGCATGAGCCGGGCGCACAATCCTTACGGCGACGGCGAGGCTTGCCGTCGTATTTTAGACGCACTGAAGAATTATCGAGTATCACCATGAGCTTCCATACGATTTCCGTCATTGGGCTGGGCTACATCGGATTGCCGACGGCCGCGGCCTTTGCTTCGCGCCAGAAAAAAGTCATTGGCGTAGATATCAACCAGCACGCGGTCGATACCATTAATCGTGGTGGCATCCATATCGTCGAGCCTGACCTCGACGCGCTGGTTAAGCAGGCCGTTGATGAAGGTTTCCTTGAAGCATCAACCCGCCCTTATCCTGCCGATGCTTTTTTGATTGCGGTGCCAACGCCGTTTAAAGGCCAGCATCAGCCGGACTTAAAATATGTTGAAGCCGCCGCGCGCTCCATTGCGCCGGTGCTGAAAAAGGGCGATCTGGTGATTCTCGAATCGACCTCGCCGGTCGGCACGACCGAGCAGATGGCCGAATGGCTGGCAGAGTGCCGCCCTGATTTGAGCTTCCCGCAGCAAGAGAGCGACCGCGCTGATATCAATATTGCCTACTGCCCTGAGCGCGTATTGCCCGGCCAGGTGATGGTTGAATTAATTAAAAATGACCGTGTAATTGGCGGAATGACCGCCGTGTGCTCTCAGCGCGCCTGCGATTTGTATAATATTTTCCTGCAAGGTGAGTGCGTGGTGACCAATTCGCGCACCGCCGAGATGTGCAAGCTGACTGAAAACAGCTTCCGTGATGTCAATATCGCTTTCGCCAACGAGCTGTCGCTGATTTGTGATGCGCAGGGTATTAATGTCTGGGAGCTGATTGCGCTGGCCAACCGCCATCCGCGCGTTAACATTTTGCAGCCCGGTCCCGGCGTTGGCGGCCACTGTATCGCGGTTGACCCCTGGTTTATCGTGGCGCAGAACCCCGAGCAGTCGAAGCTGATCCGCACAGCGCGCGAAGTTAACGACAGCAAGCCGCACTGGGTGGTGGATCGGGTGAAAGCTCAGCTTGCCGACTGCCTTACCGCCACCGGCAAACGGGCATCAGAGATTAAAATTGCCTGTTTCGGTTTGGCTTTCAAACCGAACATTGATGATCTGCGTGAAAGTCCGGCGGTGGAAGTCAGCAAACTTATTGCTGACTGGCACGCTGGTGAGACGTGGGCCGTCGAGCCTCACGTGCATCAGCTTCCCGCGTCGCTGAGCGACAAAGTTACGCTGCATTCATTGGACGACGCGCTGAAGAATGCCGATCTGCTGGTCATGTTGGTCGATCACAAAATCTTTAAAGCGATCCCCGCCGATCGGGTTAAACAGTCCTGGATTGTTGATACCAAAGGGGTTTGGCGCTGATCATCTTGGCCGGAGGTAAGCATGAGTCTTTGTGGAACGCTCGAATTTCTTGAATGGGAAAGCGATTTTTTCCATCTGCGAACGGCAAAGTTTCACGCTGACCCTGGCTCGCCTCCTCTGGACGTCGCGCACCTCTCAGGCTTTGAGTTGGTGCAGGCCAAGATAGGCGCGAATGACGTGGCGGCGCTGAATGCGCTTCAGGCCGCAGGTTTCCAGTTCGCCGAGGGCGAGATTGATGTTTGCATCGCGCTCAATGGTGGCGCCGACTCCGTTAGCGCGGCTACCCCTGCCTCAGAATCCGATATCCCACAAGTCACCGCCGCCGCCACGGCCGCGTTCACCCACAGCCGTTTCCGCGCTCCCTGGTATCAAGCCGGAGATAGCGCGCGTTTCTACGCAGTGTGGGCCGAGAAGGCCGTGCGAGGCACTTTCGATCACCAGTGTTTGCTGATCAAAAACGCGGCGGGTGAATTACAGGGCTTTGTCTCACTGCGCGAAATTGCGCCGGGTGAGGCGCGAATTGGCCTGCTAGCGGTGTTGCCTGCGTGGCAATCCTGCGGCATCGGCAAGCAGCTGATGGCCGCCTCTAAGCACTGGTGCGTGGCGCACGGCCTGTCGTATTTGCACGTCGCGACGCAAACCGGCAATGTCGCCGCCCTTAATCTTTATCTCGCCAGCGGAGGGAAAATCACCCGCTCGGCATATTGGTTGTACAGGTGAAAATATGATCCCTTTTAACGCCCCTCCGGTTTTCGGTACTGAGATTGATTACATGCGCTCGGCGATGAGCAGCGGGAAAATGTGTGGTGACGGCGGGTTTGGCCTGCGTTGCCAACAGTGGTTTGAGCAGCGTTTTGGCAGCGCGAAAGTTCTGCTGACCCCGTCATGCACTGCGTCGCTGGAGATGGCGGCGCTGCTGCTGGATATCAAAGAAGGCGACGAAGTGATCATGCCAAGCTTCACCTTCGTTTCCACGGCCAACGCCTTTGTGCTGCGCGGAGCGAAAATCGTCTTTGTTGATGTGCGCCCAGACACCATGAACATTGATGAAACGCTGATTGAGGCCGCGATCACTGACAAGACTCGCGTCATTGTACCGGTGCACTATGCGGGCGTGGCCTGCGAGATGGACACCATCATGCAGCTGGCCGAGAAATATAACCTGTTCGTGGTGGAAGATGCCGCGCAGGGCGTGATGTCGACCTATAAAGGTAAGGCTTTGGGGGCGATTGGCCACATTGGCTGTTTTAGCTTCCATGAAACCAAAAACTACACGGCGGGCGGCGAGGGCGGGGCGACGCTTATCAATGATAAAGCGCTGATTGAACGCGCTGAGATCATTCGCGAAAAAGGCACTAACCGCAGCCAGTTCTTCCGTGGGCAAGTGGACAAATATACCTGGCGCGATATTGGCTCCAGCTACCTGATGTCCGACCTACAGGCGGCCTACCTGTGGGCGCAGCTGGAAGCGGCCGAGCCAATTAACCAGCGCCGTCTGGCCCTGTGGGATAACTACCACAGCGCTTTACAGCCGCTGGCACAGGCCGGGCGCATTACGCTTCCGGCCATTCCTGAGGGCTGTGTGCACAATG
This sequence comes from Ewingella allii, assembly GCF_044430645.1. Taxonomy (NCBI): domain Bacteria; kingdom Pseudomonadati; phylum Pseudomonadota; class Gammaproteobacteria; order Enterobacterales; family Yersiniaceae; genus Ewingella; species Ewingella allii. The sequence goes on along the minus strand of NZ_JAWUDN010000011.1, from coordinate 95,987 downwards.
CCCACATGTTCTATCTGCGCCTGAACGATATCACCGACCGCGACGCCTTTATCGCCCATATGAAAGCGGCCGATATTCTGACGGTGTTCCACTATATCCCGCTGCACACCAGCCCTGCAGGGCTAAGCTTCGGCCGATTCAGTGGCGAAGACCGTTTTACGACGCCAGAAAGCGAGCGTCTGGTGCGTCTGCCGTTGTTCTATAACATGACCGACGACGTGCAGCAGACCGTGATCGCCACCATGCTGAAATACTTCGCCTGATATGTCACTGGCAAAAGCATCGGTATGGACGGCTGGCTCGACGCTGATAAAAATTGCGGCGGGCCTGCTGGTGGTCAAGCTGCTGGCGGTGGCCTACGGCCCGAGCGGCGTGGGGCAGGCGGGGAATTTCCGCCAAATGGTAACGGTGCTCGGCGTGCTGTCCGGGGCTGGGATTTTCAACGGCGTCACCAAGTATGTCGCAGAGCACCAGCATGACCCTGCGCGCTTAAAGGCGGTACTGGGCACGGCTTCCAGCCTGATCCTGTTTTTCTCTACCGCGCTGGCCTTGGTGTTTCTGCTGGCCGCCGCGCCAATAAGCATCGGGCTTTTTGGTCACGACAGGTATCAATCGGTAGTGCGCGCCGTGGCTTTTATCCAGATGGGCATCGCTTACGCCAACTACTTCCAAGCCATTCTGAAAGGTTATCGGGACGCGCGGGGGAATGCGCTGGCGGTGATCGGCGGCAGCCTGATTGGCCTGCTGGCCTATTTACTCTGCTTCAAGCTCGGTGGCTATGAAGGCGCGTTGGCGGGGTTGGCGTTGGTGCCGGCTCTGGTGGTGCTGCCTGCCGGAGTGATGCTCTGGCGGCGCAAGCCTTTTCCACTGCACTTCCTGCGTGTAGGTTTTGATCGCGCTATTGCCAGCCATCTGGGCAAATTTACCCTGATGGCCCTCATCACCTCAGTGACCTTGCCGGTGGCTTATGTGATGATGCGAAACCTGCTGGCGAAATATTACAGTTGGGATGAGGTGGGGATTTGGCAGGGCGTGAGCAGCATTTCAGACGCCTATTTGCAGTTCATCACCGCCTCTTTTAGCGTCTATCTGTTGCCGACGCTGTCGCGACTGACGGATAAAGAGGCGATTTCCCACGAAATTGTTAAATCGCTGAAGTTTGTTATTCCCGCCGTGGCCTGTGCCAGCTTTATGGTTTGGCTACTGCGTGATTTCGCGATTTGGCTGCTGTTCTCTCACCAGTTCACCGCCATGCGCGACCTGTTCGCCTGGCAGTTGGTCGGCGATGTGCTCAAAGTCGGCTCCTATGTGTTTGGCTATCTGGTGATTGCCAAAGCCTCATTGCGCTTTTATATATTGACCGAGATTAGCCAGTTCGCGCTGCTAACGGCTTTCTCCCACTGGCTCATCCCATTAAAGGGTTCTCTTGGCGCTGCGCAGGCCTACATGGCGACTTACATTGTCTATTTCGCCCTGTGCAGCATCGTTTTTGTTATTTACCGTAGACGAGCATGACGACGCTGATTCACGTTTTGGGATCTGATATCCCGCACCATAATCTTACCGTTTTGCGCTTCTTCAATGACGTGCTGGCGGAGCAATTGCCGCCGGAGCAGGTTCGACGCTTTATGGTGGTGGCCGCCGATAAATCAGCCTTTGGCGAGTTTACCCGGCTGAATATCGAGGTCTATCAGGATAAGAAAGCGCTGGCGCAGGCGGTGATTGCCCAAGCGCAGGCTAACCGTCAGCAGAAGTTCTTCCTGCACGGGCAGTTCAACCCGACGCTGTGGCTGGCGCTGCTGGGCGGCAAAATAAAAGCGCGTCAGGTGTGCTGGCATATCTGGGGCGCGGACCTCTATGAAGCCTCCGGCAGCCTGAAATTCCGCCTGTTCTATCTACTGCGCCGTTTGGCTCAGGGGCGGATTGGCCACGTGTTTGGCACTCGCGGCGACCTGAATCACTACCACCAGCGGCATCCTCGGGTGGCCTCATCGCTGCTCTATTTCCCGACGCGCATGGACCCGGCGCTGACCCAGCCAGCCGAACAGCCTGCACCGTCCGGGCCAATGACCGTGCTGGTGGGCAACTCCGGCGATCGCAGTAATCGCCACATTGAAGCACTGAATTCGCTGCATCAGCAGTTTGGCGCGGAGATTAAGGTGATTATCCCCATGGGCTATCCGGCGGATAATCAGCAATACATTGAACAGGTTAGAGCCGCCGCGCTGGGTTTATTCCCGGCAGAGAATGTTGAGTTACTGACCGACGCCATGCCCTTTGATGCCTATCTCAACCTGCTGCGTCGCTGCTCGCTGGGCTATTTCATTTTCGACCGCCAACAGGCGATTGGCACTCTTTGCCTGCTGATTCAGTTCGGCGTGCCTTTTGTGGTCAGCCGTAAAAACCCGTTCTGGCAGGATCTGGCGGAGCAACACCTGCCGGTGCTGTTTTACGGCGATACCTTGGATAGCGCGACAGTGGCCGAGGCCCGCCGCCAATTACTCAGCGCCGATCGGCAGAATATCGACTTCTTCAACCCGAACTACATTGCGGGCTGGCAGCAGGCAATCGAGCTGGTAACGGGCGGAGCGGCATCATGACGCTGACCCAGTTTGGCGGTCTGAGCCTGGTTTACGCGCTCTCTCTGATTTTTATTCTGACGCTGACATACAAAGAGTTTCGCCGCGTCAGATTTAACTTCAATGTCTTCTTTTCCATGCTCTATCTGCTGACATTCTATTTCGGCTTCCCGCTGACCTGCCTGTTGGTGTTTCGTTTTGATGTCAAAGTGGTGCCGGTCGAGAATCTGCTGCAAGCTATGCTGGCGGCCACCTGCTTCTACGGCATTTACTACGTCTGCTATAAAACGCGTCTCAGGGCGCGGTCTGACAAGCCCCGCGTGCCGATTTTCACCATGAATCGGGTGGAAACCCACCTGACGTGGCTGCTACTGGCGCTGGTGGCTATCGTGACGGTGTCTATCTTCTTCCTGCACAACGGTTTTCTGCTGTTTAAGCTTAAGTCTTACAGCCAGATCTTCTCCAGCGAAGTGTCGGGTGTGGCGTTAAAACGCTTCTTCTACTTCTTTATTCCCGCCATGCTGGTGGTCTATTTTCTGCGCCAAAACAGCCGCAGCTGGCTGTTCTTCTTGGTCAGCACCGTGGCCTTTGGGCTGCTCACCTATGTGATTGTTGGCGGCACGCGGGCCAACATTATCATCGCCTTCGCCTTATTCTTGTTTATTGGTATTGTGCGCGGCTGGATTTCCCTGTGGATGCTGGCGACGGCGGGCGTGATGGCGGTGGTCGGCATGTTCTGGCTGGCGCTAAAACGCTATGGCATGAATGTAAATGGCCCCGAGGCGTTCTACACTTTCCTCTATCTGACTCGCGACACCTTCTCCCCTTGGGAAAACCTCGGGCTGCTGCTGCAAAACTACGACAAAATCAGTTTTCAGGGGCTGGCGCCGATTGTGCGCGACTTTTACGTGTTTATCCCAAGCTGGCTGTGGCCGGAACGCCCGGCGGTGGTGCTGAACTCGGCCAACTACTTCACCTGGGACGTGCTGAATAACCACTCTGGTTTGGCGATTTCACCGACCCTAATCGGCTCGCTGGTGGTGATGGGCGGTGTGTGGTTTATCCCCCTCGGCGCGGTGGTGGTGGGGTTAATCATCAAATGGTTCGACTGGCTCTATGAGTTGGGCAAGGCCGAGACTAACCCCTACAAAGCCGCCATTCTGCAAAGCTTTTGTTTCGGCGCGGTATTCAATATGATCGTGCTGGCGCGCGAAGGGGTGGACTCTTTCTTCTCCCGCGTGGTGTTTTTCTGCATGATTTTCGGGCTTTGTCTGGTGGTGGCGAAATTACTCTACTGGATGTTTGATGCCATCGGACTTATCCGCCCACGCCGCGTGCTTGACCATGCTTCAACTACAGGGAACCCAACGACGCCCGCGTCGTCGCAGGAATATTCATGATTTCAAATAACAACATCCCAACGTATTCCATTCGCGGCATAAATTTATGCGGCTTTTACGATATGGACCACTTTATCAATTACCTGTTCGACGGTCCGCAGCTGAAAACTGGCTCTCTGGTGGCGATTAACGCCGAAAAAGTGCTGACCATGGAAAGCCGCCCCGACATCGCCGAGCTGATTAATCAGGCGGATTACAAATATGCCGATGGCGTCAGCATTGTGCGTTCTATTCGTCGGAAATACCCTGCAGCCAAGGTTTCGCGTATCGCAGGAGCCGACCTGTGGGAAGGATTAATGCAGCGCGCCGGGCAGGAGGGAACGCCGGTATTTTTGATTGGCGGCAAGCCCGAGGTGCTGGAGCAGACCAAAGCCAAGCTGCGGGCGCAGTGGAACGTCAACATTGTGGGCAGCCAGGATGGCTATTTTACGCCGCAGCAGCGCGAATCGCTGTTGGAACAGGTGAAAGCGTTACAGCCGGCAATTGTCACCGTGGCGATGGGGTCGCCAAAGCAAGAGATCTTGATGCGCGACTGCCAGCTTGTTCACCATCAGGCCTTATATATGGGGATTGGCGGCACTTACGATGTGTTCACCGGCCATGTGAAGCGCGCGCCGAAAGTCTGGCAAAAGCTCGGCCTTGAGTGGCTGTATCGCCTGATTCGCCAGCCAAGCCGACTGGGCCGCCAATTAAAACTGCTCAAATATCTGCGCTACCACTACACCAACCAGCTCTAATTCCCGCTTTGCGTCGCGGTTTTTTCACTATCGCGGCGCGCCACCTCTCGTTTTTCCTGGCCATTTGCCGATTATTGCAGCGCCCGTTGTCAACCGAGGCGCAGCTTCTCAATTCGTGGTTTGCAACTGATCACAAAATGCGAAACCATACTGCCCGTTTTAACTCCCGAGCGGGAAAAGCAGACTATAAAAATAACATTCCGGGCAATCCGGAAGGCAAACACAATAACGATAACATTGAGGATTTATGGCAAGTAACGAGGAAAAAGGTGGTCTACACCGAGGGCTAGAAGCCCGTCATATAGAGCTGATTGCCCTGGGCGGGACAATCGGCGTGGGTCTGTTTATGGGGGCGGCGAGTACGCTGAAATGGGCAGGACCTTCGGTTTTACTGGCTTATATTCTGGCCGGGGTGTTCGTCTTCTTCATCATGCGCGCGATGGGCGAAATGCTGCATCTCGAGCCGGTCGCCGGTTCCTTTGCAGTTTATGCGCATAAGTATCTCGGGCCTTACTATGGCTATCTGACCGCGTGGAGCTACTGGTTCATGTGGATAGCGGTGGGCATCTCTGAAATCACGGCCATTGGCGTTTATGCGCAATATTGGTTCCCAGACTTACCCCAGTGGATACCGGCGATTGCCGCCGTGGCTATCGTCGCTGCGGCCAATCTGGCGGCGGTTAAGCTCTACGGCGAGTTTGAGTTCTGGTTCGCGCTGATCAAAATCACCACCATTATTGTGATGATCGTGGTGGGGCTGGCGGTGATTTTCTTTGGCTTCGGCAACCATGGCCAGCCCATTGGCTTTGGCAACCTGACGGCTCACGGCGGTTTCTTTGCCGGCGGCTGGAAAGGCTTCCTGTTCGCCCTGTGTATCGTGGTGGCGTCCTATCAGGGTGTCGAGCTGGTGGGTATCACTGCCGGTGAGGCCAAGAACCCGCAGGTGACGCTAAAGCGCGCCATCAATAACATCCTGTGGCGTATCCTGATTTTCTACGTCGGCGCAATCTTCGTCATCATCACTATCTTCCCGTGGAATGAGATGGGCACCCACGGTAGCCCGTTTGTGCTGACCTTCGCCAAAATCGGTATCACGGCGGCGGCGGGGATTATTAACTTTGTGGTGCTGACGGCGGCGCTGTCGGGGTGTAACAGCGGGATGTACAGCTGCGGGCGCATGCTCTACGCGCTGTCGAAGAATCGTCAGGTTCCGGCGTTTCTGGGGAAAGTGTCGAAAAGCGGCGTGCCGGTGCATGGCATCACAGTGTCTATCGCGGTGCTGGTGGTAGGGTCATGCCTGAATTACGTCATTCCCAACCCAGAGAAAGTGTTTGTGTATGTCTACAGCGCCAGCGTGCTGCCGGGCATGGTGCCGTGGTTTGTGGTATTGGTCAGCCAGCTGCGTTTTCGCGAGGCGCACAAAGAGAAGCTGAAAGACCATCCGTTTAAATCGATACTGTTCCCTTACGTCAACTATCTGACGCTGGCATTTTTGGCCTGCGTGCTGGTCGGAATGGCGATAAACCCCGATACGCGGGTATCTTTGCTGGTAGGCGGTATTTTCATCGCGGCGATCAGCTTGATATACTTCGGGCTGGGGATGCACAAGCGAGCATCTCTACCGGCAGAAAGCGTAAAATAACGTCGTAAGTCATGGGTGGGGAAGGTAAGACGCCTACTTTTAATGCGTATTGGACAAAGAGCAATCAAACGCAACTTTTCCAATAAAAAGCACTAGACAGGGTGGCATTAAAACCGTAGTATCCCCACCCGCAACGGCGCTAAGCGCCCGTAGCTCAGCTGGATAGAGCGCTGCCCTCCGGAGGCAGAGGTCTCAGGTTCGAATCCTGTCGGGCGCACCATTAAGTTTGCGCTAGAGTTGCGGTGGTACTGTTTGATGTTGAACAGTTCACGTGTGGAAGAGTTTGAAATGGTGGCTATAGCTCAGTTGGTAGAGCCCTGGATTGTGATTCCAGTTGTCGTGGGTTCGAGTCCCATTAGCCACCCCAAATTTTTTAAATGATTTTGTGAATGTGACATGCGATGGTGGCGGAATTGGTAGACGCGCTAGCTTCAGGTGTTAGTGTCCTTAGGATGTGAGGGTTCGAGTCCCTCCCTTCGCACCACACACAAAACGCATTTAAATGATGCTGTTAGCATTAAAAAGTAGTAAGATGCACGACATCGGCGAGTAGCGCAGCTTGGTAGCGCAACTGGTTTGGGACCAGTGGGTCGGAGGTTCGAATCCTCTCTCGCCGACCAATTTAAGAAACCTGCTTTTTAAAGCAGGTTTTTTTTCGTCTGGAGTTTATGAAAGGTTCTTTCTCTCCCGCTTTATCCTTATTTAGCTCTCTTTTCAGCCCCTGTCGTCCTTCGGCAACATCTCTGTTTTGGCCTGTCGCTATCAGGTGACACTTAATCCATTGAAATTAATGGTCTTATAGAGCACTTGAGAAGGGTGTCGTTTGCCAGCAACACTTATTTCAGTTAAGTCGGGGATTAGCCTAGGGGCAGGTTCAGCGCACAAGGGAATGAGGAAATTTATTTCTATTAAATTCATTTAAAATCATAAAGATAAATATTTATTGGCTCAATACAGGATGATTTTTAGAATTGTGGCACGCTATCTGCAATAATATCTTCGTAGATGCTCATTCCACCTCCTATGTTTGCCTTAGGGCTTCATAAAACTGGGAATGACGCAGAGCCACTTTATAGTGCCTATTGTCAATCTGACCGATAAGCGCCTCTCATCAGGCATTTATCAACCAGCAGGCAAAACGTTGAGTGAGGCACTCCCCTGTTGTCTTAGACCTGATTGTTTTATGCACTTGCCTATCGGCAAGTGTTTTTTTTTGCCTAAATACTCGTCATCCTTCAAGCCGCAGAGGCGTTGGCTGCACTCCCTTACCCGAATCACTGGTAACTCGTATCTTATTGATAGCAATAAAAAAGGCCCCCGAAGGAGCCTTTCTGCAATAAGTATTTCTAGCCGCTCGAAGCTTACTGCTCTTGCGAGTTGTTCAGTGTCAGCATCAAGCCTTTGTGGCGCATTTCTGCGGCCTCTGCCGGTTTGTGGAGCTTATCCAGAGCATCCGCCAGCCATGCGTAGTCGTAAGCGTCCGGGCGCTGTTTGAGTGCTTCACGGAAGGACTCCGCCGCCTGCGCCCACTCGCCGTGTTTCATCAACAGCTGCCCCAGCGTGCTGCTCAGCAACGCGGTTGAGCCATTTTGCTTGATGATTTGACGCAGCGCCTTCTCCAGCTGTTCAGGATTACCTGAACGCAGTTTTGGCATCATGGCGACCAAACGTTCATCATATTGGCGCTTTATGCCGTCCAGAATAACTTCCTGCGCTAAGTCCTGATCGTTGCATTCAATCAGATGCGCCGCCATGGCGACCTGCAAGGCCACTTCATGGCGAGTTTTGCGGCTCTGGTCTTTCCACCAACGTTTCAGTCCGTCGCTGCCTTCCTCGGCCATGATTTGATTCATCAAGCCGATATAAGCCTGTTCTTGCAGCACGCGCAGCTCTTCATCGTCATGCACGCCCGCTTTTGCCATCGACGGCAAAATCTCAAGCAATGAGGCATAAGCCCCGGTGCGCAAATAGGCCTGCTCGGCCAGACGCAGGATTTCCGGATGGCGCGGAGACTGACCAATCAGGCGATCCACGCCGTGGCGCGCCGCGTGGATCTCTCCCTGCGCCAGCTGAATACGCACGCGGGTGATATCCACCGGCATCTGGTCGATATCGGCGAGTTCGGCCGCACGTTCCAGATACTGATTGGTGCGAATATCATCGCCGCGCTGCTGCGCCGCTTCCGCCGCCAGAAGGTAGTTCACTACCGGCTGATCGGCGTGGTCAGCATTGCGCGCCAACAATTTTTCCATCTGACGATGGTCGCCTTCCGCCAGTTTTAACATGGCAGCCTGCGTCTGTTTACGCGCCTTAGAGCTTTTACGCCCGGCGAACCAGCCGCGAGTGCGTGCGCCGGTGCGGAACACGCGGCGCAGGATCCATTCAATGAAGAACAGAACCAGCATCAGCACCACGAACATGATAACCAAGCCGGTAACGCTGGTTTCAACGTTGTAGTTGTCGGTTTGGATCAACACATAACCCTGATGCCCTGCGAGCATCGGGCCGACCACAATCCCGGCGATGATAATCAGGAATAACACTAAAACCTTTAGCATGCGTTATTCCCCCTGAGTAGAGGCTGCGGGCTGCTGAAGCAGATTACGCACCCGGGTTTGCATCAGTTTTTCCAGCATCGGCTGGCTTTTCAGCTGGTCCGGGACGTCCATCGAAATAGACTGCTGGCTCAGGTTGTCCACATCTTCAAGGAAAGCTTTGGTTGCCGGGTCGCTGGTATCAAAGTAGGCGCGAACCCAGGTGGAAACGGATTCAAGCGACTGTTTGTAGATCTCATCCTGATGGCGCGGCACGGCCTGGGCGGCAATCAGCAGCTTGGAGCGGATATTCTCGCGCAGATAGACATCTTGATTCGGCGCCAGCAGAGGCTCTGCGCTGCTATCGCGGCGGCGAATGGTGATGAAATCTGACATAAAGTTATGCCAGCTCTTGGTGAGGTTCTGACGCCATTCGCTGAGGGAGCTGGACAGGCTGGTGCCGTCGTCATCCATCGGCGCTTCATCGCTGTCGTTGTCGGCCAGACGCAGGTTATCTACCTGATTCGTCAGCTGATTAGTCTTTAGAATGATGCCGTCGAAGTCGACCTGAGTGACCGCCGACAGGCTGGACACATCCTCATTCAGCGCGCGACGCACCTCAATCAGGCTTGGGTCATTCATGTCGGCCAGACTGGCGTCGGCGCTTTTTAGCAGCGCGGCGGCGGTGGTGACGTCTTGGTCGCTCCACAGCTTACGGCCGGCCAGCTTCACCAGGAAGTCGGCCTGAGCCAGCAGCCAGGTTTTGGCATCGCTGCCGGAAATGCTGGCAACTTTATCCTGCAACTCGTTCAACTGGCGGCTGAAAGAGGCTTGCTGTCGCTCGCTGGTCTGCTGCGATTTGTCCTGTTGGCTGAGCAGGTCGGCAATTTGCTGCTTGTCCTGCTGCTGGGTTTTCTGCAAAGCGATAAGTTGGTCTTGTAGCTCATCAACTGCCGCCGTCTGCTTCAGTCCCTGAGTGTGTCCGTGATAATAAAGACCGGCTCCCAGCGCAATCACCAAGACGATGGCGATAGCACCCAAAACTGGCGCCGTGCGCTGTTTTTTACGCAAAGCATTCAGCTGCTCATTTTGCTGATCTAACTGAATATCTTGTTTTTTTTCACGGTGATCAACATCTGGCTGTTGGGGGCTCTCAGCCGCAGGGGTGATCATGTCATCCTGTGCGGAAGGATTTTTTTGTTCCGTCATCTTGGCACATCCCTTAGTCAGGTTATTTTAATGCACGAATTAGCGCATCATTATCTGCGTTTTCGGCGACCCGAATATCCTGCCAGCCATACTGGCGGGCGAGGGTCGCTAAGCGTTCACTGACCACTATCAGGCTACAGCGTAGTAGCCAAGATTGGCGATAGTAATCAGGAACTAACGTATAAAGCTGTTCTAACATTTCTCCACTGGTGACCACCAGCGTATTGATACCGGCGCGCTGCCAGCTCGAGCTTTGCTCGCTGCCATCGTAATAAATCTGGCTGCGCTGATAACACTCACAGTAAGTCACTTCTACGCCGCGTTCCCGCAGCGTTTCAGCCAGCAGTTCACGTCCGCCATTGCCGCGCAAAATCAGCGCTTTTTTGCCCGCCAAATGTTGTAAATCTGGCAGGTTGAGCAGCACTTCGCTGGTTTCGCCGTCGTGTGGATAAATCACCGGCAGGCTACTCACACGATGGAAAAGCAGGCCGGTGGTGCGCCCAATCGCGTAATAATTGACGTGCTCGGGCCATGGCTGATTTACCTGCTGTAAAGCACGTTCTGCGTACTTAACAACATGCTGGGAAAGCACAAACACTAAGTCATGCTGGTTTAAAGAGGATAGCAGGTTCGGCAGAACCGCGAGTTCCCTTCCCGGCGCAAATTCAATCAAAGGTGAGTGATAGGCAACCCGACCAAGCGTTCTTAGTCTACTGACCAACAGTTCTCCCGATGGAGAGGGGCGGGTTACCAATATACTCATTTCGGTGGGTTACCTTGATAGACTTCCTGCAGAATTTCACGGGCGCCCTTGGCCAGCAGCTCTTCGGCCAGATCAACCCCCATGCGCTCGGCGTCTGCCGTGTTGCCACGCCGTTCGCCACGCACCATTTGGCTGCCATCGGGTGCGCCGACCAGGGCGCGAAGCCAGATTTGGTCGCCGTCGATTTCCGCATAGCTGCCAATTGGCACCTGACATCCGCCTTCCAGCCGCGTGTTCATGGCACGTTCGGCCAGCACGCGAAGCGTGGTTTCGCGGTGTGCCAGCGGAGCCAGCAGTTCGCGGGTTTCGCTGTCATCAAGACGGCATTCGATACCCACGGCGCCTTGGCCCACGGCCGGCAAGCACTCTTCCGGCGTCAGCGCGGTGCGCACGCGGTTTTGCAAATTAAGGCGATTCAGGCCAGCGACGGCGAGAATAATCGCATCATAGTCGCCGTTATCGAGCTTCGCCAGACGGGTACCGACGTTGCCGCGCAAATCGCGAATCACTAAATCGGGGCGCTGTTCGCGCAGCTGACACTGGCGGCGCAGGCTCGAGGTGCCAACGACGCTGCCTTCTGGCAGGTCGGCGAGGCTGGCATAATGGTTGGACACGAAGGCGTCGCGCGGGTCATCGCGCTCGCAAATCGTCACCAGCCCTAAGCCTTCCGGGAATTCCACCGGAACGTCTTTCATCGAGTGAACCGCGATATCAGCGCGGCCGTCGAGCATGGCTAATTCCAGCTCTTTGACAAACAGACCTTTACCACCCACTTTCGCCAGCGGGGTGTCTAAAATGATGTCGCCTTTGGTGACCATCGGAACCAGTTCGACCTGCAAACCGGGATGACAAGCCATTAATTGCTTCTGAACGTACTGTGCCTGCCACAGAGCCAGCGGGCTCTGTCGGGTGGCAATTCGAATGATTTTGTCTAACATGCTTGTTACCGTTTTACTATTTCGCTGACCATCCTACCACCGACAGAGGAAAGCTGTCAGCGTAAGAAGCCATCGCGAGCATCCATCGCTTTGTGACGATAATTTGCAAACGGGCAGTAAATTGCATGATTTTGTTAAAAGGTAATAAAGGAAAGAAAGCAGCACAAAAGGGAATTGTTACGCAGGTGTTAAAGAAGTAAAATGCATAGTAGCAGAAGAATAATTGTGGTGCGTTACTTCCTTTACGGTCAATCGGCAAGGTGTTAAATTGATCACGTTTCCAGCATTTATCCGTCAACTAATTCTGCTTTTCGACAAATGACGGCTTTGGAACGGGGTTATTTCGAGACACTGGAAAATCAGGCGAAAAAGTCTTGTACTTGTATATCGAGACATTGAAGCAGAGATTGGATGCGATCAACCAACTTCGCGTAGATCGCGCCTTAGCGGCCATGGGGCCGGCTTTCCAACAGGTCTACAGTCTTCTGCCAGTTTTACTACATCACCATCATCCTTTGATGCCGGGATACCTTGAGGGTAAGGTTCCTCACGGCGTCTGCATTTTCACGCCTGATGATACTCAAAACGACTATCTTGCTGATCTTCAAGAGAAATGGGGCAGCCCGCTTGATGAGATGGCCAAGGGCGAACTGCCGATCACCGGCGTTTACTCCATGGGTAGCACCTCCTCCATTGGTCAAAGTCACAACTCAGACTTAGATATCTGGGTGTGTCACCAATCCTGGCTCGACAACGAAGAGCGCAACCGCCTGCAGGAAAAATGCAGCCTATTGGAAAAATGGGCCGCGTCGCTGGGCGTGGAACTGAGCTTCTTCCTGATCGACGAGAACCGCTTCCGCCACAATGAGAGTGGCAGCCTTGGCGGCGAAGACTGTGGCTCGACCCAGCACATCTTACTGCTCGATGAATTCTACCGTACTGCCGTGCGTCTGGCCGGGAAACGTATTCTGTGGAATATGGTGCCGGGCGAGGAAGAGGGGCATTACGACGAGTACGTCCTGTCGCTGTACGCGCAGGGCGCGCTGACGCCAAACGAATGGCTGGATCTCGGCGGCCTGAGCACGCTGTCTGCCGAAGAGTATTTCGGTGCCAGTCTGTGGCAGCTCTATAAAAGTATCGATTCGCCGTACAAGGCGGTGCTGAAAACCCTGCTGCTAGAAGCCTATTCGTGGGAGTACCCGAATACCCAGCTGTTGGCGATGGACATCAAACAGCGTCTGCATCAGGGCGAAATCGTCTGTTTCGGCCTCGACTCCTACTGCATGATGCTCGACCGCGTAACCCGCTACCTCACCCAGATTGAAGACACTACTCGCCTCGATTTAGTCCGCCGCTGCTTCTACTTAAAAGTGTGCGAAAAGCTGTCGCGCTCCCGCGCTTCCGTGGGCTGGCGTCGCGAAATCCTGACCCAATTGGTTAGCGAATGGGGCTGGAGCGAAGAGCGTCTGGCGATTCTGGATAACCGCGCAAATTGGAAAATCGAGCGCGTCCGCGAAGCACATAACGAGCTGCTCGACGCCATGATGCAGAGCTACCGTAACCTGATTCGTTTCGCTCGCCGCAACAACTTAAGCGTCAGCGCCAGCCCGCAGGATATCGGCGTGCTGACCCGTAAGTTGTACGCCGCGTTTGAAGCCCTGCCGGGCAAGGTGACGCTGGTTAACCCGCAGATCTCCCCTGACTTATCAGAAAGCGACCTGACCTTCATCCACGTGCCAATTGGCCGTGCGAACCGCGCGGGTTGGTATCTGTATAACCAGTCGCCGTCGATGGAATCTATCGTCAGCCATCAGCCGCTGGAATATAACCGTTATCTGAACAAGTTGGTGGCCTGGGCCTACTTCAACGGCCTGCTGACGCCGACCACGCGCCTGCACATTAAGAGCGGCAACTTGTGCGATATCGCCAAGTTACGTGAACTGGTGGCTGACGTGGCGCACCACTTCCCGCTGCGTTTGCCTGCTCCGACGCCAAAAGCGCTCTATAGCCCGTGTGAAATCCGCCATCTGGCCATTATCGTGAATCTTGAGCATGACCCGACCGCGGCCTTCCGCAATCAGGTGGTGCATTTCGATTTCCGCAAGCTGGACGTTTTCAGCTTCGGCCAGCAACAGCAGTGTCTGGTGGGCAGTATTGATCTGCTTTACCGTAACTCGTGGAATGAAGTGCGTACTCTGCATTTCAGCGGCGAGCAGGCGGTGCTGGAAGCGCTGAAAACCATTCTGGGCAAAATGCATCAGGACGCCGCGCCGCCAGAATCGGTGGAAGTGTTCTGCTACAGCCAGCATCTGCGCGGTTTGATTCGCACCCGTATTCAGCAACTGGTGTCTGAGTGCATCGAGCTGCGCCTGTCGAGCAAACGCCTCGAGCCGGGCCGTTTCAAAGCCGTGCGCGTTTCCGGCCAGACCTGGGGATTATTCTTCGAACGCCTGAGCGTGTCGGTGCAGAAGCTGGAAAACGCCATTGAGTTCTACGGCGCGATTTCCAATAACAAACTGCACGGCCTGTCTGTCAAAGTGCAGACCGACCAGGCGCACCTTCCGGCGGTGATTGATGGCTATGCCAGCGAAGGCATCATCCAGTTCTTCTTTGAAGAGGGGAATGATGAGGTGGGCTTCAACATCTATATACTGGATGAAGCCAACCGCGTTGAGGTTTACCACCACTGTGAAGGCAGTAAAGAGGATTTGGTGCGTGACGTGAGCCGCTTCTACTCGTCCTCCCACGACCGCTTTACCTATGGTTCGAGCTTTATCAATTTCAACTTGCCGCAGTTCTATCAGATTGTTTCGCTTGATGATCGCACGCAGGTGATCCCATTCCGCAACAACCCGCTGTCTCATCTTTGCGCCACCGTGGGCGACAACGCGCCTGAATCGGCAAAAGTGCCCCAACGCTTCCAGCTGCATTAATCTCTCCCGTTGGAGATAGGCTTTCTTCGCAGCAAACGACTAAAACCTGCGGCCCGAAATCGTCATTCCTATTGCTTTTCATGATCCACCTGCGATTATAGAGAGCTTGGTCGCATGAATTACAGGCATTCATAAAATGAAAAACGCTTTACGCTGGTCTTTGGCCGCGACATTACTCTTTTCGCTCTCTGGTTGTGGTCTAAAAGGCCCACTCTATTTCCCGCCAGCCGATGGCTCGACGACCAATAAAAACGGTCAGGTCAAAGGCACGCCGGGCGATGGTTCATCACAAGAAAATGGTGTTTCACCAGAAAAGCTCGGCACAAGAACGCGCGACTAACGGCGTGAACATATTGCGCTTCCGGTAAGATTTTTAGCGGAAAACACAGTAGATTAAGGGATCATTGCGACTGGATTTGACCAGCGGTAAGCGGAGTAAAATATGCAGTTCTCCAAAATGCACGGCCTGGGCAACGACTTTATGGTCGTCGATGCCGTCACTCAAAACGTTTATTTCTCTCCAGAATTGATCCGTCGTCTGTCCGATCGTTTTCGCGGCGTTGGTTTTGACCAACTGCTGGTGGTTGAGCCACCTTACGATCCCGAACTAGATTTCCATTACCGTATTTTCAATGCGGATGGCAGCGAAGTTGCCCAGTGTGGTAACGGCGCGCGCTGCTTTGCCCGCTTTGTTCGTATCAAAGGCTTAACCAATAAACGTGATATTCGCGTCAGTACGCAAACCGGTCGTATGGTATTAACCGTCACCGAGGACGAACTGGTACAAGTGAATATGGGCGAGCCGATTTTTGAACCTCAGCAGGTGCCGTTCCGCGCGCCTAAGCAGGAAAAGACCTATATTCTTCGCGCTGAAGAACATACGGTATTCTGCGGCGTGGTCTCGATGGGCAACCCGCACTGCGTGTTGCAGGTCGAAGATGTCACCACGGCAAGCGTTGAGCTGCTGGGACCGCTGCTGGAAAGCCACGAGCGTTTCCCTGAGCGCGTGAACGTCGGCTTTATGCAGGTGATTGACCGTAACTCGGTCAAACTGCGCGTCTATGAGCGCGGCGCGGGTGAAACTCAGGCCTGCGGCAGTGGCGCCTGTGCGGCAGTTGCCGTCGGCATTCAGCAGGGCATACTTGCTGAAGAAGTTCAGGTGGAACTGCCGGGAGGCAGCCTCGACATTCGCTGGAAAGGGCCGGGTCATCCACTTTATATGACCGGGCCAGCCACCCACGTATACGACGGATTTATTCATCTATGAACAATCTTGACGACCAGTTAGACGCCGCCATCGAGCTAGACGATGAAAGCGTGATGCAGTATTTGCTACAAAACCCCGATTTCTTTATCCGTAACGCGCGCAGCGTCGAGCAGATGCACGTGCCGCACCCGGTTAAAGGCAGCGTTTCCCTGGTGGAATGGCAGTTGGGGCGTCAGCGTCATCACATCGGCCAACTGGAAGAAGAGATCACTTTATTGATGGAGCAGGCTTCGGTAAACGAAGCCCTGTTCGGGCGCTTAATCGATCTGCAGGCCACCCTCGCGGCAGCCACCAGTCTGCAAGATATGCTCAATCGCCTGCAACGCTGGGCGCGCGGGCTGGGCCTCGCCGGTGCCAATGTGCGTCTGTTTAGCGAAAGCTGGCGCATTGGCGCGCCGTCGGACTTCACCCATTTAGCGCTCAGCCGCAGCGCCTTTGAATCTCTGCGTATTCAACGCCTTGGCGATACCCACCACTTCCTCGGCAGCCTGAATGGCCCCGAGCTGCTGCTGGTATTGCCGCAGGCCAAAGCCGTCGGCTCCGTGGCGCTCTCCCTGATGGGGGAACAAGGCGAGCTAGGCATGCTGATTTTCAGCAGCCGCGACCCGCAACATTATCAGCCGGGGATGGGCACCGTGATGCTCAACCAGTTAGCGCGAATGCTGCCGGGCTTGCTGGAACGCTGGATAGAACGGGCATGAGCCAGCAAACTGACTCGCCGCTGAATACCGCAGTCGAGGCTTTTTTGCGTTATCTGCGGGTTGAGCGCCAGCTCAGTCCGCTCACCTCAACCAGCTACGGACGCCAGCTCGAAACGCTGGTGGCTATGGCAAGTGAAATTAATATCGCCAACTGGCAGCAGTTGGATGCCCCCAAAGTCCGCATGTTATTGGCCCGCAGCAAACGCGCCGGGCTTGGCGCCGCCAGTTTGGCTCTACGCATGTCGGCGCTGCGCAGCTTCCTCGATTGGTTAGTGTTTCAAGGCGCTTTGCCTGCCAACCCGGCGAAAGGCATTGCCACGCCGCGCGCGCCTAAGCATCTGCCGAAAAATATCGACGTCGATGAAG
Organism: Ewingella allii; assembly: GCF_044430645.1. NCBI lineage: Bacteria > Pseudomonadati > Pseudomonadota > Gammaproteobacteria > Enterobacterales > Yersiniaceae > Ewingella > Ewingella allii. Next base: position 78,918 of record NZ_JAWUDN010000011.1, on the reverse strand, counting down.
TAAATAAATTGCTGGATATCGACCTCAACGACCCGCTGTCGGTGCGTGACCGCGCCATGCTGGAAGTGATGTACGGCGCGGGGCTGCGTCTGTCTGAAATGGTTGGCGTCAATACGCGCCATCTGGATTTGGCCTCGGGCGAAGTGTGGGTGGTGGGGAAAGGCAGCAAAGAGCGCAAAGTGCCGATAGGCCGCACGGCGGTGACGTGGATTGAGCACTGGCTGGAGCTGCGCGACCTGTTTGGGCCGGAAGATGACGCCTTATTCCTGTCGAGCCAGGGCAAGCGTATCTCGGCGCGCAATGTACAAAAGCGATTTGCCGAGTGGGGCGTTAAGCAGGGAGTGAATAGCCATATTCATCCGCACAAGCTGCGCCACTCCTTTGCGACGCACGTTCTGGAGTCGAGTGGGGATCTGCGCGCCGTGCAGGAGCTGCTGGGCCACGCGAATTTATCGACCACCCAAATCTATACCCATCTCGACTTCCAACATCTGGCGTCGGTGTACGATGCCGCACATCCACGCGCTAAACGAGGAAAAACCTGATGAAGTTTTACCGTCCGCTTAACCGGATTGAGGCGATCAGCTTCGATTTAGACGATACGCTTTATGACAATTATCCGGTTATCCGTCGCACCGATGTCGAAACATTGAAATTTATTCAGGGCTATCACCCCGCGCTGGCGAATCTGCAAAGCGAGTTTATCCGCGAAGTGCGCGCCGAGCTGCTGGAGCAGGACGGCGAGATTTATCACGATGTTACCGAGTGGCGGCGTCAGGCAGTATTTCACGCCATGAAGCGTTCTGGCTTAAACGAAAACGAGGCCAGCGAAGGCTCCTTTGCGGCGATGGAAAACTTCGCCCATTGGCGCAGTCAAATCACCGTTCCGCAGGAAAACCACGATGCGCTGGCGGCCTTAGCCAAACGCTGGCCGCTGGTGGCGATCACCAATGGTAATGCCGACCCAGAAGCCTGTGGCCTATCGCAGTACTTCCAATTTACCCTGCGCGGCGGCCCCGACGGGCGTGCCAAGCCTTACGTCGACATGTACCAAACGGCGTCTGAGAAGCTCGGCATCCCCCTTGAGCAGTTCCTGCACGTCGGCGATGACCTGACCACCGATGTCGCCGGTTCAGTAAGCTGCGGCATGCAGGCCTGCTGGATAAACCTGCGCGAAGGCAATCTGATGCAGGTCAAAGATGCCCGTCTATTGCCTCACATTGAGATTTCGCAGTTGGCATCGCTGACAGCATTGCTATAATCCCCGTCATTCTCTGTATAAATTCACAGTAGAAAAGCGTCCTTAGTGGATGCTTTTCTCATCCAGACCTACGGTGCCTATGGACGTTTCTGACCTGCTCGACAGCTTAAATGAAAAACAACGTGAAGCCGTGGCCGCGCCGCGCAGCAATCTGTTGGTGCTGGCGGGAGCGGGCAGCGGCAAGACCCGCGTGCTGGTACACCGCATTGCCTGGCTTTTGTCGGTAGAGAACTGCTCGCCGTACTCCATCATGGCGGTGACTTTTACCAACAAAGCCGCGGCGGAAATGCGTCATCGTATCGATCAGCTGATTGGCACCAGTCAGGGCGGCATGTGGATCGGCACCTTCCACGGTCTGGCGCATCGCCTGCTGCGCGCCCACCATCTGGACGCCAATCTGCCGCAGGACTTCCAAATCCTCGACAGCGATGACCAGCTGCGTTTGCTGAAACGCATCGTTAAAGCATTAAATATTGATGACAAACAGTGGCCGCCGCGTCAGGCGATGTGGTACATCAACGCCAAAAAAGACGAAGGTTTGCGCCCGCAGCACGTCGAGACGTACAACAATCCTGTGGAAGCCACTTGGTTGCGCATCTATCAGGCTTATCAAGAGGCCTGTGACCGCGCCGGGCTGGTGGACTTCGCCGAGCTGCTGCTGCGCGCCCACGAGCTGTGGCTCAACAAGCCGCACATTCTTCAGCACTACCGCGAACGCTTTACCAACCTGATGGTGGATGAGTTTCAGGACACCAACGGCATTCAATATGCCTGGATCCGCCTGCTGGCGGGCAATAACAACAATGTGATGATCGTTGGCGATGATGACCAGTCAATCTACGGCTGGCGCGGCGCTCAGGTCGAAAACATTCAGCGTTTCCTGAAAGATTTCCCTAATGCTCACACCATCCGCCTCGAGCAGAACTATCGCTCCACCAGCAACATTCTGACCGCGGCCAACACCCTGATTGCCAACAACAGCGGGCGAATGGGCAAAAATCTGTGGACCGAAGACCCAGAGGGCGAGCCGATTTCCCTCTATTGCGCCTTTAACGAGCTGGATGAAGCGCGCTTCGTGGTCAACCGTATCAAGACGTGGCAGGACAACGGCGGCGCGCTGAAAGACTGCGCCATCCTCTATCGCAGCAACGCCCAGTCGCGCGTGCTGGAAGAAGCTTTACTGCAAATGGCCATGCCTTACCGCATTTACGGCGGGCAGCGATTCTTCGAGCGTCAGGAAATCAAAGATGCGCTGGCCTATCTGCGCCTGATGGCAAACCGTAATGACGACGCCGCCTTTGAGCGCGTGGTCAACACGCCGACGCGCGGCATTGGCGATCGCACGCTGGACGTGGTGCGCCAGACTGCCCGTGACCGACAGCTGACCATGTGGCAATCCACCCGCGTGCTGCTGCAAGAGAAAGTGCTGGCGGGCCGCGCCGCGGCGTCATTACAACGTTTCTGCGAACTGGTTGACGCACTGGCCCATGAAACTGCCGATATGCCGCTGCACGTGCAGACTGACCGCGTGATTAAGGATTCCGGCCTGTTCATGATGTATGAGCAGGAGAAGGGCGAGAAAGGCCAAGCGCGAATTGAAAACCTTGAGGAACTGGTGACGGCGACGCGCCAGTTCAGCTATCAGGATGAAGATCAGGACCTGATGCCGCTGCAGGCATTCCTCTCCCACGCCGCGCTGGAAGCCGGTGAGGGGCAGGCCGATGCCAATCAGGACGCCACGCAGCTGATGACGCTGCACTCGGCAAAAGGTCTGGAGTTCCCGCAGGTGTTTATCGTCGGCATGGAAGAGGGCATGTTCCCAAGCCAGATGTCGCTCGACGAGGGTGGCCGTCTGGAAGAAGAGCGCCGTCTGGCCTATGTCGGCGTAACCCGCGCCATGCAAAAGCTGACGCTGACTTACGCTGAAACGCGCCGTCTGTACGGCAAAGAGGTGTTCCACCGGCCTTCGCGCTTTGTGGGCGAACTGCCAGAAAACTGCGTCGAGGAAGTTCGCCTGCGCGCCAGCGTGTCGCGCCCGGTCAGCCATAAACGCATGGGAACGCCGGTCAGCACCAGCGATACCGGCTTTAAACTCGGCCAGCGCGTAATGCACCCGAAATTCGGCGAAGGCACTATCGTTAACATGGAAGGCAGCGGCGAGCACAGCCGCTTGCAGGTCGCGTTCCCCGGCGAAGGGATCAAGTGGCTGGTTGCGGCCTACGCAAGGTTAGAGGCAGTAAGCTAACTTACTGGCAATCTTGAGTTCGGGCAGTGTTCGACATCCTCATGGACTCTGTGTCCATTCCGGTGTCTACGCGCTGGCCGAACTCAACCTTGCTGCACCGTTAACGCTTACTCTGTGGCAGACTAGACAGCAAACTCATCCCCAATTTCGGCATTCGCATACCATTCCAGTGTCGCTTTGACGCGCTCGTCGCCCTCTGGCGCAGAGCCCGGCAGGTAATCTTCTTCGGTGACCGGCTGATAGGCGCCGTGCTTCACTTCAAAAATCACGCCGCCTTCATCCAGCGACAGAACGCTATGCCACGTATTGGCGGGGATCTCCAGCAGGCGAGTCTCACCGCCGAGCCACAGGCGGTCGGCGACTTTGCCTGATTCGTCATAGGTCAGCACCAAGAAACGGCCACGCAGCGGGGTCAGCAGCTCCCAGGTGTGCGGGTGGCGATGGATGCGCACGTAAGTGCCCGGCTCCATGGCGATGGCCAGACGCTGAACCTCGTCTTCCGGTGCAGGATGAATGTTAAGGTTCTGACGCAGGCGCGGGGAGTTGGTCGCCTTGGTGATTAAGTCACACAGGGTGTCTTGGCTAATCTGTTTAATCATCGGAATTCCTGTACCGCGAGTGGCGGTGAAGCACGAAAAAGAGTTGCCCGAGTGTAGCCAAAAAGCGGGCATCACATAAGCCTGTGAGGGGCGTTAGGGCGCTGAGAAAATTATGCCTAAATGTTGCAAAATTCGTTTTGTTCTTTGTTGACACTGTTTTTCTTCTCGGCGTAACATGCGCGCACTAATATCAATGAGGAACTGCGCCTTGGACACACCCAGTAGATACTGGCTCGATAACCTGTTCTTAAGGTACCACTTCTAAGGCTATCCTCAATGCTGATAGCCTTAGTGGTTGTCGGCGACCCCCGTCTGTCGCTGTGAGTCGGATCTGAATTTGGTCTGAAACGTACTGGTGACTTTCAACCCCCGTATTTTTCTGTGCTTCAATGCGTTGTCCACACCTGTCACCTTAGGGAGAACGGACACATGCTGAGTGCTTTTAAGTTAGAAAACAGCCGCTTATCCCGTTTGGAACTGGAAGAAGGCGAGCCAGACGACCTGAAAACGTCGTTATGGGTTGACCTGATTGAACCCGATGAGCAAGAGCGTGAGCGCGTTCAATGTGAGCTAGGCCAAAGCCTGGCGACCCGTCCAGAGCTGGACGATATCGAAGCATCGGCCCGTTTCTTCGAAGATGAAGACGGTCTGCATATTCACTCCTTTTTCTATTTCGAAGATGCCGAAGACCACGCGGGCAACAGCACCGTGGCGTTTACTATTCGCGAAGGGCGTCTCTACACCCTGCGCGAGCGTGAACTGCCCGCGTTTCGCCTGTACCGCATGCGCGCCAGAAATCAAAAGCTTGGCGACGGCAACGCGTATGAGCTGCTGCTGGACCTGTTCGAAACCAAAATCGAACAGCTGGCGGATGAGATCGAAAATATCTACAGCGATCTGGAAAAGCTCAGTCGCGTCATCATGGAAGGGCATCAGGGCGACGAATATGACGCCGCGCTCTCTACCTTGGCGGAGCTGGAAGACGTGGGCTGGAAAGTTCGCCTCTGTCTGATGGATACCCAGCGCGCGCTGAACTTCCTGGTGCGCAAGGCTCGTCTGCCAGCAGGCCAGCTGGAGCAGGCGCGCGAAGTATTGCGCGATATCGAATCCCTGCTGCCGCATAACGAATCCCTGTTCCAGAAGGTCAACTTCCTGATGCAGGCGGCGATGGGCTTTATCAACATCGAGCAGAACCGCATCATCAAAATCTTCTCGGTGGTCTCGGTGGTGTTCCTGCCGCCAACGCTGGTGGCGTCAAGCTACGGGATGAACTTCGAGTTTATGCCGGAATTGAAGTGGAGCTTCGGCTATCCGGGGGCGATCAGCTTGATGATTCTGGCCGGGCTCGCGCCTTACCTGTACTTCAAACGTAAAAACTGGCTGTAAGTTTTTAGTCGCCAGCCTCTCGGGGCTGGCGGTTTGCTCCCGCGAAAATCCCCTTTTTCCCGCAGATGTTCTAATTCTGTTAATAGTTTTTATGCTAAAACTATGCCTCCGCTTATGCCGATGTAGATTCAAACCATGTTGATGGAAAAGATTGCTCCCTGGGGCCAGTGGACGCTGCTGGTGGTCTCCTCGCTGATCCTCGGCTTTATTTTTCAGGCTTTCCACGTGCCTGCTGCCTTGCTGCTCGGCCCGATGATTATCGGCGTTCTGATGGGTTTGCTGGGGGCCACGGTGCGAATTGCGCCGATCTTCTTCAAAATCGCACAAGGTATTCTGGGCTGTATGATTGCCCAAAGCCTCTCTCCTTCAATTCTTCCTCCGTTACTTAATGACTGGCCGATGGTGCTGCTGGTGCTGATCGCCACGCTAATGGCGAGCGGGCTGTCGGGCTGGTTGCTGGTGAAATTCAGCAATCTGCCGGGGCCGACGGGTGCCTGGGGCTCATCGCCAGGCGGGGCCAGCGCGATGGTTGCCATGGCGGGAGATTTCGGCGCTGACGTGCGTTTAGTGGCTTTCATGCAATACCTGCGCGTGCTGTTTGTCGCCACCGCTGCGGCCTTTGTGGCGCGCATGAGTTTGGGCGATAGCGCCTCTGCCGCGGCCGCCGTGGTGTGGTTCCCGCCGATTGACTGGCGGTTTGGCGTGACGCTGCTGCTGGCGCTGGCGGGCGTCTGGCTGGGGCCGCGCTTGCGCATTCCCTCCGGCGCGCTGCTGCTGCCAGCCTTCGTCGGTGCGGTGTTGCACTCAACTGGCACCATGACCCTGCAAGTGCCTGAATGGCTGCTGGCGATTGCCTACACGCTGATTGGCTGGAGCGTCGGCCTGCGCTTCACCCGTCCGATTTTCAAACTGGCGTTACGCACGCTGCCGCAGATGATTGCTTCGATTATTGGCTTGATGGTGCTCTGCGGCGCGATGGCGTGGCTGCTGACCAAAGTGCTGCACGTGGATATGCTGACGGCCTATCTGGCAACCAGCCCCGGCGGGCTGGACACCGTGGCGATTATCGCGGCGGGGAGTAACGTTAATTTGGGCTTCGTGATGGCCATGCAGACCTTGCGCCTGCTGACCATCATTGTCACTGGCCCGGCGATGGCGAGATTTATCTCGCGCAGCGCCAAGCCTACTTCTTCAGCGCCTTAACCGACGCTGGGTGTAGAGGGCGTCGGCGATGAAGCATGCCAGCCCGGCCCAGATAAAGCCGAAGGTGATCATCATGGACGCCGTGACCTGCTCGCCGTAGAAAATCGCCAGCAGGAACATCAAGGTTGGGGCAAGGTATTGGAAGAAGCCCAGCGTGGAGAGCTTCAGGCGCGTGGTGGCCGCGGTGAAGAACAGCAGCGGGATCGTGGTAATGATGCCCGCCGAGATAAGCATCAGGTTCAGCGACCACGGGTTGGCCGTCAGGTGGCTGGTGGCGCTGTCCGCTAGCAGGAACAAGTAGATAGCCGCCACCGGCAGCAGCCAAAGCGTTTCAATTAACATGCCGGTTTGCGCGTCCACCCCCATCTTCTTACGCAGCAGGCCGTAGAAGGCGAAGGTCATCGACAGCGCCAGACCAATCACCGGCACCGAGCCAAACACCCACACCTGAATCAGCACCCCAATCAGGGCCAGCAACACCGCCACCCACTGCATTCTTCGGAATCGCTCTCGCAAAAACAGCATGCCGAGCACCACATTCACCAATGGGTTGATAAAATAGCCGAGACTCGCTTCCAGCAGGTGATTGTTATTGATGGCCCAGATATAAATCAGCCAATTACTGCCGATTAATAGCGCAGTCGCCAGCAGGAGCATAAGGGTTTTGGGCTTTTTCGCCACGCGGCGGACGTCTCCCCAGCTGCGGCTTAGGGAGAGCAGGGCCAGCATAAAGAAGAACGACCAGATAACCCGGTGAGTCAGGATCTCCGGCGGCGGAACTTGATGGATTAACTTGAAGTAGACCGGGGCGATCCCCCAGATGAAATAAGCGACGAAGGCGAAAATAATGCCCTGTCGGGTGCGCTGTGCGTCCATGTTCATGCTCGAAACGAAAGTGAGGCGACAAGTCTAACTGAATCTTGCCGCCGCGGGTTTAGGATATGTTCAGGCTGTGATTTAGCCGACCAGATAGGTGGCGTTGGCGGTGGCGATGTGTACACCGCCGTCGCTGTGCAAATCCACGCGTGCGACCGAGACTTTATTGCCCGCGCGAATCAGCTTGGCGCTGGCAGTAAACACCTCGCCACGCCCCGGACGCAGGTAGTCGACGCGCAGATCAATGGTGCCCATCTTGGACAGGCGCTGGCGCATTTCGTCTTCCAACAGCGGGTGGTCTGGCTTATCGCGGCGAATGAGTGAGCTGGTCACGCACACTAGCCCGGCGGCCACGTCCAGCACGGCGGCAATCACGCCCCCGTGGAGGATCTTCTGCGCGGCGTTGCCGACCAGCCGCGTCTGATGGGTGAAGGTCAGCTCGGCGCTGTCCCCGTCAAGATGTTTGAGTTCAAGGCCCAGCTCGCGGTTAAACGGCATATCGTAAACGAAAATTTCGCCAATGAGCTGGCGAGCAGCCTCGTGGCTAAGAGATGCGGACATGACAATTTCCTGAAGGGTGTCGCGGTGAATACCGGTTTGAATGTTAATAGATTGTAGATTTTAGGCCTTGGTATCATTGATTTCCATACGGTAAGTGCTAAATCTAATCAATCCTCAGCCATTGTAAGTTTTTGTGTAGAATAGCTTCGCCTTCTGGGGCCAGGATAGGAACCCGCCAGCGGGCAGGCAAGAGATAACTCTATAAAATCAAAGCCGTTTACCGGCACCTACTTTTGAGTGGAGATATAATGCGTAAAAATTGGGCTGTTGGGGCAACCTTGATGGTTATGCCTGCGTTGGGCTATGCGGCAGAAGCGACAATTCAGGAAGTGCACGATAAACCTAGCGTTCGTGGCAGCGTCATCGCCAACTTACTGCAAGAGCACGATAACCCTTTTACGCTTTATCCTTACGACACCAACTATTTAGTTTACACCGACACCAGCAGCATCAATAAAGACGCCATTAAGTCTTATGACTGGGCAGACAATGCTCGCCATGATGAAGTTGAGTTCCAACTTAGCCTCGGTTTCCCGATTTGGCGCGGCATTGCCGGTGATAACTCCCTGATCGGTGCGTCTTACACGCAAAAATCGTTCTGGCAGCTTTCTAACCGTGCGGAATCTTCCCCTTTCCGTGAAACCAACTATGAGCCGCAAATTTTTATCGCCTGGGCGACAGATTATCAGTTTATGGGCTGGACCCTGCGCGAAGCCGAATATGGTGTAAACCATGACTCCAACGGCCGCTCAGACCCGACCTCGCGCAGCTGGAACCGCGTGTATGCGCGCTGGATGGCACAAAATGGTAACTGGCAGTTAGATCTCAAGCCTTGGTATCGCATTCCCGAAAGCGACAAAAACGATGACAACCCGGACATCACCAAATACATGGGTTACTACCGTCTGAAAGTGGGCTACGCGCTGGGCGAGAGCGTCATTAGCGTTGAGAGTCGTTACAACTGGAACACCGGCTACGGCGGCGCTGACGTGGGCGTAAGCTACCCGATCACCAAGCACATGCGCTTCTATACCAAAGTCTTCAGCGGCTACGGCGAGTCATTGATTGATTACAACTACAAGCAGACTCGCGTCGGTGTTGGTATTATGCTGAACGACATTATGTAATTTACCCGTCATACTTCAAGCTACAGGTTGCCCTAAGGCGACTCGCAGGATTTAGGGTAATGATAAGTGTACATTCTCGGTGTCTCTTTAGGCGCCGGGCGGTTTGAACAGTTGGGGAATTGAGTGTCTACGGCGGCAGTGATAAACAAAGAAGAGCTGGCACAGCAGGTATTACGCGATACCTTCGGTTATCAGCAATTCCGACCGGGTCAGCAGACCATCATCAATGCGGCTATCTCCGGACGAGACTGTCTGGTGGTGATGCCCACGGGTGGCGGTAAGTCACTGTGCTATCAAATTCCCGCGCTGGTGATGGACGGCCTGACGCTGGTGGTCTCTCCCCTCATCTCGCTGATGAAGGATCAGGTCGACCAACTGATGGCCGCCGGGGTTGAAGCCGGTTGCCTCAACTCGACGCAAACACGCGAACAGCAGATGGACGTGATGGCCGGCTGCCGCACTGGCCGCATCAAAATGCTCTATATCGCCCCTGAGCGCCTGATGATGGGCGACTTTATGGAGCAGCTCCAGCAGTGGAATCCGGCGATGCTCGCCGTGGACGAAGCGCACTGTATCTCCCAATGGGGTCACGACTTCCGCCCGGAATACCGCGCGCTGGGCCAGCTTAAGCTGCGTTATCCGCAGCTGCCGGTGATTGCGCTGACGGCCACCGCCGACGAAGCCACCCGCAGCGACATTGCTCGCCTGCTGGAACTCAACGATCCGCTGATTCAAGTTAGCAGCTTCGACCGCCCTAACATTCGCTATACCTTGGTGGAGAAGTTCAAGCCGCTGGACCAGCTGCTGCGCTTCGTGCAAGACCAGCGCGGCAAAAGTGGCATTATCTACTGCAACAGCCGGGCGAAAGTCGAAGACACCGCCGCGCGTCTGCAAAGCCGTGGCTTGAGCGTCGGGGCCTATCACGCCGGTTTGGACAATGAAACCCGTGGCAATGTGCAGGAAGCCTTCCAGCGCGATGACTTGCAAATCGTGGTGGCGACCGTGGCGTTCGGCATGGGGATTAACAAACCTAACGTGCGTTTCGTGGTCCATTTCGACATTCCGCGCAATATCGAATCCTATTACCAAGAAACCGGTCGCGCTGGGCGTGATGGCCTGCCCGCAGAAGCCGTTTTACTGTATGACCCGGCCGACATGGCCTGGCTGCGTCGCTGTTTGGATGAAAAGCCAGCCGGGCCGCAGCAGGACGTCGAGCGTCACAAGCTCAATGCGATGAATGCCTTTGCCGAAGCTCAGACCTGTCGGCGCCTGGTGCTGCTCAACTACTTTGGCGAAGGCAAGCAGAACGCCTGCGGCAACTGCGACGTCTGCCTCGACCCGCCAAAACGCTATGACGGCTTGCTGGACGCGCAAAAGGCGCTCTCAGTGGTGGCGCGCGTCGGCCAACGCTTTGGCTTAGGCTATGTGGTTGAAGTGCTGCGCGGCGCAAATAACCAACGAATTCGCGAGTATGGGCACGACAAGCTGACGGTTTACGGCATCGGCAAAGAACAGAGCAACGAGCACTGGACCAGCGTGGTGCGCCAACTGATTCATCTCGGCATGATCATGCAGAACATCGCCATGCACTCTGCTTTGCAACTCACTGAGGCCGCGCGCCCGGTGCTGCGTGGTGAAGTGGCTCTGCAACTGGCGGTGCCGCGAATTCAGACGCTGAAAATCAAAAGCAGCAACAGCCAGAAAACCTATGGCGGAAATTACGACCGCAAGCTTTTCGCCAAATTGCGCAAGCTGCGTAAAACCCTGGCCGATGAAAATAACGTGCCGCCTTACGTGGTCTTCAATGACACCACCCTGCTGGAGATGGCCGAGCAGTTACCGGTCAGCCCAAGCGACCTGCTGGATATCACCGGCGTCGGCCAGCGCAAGCTCGAGAAGTTTGGCCGACCATTTATGGCGATGATTCGCGATCACATTGATAATGGCGACGAGTGATCGGGGCTCTTTCTTTATTTTTCCACACTGAGTACGAGCTATGTTAATTCTGTTTTTGAGCGTGGCGATGGTGCATCTGATTGCGTTAATGAGCCCTGGCCCTGACTTTTTTTTCGTTTCCCAAACTGCCGCCAGCCGTTCTCGTAAAGAGGCGATGATGGGCGTGGTGGGGATTTCACTCGGCATCGTGGTGTGGGCCGGTGTTGCCTTGATGGGCCTACATCTGATTTTGCAGAAAATGGCGTGGCTGCATGACGTCATCACCATCGGCGGCGGCATTTACCTGTGCTGGATGGGGTGGCAGTTGCTGAAATCTGCCCGCGCTAAGAAGCAGGCTGGCGTGGAAGCCGAGGCAGAAAAGCCGGTGCAGCTTCCCGCGCGTGGCCGCACCTTTATGCGCGGTTTCCTGACCAATCTGTCTAACCCGAAAGCCGTGATTTACTTCGGCAGCGTGTTCTCGCTGTTTGTGGGTGATGACGTGGGAAGTAGCGAGCGCTGGGGGCTGTTTATCCTGATCATCGCCGAGACCTTTGCGTGGTTCTCCGTGGTGGCGATGGTGTTTGCAATGCCTGTGATGCGCCGTGGTTATCAGCGTTTAGCGAAGTGGATTGATGGCGTGGCGGGCGTGCTGTTCACCGGTTTCGGCATCCACCTGATTATTTCTCGTTAAGATTTCATCTTGCCTGCGCGCAGCCAACTAACTGCGCGCATTTTGCTAACTAGCTTTTCTGGCACTCGCCAACAACACCGCGACTAAGATAAACAGCGAACCGAAGATACGGTTAAGCAATTTCATCTGTTTGGCGGACTTAATCCAGCCCGAGATATGGGTAGCGAGCATGGCGTAGCCGCTCATGACGATGATATCCACCACAATGGTTGTCACGCCCAGCACCATGTACTGACCCGCCTGTGGCGCTTCTGGCAGGATGAACTGCGGGAAGAGTGCGGCAAGAAACACGATACTTTTCGGGTTGGTCAGATTCACAAATACAGCCCGTTTGAATAGCCGATTCGGCGACAGCGTTTTCGCCATGGCATTGAGGTCTACCGCGCCCGCCGCTCGCCATTGGCCGATACCCAGCCAGATAAGATAGGCCGCGCCGAACCACTTCAGCACTTCAAATGCCATGACCGACTGCGAAACCAGCGTGCCTAAACCGACGCCGACTACCACAATATGGCAGGCTAAGCCGATTTGCTGGCCGGCAATCGAGAACACCGACCCGCGATAGCCATGACTAATACCGGTGCTCATGGTGTTTATCGCACCCGCGCCGGGGGAAAGACTGAGAATGATTGTGGTAAGAAGATAGGTTAACCACCAGTGCAACGTCATCGAGCGACTCCCTGAACAGACCATTGTATGGCACAATACGCTATTGTCTAAAAACGGACAATTAACTTAATTCACCTTCCTGTAACGGGGTTCTGGAACCATTTCATGGCATCGAATTTTGCAAAGTGGTTAACGCGAGAGAAGGAATTTTCTGCCTTTGCTACGGGTCCGTTGCTTGATTTCTGGCGCGAGCGCCAAGAAGGTGAATTTGCCGGCGTGGACGACGTGCCTATCCGCTATGTTCGCTTTAGCGCCATCGGTAATGACAACATCATTTTGGTGTCACCCGGCCGTATTGAAAGTTACGTAAAGTACCCCGAGCTGGCCTATGACCTGTTCCAGTGCGGCTTCGATGTGATTATTGTCGATCACCGTGGGCAGGGGCGCTCCGGGCGAATGCTGGATGACCGGCATCGCGGGCACGTGCAGCATTTCGATGATTATATTGAAGATTTTCACCAGCTTTACCAGCGTGAAATTGCTCCGCGCCACTACAGCAAAAAGTACATTTTGGCCCATTCGATGGGGGGCGCGATTGCCGCGCTGTTCCTCGCCAAGTATCCGCAAACCTTTGACGCCGCCGCGCTCTGTGCGCCGATGACCGGGATTTATCTGCCCATTCCGGGCTGGATATCGCGCCGCATTCTCCACTGGGCCGAGCGCCGACCGCTGCGCCGTGACGGCTATGCGATGGGCACCGGCCACTGGCGGCCGCTGCCGTTTGTGGTTAATCGCTTAACTCACAGCCGCGAACGCTATCGCCGTAATCTGCGTTTTTACGCCGACTACCCCGAGCTACAGGTGGGCGGGCCAACTTATCACTGGGTGAAGGAAGGTATCGAGGCGGGGATGCATATTCTGCAACAAGCCGAAAATATCACCACGCCCCTGCTATTATTACAGGCAAGCGAAGACCGGGTTGTGGATAACCGGTCGCATCTTGCTTTTTGTCAGGCAATGGCCGTGGCGGGGCACCCCTGTGAAGGGGATGGACCCTTGGTCATTGAAGGCGCGCGCCACGAGATCCTGTTTGAACGGGACGACCTGCGGGCAAAGGCGCTCGATGCCATTATGCGCTTTTATGCGCGGCATTAACTCGCGGCGGACTGCCGCGCACAACTCCATCTGAGGTTAGAATTTACCGTTATGTATCATGTTGTTGCTTCCGATTTAGATGGCACACTGCTGTCACCCGACCACACACTAAGCCCGTACGCCAAAGAGACGCTGAAGATGTTGACCCAGCGCGGCGTGCACTTCGTCTTTGCCACTGGCCGTCACCATATCGACGTGGCGCAAATTCGCGACAACCTTGAGATCAGCGCCTACATGATCACCTCGAACGGCGCGCGGGTGCACAATACCGAGGGCGAGCTGATTTTCTCGCACAATCTGGCTGAAGATATCGCCGGTGATCTGTTCGGCATCGTTCATGACAATCCAAATATCCTGACTAACGTGTATCGCAACGACGAGTGGTTTATGAACCACGATCGCGACGATCAGGACCAGTTCTTCCGCGAGTCGGTTTTCAAATACAAGCTGTACCATCCGGGCCTGCTGGAAACTGACGGCATCTGCAAAGTCTATTTCACCTGCGACAGTCATGAAGAGTTGCTGCCGCTGGAAGAGGCGATTAATGCTCGCTGGGGCGACCGGGTTAACGTCAGCTTCTCGCTGCCGACCTGTCTGGAAGTGATGGCGGGGGGCGTCTCTAAGGGCCACGCGCTGGAGCAGGTGTCCAAGCTGATGGGTTATTCGCTGAAAGACTGCATCGCTTTTGGCGATGGCTTAAATGATTTGGAAATGCTAACCATGTCGGGCAAAGGTTGCCTGATGAGTGGTTCGCTGCCGCGTCTGAAAGCGGCGATGCCGGATGCTGAAATCATTGGCTCTAACGCTGATGACGCCGTGCCGCACTATCTGCGCAAAATGTATCTGTCCGAATCGGTGTAAATTCGGTTCTGCAAAAGCATAAAAAAAGCGGGCAGGGTGAAAACCTTGCCCGCTTTTTTATGGCGCTTTACTGCTGTGGCTGAGTCTGCTGGTGTTCTAAATAACTCACCGCTTTGTCCGGGAAGTCAGTGAACAGGCCGTCAACGCGGGCTTGCTGATAAAGGATCTTATACAGCGAGTCGACGTTTTTGGCGTACTTCGGCAGATCGTCGGCGCGAACGGTAAACGGATGCACCACCATGTTGCTGGCATGCGCTTCCGCCGTCATTGGCGTCAATTTCACGTTGTCCGGCGTGGAGTCGGTTGCCACCAGCATGTGGTAGTCAGGCCCGATGCCATCGGCGTACTCGGCGATCTTCTTCATCGCGCCCGGCTTGAACATCCAATCGTAGTTGTAGTTCACCCACTTGCCGTCTTTCTGCTCCTGCGTCTCATCCCACTTGGTGTAGGCGATCAGCTGAACCAGCTTCAGGTCCATACCCATTTTCGGCTCAAGCTCATTTTTAATGCGTTTCAGCTCGTTCGGGTCGAAGCATTGCAAATAGACATTGCTGCTTTTACTGGTGTAGCCGTACTGCTTGAGCACTTCCAACACCTTGGCAGAGATGTCTTTGCCTTCCTGACGGTGGAACCATGGGGCTTTGATCTCGGTGTAAATCCCCACGTTTTTGCCGGTTGAATGGTTCAGACCCTGAACGAATTCAATCTCTTCCTGGAAGGTGTGGACGCGGAAATCAGACTTGCCTATCGGGAAACGGCCCGGATAGGTTTGCACCTGCTTACCGTCTTTAATATCAAAGCCTTCGGTGAATTTCAGCGATTTGATTTCCGCCAGCGTGAAGTCGATGGCGTAGTAGCGGCCATCTTTGCGCGCCCGGTTCGGAAAGCGCTGGGCGACATCAGTGACGCGATCCAAATAGTGGTCATGTAAGACGACCAGCTGGTCGTCTTTGGTCATTACTAAGTCCTGCTCAAGGAAGTTAGCGCCCTGCGCGTAAGCCATGGCTTTCGCTGGCAGGGTATGTTCCGGCAGATAGCCGCTGGCGCCGCGGTGCGCGATAACAATCGGCTCTGCTGCGCTGGCGTAACAAGACGTGGCAATCAAACTCGCCAACAGGGTGCCTTTTACTATCTTACTTAAACGGTTCATCCGTTATGCTCCTTTTGCTAGATTTGCTTTGTGTTTGTTCTCGCTCAACATAGTCATAATCAATAGGATAACCGCCAGCACGCAGCCGCCAATCATCACGATAAAGCCGCCATCCCAGCCGAAGTAGTCAACGGTATAGCCAACGATGGCGCTCGCCGCCACCGAACCCCCCAGATAACCAAACAGGCCGGTGAAGCCCGCCGCGGTACCCGCTGCTTTCTTCGGTGCCAGTTCCAGCGCGTGCAGGCCAATCAGCATTACCGGGCCGTAAATCAGGAAGCCGATGGTGATCATACAGACCATGTCGATGCCCGGATTGCCCACCGGGTTCAGCCAGTACACCACGGTGGCGATAGTCACCAGCACCATGAAGAACACGCCGGTGGCGCCACGGTTACCTTTAAACACTTTGTCCGACATCCAGCCGCACAGCAGGGTGCCCGGAATCCCAGCGTATTCGTAGAGGAAGTAAGCCCAGGAGGACTTATCCAGCGCGAAGTGCTTCACTTCCTTCAGATAGGTTGGTGACCAGTCGAGGATGCCGTAGCGCAGCAGGTAAACGAACACGTTGGCGAGGGCGATATACCACAGCAGCTTGTTCGGCAAAATGTACTGCATGAAGATCTGCTTGGTGGTCAGCTCCTCCTCGGACTTCTCTTTGTCGTAGTCCGGCGGGTAGTCGTTTTTGTACTCTTCAATCGGCGGCAGGCCGCAGGATTGCGGGGTGTCTCGCATGGTGATGAAGGCGAACACCGCCAGCGCGATAGCCGCGAAAGCTGGCATATACAGCGCGGCTTTCCAGTCGTTAAACCACGCCATACCCAGCAGGAACAGCAGCGGAGGGATACCGCCACCGACGTTATGCGCGCAGTTCCACACCGACACAATCTGCCCGCGCTCTTTCTGCGACCACCAGTGAACCATGGTGCGCCCGCACGGCGGCCAGCCCATGCCCTGGAACCATCCGCAAAGGAACAGCAGGACAAACATAATGGCGATGCTGGAGGTCGCCCACGGCACGAAGCCCATGAACAGCATCACCGCCGCCGCCAGTATCAGGCCCGCTGGCAGGAAAACGCGAGGGTTGGAACGGTCAGAAACCGAACCCATGAGGAATTTCGAAATACCGTAGGCGATGGAGATGCCGGACAGGGCAAAGCCGAGGTCGCCACGGCTGAAACCTTGATCAATCAGGTAAGGCATCGCCAGCGCAAAGTTTTTGCGCACCAGATAGTAGGCGGCGTAGCCGAAGAAAATCCCCATGAAGATCTGCCAACGCAGGCGGCGGTAAAGGGGATCAACATGGTCGTCTGCCACGGGAGCCTTATGGGCTGCGGGCTTAAAGATACTGAGCATAAACGCCTCCAATGGCATAGATCAGAGCCACTCTCGTGAGCGACTGGCGATAAAACTGAACCTTTCATGTTCTATAACGAACGCCATGCTAGCGACATGAGCGTAAGCGAACTGTGATAGATGACAGAATTGTTACAGTTTTATGAAACAGGAGGCGGATTTTGCGGCATTGATTAACAATTGGAAATACGTAATAGCCCATTTTACTGGACAGAGATCACATTTTTGGTTTTTATGTTGCGCAGAAAATCACCGTGGCGCGGTTTTATTCGTTTTTGCGCGAATAAGTCCATAAAGAGGGTAATGTTTTAATGTGAAGAGGCGTGACAGGAACGGGGGGCCGAAAAGTAAAAAGCGGGGCAAGCCCCCGCTCTGGCAATTTGCAATCTGACTTACTGCACTTTCAGCGTATTGATAATGGCTTCAGCGGCAGTTTGCGCCTGCTGCTGATTATCGGCTGGCAGTGAGATTTGAATCGTCAGCAGATGGTCGTCTACTTTGCCCAAAATGATGGAAGAGTAGGCTTGCTGACCTGCTGAAGAGATGATGCTGTCGTACTGCTGCAACGTCTGCCCGTTGATCTGAATCGACTTATTGGTCACCACTTGCAGGTTGGTATCACGCGCGCGCTGCTGGTCTTGCAGGCGAGTTGCCAGCACTTCCAGCGACTCAGTGGTGTTGTCGCCAAGGATAACAATCACCGCTTTCTGGCCAGTTTTGTCAGCGTAAACGTGCATATTGTTGGCCTGACTGCCGAGCTTGCCGCTCTGGTCACTCATTCCCTGTGGCAGGGAGAAGGTCACTTTGCCGTCGAGCAGGCTTACCGGCACCGCCGTGGTGCTGGCAGCCGCCGCAGGCGCGCCCTTGTCGGCAGCGGCTTTATCGCTGGTATTTCCATCGCAAGCCGCAAGACCTGCAATCAGCACCGCCATTCCTGCAAATTTCACTAAGTTACGCATAAGGCATCCTTTGATTTTAACGCGCCATAGATTCTTGATTTAACTGCATCTATGGCAACTCATCCAGTAAACAAATGCAAGTCAGATTTATCTTTCGTCCTTGAAGTTGTAGCCGCGTTAGCTGCACTCTTTCATCCGAATCACTGACTTAAGTCAGCTCATCGGAATTCTCTCGTTTGCTGCCTTGCTACAACGTCAATGACTTTAGCTAAAAACCTTGAGTCGCCTGCGATTAGTGTGAACTCAGTGGAAATCGCGCGTCATGGCCGCTCTGCGACAGGCGTTTGAGCAGCATATTGAGCAGCACGCCGTACATCGGCAAGAAGAACACCAGACAGATCAGCACTTTGAAGGCGTAATCCACCATGGCGATCTCCACCCAGTGGTCGGCCATAAATGCATTGCTGCTTTTGTAGAAGGCGATGAAGAAGAAAGACAGAGTGTCGCTGATGTTGCCCAAGAACATGGCGGCGGCGGGCGCAATCCACCAGCGGCGCATTTGGCGCAGGCGGTTGAAGACGTGCACGTCGAGGATCTGCCCCAGCACGTAGGCCATAAAGCTGGCGGTGGCGATACGGGCAACCATGATATTGACGCTGCTCAGGGCTTCAAACCCTTGCCACTGTGCTTCAAAGAACAGGGCGGAAATCACATAGGAGATCACCAGCGCGGGCATCATGACGGACAAAATAATGCGTCGAGCCAGCGGCGCGCCAAAAATACGCACGGTCAGGTCGGTTGCCAGAAAGATGAACGGAAAAGTGAAAGCACCCCAGGTGGTGTGCAGGCCGAAAGCAGAAACCGGCAGCTGTACCAGATAGTTACTGGAAGTGATGATGGCGATATGGAATAAAGATAGCCATATCAACGCATTAAAGCGCTGTTGCTCAGTGAACGAATACATAGATTGTGGCCTTTTTATACCCTTCACCTGCTCGCTGACGCCTTTGGGCGACAACGCATGATGTCGAGTGTGGTTGATTGGGGTGAGGGAACCCAATGTTTATCGATTTAGGTGCGCGACTCTTTCTGTGAATTCACTCTTAGGATGAACTAACAATCAAGCGCGCGGCGCGCATGTTAACTGTTTAGACGGGTAATGCAATGGTTAATTTTAGCGCAATCGTTGGCGCAGGTTGCTCCTGAAAATCTGCGGCGTATACTCGTCATCCTTCAAAGCGCGGCGATGTTAGCCGGGCCCACGACGTGAGACAGACCATGAATGATCCCTTTTTGAACCCTGACCACCAGTTAGATGCCTTAGGTTTGCGCTGCCCCGAGCCCGTGATGATGGTGCGTAAAACGGTGCGTGGCATGAAAGACGGCGAAACCCTGCTGGTGATCGCGGATGACCCCGCCACCACCCGCGACATTCCGGGTTTCTGCCGTTTTATGGAACATACGTTGCTAGCGGCCGACACTGAACAGCTGCCGTACCGCTATTTGCTGGCGAAAGGGCTTCTCCAGCCGGAGTAACTGCTTACTGTTTCTTCTTGCGCAGCAGGCGCAACGCGTTGGCGGTGACCAGCGCGGTTGCCCCTGAGTCAGCCAGCACCGCCAGCCACAGCCCGGTTAGCCCCATCAGCGTCGTCACCAGGAAAATCGCCTTCAGGCCCAGAGCAATGGTGATGTTCTGGCGGATATTGGCGCGGGTGGCGCGCGACAGCTTAATCATCTCCGCCAGACCGTTCAGGCGATTGTGGGTCAGTGCGGCATCTGCCGTTTCCAGCGCTACGTCCGTCCCACTGCCCATGGCAATCCCAATCCGCGCCGCCTTCATGGCCGGCGCGTCATTGATACCGTCACCCACCATCGCCGTTGGATGTTTAGCGTTCAGCGCGGTCACGGCCTCGACTTTATCCGCCGGCAGCAGCCCGGCGCGGTAATCAATGCCCAGTCGGTCAGCAATGGTTTTGGCGGCGCGGGGGTTATCGCCGGTCAGCATGACGGCAGAAACTCCCAGCGCTTTCAGCTCGGCCAGCGCGCTCACGGCGTCGTCGCGCAGCTTGTCCTGCATGGCGATCAGGCCGATGGCCTTGCCATCTTGCAGCACGGCAACCACGGTTTTACCGGCAGATTCCCATTCGGCGATTTGGCTCAGGCGCTCCTCAGTGACGTTTTCACTCGCCAGATGCTTCGGCGCTAATACCTGAATCTTCTTGCCGGACACCACCCCTTCGACGCCAGAACCCGCCAAGGCGCGGCGATCTTGCGCATTGAGTGGCAGAGGGTTTTCCCGAGCCGCGCGGTTGATGATGGCCAGCGCCAGAGGGTGATGCGAACCCGCTTCCACCGCCGCCGCCAGGCTCAGCATCTCGTTATCGCTCGCGCCATCGAACGTCTGAACGTCGGTGACTTCTGGCTTACCTTCGGTCAGGGTGCCGGTTTTATCCAGCGCCACGGTTTGAATTACGGCTAACTGCTCCAGCGCCGCGCCGCCTTTAATCAGCGCACCCTGTCGGGTGGCCGCCGCCAGCCCGGAGGTAATGGCCGCCGGAGTGGAGATCACCAGCGCGCACGGGCAACCAATCAATAGCAGCGTCAGGCCGCGATAAATCCAGGTTTCCCAAGGTAGACCCATCGCCAGCGGCGGGATCAAAATCACCAGCAGCGACATCAGCATGATGGCTGGCGTGTAGTAACGGCTGAAGGTGTCGAGGAAGCGTTCGATGGGCGCGCGGCGCTCGTCGGCTTCTTCAATCAATTGCAGAATCCGGTCAATGGCGCTGGCTCCCGGCGCTGACGCCACGCTCAGCCTTGCAACGCTGTCCACGCACAGGCTACCGGCGGGGATCTTCTCGCCGGGCTGGCGTTCGACCGGGACGGACTCACCGGTCAGGGCGCTTTCATCAAAGCTGGCCGCGCTGTCGAGCAGCAGGGCGTCGGTTGGCAAACGCCCGCCCGCGGCGACTTCAATCACATCGCCGGGGCGCAGGTCGCTCACCGCCACGCTGACAGGTTTGCCTGCGACCATTTTCACCGCGCTATCGGGGATCAGCGCCATCAGCGACTTCACGCCGCTGCGCGCGCGATTTGCGGCGAACCCTTCCAGCCGCTCGCCAATCATAAACAGCAGCAGGACCATCGCGGCTTCCGCCGTCGCGCCGATAAACAACGCGCCGAGCGCGGCGACGCTCATCAGGGTTTCAATGGTAAATGGCGAACCGGAGCGGGTAGAGCGAATCGCCTGACGCAGCACCGGCCACAGGCCGACCAGCGTGGTAGCGATAAAGGCAATTTCTCCCAGACGCGGGCTGACTTTGCTCAGCACCCAGCTCACCGCCATCAGGGCGATTAACGCCAGCAGCGGTGCATACTCTTGCAGGAAAGAAGGGGTTTTCTCTGGCGCGGCCTGTGCCGACGCAGACTGCGAATTCAGGGATTGCAGGGTGAAACCGGCACCCGTCACGGCTTGTTGGACCTGCGGGGAGATGTCTGTGGCGGCGTTCACCAGCAGTTTCTCGGTGGAGAACTGCACCTTAACGCTATTCACGCCGGTGATTTTACCCACCGCGGTTTCAATGGCGCGGGCGCAGGCGGGGCAGTCCATGCCGGACACTTTCCAGCTTAATTGCTGGCCAAGCCCGCTGGGATCGCTCTCTTCGTCGGCCGAACCACCGCCGTCGTCTTCTGTAGAAGTTGGTGAGTGCTCACTGGGTTGTGTCGCACAGGTGTCGGATGCGCAGCAAGCTGACGTCGCGAGCGGCGCTTTATCACTGCAACAGGTAGCCGGATGCGGCTCACTGTGGGCCTTCTCACTGATTTTATTAATGCGCAGCATGGTTGGCTTGGCGCATTTGTCTGACGCGCAGCCGCAGCGGCTGGTGGCGTGTTTTTGTGGCTGTAACATACTGCCTCCTGTCGAAACAGAGTGGGATTGCCGACAGTCTAATCCTTGGAGTCAACTCCAAGGTCAAGGAAAAATAGCACAGGACGTTATGGGAGACGTGAAATGGCGGAGCCGGGCGGCTCCGCGCAGAAGATTAGAGGTAGAGCGAGCGAACAATCAGGAAGTGGCCGCCGAAATAGCAGGCTGCCACCAGCGCGTCTGCCGCTTTAAACTTGAAGCGATAGCGGCTCACCAGCCAGAACACGTTGCCAAGTAACAGCAGCAGGGTGCCGCACAGCAGGGAGAAAGCCAGATCGGTGCTGCGCGCGAAATACTGCTCACCCGCCAGCCACACCATCAGCAGCGTCATGCCGATGTAAGTGGACACCGCCCAACGCAGTTCCGCCAGCCGCGACCAGATCACCGCCAACAGTACCGCGCCAATCACAATCAGCGCCAGCGGCAGCGGCCAGAAAAAGGTCAGCGTCATCTGGCTGGCAAAGCTCAGGGTATAGAGCAGATGCGACAGGAAGAAGGCGCCGATGGCGTAGAGGAATCGCTCCTCCGGCAGCAGCAACAGGCCGTCTGCCACCAGCGTCGCCGCCAGACCCAGTAAAATCAGATAGCTGTAAACATTCAGCTCCGGCGCTTGCCAGGCTAAAAGCAGCAGCAGTAATAAGGTGACGGGTTTGAACAGCCAGCGCTGCCAGCGCGGCCCACGGTAGCTGGCATCCACGTATAACCAGCCAGAGAAAAATACGGCAAGAAATGGCCAACTCATTGTTTATCCTTATTTAAAATAAAACCTAGGCAAACTGCTGCCTGTCAGGAAACCGTCCTGTGTTGATTTCAGTGTAGGAGACAGCGCGCCTCGCCGACAATCAGAATCCACCGCGCATTAGTGCAATTGCCCTACATTTGCCGCTAAAGTGACGGAACAAAACTGTTCCCATCATCAGAGAAGAAACCTGAACCATGAGCAAACCGCCGATGATTTTCCTGCTGGTTTTGGTGGTGATTGCCTTTTTTGCCACCCGCCAATACCTGCACCAGCGCCGTGAAAATGCGGATAACGATGCGGCTCCGCTGAAAGAGATTGCCGTGGAAGTGACGGCCAAACGGGACTATCTCTCCCCTAATCGTCGTTCGCGCCAGCGGGAGGAGATCCCGGTGGAAGACCGTAATTATGAAGCCTACTTCAAGCCTCTGGTCGGTGGCAGTGAGATAAAGTTAAAAATCGAAATGAAAGATTACGACGGCTTGGCGAAGGGCCAGAAGGGAGTCTTGCAGGTGAAAGGGACAAGGTTTATCGCTTTCGCGGCAGATGACGACACACAAAAGCGATAACCAGTTGAAATAACTACTTCTTCGGCGGCAGCGGTGGCTGCTTTTTCTGCCACGCCAGCAATTCGAACACGCCAAACAGGAAGATGCGCAGCTGGAGCCAGCCACCAATCTTGTTCTGATCTTTACCTTGGGTGGCTTTGAGCAGCATGATTTGCAGGCCGTGCATGAAGAACATGAACACCATGGCGACGTCGAGGAAATATTTCATCGGTTTTGGAAACGGATGAATGATATTCATCAGCAAAAATGCCCAGATGCACAGCATCAACAAGCGACCCACGTTAATTAACATATTACTGCTCCTGTTCAGAATCTTCTTCGCCAGCGTTTGGCGCAATATCTCGATGGTACAAACGGTAAGCCACTTGCCCGGCGACCTTTTCGCGATGCAGACGCCAGCCTGCGGGCACGGGGATTGCGCCGTGTTCGACTTCCGCTTCGACATAAATCCAGGCTTCGTCAGCCAGCCAGCCCTGTTGTTCCAGCAAGGTCAGCGTTTCTAACAAAATGCCTTTGCGGAAAGGCGGGTCGATAAACACGATATCAAAGGGCGTGCCGTTCTTGGCCAGCCAACTTAGCGCGTTGGTGTTAACCACGGTGGCGTCTTTGGCATTGAGCACCGCCAGGTTTTTCTCCAACTGCTGAGCAACCGGGCGTTCGAACTCTAGCAGGGTGGCACTGCCGGCATAGCGGGAGAGGGCTTCGATACCCAGCGCGCCGCTGCCCGCGAAGCAGTCCAGGCAGCGTGCTCCCTGAATCATCGGCGCCAGCCAGTTAAATAAGGTTTCGCGCACGCGATCGGTGGTCGGGCGCAGGCCGGGGCTGTTCGGCACAGGCAATTTTCGTCCGCGCCACTGGCCGCCAATCAGTCGAATTTGACCTGCGGCGGCGGTATTAGGTTTTTTCGCCATATTTCACTTCAATATTACGCCGTCAGTGCAGCGCGCTAGTAAATCAGTTGCCGCTATTCTACTGGTGTGCCGCCGTTGGGGAAACATTTAACATTCCTGATTGAATACTCTCCGTAAATCAATACGCAGGTGTGTAGGGGGCGGGTGGAAAGTGATAGACTGCAAGGCATTATCCTATTAACAATCCGTTCGCCCTGAATTAACGGCGAGGAGTGAAGTTGTAAAATGGCAAAAGATAAAAAACGCGGTTTTTTCTCCTGGTTTGGGCGTGGCCGTCAGGAAGAAGAGCAGCAAAAAACCGAAGCGCAGGAACAAGAAGCTCACATTGAACAGCCAGAGCCGGTTGTTGAATCCCCTTCGTCAGACAGCTTGCCGCAAGAAGAACTTCTGCAAGATGACGCTCACCCTGTAGAAGCCCATCCGCAAGAGACTCAACAAGTCGAAGCTCCCGGCGTTCCGGTCGAGGATCGCCCCGGCGAGTGGGACACCACCACCAGCGCCGAAGCCGCGGTGGAAATCGAACCTATCTATGAACCCGTGCATGAACTTCCTGCCGAGCCGGTGCTTGATGAACTGTCTGCCGAAGAAGCAGTGGCTAAAGATTTAGCCGCTGAAGAGTTGGCAGAAGAGATTGTTGCTGTCACCGAGCAGGTTGCCGTCGAGCAGCATGAAGAACTGGTGGAAGACGAGTTCGTTGAATCCGCTGAGGAAATCGCCGCTGACCAGCATCAGGACGACCTCGACACCATCGACGATGCCATTATTGCCAAAGAGCTGGCGCAAGAAGAGCCGCTGCCTGTCGCGCTGGAACCTATCATCACCCTGCCAGCCAGCGAAACTGAGCAAGATCGCCCGACCAAAGAGGGCTTCTTCGCCCGTCTTAAGCGCAGTCTGGTTAAAACTAAGCAAAATCTTGGCTCAGGCTTTATCAGCCTGTTCCGCGGCAAGAAGATTGATGACGATTTGTTCGAGGAGCTGGAAGAGCAGCTGATCGTTGCCGACGTGGGCGTCGAAACCACCCGTAAAATCATCACTTCGCTGACCGAACACGCCAGCCGCAAGCAGTTGAAAGACGCGGACGCGCTGTACGGCAAGCTGAAGGAAGAAATGTCCGAAATTCTGGCCAAAGTCGATCAACCGCTGGATGTCAGTGGCAAAAGCCCGTATGTCATTCTGATGGTTGGCGTAAACGGCGTGGGTAAGACGACCACTATCGGTAAATTGGCGCGCCAGTTTGAAGCCGAAGGCAAATCCGTGATGCTGGCGGCGGGCGATACCTTCCGCGCGGCGGCAGTAGAACAGCTGCAAGTGTGGGGACAGCGCAACAAGATCCCAGTGATTGCCCAGCATACTGGTGCAGATTCTGCCTCGGTAATTTTCGACGCCATTCAGGCCGCCAAGGCCCGTGGCATCGACGTGTTGATCGCCGACACCGCCGGGCGTTTGCAGAATAAATCGCACCTGATGGAAGAGCTGAAGAAGATTGTCCGCGTCATGAAAAAACTGGACGAAGACGCCCCTCATGAGGTTATGCTGACGCTCGATGCCAGCACCGGCCAGAATGCGGTGAGTCAGGCAAAATTATTCAATGAAGCCGTGGGTCTGACCGGTATTACTTTGACTAAACTGGACGGTACCGCTAAAGGTGGGGTTATCTTCGCCATCGCCGACCAGTTTGAAATTCCTATCCGTTACATCGGGGTAGGTGAAGGCATCGAAGATTTACGGCCATTTAAGGCTGACGATTTTATTGAGGCACTTTTTGCCCGAGAGGATTAATACGGATGATTCGCTTTGAACAGGTCAGTAAAGCTTATCTAGGCGGGCGACAGGCGCTGCAAGGCGTCGATTTTCACATCCAGCAAGCTGAGATGGCTTTCCTGACAGGTCATTCCGGCGCGGGTAAAAGTACCCTGCTGAAATTGATATGTGGGATTGAACGCCCAAGTGCCGGACACATTTTGTTTGGCGGTCACGACATCAGCCGCCTGAAAGCCAGCGAAGTGCCGTTTTTGCGCCGCCAGATTGGCATGATTTTCCAGGACCACCACCTGCTGATGGACCGCACGGTGTATGACAACGTGGCGATGCCGCTGATCATCGCCGGGGCCAGCAGTGAAGATATTCGCCGCCGCGTCTCCGCCGCTTTGGACAAAGTGGGGCTGCTCGACAAAGCGAAGAACTTCCCGATCCAACTCTCCGGTGGTGAACAGCAGCGCGTCGGCATTGCCCGCGCCGTGGTGAATAAACCTGCGGTATTACTGGCGGATGAACCGACCGGTAACCTTGATGATGCGCTTTCGGAAGGCATTTTGCGTTTGTTTGAAGAGTTCAACCGTGTAGGCGTGACCGTTTTAATGGCAACTCATGACATGGCACTGATTGCCCGTCGTAACTACCGTACTCTGACCCTGAGTCAGGGGCGTATGGCGGGAGGCTCGCATTATGGCCAATAGCCCTAAGCCGACCAAAACAGCCAAAAGCGCGCGCGTCGCGAAAAGCAAAGCCCTACAGGGCGGCTGGCGTGAGCAGTGGCGCTACGCGTGGATGAACGCCTTGGCCGACATGATGCGTCAGCCTCTGGCGACCTTGCTGACTATCATGGTTATCGCAATTTCCCTGACTCTGCCGAGCGTCTGTTATTTGGTGTGGAAAAACGTCAGTACCGCCGCCGAGCAGTGGTATCCGACGCCACAGCTGACGGTTTACCTCGACAAAGCGCTGGATGACAACGCGGCCGAAAATGTCATCAAGGCATTGAAAGCCGAGGCGGGTGTCGACAAGGTCAACTACTTGTCACGCGACGAAGCCATGGGCGAGTTCCGCAACTGGTCTGGCTTTGGCGGCGCGATGGACATGCTGGAGCAGAATCCACTGCCCGCCGTGGCTATCATTACGCCGAAGATGAATTTCCAGGACTCCAACACGCTCAACACCTTACGCGACCGCGTGGCGGCCGTGCAGGGGGTCGATGAAGTGCGAATGGATGACAGTTGGTTCGCAAGGCTGGCGGCGCTCACTGGCCTCGTCGGGCAGGTGGCGGCGATGATTGGCGTGCTGATGATTGTCGCGGTGTTCTTGGTTATCGGTAACAGCGTGCGGTTAAGCATCTTCAGCCGCCGCGACACCATTAACGTGATGAAGCTCATCGGCGCGACCGACGGCTTTATCCTGCGGCCCTTCCTTAACGGCGGCGCGATGCTCGGTTTCTGTGGTGCCTTGCTGTCACTGATCCTTTCCGAAGCCTTAGTCTTGCGCTTAGAAAGCGTGGTGACGCAGGTGGCGAAAGTGTTCGGCACCACCTTTGACCTGCACGGTCTCGCGTGGGATGAAAGCCTGCTATTACTGCTGATTTCCGCGATGATTGGCTGGATCGCAGCCTGGCTGGCAACCGTACAACATTTACGGCGATTTACACCACAATAGCGATTTTTTGGTATACTCTTCTCCTGCTGCAAAGGATCCTGTGCAGGGGAAGAGCTGATTTAGCGTTCCAACATCTTGTCTTACATCTCTTCCTCCCTGAAAGCACGAATTCCCTATCCGGTAGCCAGTTCGTCACATAAAGTCGCTAAGTTGCAATTGCGCAGATTAGGAACTTTACGTGCAATTCGCGGTCTTAGAGTGTGGTAAAAATTTACCCGCTGGCGGTGAATGGGCGCACTGACTCTCGCCAGACATGCAGCAAAGATGAGTGAGAAAAGCAGTATTCAGAAAAGCAGTAAATATGAAGGGCTCTGCGTTGTTTTTGTTAGTACGCCGTTAGGGCAATGCGGTATTCACTCCGCAGCAACGCAGTATAAAACCTGCATAACGTCATACATGAGAGGCTTTGAATGACAAAAGAAATGCAAACTTTAGCATTAGTTCCCCAAGGTAGTCTGGAAGCCTATATTCGGGCCGCCAACACTTATCCTATGCTCACCGCAGAGGAAGAACGGGCGCTGGCTGAACGGCTGCATTACGATGGTGATCTGGAAGCAGCGAAACATCTGATCCTGTCTCACCTGCGCTTTGTTGCTCACATCGCCCGCAACTATTCAGGCTACGGTCTGCCACAGGCTGACCTTATCCAAGAAGGCAATATCGGCCTGATGAAAGCGGTTCGCCGCTTCAACCCAGAAGTGGGCGTGCGTCTGGTCTCCTTCGCGGTGCACTGGATCAAAGCAGAGATTCACGAATACGTGCTGCGTAACTGGCGTATCGTGAAAGTTGCTACCACTAAGGCGCAGCGTAAGTTGTTCTTCAACCTGCGTAAAAACAAACAGCGTCTGGGCTGGTTCAGCCATGACGAAGTGGAGCACGTTGCTCGCGAGCTGGGTGTGACCAGCAAAGACGTTCTGGAAATGGAATCACGGATGGCCGCACAGGACATGACGTTTGACCCGACTCCAGATGATGAACCACGCGACGGTGCCGCGATGGCGCCGATGCTTTACCTGCAAGATAAGAGTTCAGACTTCGCAGAAAGCATTGAGGAAGATAACTGGGATCGCGACGCGACCGACAAACTGACCTATGCAATGGAAGGTTTGGACGAGCGTAGCCAGGACATCATCCGCGCTCGCTGGTTAGATGACGACAACAAAACCACCTTGCAGGAGCTGGCCGACAAGTACGGCGTTTCCGCAGAGCGTGTTCGTCAGCTTGAGAAGAACGCGATGAAGAAACTGCGTCTGGCGATTGAAGCCTAAGCAGCACTTCAGCCGCTGTACTTCAGCAAATAAAGAAAAAGCGACCTGCGGGTCGCTTTTTTTATGCCTAAATTTCAGCGTTCAAGCCGTTTAGCGATTCCATTCCCAGCCATCGGCGGTTTTATGGAATTTACAGGCCAGCATAAAGGCATCGAGGACTGGGTCAGCTTCGGCTTTCATCGTCCAGTGGGTGAGTTCCGGCATCTGTGCCAGCGTATCCTCTACCAGATATAAACCCACGCCGCGGCGACGGGTGACTTCGCGCACCAGCAAATCCTGCAGTTCAGCACTTTCGCCTGTCAGGCTGACTTTAACCGCCGCCAACAGACGCTCGTTAAATTTTGCAGCAAACAGGGCGCGGTTCCCACTGAGCCAGCTTTGCCACTCGGCAGGAGACTGCTCCGGCCAGATTTTTGCCAGATCTATCAAGTCTTGCGCACTAAGCGAATCGAGTTTTTGAATGGTTAATTTCATGAGGCGAACAGGCAGATAAACAGGCGCACATTATAGCGGATTGCCCACCCGCCGGGCGCGTAACTTTTTTTGTACAGTAACAGAGCAAAAACTTTTTCGGCGATCCAACTATAAGCGATAAATGTTGGCTTTAATCAGTAAAGGCAGCGTTAACCGCTGTAGCCGTTGCCCATAGCCGCATTTATACCCAAATAAAATTCTGTTTACACCTCTTGTTTCTGATTGTGACATTTGATTTGCAGCAGAATATTCCTGTTTAATGGCATGAAAAATAAAGTCTTATTTGAAAATAAGACCCGATAAGCCGCTAACGTATTATAACTTATAACAAATTTCTTAAGTGACGATATTTTAAGCAGGCGAGAAATGCCAAAACAACACAACAAACACACATCACAAATCATTAGATGGGGTATCAGGATGAATATGAAATCAGGAAAAGTATTGCTGGCCGGCTGTATCGCATTGGCAATGAGCCAAGCCGCCGTGGCGAAAGACATCAAAGTCGCCATCGTCGGCGCCATGTCAGGCCCGGTAGCGCAATACGGCGACATGGAATTCACCGGCGCAAAACAAGCTATCGCTGATATCAATGCTAAAGGCGGCATCAAGGGTGACAAACTGATTGGCGTGGAATACGACGATGCCTGTGACCCGAAACAAGCCGTGGCGGTGGCCAACAAAGTGATTAACGACGGTATCCGTTATGTTATCGGCCACCTGTGCTCTTCTTCTACTCAGCCCGCTTCTGACATCTATGAAGATGAAGGCGTGCTTATGATTACCCCGGCGGCAACCAACGCTGACCTGACCACCCGTGGCTACAAGCTGATTATGCGCACTACCGGTTTGGACTCCGATCAGGGCCCTACGGCGGCGAAATACATCCTCAATACTATCAAGCCACAGCGCATTGCCGTGGTTCATGACAAGCAGCAGTACGGCGAAGGTCTGGCGCGCTCCGTGCAGGATAGCCTGAAGAAAAACGGCGGTAACGTGGTGCTGTTCGAAGGTATCACTGCAGGCGACAAAGACTTCTCCACGCTGGTGGCGCGTCTGAAGAAAGAGAACGTCGATTTCGTTTACTTCGGTGGCTACTATCCGGAAATGGGCCAGATCCTGCGCCAGTCAAAACAAGCCGGTCTGAATGCGAAATTCATGGGTCCGGAAGGCGTGGGTAACTCTTCCCTGTCCAACATCGCCGGTGATGCTTCCGAAGGCATGTTGGTGACTCTGCCAAAACGTTATGACCAGGTTCCTGCTAACCAGCCAATCGTTGATGCGCTGAAAGCCAAAAAGCTAGACCCAACTGGCCCATTCGTCTGGACCACCTACGCCGCGCTGCAAGCTCTGACGACCGGTATGGAACGCAGCGGAAGTATGGAACCGGCTGACATCGCCAAAAACCTGAAATCTCAATCCGTGGACACCGTGATGGGCCCACTGAGCTGGGATGAGAAGGGCGACCTGAAAGGCTTCGAGTTTGGTATTTTCGAGTGGCACAAAGACGGTACTTCTACCCCAATTAAACCATAACCGCAGCAAAGTGGTTCTTCGCTCCCTCTTCTGAAAAGGGGAGGGAGTTGCACCAGTTATCAAACCCTTGAAGTAAAAGGATAGGGTATGTCAGAGCAGTTCCTATATTTCATTCAGCAGATGTTCAACGGCGTGACGTTGGGCAGCACCTATGCGCTGATCGCCATTGGCTACACCATGGTTTACGGCATTATCGGCATGATCAACTTCGCCCACGGCGAGGTGTATATGATCGGCAGCTATGTCTCTTTTATTGTCATCGCCGCGTTAATGATGATGGGGATCGACGCCAGCTGGTTGTTGATCGGCGCCGGATTCATCGCCGCGATTGTGATCTCCAGTGCCTACGGCTGGAGCATTGAGCGCGTGGCCTATAAGCCAGTGCGAAATTCTAAACGCCTGATTGCGCTGATCTCCGCCATCGGGATGTCGATATTCCTGCAAAACTACGTCAGCCTGACCCAAGGCTCGCGCGACCTCGCGCTGCCAAGCTTGGTCACCGGCCAGTGGACGCTCGGTGTCGCCAACGGCTTTGCCGCGACTATCAGCACCATGCAGCTCATCATCTGGATTGTGACTTTTGTCGCCATGCTGGCCCTGACGCTGTTTATCCGCTATTCCCGCATGGGTCGCGCCTGTCGCGCCTGCGCCGAAGATTTGAAAATGGCCAGCCTGCTGGGCATTAGCACTGACCGCGTGATCTCCCTGACCTTCGTTATCGGCGCATTAATGGCGGCGGTGGCGGGCGTGCTGCTGGGGCAATTCTATGGCGTGATTAACCCGTACATTGGCTTTATGGCGGGGATGAAAGCCTTCACCGCGGCGGTTCTCGGTGGCATCGGCAGCATTCCGGGCGCGATGATTGGCGGCCTGATTTTAGGCGTAGCCGAAGCCCTGACCTCGGCCTATCTCAGCACCGAATATAAAGACGTGGTGTCGTTTGCCCTGCTGATCGTGGTGTTGCTGGTGTTGCCAACTGGCATCTTGGGTCGCCCGGAGGTTGAGAAAGTATGAAGCATCTCAACCTGTTTAACGCGTTGCTCTCCGCCTTCGTTTTACTGGTTTTAGCCTCCTTTATCATGGGGCTGCAACTGAGCCTTGATGGCACCAAGCTGGTGGTGAATGGCGCAGGCGAAGTGCGCTGGACGTGGATTGCCATCGGCTGTGCCGTGGTGTTCGTCTTCCAACTGTTCCGCCCACTGATGAGCAGCGGCCTGAAGAAAATCTCTGGCCCAAGCTTTGTCCTGCCGAGCTTTGACGGTTCAACGCCGAAGCAGAAACTGCTGGCGCTGGTGCTGATTATTGCCGCTATCGCGTGGCCCTTTATTGTCTCACGCGGCACGGTGGACATCGCCACCCTGACCCTGATCTACATCATGCTTGGCCTTGGGCTGAACGTGGTGGTTGGCCTGTCTGGCCTGCTGGTGCTGGGCTACGGCGGTTTTTACGCCATCGGTGCCTACACCTACGCGCTGCTGAATCACTATTATGGCATCGGTTTTTGGGAAGCGTTGCCGCTGGCGGGGCTGGTTTCCGCCGCCTTTGGCTTCCTGCTCGGCTTCCCGGTGCTCAGGCTGCGCGGCGACTATTTGGCGATCGTCACCCTCGGCTTTGGGGAAATCGTCCGCATTCTGCTACTGAACAACACCTCGATCACCGGCGGGCCGAACGGCATTAGCCAAATTCCAAAACCGACGCTGTTTGGTCTGGAATTTAGCCGCACCCCGCGCGACGGCGGCTGGGACACCTTCAGTAACTTCTTTGGCGTGGCCTATGACCCGAGCGATCGCATCATCTTCTTATATATGGTAGCGCTGCTGTTGGTGGTCCTGACCCTGTTCGTCATCAACCGCCTGTTGCGCATGCCGCTGGGCCGCGCGTGGGAAGCCCTGCGTGAAGATGAGATCGCCTGCCGCTCGCTGGGCCTTAACCCGACGCGCATCAAGCTCACCGCCTTTACTATCAGCGCCGCGTTTGCCGGTTTCGCCGGGACACTGTTCGCCGCGCGTCAGGGCTTCGTCAGCCCGGAATCCTTCACCTTCGTCGAGTCTGCCTTCGTGCTGGCTATCGTGGTGTTGGGCGGCATGGGCTCGCAGTTTGCGGTCATTCTGGCGGCTATCCTGCTGGTGGTGTCGCGCGAACTGATGCGTGATTTGAATGAATACAGCATGTTGCTGCTCGGTGCATTGATGGTTCTGATGATGATTTGGCGTCCACAGGGCCTGTTGCCGATGAAACGCCCGCAGTTAAAATTGAAGTTGTCGAAAAGACAAATCGCTGACAAAGGAGAGCAAGCATGAGTACGCAACCTCTCTTGTCAGTCGAAGGGTTGATGATGCGTTTTGGCGGCCTGCTGGCGGTGAACAACGTGGCGTTAAACCTCAATCAGGGCGAAATCGTCTCGCTGATTGGCCCCAACGGCGCTGGTAAAACCACGGTGTTTAACTGCCTGACCGGTTTTTATAAGCCAAGCGGCGGCACCATCAAGCTGCGCGACCAGCATCTCGAGGGTTTGCCGGGCCAGAAGATTGCCCGCATGGGCGTGGTGCGAACCTTCCAGCATGTGCGCCTGTTCCGCGAAATGACCGTGATTGAAAACCTGCTGGTAGCCCAGCATCAACACCTTAAAAGCGGCATGCTGGCTGGCCTGTTTAAGACGCCGGGCTTTCGTAAAGCCGAGGCCGAAGCCTTGGACCGCGCCGCGGACTGGCTGGAACGCGTCGGCTTGCTCGAACTGGCCAACCGTCAGGCGGGGAATCTGGCTTACGGCCAGCAGCGCCGTCTGGAAATCGTCCGTTGTATGGTGACGCGCCCTGAAATCCTGATGCTCGACGAACCCGCTGCCGGGCTTAACCCGCGCGAAACGGAAGAGCTAAACCAGCTGATCGCCGAGCTGCGTAACCAGCATAAGGTGTCAGTTTTATTGATCGAACATGACATGAAGCTGGTGATGGGAATTTCAGACCGCATCTATGTGGTGAATCAGGGAACGCCGCTGGCACAGGGCACTCCGGCAGAAATTCGTAATAACCCAGACGTCATTCGTGCGTACTTGGGCGAAGGGTAAGGGGCAGAACGCGATGTTGTCATTTAATCAGGTATCCGCCCATTACGGCAAAATTCAGGCGCTGCACGAAGTCAGCCTGCACATCAATAAGGGTGAAATTGTTACCCTTATCGGGGCCAACGGCGCGGGCAAAACCACGCTGCTGGGTAGCCTGTGCGGCGAGCCTCGCGCCAGCCATGGCTCTATTGTTTTTGAAGGTCAGGACATCACCCAGTGGCCGACCGCCAAAATCATGCGTGGCGATATCGCCATCGTGCCGGAAGGGCGTCGGGTGTTTTCGCGCATGACGGTAGAGGAGAATCTGGCGATGGGCGGCTTCTTTGCCACCCGCGACCAGTATCAGCAGCGCCTCCAGCGCGTGTTCGAGCTGTTCCCACGTTTGAAAGAGCGTCGCGCTCAGCGTTCCGGCACCATGTCCGGCGGGGAACAGCAGATGCTGGCGATTGGCCGGGCATTGATGAGCCAGCCGCGCCTGCTGCTGCTCGACGAGCCTTCGCTAGGTTTAGCACCAATTATCATTCAGCAGATTTTCGACACCATCCAACAGCTGCGCGAAGAGGGGATGACTATCTTCCTGGTCGAGCAAAACGCCAATCAGGCCTTGAAGCTGGCGGACCGTGGCTACGTGCTGGAAAACGGACACGTGGTGCTGGAGGACAGTGGCGCAGCTCTATTAGCCAACGAAGCTGTTAGATCTGCTTATCTCGGCGCTTAATTAAAATTCGCTGCCACTTAAAGGACATCTCCGGATGTCCTTTTTACTTTTATTTTTCTCTCTTTCGTAACTCTGCTGTCACCTGCCTGTAACCAAATCATTATTTTTCTGTCATTTATGCATGTCATGTTAGCTCCCGAATAAGAAGATCCTTACGACACCGTCACTACACAGCCCTCTTCAGGAGACAAGCATGCTTAAGCACGCTGTTACAAAAACGACACTTTGCATTGCGCTGGCATTCGCGTTCAGCACCCAGGCGATGGCGGTAACGGAAATACCTTTCTGGCATTCAATGGACGGCGAGTTGGGCAAAGAGGTTAACTCTCTGGCCGACCGTTTTAACCAGGCTCATCCAGACGTCAAAATCGTGCCAGTTTACAAAGGCAAGTATGACGAAAGTCTGGCAGCAGGCATCGCGGCTTACCGTAGCGGCAAAGCCCCGGCGATTCTGCAAGTTTATGAAGTAGGCACGGCGACCATGATGGCGAGTAAAGCGATCAAGCCGGTCTACGAAGTCTTTTCCGACGCGGGCATCAAAGAAGACGTTTCCCAGTTCGTTCCGACTGTCTCGGGCTATTATTCGGATTCTAAAGGGCGCCTGCTGTCACAGCCTTTCAACAGCTCCACGCCGGTGCTGTACTACAACAAAGACGCCTTTAAGAAGGCTGGCCTGAACCCTGACCAACCGCCAAAAACCTGGCAGGACATGGCGGCTTACACCGAGAAGCTGCGTCAGTCAGGCGTGAAGTGCGGTTACGCCAGCGGCTGGCAGGGTTGGATTCAGATTGAGAACTTCAGCGCATGGCATGCACTGCCAATCGCCACCAAAAACAACGGCTTCGATGGCACTGACGCGGTTCTGGAATTCAACAAACCGTTGCAGGTTAAGCACATCCAGATGCTGGAAGACATGAACAAGAAGGGTGATTTCACCTACTTGGGTCGTAAAGACGAGTCTACCGCCAAGTTTTACAACGGCGACTGCGCGATGACCACCGCGTCTTCAGGTTCACTGGCTGACATCCGTCAGTACGCCAAATTCAACTACGGCGTAGGCATGATGCCGTACGACGCTGACGTGAAAGACGCGCCACAGAACGCCATCATCGGCGGTGCAAGCCTGTGGGTGATGAACGGTAAAGATAAAGAAACCTACAAAGGCGTGGCTGAGTTCCTGCAATTCCTGACCACGCCGGCTATCGCCGCTGAATGGCACCAGAAAACCGGTTACCTGCCAGTGACGACTGCGGCGTATGAGCTGACTAAGCAACAAGGCTTCTACGAGAAGAACCCGGGTTCTGACGTCGCCACTCGCCAGATGCTGAACAAGCCACCATTGCCGTTCACTAAGGGTCTGCGTCTGGGCAACATGCCACAGATTCGTACCATCGTAGACGAAGAGTTGGAAAGCGTGTGGAGCGGCAAGAAGACGGCTCAGCAGGCTCTGGATTCAGCTGTAGAGCGCGGGAACCTGTTACTGCGTCGCTTCGAAGCTTCCACTAAGTAACTATCGGCTACTGCGCTTCGCCAGTCTGGGATTGGGCAGTGCTCGAAATCCTCATGGACTCAATGTCCACTGCGGTTTCTGCGCGCTGTCCGCACCCAGTCTGGCTTTGCTCGCTACGCCTCGTACCGAGTTGCCTTTCTTCGATTCTATCTCTTGTCTTTTCGCTTTAACGAGTAACCCACTATGAGTTCACATCGCCCCGGTTTTGGTTGTAGCTGGCTGCCTTACGCGCTGGTGTTGCCGCAACTGCTGATCACCGTGATTTTCTTTTTATGGCCTGCCGGTCAAGCCTTGTGGTATTCGGTGCAAACGCTGGATCCTTTCGGTTTATCGAGTGAGTTTGTCGGGCTGAGCAACTTCAAACAGTTGTTTCAGGACTCCTACTACCTCGACTCTTTCTACACCACGCTGAGATTCAGTTTCCTCGTGGCGTTTATCGGACTGGCCGTCTCGCTGTTTTTTGCCGCGCTGGTGGACCACGTGGTGCGCGCCAGCCGTATTTACCAGACGCTAATGATCCTGCCGTACGCCGTCGCGCCCGCCGTGGCCGCCGTGCTCTGGATGTTCCTGTTTAGCCCCGGCCTCGGCCTTATCACCCACTTCCTTGGGGCAATCGGCTATAACTGGAACCACGCGCAGAACAGCGGACAGGCGATGTTCTTAGTGGTGTTGGCCTCGGTCTGGAAGCAGGTGAGCTACAACTTCCTGTTCTTCCTCGCCGCGTTGCAATCTATCCCTAAATCACTGGTTGAAGCCGCCGCCATTGACGGCGCGGGCCCGGTGCGCCGCTTCTTCAATCTGGTGCTGCCGCTGATTTCGCCAGTGAGCTTCTTCCTGCTGGTGGTTAACTTGGTTTACGCCTTCTTCGACACCTTCCCGGTGATTGATGCGGCGACCGCGGGCGGCCCGGTTCAGGCGACCACCACCTTGATTTATAAGGTGTACCGCGAAGGTTTCTCCGGTCTGGATCTCTCCAGCTCCGCCGCGCAGTCAGTGGTGTTGATGGTGCTGGTATGCGGCCTGACGTTTATTCAGTTCCGCTTTGTCGAGCGTAAGGTGCGTTACCAATGATTGAGAACCGTAAAGGGCTGGATATTTTCAGCCACACCATGCTTATCCTCGGCGTGCTGGTGATCCTGTTCCCGTTGTACGTGGCTTTTGTCGCGGCAACGCTGGATAACAAACAGATTTTCGACGTGCCGATGTCGCTGATACCGGGTTCGCACCTGTGGGAAAACATCCGCACTATCTGGAACCAGGGCGTCGGCGAGGGCAGCCCGGCCTTTGGTCGCATGCTGGTGAACAGCTTTATCATGGCGATGGTCATCACCATCGGCAAAATTTCGGTGTCGATGCTGTCGGCTTACGCCATCGTCTACTTCCGTTTCCCGCTGCGTAACTTATTCTTCTGGCTGATTTTCTTGACGCTGATGCTGCCGGTTGAAGTGCGTATCTTCCCGACCATTCAGGTGATTTCCAACCTGAACATGATGGACAGCTACACCGGCCTGACGCTGCCCCTGATGGCCTCGGCCACCGCCACCTTCCTGTTCCGCCAGTTCTTTATGACCTTGCCGGACGAGCTGCTAGAAGCCGCGCGTATTGACGGCGCGAGCGCCATGCGCTTCTTCTGGGACATCGTTCTGCCGTTATCGAAAACCAATCTGGCGGCGCTGTTTGTCATCACCTTTATCTACGGCTGGAACCAGTATCTGTGGCCAATTCTCATCACCAGCGACGCCTCGATGGGCACGGCGGTGGCGGGAATTAAAAGCATGATCTCTTCCGGCGACGGTTCCACCCAGTGGAATCAGGTCATGGCAGCGATGATTTTGACTTTATTGCCCCCGCTTGCGGTGGTGCTCCTGATGCAGCGCTGGTTTGTGCGCGGTCTGGTAGACAGTGAGAAGTAATACGACATGGCAAATTTAAAACTACAGGCAGTCACCAAGTCCTACGACGGTAAAAATCAGATTATTAAAAGCATCGACCTGAACGTCGCCGATGGCGAATTCATTGTGATGGTCGGTCCGTCGGGCTGTGGGAAATCCACTCTGCTGCGCATGGTAGCCGGTTTAGAGCGCACCACCAGCGGCGATATTTATATTAATGATCAGCGCGTTACCGAGCTGGAACCCAAAGATCGCGGCATCGCGATGGTGTTCCAGAACTACGCGCTTTACCCGCACATGAGCGTGTATGACAACATGGCCTATGGCCTGAAAATTCGCGGCTTCGGCAAGGCGCAGATTCAGGCGCGAGTTGAAGAAGCGGCGCGTATTCTGGAGCTCGGCCCGCTACTCAAACGCAAGCCGCGCGAACTCTCCGGCGGCCAGCGCCAGCGCGTCGCCATGGGGCGCGCAATCGTGCGTGAACCGGCGGTCTTCCTGTTCGACGAACCGCTGTCTAACCTTGACGCCAAGCTGCGCGTGCAGATGCGCCTCGAGCTGCAACAGCTGCACCGCCGCCTGCGCACCACCAGTTTGTACGTGACCCACGATCAGGTTGAAGCCATGACGCTGGCCGAGCGGGTGATCGTGATGAACAAAGGCATTGCCGAGCAGATTGGTACGCCGTCAGAAGTTTATCGCCGCCCGGCAACGCTATTTGTTGCCAGCTTCATTGGCTCCCCGGCCATGAACCTGCTGCCGGGCACGCTAGCCAGCAACGGCAGTTCGCTGGTGATGGAGGGCGGTTTTGAGCTGCCCCTCAGCCAGCCGCGCCCGGAGTGGGGCGGACGAGAGTTGACGGTGGGTATTCGACCGGAGCATATTCAGCTGACTGACGATCCGCAGGCCGGTATTCCAATGAACCTCAACACGTTGGAACTGCTCGGCGCCGACAACCTGGCGCACGGAAAATGGGCCGGTGCGGGTGTGGTGGTGCGTCTTAATCACGAAGTTTGCCCTGAGCCGGGCACGCAGTTGCGTTTGGTTTTGCCGACGAACGCGCTACACTTTTTCGATTCAAATAGCGGTTTAAGAATGGAGTAAACATGACAGTTTGGCCTTATCCACGGATTGTGGCGCATCGGGGCGGTGGTTCTTTGGCCCCTGAAAACACCCTTGCTGCCATTGATGTCGGCGCCAAGTACGGCCACACCATGATTGAGTTCGACGCCAAGCTGGCGCAGGACGGCGAAATTTTCCTGTTGCACGACGACACACTGAACCGCACCAGCAACGGCTGGGGCGTGGCGGGTGAGCTGAGCTGGGACAAATTGCGCCAACTGGACGCCGGTGACTGGTACGGCGCGGCGTTCAAAGGTGAAAAACTGCCGCTGTTGGCCGAAGTGGCCGAGCGCTGCGCGCGCCACAACATGATGGCCAACATTGAGATTAAACCGACGACCGGCACGAATACCGAGACGGGGAGCAAAGTGGCGCTGGCGGCCAAAGAGCTATGGCGCGACCACCCCGCGCCGCCGCTGCTCTCTTCTTTCGAGTTCGACGCTCTGCTGGCGGCCAAGCAGGCCGTTCCCGAGCTGCCGCGCGGTTTACTGCTCGACGAGTGGCGTGATGACTGGAAAACGCTGACGGACCAACTGGAATGCGTTTCCCTGCATATCAACTATAAAGAGCTGACCGAAGCGCGTGTGAAAGCCTTGAAAGACGCCGGTTTGCACATTCTGGTGTACACCGTTAACTCGCCACAAAGCGCCCGCACCCTGCTGGCATGGGGCGTTGATTGTATCTGTACTGATGCTATTGACGACATCGGGCCAGATTTTGCGTAAAAACGGGCTCTGAGCCAAAGGGATACCTGCTTTATGGGTATCCCGGTGATACCTTTTCTATATTAATATCTTTGGAATTCTCGCGGTAATAGCCCTGATTCATACTCATTCTTCAATTTTGGAGGAGAGGTTAAGATGAAAATAAGAACATTAGGCGAGGGCTTACAAGTCTCCGCAATGGGTTATGGCGCAATGGGACTCAGTGAGTTCTATGGAGAAGCCAAAGATGCCGAATCCCTTGATGTCCTGAAAACGGTGATCGACACCGGCGTAAATCTGATCGATACGGCAGATGTTTACGGTCGTGGTCACAATGAAAGGTTGGTGGGGCATTTTCTGGCAACGCTCGATAGCGCACAGCGCGAGCAGATAAAAATAGCGACCAAGTGTGGTATTGATCGGCCTGCTGATGCTGCCTATGAGCGCACCATAAACAATCACCCCGATTACATCCGTCGCTGCTGCCATGAGTCATTGCAGCGCCTGGGGGTTGAGCGTATCGACCTTTACTACCTGCATCGCGTAAACCCTGATTTTTCTATCGAAGAAAGCATGTCTTGCCTGAGCGATTTGGTGAAGGAAGGCAAGATTGCGCACGTCGGGCTATGTGAAGTTTCGGCAGTGACGCTGGCAAAAGCGCACGCCGTACACCCAGTTAGTGCACTGCAAACTGAATATTCGCTGTGGACGCGAGACATTGAGCAAGACATTTTGCCGACGGCGACCAAACTGGGCATTGGTATTGTGCCTTATTCACCACTTGGGCGCGGATTCCTGACCGGAAAATACCTCAGCAATAGCGATTTTACTGACGGAGATTTCCGCAAAAATAACCCGCGCTTCAGCGATGAAAATCTTCGTTTCAACGCGCAGATCCTCAACGAACTGCAACCCCTAGCTGATAAGTATCAATGCACTTTAGGGCAACTGGCTCTGGCATGGCTACTGGCGCAATACGAACATATCGTGCCAATCCCAGGAACCAAAAGTAGCCGTTATGCGCGGGAAAATGCAGGTGCCGTTGAGGTCGCTTTAAGCCATCAGGACCTGCTGCTGTTGAATGGCCTTAAAGACCGGGTCGAAATTAAAGGAGAGCGTTACACGCTGGAGGGTATGAAAGGCGTGAATGCTTAAAGACAGAAGAAATAGTGCGAAAGGGCTGAATTATCAGCCCTTTTTTTATTGCCAGATGGATCTTGATAACCCTAGGGTTTATATAACAAGGAGTAAGTTAGTTGCGCTGAACGGCCAACGCTACGCCTTCACCGCCACCAATACAGAGGGCTGCGATGCCTTTATGTAAATCGTTGCGCTTCATGTTATGTAACAGCGTGACCAGAATTCGGCATCCTGATGCGCCAATGGCATGGCCTAAAGCAATGGCTCCGCCGGAAGGATTCACCTTATCAGGGTGGATATGCAGCGCTGAGAGAACGGCCAGTGCCTGAGCAGCAAAGGCTTCGTTCGACTCCAACACGTCAATTTCCCCTGCTTGCCACTGCTGTCTGGTCAGACACTGCTGGATGGCTTCAATGGGGGCCGCCCCCATGATTTGCGGGTCAATCCCCGAATTAGTGAAAGCACCGAGGGTGGCAAGAGGTGTCAGCCCAAGCGCCTCAGCCTTCTCCCTGCTGCATAGCAGAATGGCGGCGGCGCCGTCGTTGAGGGACGACGCGTTTCCCGCCGTCACCGTACCTGCTTTATCAAATACTGGCTTCAGCTGAGACAGCTTTTCATAGCTAGTTTCACGTGGGCCTTCATCAGCAGCAAATACGGTGATTTCCCCTTTACGGTTCACCGATTCAATCGGGACAATTTCGGCATTGAATCGACCTTCCTGCTGGGCCTGCAATGCACGCTGGTGGGAAAGCGCCGCGTACTCATCCTGACGTGAGCGAGGAATGCTGAACTGGCGAGCGACATTTTCCGCTGTCACACCCATATGGATATGATGAAAAGCATCCCAAAGGCCATCGTGAACCAGCGAATCTTTTAGTTCACCGTGACCAAGACGTAATCCCTTGCGGGAAGCACTCAGCAAATGTGGGGCCAGCGACATATTTTCCTGTCCACCAGCAACCGCGATTTCAGCT
Organism: Ewingella allii; assembly: GCF_044430645.1. Classification (NCBI taxonomy): domain Bacteria; kingdom Pseudomonadati; phylum Pseudomonadota; class Gammaproteobacteria; order Enterobacterales; family Yersiniaceae; genus Ewingella; species Ewingella allii. The sequence goes on along the minus strand of NZ_JAWUDN010000011.1, from coordinate 37,032 downwards.
TCTCCGCACTGAATGGCCTGCATCGCCAAATGCACGGCTTTGAGGCCCGAGCCGCAGACTTTATTGACCGTCATCGCATTCACGGTCACTGGCAAATCAGCCAGCAAGGCTGCCTGACGCGCCGGATTCTGCCCACAACCGGCGGTAAGTACCTGACCCATGACAACCAGCTCAACGTCGCTGGCCGCAATGCCAGTTTCTGCCAAAAGTGCCTTAATCACCGTTGCGCCGAGGTTGGCCGCGGGCTGTTCAGCCAGCGCCCCCTGAAAACTCCCCGTTGCGGTACGTCTTGCTGCCACCACCACCACTTCTCTCATGAGCCACTCCTCGGTTATTTGTGTTGCGCCTGATAATGGGCAACGGCCAAACGGTAAGCAGTAAGGCCATTCATACAGGCTGGGAAACCGGCATATATCGCCATTTGAATCACAATTTCGAGCAGCTCTTCCTCCGTCACGCCGACATTCAAGGCCCCTCGCATATGCAGCTCAAGCTGGGGCTGGGCATAACCGAGCGTAATTAAGGACGCGACGGTGATCATCTCTCGGGTTTTAAGATCCAGCCCCGGACGGCCAACCACGGCACCGAATGCGTAATCGGTGAGCAGCCTTGGTAGGTCGCTGTCGAGTTCAGCCAGACGGCCTGTGACTTTATCCGCCAGGCCCGGCTCTAGCTGATTCATGATAGAGCGGCCGTGTTCGGTCAGTTCGTTACCTGATTTCATGCTGCTTCTCCAGAAAGAAGGGGCGCTTGCTCGGTTTTCACCGGAATAATGGCAATCAGCAGCAAGGAGAGGGCGATAGCGATTCCGGCAATGCTCATCAATACCGGAATACTGAGCACCGACACCAGCCAGGCGCCGACCAGCGCACCACAACCGATAGCGCCATTAAAGAACGAGACATAGATTGCCGAGGCGGGGAAAGCATTCTCTGCGGCAATGCGTAATACCCAAGTCTGGAAGCCGACGAAAATGCCAGAAACCGCCAGGCCCCACACGATGATCAGGGCCAGAATCTGACTCCCCCCCAAACTCTCTCCCCATTGACCAAGGGTAATTAGCGCTGCGGCGATCAGTAGAACGGAGAGGGAGACTAAGGGTTTCAGCCATTTATCAATAAACATGCCGGTGACAAAGTTTCCGGCTAAACCGGCGATCCCAAAGACAAACAGCATCACAGGGATCATGCTGGCAGAGACGGAATTAACGTTGTGCAACCAAGGTTCGATAAAGGTGAAGGCAGCAAAATGGGCGGTGATAGCCAACAGGGTGGCGGCATAGATTTTCCATAATGTTCCTGAACGCAGTACGCGGCCCAAGGCTTCTAGCCCCAGGGCGCTGCTGCTTTTTACTTTCGGGACAATCAGAGCGATGCCAACAAAGGCAATGACGCTGAGCAATGACATCAGCCAGAAAGCAGGACGCCAGCCAAGATTCAGACCGATGTAGTTGGACAGTGGCACCCCAAAAACGCTGGCAGCAGACACGCCGCCGAAGACTATCGACGTCGCGACGCCGATATAGCGTGCTGGTACCATGGATACCGCTGTCGCGCCAATCATTGCCCAGAATGCACCGTGAGCAAGCGCGCCAATGACGCGAGCGACCAGTAACCATTCATAGCTTTGCACTGTCGCGCACAGGCTGTTGGAAACCAAAATAATGAAAGTTAAAATCAACAGGAGTAATTTCTTTGGCAAATTGCCTAAGAAAAGTGAAGAGAGCAGGGCGCTAATCGCACCGACCCAAGCATATAAGGTGACTGTCAGACCAATCATGGATTCCGACTGACCTAAGCCTTCAGCCATTGGCGTTAATAAGCCGATAGGGGCTAATTCAGTGGTCACAATAGTAAAGGTCGAAAGAGCCAGAATAATCAATGCCAGCCAGGTTTGCAGGCTGAGGGGTTGATGTTCGTTATCTGAGGTTTTCATAATATTCCTTATTTTTCTAGAATATTCATATCGAGAATATTCCAGTGATGTTGCTGAGCATATTCAGCGAGTTTTGAATTCGCTCCGACGCAGATTGGGTTGCCTGTTACTTCCAACATCGGAATATCAGAGAGATCATCACCATAGGCATAACTCCCGGAGAGGTTGATATTATTTTTCTGGCTAAAGGCCAACAAAGCATGTTGTTTTCCCATGCCAATAGTTTGCGGCTGTCCAATTTCTCCGCTCAATATTCCATCATCATTAATGACCAATGGCGCAGCAAGAATAGTGTCCACGCCTAAATAGTGGCCTAAAGGCTGTAAAATAGGTTGCATCGAGCCTGAGATGAAGACGGTAATGTGACCCTGTTTTATATGTTGCTTTAGTGCCTTAACTGCTGGAAGAATATAAATATCATCTTGCCCCAAAAACTCTTTAAACCAAGCTTCACCTGCCCGATTTAGGTCTTGGATATTGACACCTGAAAACTCACGGTAATACATTAGATTGAGTTCTTCTCGTGGCGTACCTTGTGCTAATGCTTCTTTAAATTTCTTATCAAATGCTTGGTGTTTGATTTTCCAACCGTTTAATTCGCTCCAGTATTGATAAAAATGAAACATACTTTTCATCTTTATCAATGTTTCATCGACATCAAAGAAAGCGGCAATAGCACTCACTGCCCCTCCTCATAATTTTTTCGACGGCTTTTTATTGGGAAGTCCTTATCATTACCTAATACTCCCGCATCTGACCAACGGTCGGGCGTTAATTCGCTGATCACTACGGATATTTTATCCAGTGGTGCACCACAGTGAAGGTGAATTGAGTGCGTTATTTCTTCGACGAGTTTTTTAACTTTCTGCTCATCACTCATTTTCCACGTGGTTATCTGTACGAATGGCATAAAGGATCCTTATTCTAAAGTAGTAAATTCATTGAAGGATAATGTTGGTAATTTAAGGTGGGCGTGAATATCTCCACCCAAACCATATAACCCAATAGCACCACCATAAGATTGTTGGCTGCTCATATAGAGCACCACAACATTAATTACCCGATTACGGCTCTCCCCGGCTGCGGGGAAGGGATTAGGTAATTCTGCCCAATAAGTGGCGTTGCCTTCCGCGTCAGTAATAAATACATTGGGAATCCCCAATGGCCCCGGGCGGGTTGGATTTTCAACCGCCAAATCTCTTTCCCGTAAACTCATGACGGTATAAAGACTGTCTGGAACCAAATTTTTGAAAATAAAATCAAATCTGGCCGTACGTTGATCGCTACTAAGCATCACCACCAGCTCGCCTTCCGCTTTGAGCCAATTACCGAGTGTGATCGCCGGTAAATGTCTTTTGCCATCGGCAGTGCGATAATCTGCAATATAGGCATCATGCAATGGTCGTGATGGGCGCCTGTCTGCTGCTGCCTGTGGTCTCTGCTCGGGTGCAAATAGCATCGGATAGTTGTTAAGCGGTAGAGGAAGAGGCAGCGTGTGAAGAGTGATTTCTTCCAGCTGATCCTCGGTTAATTCACTGATATTATGAATAATCTTGTAAGGTAGCGCTTTGCCAAAAGTTGGCAGAGGGCTGTTTTTATCCACAATGGCACTTCCCCATGCTATGCCGCTTTCTGAAGGGATTTGCCCGACCACGACGAAATTGCCCTGAGCATCCACGACCTCCGCAGGGGGGTACAGCGGCCCCTGCGTGGTCACGGCCAGTGTATAATGGTGACCGTTTTTATCAGACATGTGCGCTCCCGTCAGCCAACAAGCTTTGGGTTAATTGCGACTGCAAAATGGAGTGCGTCATATCAGTTGCTAACAGGTCTTCCTTCTGACTAATAACGTTTGAAGGATAAACAGTGAAAGAGACTGACATGGTGGAACATAATGTTGTGTGCTGTGAAATACGAATATTCGCTTTAAATCTAGACCGTCTTTCATTAATGTCCTTTTCCAGCACCTCGTAATGAACCAGAGCAGGCAGTGGAAAAAGAAAACTTTCAAATTTTATGTTCATATCATTAATGACGTAATAAGAGCGCCCGACCTGATCTGCCATATAAAACTCTTCAGTAATAGCAATAAAGGTTTGGCGACATGCCTCAACCAATATCATTCCCTGAATGTGCTGTCCTGTTTGGTGGTCAGACATTAACTCGCAACGTTCGTCAATAAGTAATGGCAAGGCATACCGTTCTTCTGAAACTTTTTCTGCTGTGCCAATTAACGTGTTGTGATACATTTTCTTGTGAGAAAATGCATTTTTGGATGATGTGGTGAGTTGCTGCAATTCAGAAAGATCTAACTTATTATCGTGATTTTTGTTTCTTCGCTGATTGTCTAATACTTTGCCGGCATAATCATCACGAACTCCCTGACCCACAATGAAATGACTGTCCGTGTCAATGATATGAGCCGGGATCTGAGTGATAAGATCTAATTGGCTAATAGTGACAACATCTTTTCCATTAGAGAATTCACTAAACTTGTCTCCAACGACAATAATATTTTTTGTCATGATTAATACCTACATGAAGTTGCTATATTAATAGCTAGAGATAGAACGATAGAATCTCGTGTACAGACCGTCATTACCGCCGGTAATATAATTGTCGCCAGCTTGTTGAATGATGGTCTGATAGCGTTCATTGGTAAATGCTTCTTTATAGGCTTCTTTATTGCCATTGAATGCTGAAATAAACATTACGCCTGGTTGGCCGCTAATCAAGGAGTGATAAGCACCAAAACTGACGATTTTATCTTTATTGTCGCGCACTACATTAAAAATGGTTTCTTCGCGCCACTGGCGATACTGGCTATAGTTTTCAGCGGGAACTTCAACGTGGCGGAGTTGTACATATTCGGTAGCAGGGAGATCATTAGCGGAGTCAATTGGAGCTTCAACATATTTAACCAATTCGCGGCGAACGTCACCAGCCAATACGGTCGAAAATGTTTTAAAAGCATTTTCCAGTTCTTCTTCTTGAGTCGAAATTTCAGCTATGGAATCAAAGGCGCGTAATTCTAATAGCTCATTGATACCTTGTTCGTCCGAAATGAAATATTTCTTTTTCTCGCTGTTTGCTAAAGAAGTGAAAGGCGTTTTATCGGTATTTGCTTTTAACGGTAAACGGGTGATCAGGACATATTTAGCTGACATAGTAAAGCCTCTTTAGGATCGGTGTGTGAGAGACTTCACAATATCAATTGGCATTGTTTAGAGAATTGTTAGTTTTGTAATATAGATTTGGTATCACAGGAATATGGAAAGTCTTTTTTCGTTGCTGTAATCTACAAAAAAAGAAGATTTGTGATCTATCCGACATTTTCGGTGGGGCGGTATTTTCGGTCGTTACCCCTGCCTCTTTCCTGTTGATGCAATGAGTAATAATGGCGGAGTGAACAAGTGAGTTACTTTAGAGAAAAACTTCCTACTATCAAACAATTGCAGTGCTTCATTGCTGTCGCACATGAGCTAAATTTCCGCCGCGCTGCCGATCGTATGAGGATGACTCAACCCCCATTAACTCGCCAGATACAATGTCTGGAAGATGTCATTGGGTGCGAGCTTTTCGCCCGTAATACCCATCAGGTGCATTTAACTGAGGCCGGTGTGCGCCTGGAAAGTGAGGCAAAACAGCTGATTGATCAATTATCAAAATTAATTAAAACGTTAAAAATCGACAATCAAAAGCTAAGATTTGGCGTAACGCGCACGCTGGATTTCACCTTAATACCGACAATAAATGCCCATTTAGAGCAGTGGGTTGATGCTGACGATATTTCTTCTTATCAAATGACCTCCAGAAAGTTATTACAAATTCTGGCGCAGGGTAATTTGGATATTGTATTGACGGGGGAAAAATCTTCAGGACATGACGACGAGTTCGATTTTTTCTGGGTACACCGAGAACCCCTGATGCTGGCTTTGCCTTCATCGCACCCGGCAAGTATTCAGGAGCGGGTGTCGCTGAAGGACGTGGCTGACTTGCCCATGTACTGGTTTACCCGTAGTGCCAACCCAAGCTTTTATGACAAGTGCGATAAAGTATTCAGCAAATTACCTTTTACCCTGAAATTCAAACCTGAGTCCGAGGATTCATTGCTGACTTTGGCCAACGTGGCACGGGGAAACGGTATGGCGCTGATGCCACAATCCATGTGTTTATCGACCAGAGAAGGGCTGTGTTATCGCAAACTGGATGAGCAGACTTCGAGCCAGCTGAATATTGATGTCTATTTGGCGACGCGGAAAAATGAGCAGCGGGAACATGTGCTGGAGGCGGTGAAGACATTTCTGCCGCTGGGGAATATTACTGAAAATCAGTGAGTTTTTTGCCCCGCCGCCTTAAACAGCGGGGTAAAACTCTGACTTAATTCTGCTGCAGCGGCTGGCCCGGACGATTTAGCTGCTGGGTCTGCAGACGCTGCTGGTTGCTTTGAATTTGCGAGCGCAGTTTGAGCTGTTGCTGCTGCTGGTTATTGCGCAGGTCTTGCTGCAATTTCTGCTGCTGGATCTGCGAATTGGTTTGTTGCTGCTGCTGCATCCGTTCTTGCGAAGGGTTACTCAGCAGCTGTTGGTTGCGGTCAGGCACTGACACGGTGTTCGCCGAGGCGGCCTGAACGGCGAAAAGCAGGGGAATAGCGGCTACGAGCCCATAACAACGTTTCATCAGGTGATCCTCCAGTCAGTCATGATTTAAGTCTACGACATATCACCGGGTTGTGTGGTCCCCCATGGCACGGAACGCTCAAAGCGTGGGTCAGGTCTCATTAGGTCAATAAACGAACAGTGGTAAACCCACTTTCAGGTTCTCTGCTTTGCAACATCCGTTACAATCAGCCTATCTTTTACTTTTTCAGGCTGAACTTCGTGCCGTTACTCGTTATTACCACCATTCTGTGGGCTTTTTCATTTAGCCTCATCGGCGTCTATCTGGCGGGTCAGGTTGACAGCGTATTCTCCGTGCTGATGCGGCTGAGCCTCGCCGCGCTGGTGTTTTTGCCGTTTCTGCGCTGGAAGGGCTATCCGGTAAAAACCCTGCTGATGTACATGGCTGTCGGCGCGATGCAGCTCGGCATCATGTATTTGATTAGCTTCGAAGCCTATTTGTACCTGTCGGTGCCGGAATTCCTACTGTTCACGGTGATGACGCCGCTCTACGTGACGCTGATTTATGACCTGATCAGCGGGCGTAAAATCCGCAAAGGCTATGCCCTGTGCGCGCTGCTGGCAGTGGTCGGCGCGGCTATCATTCGCTATGACCATATCAGCGAACATTTCATTATTGGCCTGCTGCTGGTGCAGGCGGCGAATATCTGCTTCGCCATTGGTCAGGTGGGCTACAAACGCCTGATGGAAACCCACCCGATGCCGCAGCACACGGCGTTTTCATGGTTCTACATCGGCGCGCTGATTTGCGCCGTGGTGGCGTGGTTCCTGTGGGGCAATCCGCAAAAGCTGCCCACCACCGGCCTGCAATGGGGCATTCTGATCTGGCTCGGCGTGGGGGCTTCGGCTTTAGGGTATTTCATGTGGAACTACGGCGCGACGCAGGTGGACGCGGGAACGCTGGGGATTATGAACAACTTCCACGTCCCGGCCGGGCTGCTGGTTAACCTCGCCATTTGGCAACAGCAGCCGCACTGGCCGAGCTTTATTATTGGTGCGGCAGTGATAATGGCTTCACTGTGGGTGCACCGACGTTGGGTTTTAGGGCATCACGGACAAACGGCAGATGGTCGCACGCGTGCTGCCGGGTCGAACGAATAAAAGCTTCCACAATAGGTTGGCGCTGCTCGCCATCACGCACGGCGGCGTACAACCTGCTCCACAAGCCATCTCCCAGCGTTTTAGTGACCACCAGTCCCTGACGTTCAAAGCTCTCCACCACCCAGTGGGGCAGCGCGGCAATCCCCATGCGGGCCGACACCATCTGAATCAACAACAGCGTGTTATCGACGCTTTTCAGCGCCGGGCTGACGCCTGCCGGTTCCAGGAAGTGACGCCAGATATCCAGACGCTGGCGCTGCACCGGGTAAATCATCAGGATCTCCGCACTTAAATCTTCCGGCGTGATAATCGCCTGCTTGGCCAGCGGATGGTCCGGCGCTAGCACCAGACGCACTTCAAAATCAAACATTGGGGAATAGTGCAGACCACTGCGCGGCAGGATGTCGGAGGTCAGCACCAAGTCCAGCTCGCCCTGCTGAAGCGCGGGCTGCGGGTCGAAAGTGACGCCAGATTTGAAATCCATCAGCACATTGGGGAAGCGCAGGCGGAAGTTATCCAGTGCCGGTGTCAGCCACTGAATGCAGCTATGGCACTCAATCGCGATACGCAATGACGCCTGATGCGGCTCGCTGCAAGCCTGTAGCGCCTGCTGGATTTGCGGCAGCACCTGTTCAGCCAAGTTAAGCATGATTTCACCCTGCGGCGTAAAGCGTAGCGGCTGGCTTTTTCGCACGAATAGGCGGAAACCCAGACGCTGCTCCAAATCGCTGAACTGATGCGATAAGGCAGACTGTGTCTGGTGTAGCTGCGCGGCGGCAGCGGCCAGCGACCCGGTATTACGTAGAGCCTGTAAGGTCCGCAGGTGTTTCAGTTCAATCATGAGAGTCCTTCACCGTGTCATGAATTATTTGCGCTTGTGGAATATACAGTACCTGCGGATTATGGATGTGTAAACATCTGGACGGCTAAACAGGAAGATAAAGATGACCATTTTGAACCATACCCTCGGTTTCCCTCGTGTCGGTCTGCGTCGTGAACTGAAAAAAGCACAAGAGAGTTACTGGGCTGGCAACAGCACTCAGCAAGAATTACTGGCTACCGGCCGCGAACTGCGCGCCCGTCATTGGAAACAGCAGGCCGACGCTGGCGTGGATCTGGTCCCCGTCGGCGATTTCGCTTGGTACGACCACGTTCTGACCACCAGCCTGCTGCTGGGTAACGTGCCAGCGCGTCATCAGAACGCCGACGGCTCTGTCGATCTCGATACCCTGTTCCGTCTGGGGCGCGGTCGCGCACCTACTGGGAAACCCGCTGCGGCGGCGGAAATGACCAAATGGTTCAATACCAACTACCACTATATGGTCCCTGAATTCGTGAAGGGGCAGCAATTCAAACTGACCTGGACGCAACTGTTGGAGGAAGTGGACGAGGCGCTGGCGCTCGGCCACAAAGTAAAACCCGTGCTTCTCGGCCCACTGACTTATCTGTGGCTGGGTAAAGTGAAAGGCGAGCAGTTTGACCGTCTTTCCCTGATCAACGACATTCTGCCGGTTTACCAGCAAGTGCTGGCTGAACTGGCTAAGCGCGGCATCGAGTGGGTCCAAATCGACGAACCCGCGCTGGTTCTGGAACTGCCAAAAGCCTGGCTGGATGCCTATCAGCCTGCTTACCAGCAGCTTCAGGGCAAAACCAAACTGCTGCTGACCACCTATTTCGACAGCGTGGGCCACAACATTGATACCATTCGCCAACTGCCGGTGCAGGGGCTGCACATCGACGCCGTGGCGGGGCGCGACGATCTCGCCGCCGTGGCTGACCAACTGCCAAAAGAGTGGCTGCTCTCTCTTGGGGTGATCAATGGCCGTAACGTTTGGCGCGCCGATCTTAGCACCTGGTTCGAGCGCCTCAAGCCGCTGGTGGCTGGCCGCAATGTCTGGCTAGGCAGCTCGTGCTCACTGCTGCACAGCCCAATCGACCTGAGCGTCGAAACGCGTCTGGATGAAGAAGTGAAAAGCTGGTTCGCCTTCGGCCTGCAAAAATGTGCCGAGCTGGCGCTGCTGACTTCTGCTCTCAATGACCCGAAAACAGAGACGCTGGATAAATTGGCCCAATACAGCGCGCCAATCCGCGCCCGCCGTGACTCCAAGCGTGTGAATAACGCCGCCGTTGGCCAACGCGTCGCCGCCATCACTGCCGCAGACATTGAGCGGCCGAGTGTGTACACCACACGCGCCGAAGCCCAGCGGGCGCGCTTCAAACTGCCTTTATGGCCAACCACCACCATTGGCTCTTTCCCGCAAACCACTGAAATCCGTGGCCTGCGCCTGGACTTCAAACAAGGCCGTTTGGACAACGCCAACTACCGCACTGGCATCAGCGAGCACATCAAACAGGCGATTAAAGAGCAGGAGCGTCTGGATATCGACGTGCTGGTTCATGGCGAAGCCGAGCGCAACGACATGGTGGAATACTTCGGTGAGCATCTGGACGGTTTCGTCTTCACCCAAAACGGTTGGGTGCAGAGCTACGGCTCCCGCTGCGTTAAGCCGCCGGTGATTATTGGTGACGTTAGCCGCCCGCAGGCTATAACCGTGGAGTGGGCCAAGTACGCCCAGTCTCTGACCGAGCGCCCGGTGAAAGGCATGCTGACTGGCCCCATCACCATTCTCTGCTGGTCTTTCCCGCGTGAAGACGTCAGCCGCGAAACCATCGCCAAGCAGATTGGCCTGGCGCTGCGCGACGAAGTTGAAGATCTGCAAAACGCGGGTATCGGCATCATCCAGATTGACGAACCCGCGCTGCGCGAAGGGCTGCCGCTGCGCCAGTCGGAGTGGAATGCCTACCTGCGCTGGGCCGTCGACGCCTTCAAACTGAACGCCGCGATTGCCAAAGATGACACGCAGATCCACACCCATATGTGTTACTGCGAGTTCAACGACATCATGGATTCCATCGCCGCGCTGGATGCGGATGTGATAACCATTGAGACTTCACGTTCGGATATGGAGCTGATCGAAACCTTCAAAGAGTTCGATTACCCCAACGAAATCGGGCCGGGAGTTTACGACATTCACTCACCCAACGTGCCAAGCGTCGAGTGGATTGAGAACCTGCTGCGCAAAGCCGCCGACAGCATTCCGGCCGAGCGGCTGTGGGTTAACCCAGACTGCGGCCTGAAAACCCGTGGCTGGGCCGAAACCCGCGAGTCACTGGAAAACATGGTGAAAGCGGCAAAACGCCTGCGCGCCGAGCAGCTCTAATCTGGCACTAAAACCGTCCCTATGAATGTTAAGGAGCACTCCGGTGCTCCTTTTTTATGGGCCGGAATGCTCCCAAAAGCCGCCGATTTCGCTCGTTTTCCCTTATTCCCCGCTAGGCTTAGTAAAGACTTTACTGAGACTAACCAAGGAGAGAACAATGAGCAGATTCACAGACAAAGTTGTCGTCGTGACCGGGGCTGGTTCAGGTATGGGGGCAGCAACGGCAAGGCGTTTTGCCAGTGAGGGTGCGATTGTGGTGCTGGTCGGGCGCACCAAAGAGAAGCTGGAAAAAGTCGCCCAGTCATTGAGCAGCACGCAGTACTACATTCATATTGCCGACGTGTCGAAAGCGCAGGACGTCGAGCGCATGGCGGCGGTTATCAACGATAAATTTGGCCGGGTTGACGTGTTGGTCAACGGCGCGGGCGTGGTGGCGCAGGGTAAAGTCACCGAGGCCAGCCTCGAAGACTGGCATAAGGTGATTGAAATCGATCTCAGCGGCGTCTTTTACTGCACCCGCTTCTTCATGCCAGCGCTTATTAAGAGCAAGGGCAATATTGTGAATATTTCGTCGGTCTCCGGCATGGGCGGCGACTGGGGCATGAGCTTCTATAATGCGGCGAAGGGCGGGGTGAGTAACTTCACGCGCTCAATTGCGATGGACCACGGCAAAGACGGCGTGCGGGTCAACGCGGTATGTCCGTCGCTGACCTTTACCGATATGGCTGAAGACATTAAAGACAACCAGCCGCTGTTGGATAAATTTGCAGAACGCATTCCGATGGGGCGCGGCGCCGAGCCAGAAGAGATTGCCGACGTGATTGCCTTTCTGGCAAGCCACGATGCGCGCTTTGTTACCGGGGTTAACCTGCCGGTCGATGGTGGCCTGATGGCCTCCAACGGCCAGCCGCAGCAGGCTTAATCAGGTGACTTAATCTGGTTAATAGGGCTGTCCGGCGGGCAGCCCTTCCCACGTTTTACTTGATTCCGTATTGCGCGAACCACTGCAACATACGCTGCCAGCCATCGGCGGCGGCTTCTGCGTCGTAGCTTGGGCGATAGTCAGCATGGAAAGCGTGACCTGCTTCTGGATAGACCACGATTTCAGCCGTGGCGTTTGCCGCGCGCAGTGCCTGACGCATGGTTTCTACGCTTTCGAGTGGAATACCCGCATCCGCGCCGCCGTACAGGCCCAGCACTGGCGCACTCAAATCCACTGCTTTATCAACCGGATGGCTCGGGCTGGTCAGGGTTTTATCGCCCACCAGCTTGCCGTACCACGCCACGCCGGCTTTCAGCTGCGGGTTGTGTGCGGCATACAGCCAAGTGATGCGACCGCCCCAGCAGAAGCCGGTGATCGCCAGTTTTGACTTGTCGCCGCCGTGCTGAGTGGCCCAGTGCGCGGTGTGGTCGAGGTCAGCCAGCACCTGTTTGTCCGGCACTTTGCCGACCACTTTACTGATAATGTCGCTGACCTCGGTGTAGTCACGCGGGTCGCCCTGACGGAAATAAAGCTCAGGCGCGATTGCCATATAGCCCTGTTTCGCCAGTCGGCGGCAAATATCTTGAATGTGCTCGTGGACGCCAAAAATTTCTTGTACTACCAGCACGATAGGTAATTTTCCGGTGTAGTTTTCCGGGCGCGCCAGATAGGCCGGCATGTCCTCTCCTTGAGAGGGAATAGTGGTTTGCCCGGCGTGCAGCCCTTCAGTATCTGTGTGTAGCGTGGTGCTGGCCACGGGAGTTACGGCAGGTGCGAAGCTTGTTGGAGCCTGTTTTACTTGTGGAGTGGGTACAGGTAAATCGTCGTTCTTCATCTCGGTCTCCATGCATTTCTTATCTAATGAGTGGCGCTATTGTTTTTAAACTATAGCTGCAAACCTACGACGGCAAGGTACTAGACATATCCTATAGTTAGAGATTGAGCAAAAAAAGTCTCAAGACAGGTGCTCACAAATCCCGAACGAATAGAAGCCGAAACAAGAGGAGTCATGTTCAATGTCGAAATCTACATCTAATAAAAAGAGTGAGAAGAAACAGGTCAGCCGCGCCCCCGCCACGGGCATTGAATCTACACAACCCGGTCTAGGAAGCCTTGCCCCGGCTGACGGCTCACAGAAGCCCAGCGCTAAACCTACACCGCCAGGAAAAGAACCCACTGCTCCCGGCAGTGCCAAAAGCCCTGAGAACAGCAATGCAAAATTAGATTCCCTTGAAGTCCACCGTAAGAATGGTGAAAAGCGTGCCCTGACCACCAACCAAGGCACCAAAATCTCTGACGATCAGAACTCATTAACCGCAGGTTCGCGCGGGCCGACGCTGCTCGAAGACTTTATCCTGCGCGAGAAAATCACCCATTTTGACCACGAACGCATCCCCGAGCGTATCGTTCACGCGCGCGGCGCGGCGGCTCACGGCTATTTCCAGCCTTATCGCAGCCTTGCCGATGTCACCAAGGCGGATTTCCTCTCCGATCCTAATAAGAAAACGCCGGTTTTTGTCCGTTTCTCCACGGTACAAGGCTCGCGCGGCTCGGCGGATTCAGTGCGTGATATTCGCGGCTGGGCCACTAAGTTCTATACCGAAGAAGGCGTCTATGACTTGGTCGGCAATAACACGCCGGTGTTCTTTATTCAGGATGCGCACAAATTCCCCGATTTCGTCCACGCGGTTAAACCCGAGCCGCACAACGAAATCCCACAGGGGGCCAGCGCCCACGACAGCTTCTGGGATTACATCTCTCTGCAACCTGAAACCTTGCATAACGTGTTCTGGGCGATGTCAGATCGCGGCATCCCGCGCAGCTATCGCACCATGGAAGGCTTTGGCATTCACACCTTCCGCTTCGTCAATGGCGAAGGGAAATCGACCTTCGTGCGATTCCACTGGAAGCCTCTGGCGGGTAAAGCCTCGCTGCTGTGGGATGAGGCGCAGAAGCTGGCGGGGAAAGACGCTGATTTCCATCGCCGTGATCTGTGGGAAGCCATTGAAGCCGGGGATTACCCAGAGTATGAGCTGGGCGTGCAGCTGATCCCGGAAGAGGATGAATTCAAATTTGATTTTGACTTGCTCGACGCCACCAAGCTGATCCCTGAGAAGCTGGTGCCAGTCGAAATCGTCGGCAAAATGGTGCTCAACCGCAACCCGGACAACTACTTTGCGGAAACCGAGCAGGTGGCTTTCCACCCAGGCCACGTGGTGCCGGGCATCGATTTCAGTAATGACCCACTGCTGCAAGGGCGTCTGTTCTCTTACACCGACACCCAAATCAGCCGACTTGGCGGGCCGAATTTCCACGAAATCCCGATTAACCGCCCGACCTGCCCGTACCACAACTTCCAGCGCGACGGCATGCATCGGCAGGACATTGATACCAATCCGGCCAACTACGAGCCGAATTCACTCAATGACAACTGGCCGCGCGAAACCCCTCCGGCGGCTAAAGGTGGCGGTTTTGAGAGCTACCATGAGCGAGTCGATGGCGACAAAGTGCGCCAGCGCAGCGAATCCTTTGGCGAGTTTTACTCACAGCCGCGCCTGTTCTGGCTTAGCCAGACGCCAACCGAGCAGGATCACATTGTCGCGGCGTTCTCCTTTGAGTTATCCAAAGTGGCCCGGCCTTATATTCGCGAACGCGTGGTCGATTTGCTGACCCACATTGATGTCACGCTGGCACAAAAAGTGGCGAAAAATCTGGGTATCGCGCTGTCTGACGACGCGTTGAAGACTCAGCCGCCGAAGCCGGTTAATGGTTTGACCAAGGATGAATCGCTCAGCCTGTATGCCAGTGGCAAAGGGGTGATCAAAGGGCGTCAGGTGGCGATTCTGCTCAGCGACGGCGTTAATGCCGCCGACGTGCTCAATGCGTTGCAGGCTCTTCAGGCCGAGGGCGTACATCCGAAACTGTTAGCCAGTCACTTAGGCAATATTGTTGCGGACGACGGCTCAACCTTGCCGATTGATGCCACTTTTGCCGGTTCGCCGTCCATTACCGTTGACGCCGTGCTGGTGCCACATGGTCATATTGATGCGCTGCTGATGAGTGGTGATGCGCGCCATTATGTCCTCGAGGCTTATAAGCACCTGAAAGTCATTGGTTTAAGTGGTGATGCTCGTCGCTTCAAACCTTTGCTGGGTCTGGAAGATAAGGCGGCGGAAGAGGGGATAGTAGAAGCGGATAAAGCCGAGGGGGCGTTACTAAAAAGCTTCCTGCAAGAGATGGCAAAACACCGTATTTGGTCCAGAAGTGCTAAGGCTGAAAGCGTTCCAGCCTGATTTCTGGCATTAAGATCTCTATACTCTCTGTTTTACAAGGACAAGGCATTGGCGGCTAACGCCAATGCCTTAATTGTTTGTCTGGACGCAGTGTCTGACGTCGTTTGAAAAATCATCAAATCAGCTCTCTAATGTGATTTGCATCACGTTTTTAATGTATGCGATGTTTGGGTTATTACATCAAAGTGACCTTTGTCACGAAAAAACGTCACAATGAACGGTAGAGTAGCTGGGTGTCCTCCTGCGAAAAGATGACCTTAAATAAGAGGAGTTTGTTATGTCTCAGTCTGATGTTTTCCACCTTGGCCTGACCAAAAAAGATTTGAATGGCGCTACCTTGGCAATCGTCCCAGGTGACCCTGAGCGCGTTGAAAGAATCGCCAACCTGATGGAGAACCCTGTGCGTCTGGCTTCTCATCGCGAATTTACTTCATGGCGTGCCGAGCTGGATGGCAAGTCAGTGATCGTGTGTTCTACTGGTATCGGTGGCCCATCCACTTCTATCGCGGTTGAAGAGTTGGCCCAGCTGGGTATCCGTACTTTCCTGCGAGTCGGGACTACCGGTGCCATTCAGCCACACATCAATGTGGGTGACGTACTGGTGACTACCGCGGCTGTCCGTCTTGATGGCGCGAGCCTGCACTTTGCACCAATGGAATTCCCAGCGGTGGCTGATTTCGCCTGTACCACTGCGCTGGTAGCAGCAGCCAAAGAAGTGGGCGCTGAACCTCACATTGGCGTGACGGCTTCTTCTGACACCTTCTATCCGGGTCAGGAACGTTACGACACCTACTCCGGCCGCGTGGTTCGTCGCTTTAAAGAGTCGATGAAAGAGTGGCAGGAGATGGGCGTGATGAACTACGAAATGGAATCAGCCACCTTGCTGACCATGTGTGCAAGTCAGGGCTTACGTGCCGGTATGGTGGCGGGCGTTATCGTCAACCGTACTCAGCAAGAGATCCCAAATGCTGAAACCATGAAAAAGACCGAGAGCCACGCGGTTAAAATCGTTGTTGAAGCTGCACGTCGCCTGATCTAAGCGAAATGTAACATTTCTATGGGCTGCTTCGGCGGCCCATTTTTTTATCTTATAAACCGAATCTGTTAAGGTCTGGGAAGAAAAATTCCAACAAAAGGGCCTGTTATGACAGCAACTATCCTGCTTCATCCTTCGCTGACTCCTCTTGAGGGAGGCATTAACTTTCGCGAACTTGGCGGCAACACGGCTGCCGATGGCCGACGCATCAAGCGCGGCTGGCTCTATCGTTCAGGCTCCCTCGACTCACTCACGCCGAAAGATTGCGACTTCTTAAGCAAGGTGCCGGTGGCCCATATTCTCGACTATCGCGACGCCGACGAAGTGGCGGCCAAGCCCGACGTGCTTTGGCAAGGTGTCCAGTATCACCACGCGCCCGCCAACCCTCTGAGTCACGAAGTGAGCGCCAACCTCGAACATTTGACCCAGCAGACCATCGACGCCTTCGACCCTGAAACCTTTATGCTCGAGCTGTATCGTCGCTTGCCTTTTAATAATCCGGCTTATCAGCAGTTGGCAACCCTGCTGACCCAGCCTAATGGCGGCGCGATTGTTCAGCACTGCGCCGTGGGTAAAGATCGCACGGGCATAGGCTCGGCGCTGGTGCTGTTCGCGCTGGGGGCCGATCGCAACACGGTGCTGGAAGATTATCTGCTGACAGAAACCACCCTCGCGCCTTTCCGCACTTACATGCTCAACAAGATGTCGATAAAGCTCAACGACAAGGCGCTGGAGAAGTTCGGTTATGTCCTCTCCGTGCGGGAAGCGTTTATGGACACGGCGTTAAAATCCATTGATGACCTCTATGGCTCAACCGACCTTTGGTTAGAGAAAGAGTACGGATTAACGGCTGAGTTGCGCCAGAACCTGCGCGACCGTTATCTCGAGTAACTGCCTCTATTTTGCTGATATTATTGATATTGCCTGACGATACTCACAAGGAAGCCCTTTGACCATTAATGACGTAATCCACCTCACTACTGAGTTTGTTCGGGCGCACGAGCCGTGGGCCATACCCATTGTCTTCTTTCTGGCATTCGGTGAGTCATTGGCCTTCCTCTCACTGCTTTTGCCTGCCACGGTGATTTTGCTCGGGCTTGGGGCGCTGATTGGCGAAAGCGGCATCCCATTCTGGCCGATTTGGGCAGCTGCGGCCGCCGGTGCTTTCTTCGGCGATTGGCTCTCGTATTGGGTTGGCGCGCATTTTCAGGATCGCGTCGGCAACTTCTGGCCCTTCTCCAAACACCCGCAAATGCTGGTACGCGGGCACGCCTTCTTTGAAAAGTGGGGCATGCCGGGGGCCTTTATTGGCCGCTTCTTCGGACCACTGCGCGCCGTGGTGCCGCTGGTGGCGGGAATTTGCGGCATGCCGCAACGTTATTTCCAAATCGCCAACATTTCATCAGCACTGATTTGGGCCTTTGGCGTGCTGGCGCCGGGCGCTTTTGGCATCCAGTGGCTCAGTCACTGGTTCTAATCCTGCCGTCGGGAATGCTGCGGCACAAGGGGGAAGAGTGGGATAAATCCACTCTTGCGAGAAGCCTCGCAAAGCTTCTCACTGATGCATAATGTGCTGGACATGCATACAGTGTGACATTACCTTGACCGCTAGAATCGATTGAGATGGAGAACGCGTGGATATCAGCATTTTATACCTCGTGGGCGGGACTTTGGCGGGCTTGCTATTAGGCTGGCTGATTGCCAGTTTGCGCCAACAAAAGAATCAAAGTGAGCATGAGACTCAGCGTCGGCTGATTCAGCAAACCGTTGACCAGCAAAAGGCGGAGATCGACCAGCTGAAAGCCGAGCGCCAGCAGTCGCAGCAGCAACAGCGCGAGGCCGAGCTTGAGCTTCGCCAACTGCATAGCCAAGTCGCGGCTAACCGTGAAAAGCTGCAAGGGCTGGCTCACTGGCAAAGTGAGTGTGAACAGCTCAATCAGGAGCTGCGCGCCCAGCGCGAAATTAACAGCGCCCAAGAGGCGGAGCTGCGCGAAGTTTCTACCCGTCTGGATGAAACCCGAATGGCCGCTGAAGATAAACAGCGTTTGCTGATCAACAGTGAACAACGCCTCACCAGTCAGTTTGAAAATCTGGCTAACCGTATCTTTGAACACAATGGGCGTCGGGCCGACGAGCAAAACAAGCAGAGCCTCGATAAGCTTCTGCTGCCCCTGCGCGAACAGCTCGATGGGTTCCGCCGTCAGGTGCAGGATAGCTTTGGGCAGGAAGCGCGCGAGCGCCATACCCTTTCCCATGAAATTCGCAACCTCCAGCAGCTGAATGAGCAGATGGCGCGCGAAGCTATCAACCTCACCAAGGCCTTGAAAGGCGACAATAAAACCCAAGGTAACTGGGGTGAAGTGGTACTCAGCCGGGTGCTCGAAGCCTCTGGCCTGCGCGAAGGCTATGAGTACCAAACGCAGGTCAGCGTGCAGGTTGATACCAACAGCCGCATGCAGCCGGACGTGATTGTCCGTTTGCCGCAAAACAAAGACGTGGTGATTGACGCCAAAATGACGCTGGTAGCCTATGAGCGCTACTTCAACAGTCAGGACGACACCGAGCGTGAAATCGCCCTGAACGAGCATATTGCTTCGGTGCGCGGGCACATTCGCCTACTGGGCCGTAAAGATTATCAGCAACTGCCGGGGCTACGCAGTCTGGATTACGTCTTGATGTTTATCCCGGTGGAGCCGGCGTTCCTGCTGGCGATTGACCGCGAGCCGGAGCTTATCAGCGAGGCGCTCAAGCACAATATTATGCTGGTCAGCCCAACCACCCTGCTGGTGGCCCTGCGCACCATCAGCAACCTGTGGCGCTACGAGCATCAAAGTCAGAATGCCAAACGCATCGCCGACCGCGCTGCCAAGCTTTATGACAAACTTCGGCTATTTGTTGATGACATGGAGTCTATTGGTCAAAGCCTTGAGAAAGCGCAGGGCAGTTATCGACTGGCTATGAATAAATTGGCGCAGGGCAGGGGCAATCTGGTCGGGCAGGTGGAAAGTTTCCGTACCCTGGGTGTGGAAGTTAAGCGCCCCATCAGCCCCTCTCTGGCTGAACAGGCTGTTTCTGAGCATGAGCCAGAAGCCACGGAGGCTCTCGACGAGCCGCTGGCCGATGACGAAAACAATCTTCCATTGAGTCGTTCAGACCAGCAGCCGGAGGAGAACTTCCCGGCGCGCGAATAACGGCTTCACTCACTGCTATTAGCCAAGGATGCGATTAGTGAATATCTTTGGCTTTTCTATCAGCATCGGTGATGGGGCTTTCCTTGGGGTTCTGGTACACTTTCCCCAATAGTTTGACTGAATAAGCGGGCATAAAATATGGAAAAGCAGACGCAGGAAACCACCCATTTCGGTTTTCGTACCGTAGCCAAAGATGAAAAAGCAGAAATGGTCGCAGAGGTTTTTCACTCCGTTGCCGCTAAATATGACTTGATGAATGACCTGATGTCCTTCGGCATTCACCGTATCTGGAAGCGTTTCACCATTGATAGCAGCGGCGTTCGTCGCGGCCAGCGCGTGTTGGATTTAGCTGGCGGTACCGGCGATCTGACGGCCAAGTTCTCGCGCTTAGTGGGCGAGCAGGGCGAAGTCGTTTTGGCTGATATCAATGACTCTATGCTGAAAATGGGCCGTGAGAAGCTGCGCAATCTGGGCATCGTCGGTAACGTCAATTACGTGCAGGCCAACGCCGAAGCCTTGCCGTTCCCAGACAACTACTTTGACTGCATCACCATCTCTTTCGGCTTGCGTAACGTCACCGAAAAAGAAAAAGCTCTGCGCTCGATGTTCCGCGTGCTGAAGCCGGGTGGCCGTCTGCTGGTGCTGGAATTCTCCAAGCCCCTGCTGGCCCCATTGAGCAAAGCCTATGACACCTACTCTTTCCATATTTTACCGCGTATTGGCGGATGGGTTGCTCAGGACGAGGAAAGCTATCGCTATCTGGCGGAATCTATCCGTATGCACCCTGATCAGGAAACTCTGAAAGGGATGATGGCGGATGCCGGTTTCGAGAATGTGACCTACAGCAACATGACTGGCGGCATCGTAGCTCTGCACCGTGGTTTCAAGTTCTAAGATGGATAAGCCGATGTTGTTGACGCCGTTACTGACCGCTGGGATTGAAACCTCGCTGAATTATCTGCTGTTTAGAGAGCGTGGGCTGAAGGCTGCACGCACTCGCTTAGTAGGAAAAGTGCTGCGAATTGAGCTTCAAGAGCTGAATGCTCCGCTGACCTTCGTGTTCAGCGAGCAGAAAATCGATGTGCTCGGGCAGTGGGACGGCGAGGCGGATTGCACCGTGACAACAAAGCTCTCCGTCCTGCAAAAACTGCGCGACAGACAGCAGCTTTCTCCCCTCATGCGCAGCGGCGAGCTTATCGTTGAAGGTGATATCTCCGTCGTGCAGCAATTTTCTGCGTTGTTTGAACTGGTCGAGTGGGAGCCTGCCGAGCTGCTGGCTCCTTATCTGGGGGATGTTGCGGCTCAGGGCATTTCGCAAGCTATCAGCGGTGGTTTGCGTTTTCTGCGTCATGGCGTTAAGCAGCAGCAAAGCTATGTTGCTCAGACCTTGACGGAAGAGTGGAAGCTGGCGCCCGGCCCGTTAGAAGTCGTCTGGTTTAGTGAAGAAGTCTCTGCATTAACCCGCGAACTTGACGCGCTGGATAAACGCTTCGAAAAACTGGAGGACAAACTATGACTCCAGGTGAAATGCGACGCCTGTACCTGATCATTCGCATGTTTCTGACTTACGGCCTGGATGAGCTAATCCCCAAGATTCGCCTCACGCTGCCGTTACGTTTAGGCAGATACCTGTTCTTCTGGCTGCCCCATCGCCACAAAGATAAGCCGCTGGGCACGCGTCTGCGTATGGCGTTGGAGCAGCTTGGCCCGGTTTGGATCAAGTTCGGCCAAATGCTCTCGACTCGCCGCGACCTCTTCCCTCCTCATATCGCTGACCAACTGGCGCTATTGCAAGACCACGTTGCGCCATTCGACGGTGCCTTGGCGCGTAAGCAAATTGAGGTGGCCTTGGGTGGCCCGCTGGAAAATTGGTTCGACGATTTCGACCAAACTCCTCTGGCATCGGCCTCTATTGCCCAAGTGCATACCGCCACGCTGAAAGAGAATGGCAAGCCGGTGGTGCTGAAAGTGATTCGCCCGGATATCTTGCCAATCATCAAGGCCGATATTCGCCTGATGTCGCGCTTGGCGGGCTGGGTGCCGGTCCTGCTGCCTGATGGCCGTCGCCTTAAACCGCGTGAAGTGGTGCGTGAATATGAAAAGACGCTGCTGGATGAGTTGAACCTGCTGCGCGAGTCGGCTAACGCCATTCAACTGCGCCGAAATTTCAGCGGCAGCCCGATGCTCTATGTACCGGAAGTCTATCCGGATTATTGCAGCGAGCGCCTGATGGTCATGGAGCGTATTTACGGTATCCCGGTTTCTGACGTTGCTGCGTTAGAAAAGCAGGGTACCAATATGAAACTGCTGGCAGAACGCGGCGTGCAGGTCTTCTTTACCCAAGTTTTCCGCGACAGTTTCTTCCATGCTGATATGCATCCCGGTAACATTTTCGTCAGCTACGACACGCCGGAAGACCCTTGCTACATAGGCATTGATTGCGGCATAGTTGGTTCTTTGAACAAAGATGACAAACGTTATCTGGCTGAGAACTTTATCGCGTTCTTTAACCGCGACTACCGTAAAGTGGCAGAGTTACATGTCGATTCTGGCTGGGTTCCTCGTGATACCAATGTCGAAGAGTTCGAGTTCGCTATTCGTACCGTTTGTGAACCTATCTTCGAGAAGCCGCTGGCGGAAATCTCTTTCGGCAATGTCTTGTTAAACCTGTTTAACACGGCACGCCGCTTTAATATGGAAGTACAGCCGCAGCTGGTTCTTCTGCAAAAAACACTGCTGTATGTTGAGGGCTTAGGGCGTCAGCTTTATCCTCAGCTCGATCTTTGGACCACGGCAAAACCCTTCCTTGAAAGTTGGGTTAAAGACCAGGTGGGTTTACCCGCCATGCTGCGAGCGTTCAAAGAGAAAGCGCCATTCTGGATAGAAAAAATGCCTGAACTTCCAGATCTGGTGTACCAAAGCCTTCAGCAGCACAAGCTTTTGCAGTTCAACCTCGAAAAGCTCTCTACGCAGATGCAACAGCAGGGAGTGAGGCAGGGGCAATCAAGATATCTTTTGGGTATTGGTGCCACCCTGCTGCTTAGCGGTACTGCGCTGTTGCTAGGTAAAGTAGAGGTTTATCCTGCCTGGCTTATCGCCGCAGGAGTCGTTTCATGGATTATCGGCTGGAGACGCAGCCGCTAACTGAATTTCGCGCGCGGTAACTCTTGGATTGTGAAATTCTTCGATTTTGAAATTAAGCGCCGCCTCTGGCGGTAATGGATGTAGTTCCCTTCATATTGAGGTGAAGAAAATGGGCGGTATTAGCATTACACAACTTCTGATCATCGCGGTGATCGTGGTACTTCTGTTCGGTACCAAAAAACTGCGTGGCTTGGGCTCGGACCTGGGGTCTTCAATCAAAGGCTTTAAGAAAGCCATGAATGACGATGACACCACCACCAAAGCGCAAAAAGAGAGCGATATAAAGAGTGCTGATGCTGACTTCACGGCAAAACCTATCGAGGTAAAACCGGAAGTTAAAGCAGAAGAGACCAAGAGCCAAAACAAAGAGCAGGTATAAGCCGTGTTCGACATTGGATTTAGTGAACTGTTACTGGTATTGGTGATTGGCCTGGTAGTACTGGGGCCGGAACGTTTACCAGTGGCCGTCAGAACAGTCGCTGGCTGGATCCGCGCACTGCGCGCCATGGCCGCCTCTGTACAGAATGAGTTATCGCAAGAACTGAAACTTCAGGAATTGCAGGATAGCCTTAAGAAAGCTGAAGAAGCCGGTCTTAAGAATCTGACGCCAGAAATCAAAGCCTCAATGGATGAGCTGAAAGAAGCCGCTGAGTCAATGAAACGCTCTTTCGCCACGGAAAAGAGCGAGCTGGAGCAATCTATCGAGGCTGCTAAGTCCGCAGGCAATACCATTCACAATCCGGCCATTCAGGAAGCAGAAGCGCTGCATGACGAAGGTATCTCCCCGGCGACGGCGGAACATACTGCATCTGCTCCGGCTCAGGCACCAAGCAATGCCGTTGAAGCTGCCGTAGCCTCGCATAAACCTGTTCAACAGGCTGAGGCGGCGCATGCCGCGCAAGTTGCTGAGAATCAGGTGACTCACGCGGCAGAGGTTTCACCTGAAGCGCCGGCGGATAAGCCAAAAACGGTGGATACCTCTGTGGCTACTGAAGACGTGGTCAATACGGTTAAACCGGCTCCTTCCACTCAATCTACAGGCGAACGTTAAAACATGGCTGTTGAAGATACCCAACCGCTTATCAGCCATCTGATAGAACTGCGTAAGCGTCTGCTGAACTCCATCATCTGTATTCTGGTGGTGTTCTTGGCGTTGGCCTACTTTGCTAACGACATTTACTATCTGGTTTCAGCTCCGCTCATCAAACAGATGCCGCTGGGCGCCAGCATGATTGCCACCGACGTGGCATCGCCATTCTTCACGCCAATAAAATTGACGATGATTGTGTCGGTGTTCGTGTCTGCCCCTTTCATCTTGTATCAGGTGTGGGGCTTTGTTGCGCCAGCTCTGTACAAGCATGAACGCCGCCTGATGATGCCGCTGCTGTTTTCCAGCTCCGCGCTCTTCTATCTCGGTATGGCTTTCGCCTACTTCATCGTCTTCCCACTGGCTTTCGCTTTCTTTGCGAAAACGGCCCCGGCCGGCGTGCAGATAGCGACCGACATCAACAACTATCTCGATTTCGTCATGGCTCTGTTTATGGCCTTCGGCGTGTCGTTTGAAGTGCCGATTGCTATCGTATTGCTGTGCTGGAGCGGCGTGACCACGCCGGAAGATCTGAAGAAAAAGCGTCCGTATGTGCTGGTAGGTGCTTTCGTTGTCGGTATGTTGCTGACGCCACCGGACGTTTTCTCGCAAACGCTGCTGGCGATCCCGATGTACCTGCTGTTTGAAATCGGCGTGTTCTTTGCCCGTTTCTATGTGGGGAAACGCCGTCGTTCAGACGTCGAAGATGATGAGCAAGACTCAGCGTCGTAACAGAATCATTGAAGTAAAAAACCGCCCAGCAGGGCGGTTTCTTTTTTAGGACGTTATATGTTTGAGATAGGCGTAAATCTGACCAGCAATCAGTTTGATAAAGACCGCCATGATGTCGTTGCGCGAGCAAGACAGGCTGGGCTTTCTGGGATGTTAATCACCGGGACATCGGCCGAAGAGAGCCTTGAAGCTCAACGGCTTGCCGCGCAGTATCCTGACTTTTGCTGGTCGACGACGGGGGTTCATCCCCATCAGGCCAGTGAATGGAACATCCAAACTGAAGAAGCCATAAGGGAGCTTGCCGCTAAGCCGCAGGTGGTCGCGTTGGGTGAGTGTGGTTTGGACTTCAACCGTAACTTCTCCCCGGCCGACCAGCAGGAGTCTGCCTTTAGCGCCCAGTTGGCTTTAGCCGCGGAGCTGAGCATGCCGCTGTTTCTGCATTGCCGTGATGCCCATCCGCGCTTTGCTGAGCTGTTAACCCCTTGGCTGGGAAAAATTCCCGGCGCCGTGGTTCACTGCTTTACTGGCAGCCAGCAAGAGCTGGAGCTCTATCTATCGCTGGGGCTGTATATCGGCATCACGGGCTGGGTGTGCGACGAGCGGCGCGGTTTGAAACTGCGCGACATGCTCGGCTGCATTCCTGCTGACCGGCTATTACTGGAAACCGACGCGCCCTATCTATTACCTCGTGATATGCCCGAAAAGCCGAAGAACCGCCGCAATGAGCCAGCGTTCTTACCGCATATCATTAAGCAGGTCGCGACGTGGCGCCGAGAGGATCCAGCGTGGCTGGCGGAGAAAACAGAGAGTAATGCGCGCGGCCTGTTTGGCCTGTAATCGAGGCAAAGGCGCAATCATGCGCCTTTGAGCTGGTTAGAGTTTTTGGAAGTGTTTGTTATCTAAACTTTGCTTCACTTGCTGGTTAATCAAATTCAACAAGAGGTGCGAGCGGGCTTCGCCGTCCGGTTCGGTATAAATGGCTTCAAGACCTTCGAACATCCCTTCGGTGATAACCACCACGTCACCGGGGTGAGGGGTATCAGGGTCCTGCACATCCGGCATAGGCTGGGTCATCAACTGTTTGATAACCTCGGGGTGTACCGTCGCCAGTCGGTTGCCAAAACGAACAAAGTGGCTAACGCCGCGCGTGGCGCTAATGGTCGTAGTATGGATGCTCTCTGGGTCAAACTCGATGAACATGTAGTTTGGAAACAGGGGTTCACTGACCGGAGTACGGCGTCCACGCACCATTTTTTCCAGTGTGATCATTGGAGTTAAACAGTTAACCTGTTGGCGCTCTAAATGTTCTTTAGCGCGCAGAAGCTGACCGCGTTTGCAATATAATAAGTACCAGGATTCCATAGTTTCATACGCCTTCAAACTTAGCCATGAAGCATAGCAAAAGTGGCTAGCGATAGACAGATGCCTCGCCAACTCGCGAGATCTGGTCTCTACATTCTGAATCAAATGACAATACGGAGAAGCATCATGGAGTTGTTTTTGCTGAGTAACGGTAAGCTTTCAGATGAGTCAACCCTGTTAGGTTACGCTAGCGAACACATTCAGGCGATGTTGAAAGCCCGCAAGATTTCCTCAGCCATCCTTATCCCTTACGCCTTAATCCGCAGCGATTACGACGCCCGAGCGCAAGATCTCGAGCAGGCGCTGGGTATCAAAGTGAAAAGCATTCACCACGCTGATTCTCCGGCCGAGGCTATCGCCAGCGCCGAATGCATTTTGATTAGCGGCGGGAATACCTGGATGCTGAACCATATGCTGCACGCCAACAGCCTGATCGTGCCGATCCAGCGCGCCGTGCGTGAGCGCAACGTGCCTTACATTGGCTGGAGTGCGGGCTGCAACGTGGCTACGCCAAGCATTCGCACCACCAATGATATGCCAGTGAGCAACTCCGTCGTGCTGCCCGCGCTGGGCCTGTTCCCGGTGCAAATCAACCCGCACTACATTGATGCCCACCTGAGTGGCCACATGGGTGAAACGCGCGACGAGCGTCTTGCCGAGTTCTGCGCGGTAAACCCAAGTGAGTCCGTGGTGGCGCTGCGTGAAGGCAGCCTGCTGCACGTGTCGGGTGATCAACTGAGCTATTTCAGCGCCAAAGGTCAGGGCTTTAAAGTCTTCCGCCATGGCCACGAGACGAAGGAATATCAGGACACCAAGGCACTTAGCGCGCTGGTTCCGTTTGAATGTCTCTAATAGGCTAGGCGCATGAAATTTTCGCACCGTCAGTTTAGCCAGCGTGCTGACTGACGGTTACCCTGCCTTTTTGTTATTACTTTTTACCTACTGATAACAAAAAGGCAGCAACAACCCTGGAGAGGCTCTATAATGCTCTCCTTCAATTTGGCGATAAAAATCAGCATGAAATACCGTGATTTACGAGACTTCATCTCGTTACTTGAAAAGCGAGGCGAGCTGAAACGCATTACTCAGCCTGTCGATACCTATCTGGAAATGACTGAAATTGCAGACCGCACCCTGCGTGCCGGTGGCCCTGCATTACTGTTTGAAAATCCTAAAGGCTACGACATGCCGGTGCTGTGCAACCTTTTTGGCACCCCCGAGCGCGTCGCGTTAGGGATGGGGCAGGAGGATGTCAGTGCGTTGCGCGAAGTCGGTGAATTATTGGCGTTTCTGAAAGAGCCTGAGCCGCCGCGCGGCTTCCGCGATTTCTACGACAAAATGCCCAAATTCAAACAAGTGATGAATATGCCGACCAAGGTGCTGCACTCAGCACCTTGTCAGGAACAGGTTTGGGAAGGGGATGACGTTGATTTGACGCGCATTCCGGTTATGCACTGCTGGCCAGAAGATGCCGCGCCGCTGATCACCTGGGGCCTGACGGTCACTCGCGGCCCGCACAAGCAGCGCCAGAACTTGGGTATTTATCGCCAGCAGGTGCTGGGAAAGAACAAAGTCATTATGCGCTGGCTGTCCCATCGGGGCGGCGCGTTAGACTTCCAAGAGTGGTGCCAGCAAAATCCGGGGCAGCGTTTCCCGGTTTCCGTCGCCTTGGGTGCCGACCCGGCCACCATTCTCGGCGCGGTCACGCCAGTGCCAGATACCCTGTCAGAATATGCCTTTGCGGGCTTGCTGCGCGGCAATAAAACCGAAGTTGTGAAGTGTATTTCCAACGACCTCGAAGTGCCCGCCAGTGCTGAAATCGTGCTTGAAGGCTATATCGACCCGGCCGAAACGGCACCCGAAGGGCCTTATGGCGACCACACGGGCTACTATAATGAAGTAGACAGCTTCCCGGTCTTTACGATCACGCACATCACGCAGCGTAAAAACCCGATTTACCATTCGACTTATACCGGCCGTCCGCCGGATGAGCCAGCAGTGCTGGGTGTGGCGCTAAACGAAGTCTTCGTGCCCATTCTGAAAAAGCAGTTCCCAGAAATTGTTGATTTTTATCTGCCGCCAGAGGGTTGCTCTTACCGCCTTGCTGTCGTTACGATGAAGAAACAGTACGCAGGCCATGCCAAGCGCGTCATGATGGGTGTTTGGTCATTCTTGCGTCAGTTTATGTACACCAAGTTTGTTATCGTCTGTGATGACGATGTGAATGCTCGTGACTGGAATGATGTTATCTGGGCAATCACTACGCGGATGGACCCTGCGCGCGACACGGTGCTCGTAGAAAATACGCCAATCGACTACCTCGACTTTGCGTCTCCGGTTTCCGGGCTCGGCTCCAAGATGGGGCTTGATGCCACCAACAAATGGCCGGGTGAGACGCAGCGCGAGTGGGGACGTCCGATTGTGAAAGATCCCGCAGTGACTGCGCGAGTAGACGCTATTTGGGATGACTTGGGTATTTTCGCTGACGAGAAATACGCGCATAAAGCGCCTAAGCCTAAAAAATAACGCAGGCTGCGGCTTGGTGATCACTCTCGCCGCGCCCTAACGCTTTGCAAAATGACCCACAGAGGGAATGCATGACCACATTGAGCTGTAAAGTCACCTCGGTTGAGGCCATTACTGATACTGTGTATCGGGTTCGGTTATCGCCGGAAACGCCTTTTTCTTTCCGTGCCGGTCAGTATCTGATGGTGGTGATGGACGAGCGCGACAAGCGCCCGTTCTCTCTGGCTTCTACGCCCGGCGAGGGGAGCGATATCGAGTTACACATCGGTGCCTCCGAGCTGAATTTGTATGCCATGGCAGTAATGGATCGCATCCTGAAAGAGAAATCTATTACCGTGGATATTCCCCACGGTGATGCCTGGTTGCGCGAAGACGGCGAGCGTCCGCTGGTGCTGATTGCCGGTGGCACGGGCTTCTCTTATGCGCGCTCCATTCTGGTCGCCGCGCTCGAGCAGCAGCCAAACCGCGATATCTCCATCTACTGGGGTGGCCGCGAGCTGAAGCATCTTTATGACTTGGGCGAGCTGGAAGCGCTGAGCGTGAATCACCCGAATCTGAAAGTGATCCCGGTGGTCGAACAGCCGGAAGCAGGTTGGCAGGGCCGAAGC
Organism: Ewingella allii; assembly: GCF_044430645.1. Lineage (NCBI taxonomy): Bacteria > Pseudomonadati > Pseudomonadota > Gammaproteobacteria > Enterobacterales > Yersiniaceae > Ewingella > Ewingella allii. The sequence goes on along the minus strand of NZ_JAWUDN010000011.1, from coordinate 8,135 downwards.
GGCACCGTCCTGAGCGCCGTTTTACAGGACTTCTCCTCGCTGGCGGGTCACGATATCTACATTGCCGGACGTTTTGAAATGGCGAAAATCGCTCGCGAGCGTTTTGTTGCCGAGCGCGCAGCGCAGGAAGATCGGATGTTTGGAGACGCTTTCTCCTTCATCTAACTTTCCCGTCATCCTTCGTGCTGTCTCGGCGTTGGCTGCCTTCGCTCACCCCAGTCACTTACTAATGTAAGCTTCTGGGGTTCTCTCAGTTGCCGCCTTGATACAACACGAATGATTTAAGGAAAGAGATTGAGCCATCCCTCGCGTTGTCTCGGCGTTGGCTGCCTTCGCTCACCCCAGTCACTTACTAATGTAAGCTCCTGGGGGTTCTCTCATTTGCCGCCTTGATACAACACGAATGAGCATCAAATCGTCATTAAAAAAGCGGGCTATTGCCCGCTTTTTGCTTTTCATCAGATTATCAGACTCTTTCGAATACCGTGGCAATCCCCTGACCCAAACCGATGCACATGGTGGCGACGCCGAACTGCACGTCTTTGCGTTCCATCAGGTTGAGCAGGGTGGTGGAGATACGCGAGCCGGAGCAGCCTAACGGGTGGCCGAGGGCAATCGCGCCGCCGTTGAGGTTCACGCGCTCTTCCATGGTTTCCAGCAAGCCCAGATCCTTCATGCATGGCAGAGCCTGCGCGGCGAATGCCTCATTCAGCTCGAACAGGCCGATGTCCTGCACGCTCAATCCGGCACGTTTCAATGCTAAACGTGTTGCCGGAACCGGGCCGTAACCCATGATTGAAGGGTCGCAGCCGACCACCGCCATCGACTTGATGCGCGCGCGAGCCTGTAAACCCAGAGACTTGGCCTTGGACTCGCTCATGATAAGCATCGCTGAAGCGCCATCGGACAGCGCCGACGAACTGCCTGCCGTCACGGTGCCATTCACCGGGGCGAACGCCGGGCGCAGTGTAGACAGGGTTGCTACCGTGGTTTCCGGGCGGATCACTTCATCATAGCTATAGCTGGTAAGCACGCCGTCGGCGTCATGGCCGTCGGTGGCAATGATTTCATTGGCGAAGTGCCCGGCTACGGTCGCCGCGTGAGCGCGCTGGTGAGAGCGTGCGGCAAACTCATCCTGCATTTCGCGGCTGATATTGTGCATTTTCGCCAGCATTTCGGCGGTCAACCCCATCATCCCCGCCGCTTTGGCGACGGTGCGGCTCAAGCCCGGATGGAAATCCACCCCGTGATTCATCGGCACGTGGCCCATGTGCTCAACGCCGCCAATCAGGCCGACCTGTGCATCGCCCACCATAATGGCGCGTGCCGCGTCGTGCAGCGCCTGCATGGAAGATCCGCACAGGCGGTTCACCGTGGTAGCGGGTACATTGCGCGGGATCTCCGCCAGCAGGGCGGCGTTACGGGCAATATTGAAGCCTTGTTCCAGCGTCTGCTGGACGCAGCCCCAGTAAATATCATCAATTTCTTTCGGGTCGAGCGCCGCATTGCGGCTGACGATGGCGCGCATCAGGTGCGCGGACAGGTCCTCAGCGCGCACGTTGCGAAACGCCCCGCCTTTGGAGCGGCCCATCGGGGTGCGGACTGCATCAACAATGACTACGTTTTCCATGATTTCGGTCCTTATGCCTGAGTGCCGGTGCTGAAGTCTTCCAGCGGAGTTGCGACCGGATAGTAAGTGTCATTGGTTTTCGCTTTAGCGCGCAAACCCTCTGGCACCTGATACAGCGCACCCAGATGCGAATATTGTTCGGCGAGTTTCAGGTACGCGGCGGTGCCCAGCGTGTCCAAATAGCGGAACGCGCCGCCGTGGAACGGAGGGAAACCGATGCCGTACACCAGCGCCATATCGGCCTCGGCCGGGCTGGCGACAATGCCTTCTTCCAGGCAGCGCACCACTTCGTTGATCATCGGGATCATCATGCGGGCGATAATGTCATCCGGCGCGAACTCGGCTTTTTGGCCCGCCAGCAGCTTATCCACCTGCTCGTCATTCTCTTTGCGCGGCTTGCCTTTGCTGTCTTCGCTGTAGCGATAGAAGCCCAGCTGGTTTTTCTGCCCAAAGCGCTGGCTATCAAACAGCACGTCGATCGCATCGCGATAGTCTTTCGCCATTCTGTCCGGGAAGCCCGCCGCCATGACGGCCTGGGCGTGATGCGCGGTATCAATACCCACCACGTCGAGCAGGTAAGCCGGGCCCATCGGCCAGCCGAACTGCTTCTCCATCACTTTGTCGATTTGGCGGAAGTCCGCGCCGTCGCGCAGCAGCAGGCTGAAGCCCGCGAAGTAAGGGAACAGCACGCGGTTGACGAAGAAGCCCGGGCAGTCATTCACCACAATTGGCGTTTTCCCCATGCTCAGAGCATAAGAGACGATGCGCGACAGCGTTTTTTCGGAGGTTTTGGCCCCACGGACGATTTCAACCAGCGGCATACGGTGCACCGGGTTGAAGAAGTGCATGCCGCAGAAGTTTTCCGGGCGCTTCAGCGCCGTGGCTAACTGGTCAATGGGAATGGTCGAGGTGTTGGACGCCAGCACGGTGTCGCTGTCCAGCAGGGCTTCGGCCTCGGCCAGCACCGCCGATTTGATTTTTGGATTCTCAACCACAGCTTCAACCACCACTTTGGCGCGTTCGATGCCGCTGTAGCTCAGGGTTGGCTGAATAGTAGAAAGCACTTTCGCCATCTTCAGGCCGTCGAGTTTGCCGCGTTCCAGCTGTTTATTCAGCAGCTTGGCCGCTTCATTCATTCCCAGCGTCAGCGACTTATCATTAATGTCTTTCATAATGACCGGCACGCCTTTCAGGGCTGACTGATAGGCAATGCCGCCGCCCATGATCCCAGCACCCAGTACCGCAGCCTGCGTGGTTTTCTCACTTTCGCTCGCCAATTTCTTGGCTTTGCTTTTGATAAACTGGTCATTGAGGAAGATACCAACCAGCGCGCGGGCCTCTTTGGATTGCGCGAGGGGAACAAAGCTGGCGGTTTCCAGTTTCAGGGCTTCGTCGCGACCAAGCTTGGCCGCGGCTTCAATGGTTTTCACCGCGGTCATTGGCGCAGGGTAGTGTTTGCCTGCGGTTTGCAGCACCATGCTTTTGGCCACGCTGAAGCTCATGGTGGCTTCAATCTGGCTGAGTTTCAGCGGCTGGCGCTTCACGTCGCGGCGGCCCTGCCAGTCGAGCTTGCCGGCAATGGCTTGCTTGAGCATGTTCAGCCCGGCGTCGCGCAATTTATCCGCTTCCACCACGGCATCGACCAATCCGACTTTTAATGCGTCTTTGCCACTGATGTCTTTACCGGCGGCGATAATTTCCAGCGCGCTATCGGCACCCAGCAGGCGCGGCATGCGCACTGAACCACCAAAGCCCGGCATAATGCCTAAACGAGTTTCCGGCAGGCCGATACGGGCGTCCGCCGTGGCGATACGGAAATCCGTCGCCAGCACGCATTCGCAGCCGCCGCCCAGCGCATAGCCAGTAATAGCGGAAAGCGTCGGAACGTTAAGATCTTCCAGACGGTTAAAGATGCTATTGGCAAAATTAAGCCACTGATGCAGTTTTTCGGCTGGCGCATTGAACAGGGAAAGGAACTCGGTGATGTCAGCCCCGACAATAAACGCCGGTTTGGCCGAACTGAGCAGCAGAGCTTTCAGATCAGTTTGCTTCTCAAGCACGCTAATGGCTTCGCCGAGGCTAGCCACGGTGCGGGTGTCGAGCTTGTTAACAGAGCCTGGAGCATCAAACACCAGCTCGGCAATGCCGTCTTGGAGCCAGTGCAGGTGTAATGTTTCGCCTTGGTAGAGCATGTGTCTCTCCTGAATCATCTGGGATGATCTGGTATGACCAGATGAATGGAGTGTGGTTTTTATGTTAATAATTTGCAAATGAGATGAGTGTAATTTGCTGGAGGGATCACAAACCTTCCGGGGCTACGACCTGTGCGCGGCTGTGATAAGATGCGCCATCGTTTTGCAGGAAAAAAGGACCGTTTGATGGAATCGCTTACTACGCTTTACAAAGAACATATCGCCACGCTAGAGCAACGTGCGCGTGAAATACTGCAACGTAATCAACTTGATGCGTTATTAATTCACTCCGGTGATCTAATAACGACCTTCCTCGATGACCACAGCTATCCGTTCAAAGTGAACCCGCAATTCAAAGCCTGGGTGCCGGTCACCAAAGTGCCGAACTGCTGGCTGTGGGTCGATGGAGTTAATGCACCAAAACTTTGGTTTTACTCGCCGGTGGACTACTGGCACAAGGTAGAGCCTCTGCCTGACTCTTTCTGGACGCACGAAGTGTCACTGTCGCCGCTGGCCAAAGCCGACGACATCAAAAACCAACTTCCTGCTGATTTGAAGCGCGTGGCTTACATTGGCTCAAGCCCGCAGCGAGCGATTAATCTGGGCGTGGCGGCAGATAACGTCAACCCGAAAGCCGTGCTGGACTACCTGCACTACCACCGCGCTTATAAAACTGACTATGAAATTGCCTGTATGCGTGAAGCGCAAAAGGTGGCGGTCAGTGGTCATCGCGCCGCGCAGGAAGCCTTTTTGTCCGGCATGAGCGAGTTCGACATCAACCTTGCCTACCTTACGGCGACCGGCCATCGCGATACTGACGTGCCTTATGACAACATCGTGGCATTGAATGAGCACGCGGCGGTGCTGCATTACACCAAGCTTGACCACCAACCGCCAGCCGAAATGCGCAGCTTCCTGCTCGACGCCGGGGCTGAGTACAACGGCTACGCGGCGGATTTGACGCGTACCTACGCCGCCAAGCAGAACAACGACTTCGCCGATCTGATTAAAGATTTAAATACCGAAGAGTTGGCGCTGATTGACTCGATTAAAGCCGGTGTCAGCTACACCGATTACCATGTGCAGATGCACCATCGCATTGCTAAGTTGCTGAAAGCGCACAAGCTGGTGGTGGATATCAGCGAAGAAGCCATGGTGGAGCAGAACCTGACGGGGCCTTTCCTGCCACATGGTTTGGGGCACCCGCTGGGCTTGCAAGTCCATGATGTCGCAGGCTTCATGCAGGATGAAACCGGCACTCATCTGGCCGCGCCGTCAAAATATCCGTTCTTGCGTTGTACCCGCATTATCCAGCCGAGAATGGTGCTGACCATTGAGCCGGGCCTGTACTTCATCGAGTCTTTGCTTGCGCCTTGGCGCGACGGGCAGTTCAGCAAGCACTTTGCGTGGGATCGCATTGAAGCGCTGAAACCTTATGGCGGCATTCGTATCGAAGACAATATTGTCATTCACGACAATCACATTGAAAATATGACGCGTGATTTGAAACTTGTCTGATGCAGCCTTATCCCGTACCTGCTGAATCTGTCAGTTTCAGTGAAGAGATAAAGAAAAGCCGCTTTATTACCCTTTTGGCGCATACCGAAGGGGTAGAGGCGGCTAAGTCCTTTATAAATGATGTAAAAAGTCAGCATCCGACGGCTCGGCATCACTGCTGGGCTTTCGTGGCAGGCACGCCAACGGACTCCCAGCAGCTCGGCTTCTCTGATGACGGCGAGCCAGCGGGCACGGCGGGCAAGCCGATTCTGGCCCAGTTGCTAGGCAGCGGCGTCGGCGAGATAACCGCCGTCGTGGTGCGTTATTATGGCGGCATTATGTTAGGCACCGGCGGCTTGGTAAAAGCCTACGGCGGTGGTGTTCAGCAGGCATTAAAGCTGCTTTCGATACATGAAAAAGTCCCACTCAGGGAATTTACGCTGCAATGTGACTACGCTCAGTTAACGCTGGTGGAAAACCTGTTGCAGCAGGTGGGCGGACATATTTTACAAAGCAATTACGGGGCGGGAGTCGACATGCGCCTGGCCTTACCGGCCACAGAAGCCTCGGCTATTGTCACCCGTTTATACGATCTCAGTCGCGGCACGCTCAATTTGCAGCCGGTTTTATAATTACTCTCTAATGACTCATTCGCTGAGGAACACGCCAGCATGCATTTTCGTGCCATAACTCGCATCGTGGGGGTGCTTGTCATCCTGTTCTCCGGAACGATGATTATTCCCGGATTGGTCGCACTGATTTACCGCGATGGCGCAGGGCGCGCGTTTAGCCAAACTTTCTTCGTGGCGCTGACCATTGGCCTGTTCCTCTGGTTGCCCAATAGAAAGCAAAAAAGCGAGCTAAAGCCGCGAGAGGGCTTCCTCATCGTGGTGCTTTTCTGGACCGTGCTGGGCAGCGTGGGGGCATTGCCGTTTCTGTTTTCCGAGCGCCCAAACCTTTCCCTCACCGATGCTTTCTTTGAATCTTTCTCCGGCTTGACCACCACGGGCGCGACCACGCTGGTCGGGCTGGACTCACTGCCGAAGGCCATTCTATTCTATCGGCAGATGCTGCAATGGTTTGGCGGTATGGGGATCATCGTGCTCGCCGTGGCTATCCTGCCTATATTGGGCGTCGGCGGCATGCAGCTCTACAGGGCAGAAATGCCAGGGCCGCTGAAAGATAACAAAATGCGCCCGCGCATCGCCGAGACGGCAAAAACCCTGTGGCTAATCTACGTTTTGCTGACGATTGCCTGTGCTCTGTCACTGTGGGGCGCGGGGATGCCGGTGTTCGACGCCATCTCCCATAGCTTCTCCACCATCGCCATCGGCGGCTTCTCTACCCATGACGCCAGCATTGGCTATTTCCACAGCGGCACTATTAACACCATTATCGCGGTGTTCCTGCTGATCTCCGGCTGTAACTACGGTTTGCACTTCGCGATGCTCAGCGGCCGTAACCTTAAAGTGTATTGGCGCGACCCCGAATTCCGTATGTTCATTGGCGTGCAGCTGACGCTGGTGATTGTCTGTACCTCAGTGCTGTGGTTGCACAATGTTTATAGCTCCGGCTTAGAGACGCTCAATCAGGCGTTCTTCCAGGTGGTGTCGATGGCGACTACCGCGGGCTACACCACGGATAGCATTTCGAAATGGCCTCTGTTCCTGCCAATCCTTCTTCTATGTTCTGCCTTTATCGGCGGCTGTGCGGGTTCGACCGGCGGCGGCTTGAAGGTTATCCGTATCCTGCTGCTCTATTTACAGGGTTCGCGTGAACTGAAACGTCTGGTCCACCCGAACGCGGTTTACACCATTAAACTGGGTAACCGCGCACTGCCGGAACGTATTATCGAAGCGGTATGGGGTTTCTTCTCCGCCTACGCTTTGGTGTTTATCGTCAGTATGCTGGCTATCGTCGCGACGGGGGTGGATAACTTCTCTGCTTTTGCCGCCGTGACTGCCACCCTCAATAACCTCGGGCCGGGGCTGGGCGTGGTGGCTGATAACTTTGCTTCGATGAACCCCACTGCGAAGTGGATTCTGATTGTGACCATGCTTTTTGGTCGCCTTGAAGTCTTTACGCTGTTGGTTCTGTTTACTCCAACCTTCTGGCGTGAGTAATGACTTGTCTTATTTAGGAGGGAACTTGATATGAAAGCACTGGTACTCTATTCAACACGTGATGGGCAAACCCATGCCATTGCTTCTTATATAGCAAGTTGCATGAAAGAGAAGGCCGAGTGTGACGTGATTGATCTGGTTCACGGCGAGCACGTCAATCTTTCACAGTATGACCAAGTGCTGATTGGCGCTTCTATCCGCTATGGACACTTCAATGCCGTGCTGGATAAATTCATCAAGCGTAACGTCGACCAGCTCAACAACATGCCTTCGGCTTTCTTCTGCGTAAACCTCACCGCCCGCAAACCTGAGAAGCGCACGCCCCAGACCAATCCTTATGTCCGCAAGTTCCTGTTGGCGACGCCTTGGCAGCCAGCTTTATGTGGTGTCTTCGCCGGGGCGCTGCGTTACCCGCGTTACCGCTGGATAGATAAGGTGATGATCCAACTTATTATGCGTATGACCGGCGGCGAAACGGATACCAGTAAAGAAGTGGAATACACCGATTGGGAGCAAGTGAAGAGGTTTGCTGAGGATTTTTCCAAGTTATCGTACAAAAAAGCGCTGTAATGCTGGATCTCTGGGCATATCGTTGAAAAAAAACGCGGTTGGAAAATTATTTGAAATTAGGGGTTGCGGCCTTCTGAGAACTCCCTATAATGCGCCTCCACTGACCGGGAACAACGACTGAGA
>NZ_JAWUDN010000010.1:0-216591 GCF_044430645.1 Ewingella allii | reverse complement strand
AAAACGCAGGGTTCCAAGGGAGGCGCGTTTACGCCTCCCTTGGTCGGTGTGGGCCGACGCCCACGGTTTTGAATTTGTATTTGAATTTAAAGATTCAAAGATTCAAATCTTTAAAGATTAAAAAAGCGCGTCAGGGGCCGCCGCCCCCCCAAAACTGGAATGCACCTCGTAATTTATTTTGTCGCTCATGTAACCCGACAATAACCTTCCAAGACACCTCGCAGAGATGATTTTTCCCTCTGATAAGCCAATAAAAAAGGAATAGGCTGTCCTTGCTGCGGTGAAAACCGTGGTCGGGCGTAGGAACCTGAGGCAGTCCCCAATAGCAATTGTAGTGACGTCTTCGCTGCGTATTACATTGATTTTAAAAATGTAACTATGGTGGCTCAGACGGGGCAGCCTTCGGGCTGACCGGAAATTGGGACCGGTATTCCTACCTCCGTCTGAGCTGTCTCCCTATGCCGTAGGGGCTTAGGAGTCGGCCATAATTACTCTTCAGGAAGGTATATAAAATGGACAATGTTGCTACTTTAGTTAATTCATTTGATGGGCTTTACGATGCGACGCCTCTGACGGCGGTTGAACTGTGTGAACAATGTCGGGCACTGGTTTTTGCGATGACCGAATTAGCCAATCCTATTGCGAAAGAGTTGTTGAACTCGATTCTGTGGGAACGTATCGATCAGCTTTATCAGACACTGACGGCTCTGGATGTTGACCCGCAGGCTAGATTTTCGGTGCTGATGTAAACGGCGAGGAGCTAAGGGAAGGCAGGGCGCGTGGCGGCGCCCTGCGAAGAGGAACTACTGCGGTGTAGCCCAAAACACGCCGCTGTAATCCAGCGAGGTGAATTTCTCGTGGGCCATCTTTAAATCGGCCAGTGGGTCGATATCTTTGAACAAGTCCGGGTGCAGGAACTTGGCAATCTCTTCGACGGCAATCACGTTGAAAGGCAGGTCATAGAACTGGTGGTACATCGCCAAAACCTGCTTGTCTTTAATGGATTTCAGTACGCTGATGCCATTGCGGCTCATCAAGGCGCTCAGGCTTTTCTGCACGGTCGCTTCATTGGTGCTGTAGCCGAAAGGCACGGCGCCAGAAGGTTTGTTGCCGCGGCTCCAGTCAGCGCCGGTCATCAGGTAGTAATCCGGGTTGCTGCTGATCAACTGCTCAACGTTGATATCGCCACCCATCGCCGGGAACAGTTTGCTGCCAATGTTCTGACCACCGGCCTCGTCAATAAACTGACCAAAGCTGCCTTTACCAAAGGTGGAGCAGCACTGTTCGCTGTGCAAACCTGCATGGCGCTCAATGAAGACGCTCGGGCGCTGGTCTGGCTTGAGCGTGGCTACCCGCTGGCGAATTAAATTCAGGCGCTGTTGGTAAAAATCAACAAAGGTTTGGGCGTTTTTCTCTTGGTCAAACACCTTACCTAACATCTGCATGCTGGCGACGGTATTAGTCAGCGGCTGCTGGCGGAAGTCGATAAACAGCACCGGAATATTGAGTTTTTGCAGTAAAGCGAGGGTGCCGCTATCGGTCATTTTGCTCAGCAGGCCGGTATCGAAAATCACCAAGTCAGGCTTCAGAGTCACCGCTTTTTCGACACTGAAATCAGCCACGTATGGGTTGTCGAAAATGGGAATGTCTTTCATTTTCGGGAATTTTTTCAGGTACGCCTGATTCATATCTGCGGCTTTGGTTTGCAGCGAGTTGTCCATTGAAACGATATTTTTCAAAGGATCTTCCGGGTGCAAAATATTTAAGGCAATCAGGGCGCGCGAGTCAGCCAGCATGACGCGCTGCGGCGTATGGTCGAAGGTCACTTGGCGACCGGCGATATCAGTAACGGTGAAAGGTGCGGCCTGCGCCATAAATGAAATCAGCAGCGAGCTGGCCACCGCCAAAAGGCGTGCGGGGCGAAGTAAACCAGTGAACATGACAATCCCTAGAGCGAAAATGAAAGATGATAATGATAATCATCTCTTTTGGACTTGGGAACGGCTCGCACACAATTTGACATCAATCTTGTGGCACAGGGCGTGTGTCTCGCGTTAGTGCTCGGCTGTCAGCGGCATTCTGCTTTGCAGCCAATGCTTTAATTCCACAATGTCGTCACGATCGGCTTTATCGGCTGAAGTGACAAAATAGTAATTTGCGCCCGGCAGGCACTGCTCAAACGGCACTTGCAAAATGCCTTTTTCGATAAAGTCTTTAGCCAGCAGGCTGCTGACGATGGCCACGCCCTGTCCGGCAATCGCCGCCTGAATGGCATGGGTTTCATCGGTAAAGCGCAGGCCGGCATCAATATTTAATCCGGCAGGGCCAAACTGCTGGCGCCAATTCTCCCAGTCCGGCGAGGGCTGCGGGATCATGCGATTTTCTACATGGAACAGCGTGGCAGTGAGTAAATCTTCCAGCCGCTTTAATCCCAGCGTAGGACTGGCAACCAACACAAAACGGTCATGGGAGAGCAGGGTGGAGTCGAGCTGAACGCTGGCGTGCTGGCTGTAGCGAATAGCAACGTCCACGGTATTCTTGGTTAAATCCACCAGTTCAATGCTGGTATGAAGCCGCAGGTCGAGCGTCGGCGCATGGGTTTTCAAATCAGCCAGGCGTGGTACCAGCCAGTGTGTCAAAAAGTTCGAGGTGGTACTGAGGGTTAAGGCTGCGGGCTGGCGCGCGTGGTGAATTTCATTCACCGCGTCTTGCAGGGTGCTAAATGCCTGACGCGTTGCCTGACGCAGGATCTGGCCGACGGCGGTGAGTTTCACCTCGCGGGCGCTGCGTTCAAACACCTGAGCGGACAGGGACTCTTCCAAAACGCGGATTTGATGGCTAATGGCGGTGGCGGTCACGCCAATCTCTTCGGCGGCGCGTTTAAAGCTACCCTGCGTCGCCACCACGTCGAAGGCTTTGAGTGAACCCAGTGGCGGCAGGCGCGGTTTTCTTACGTTTGCATTCATGATGAGTTATTTTCATCCATGGCTGAAAATGATGACTTTGATTGACCCAAAATAAGCGGAGTAAGCTTGTTTTGCAATATCGGTATAGATGAAGTGAATTCATGCTAGTGCTGATACCTCTCAATCAAAGGAAGCTCTCTCATGACTCTGTGTATCGAGCAACGCCAGCTGCGGGCTGGCAATAAAGCTGAGTTATTCGCTCTGCTGTTTTCGCTTCAGGCGCTGGTTTCGGGCCTGCTGTTTTCTCTCGTTGGCTGGGCAGAGCTGTTTACTGCCAATTTATTGCTGGGCGCGGTGGTGATTTTTGCGACAGTCGGGCGCTCGGCGGCGGGCCATGCGATGTCGACTTTACTGGCCTGTCTGACCGCAGTCAGCCTGCTGGTGGCATTACTTAGCTGGTCGGAGCGCGGCGTGGCGGATGCTAATACTCATTTGATCAACGGCATCGCCGCCATCCTGTTGGGGCTATTGATTCTGAATGAGAAGTATGGGGCGCGGCCTTGGCTGCCAAGGGCTTTGCGCCGTCAGCACGGTTTCTCATGGGCGCTTGGTGCTGAGGTATTTTCAACGGCGGGGATTGCCACTGGGCTTTTTCTGACCGTCTTGGTGAGCCAAGCCTTCTTCATCGACCAGGCCACGCTGGAAACCGGTTTATTTCCACTGGTGCTGACCCTCTTTATGCTGGCGCTGCGGATATGGGTTTTAAAGCAAGGGGCCAACGCCGCGATCTCTCAGCAGGTCTATCTGCCCTACGTCCTGCCGCTACGTGCGATGGGAGCAGCAGTCGGGGTCGGGCTGGCGGTATTTTTACTGCAGGGTTATCCGAATGGGGAAGGCTTTGCCGGTGCATCAGCCTTGCTATTGCTGTTAGCGCTGGGAAGCACTACGACAATGCTGGTAGCGGCGGATGCACCGGCAGAATGAGGCCGGTTCACAGCACTTTTTCTAGGAAGCTGCGGGTGCGGCCGTGGCGCGGGTTGTCCAGAACCTGCGACGCAGAGCCGCTCTCCACCACTTTGCCATCCACCATAAACACCACCTGGTCCGCCACCTGACGGGCGAAACCGATTTCATGGGTGACGACGACCAGCGTGACGCCAGAACGCGCTAGCTTTTTAATGACGTCGAGCACTTCGCCGACCAACTCCGGGTCCAGCGCCGAGGTGGGTTCGTCAAACAGCATCACTTTTGGGTTGAGAGCCAGCGCGCGGGCAATGGCAATGCGCTGCTGCTGCCCGCCGGAAAGATGGCGCGGGTAAGCCTGAGCTTTTTCGCGCAGCCCGACGGTGTCCAGCAGCTCATAAGCACGGGCAATGGCCTGTTTGCGGTTCATCAGCCGGTGAACGATAGGGGCTTCAATGATGTTATCCAGCACCGACAGGTGCGGGAAAAGGTTAAAGTTCTGGAAGACGTAGCCGACGTTAACCCGCTGTTTGAGGATTGCCCGCTCTTTCAACTCATACAGCTTGTCGCCTTTGCGCTGATAGCCAACATAGTCGCCATCAATCTGAATGGTGCCCTCATTGACGCGTTCCAGATGATTAATGGTGCGCAGCAGAGTGGATTTCCCCGAGCCGGATGGCCCGAGGATCACCGTCACGGTGCCGGGTTCAATGCTTAGGCTCACGTCATCCAGCGCCTTGTGTGCGCCAAAATGTTTGCTCAGGTGGCTGATTTCAATTCTGCCCGGTGCCTGATGCTGCGGCTGGCGCAGCAATATCGGCTCGGCGGCTTTGGCCGTTGGGCGTGAAACGAACAGGTCAAAAGCTTCAGACATACATTTACTCCTTCGCGGCTTAGCCGCGCGCCCACAGGCGGAAACGTTGGATTGGCGTCGGTCGTAGCTCGCGCACGGCTCCGCGTGAGAAATAGCGTTCAACATAATATTGCAGTACCGACAGCACCGAAGTGATAACCAGATACCAGACGGTCGCTACCATCAGCAGGGGAATTACCTGCTGGGTGCGGTTGTAGATCACCTGCACGGTGTAAAACAGCTCGGGCATCGACAGCACGTAAACAATCGAGGTGCCCTTGGCGAGACTGATCACTTCATTAAAGCCGGTAGGGATAATCGCCCGCAGTGCCTGCGGCAATATGATGCGGAAGGTGCGGCGATAGCCCGGCAAACCCAGTGCCGCGGCTGCCTCATGCTGACCATGCTCGACACCCAAAATGCCACCGCGAATAATCTCGGCGGTGTAGGCCGACTGCACCAGCGAAAGCCCCAGCACGGCGACGGAGAACTGATCCAGCAGGTCCACGGTTGGGTGGCTGAAGAACTCAATCGAGGTAAAGGGAATGCCGACCGACAGGCTGTCGTACAGATAGGAAAAGTTGTAGAGAATGATCAGCACCAGCAACATCGGCAGTGAACGGAATAGCCAGATATAGCCCCACGCCAGTCCATTCAGTAAGTAGGATTTGGACAGTCTGGCCAGCGCCAGCGCTGTGCCAAAGATAATGCCAAACAGCGTGCCCAGTAGGGTGAGCAGCAGGGTTTTGGCTAAGCCTTGCAGGATGGCGGGTTCAAAGAACCACTGGCGAAACACGCCCCATTCCCAGCGCGGATTGGTGGCAATCGACTGGACGATCACCAGCAGAATAAAGACCGAAAATATGGCGCCAATCAGGCGCAGCGGGTAGCGGGCAGGGACCACTTTCAAAGGCGGCTGGTCGGCCTGTCGCAGCGATGTGTCACTCATAGGCTTTCTCCGCAACAGGGGCAGCAGCCACGGCGACGGGCAATGCTTTGGTAAAGGGTAAGCGACCGTCATAAGGCGGCAGGGAGTAAACCACCGGGTCCACGCGAGTATCAAACTGCGGCTGATAGCCGTTTGCCAGATATAACCCCACGGCCTCCGGCTGGCGGAAACCGGTAGTGAGGAACAGCTTGCTGTAGCCTTGCTCCAGCGCGCGTTGCTCCAACTCAACCAGCACCTTTTTCGCCAATCCCTGGCGGCGCAAGGTTTTGTCGGTCCAGATACGTTTTAGCTCGGCGGTCTGCAGGTCGTAGCGTTTAAACGCCCCCATCGCAATGGGAACACCGTTACGCAACAGCACCACAAACACCCCGTCCGGCGGGGCGTAGTAGCTCAACGGCTCTTCTTCCTGATGGCCAAAATAGTCGCCATAACGCGCGCGATATTCACCAAATAAGCCTTCAATGACGGGCGCAATCAGCGGGTCGTCCGGCAGGGTTTGAATAAAAATGTCCTGACTCATGGTCTGCTCCTGCTGAAGAGAAAAATTAATCACCAAGGCCCGGTGGGTTGATTTCAGAGTGATCGATCTTCTCGACGCTCTCGCCCCAGCGGTCTAACACTTTCAGGTAACTGCCACTGGCGATGGCGCTGTTAATCGAGGCTTGGACGGCATCAACCAGCCCATTACCCTTTTTCAGCGTCACCGCGATGTTGGCGGTTTTCGGCCAGCCGCCCGGCACGGTGCCGACTAACTGGGTTTTGCCAGTTAACAGGGATTTATACGCCCCGGTGACGTTCGGGCCGAAGGTGGCGTCGGCGCGGCCTGATTGGATAGCCAGCGTCGAAGCTGCGTCATCAGTGACATAAATAGGCTGTAGCGGGGCGAGGCCCTTGGCGCGGTTTTCCTTATCCCACTCCAGTAAGACGGCTTCCTGATTGGTGCCGGAGCCGACGATGATTTTCTTACCCGCAATATCCGGCGCTGAAGTAATGGATTTAATTTTGCTGCCGGTCTTCACGTAGAAGCCCAGCGTATCTTGTCGATAGGTGGCGAAATCGAATTTAGTTTTGCGATCTTTCGTCACCGTAATGTTGTAGATAGCGGCATCGTATTTGCCGGACGTCACGCCGAGCGGCCAGTCTTCCCACGAGGCGGGCACCACTTTCAGCTTCAGGCCAAGGCCATCGGCAACCAGACGCGCAATGTCGGCCTCGCTGCCAATCACGGTTTTATTGTCACGAGCATAAAGGCCAAAAGGTGGGGCACTGCCGAGCACGGCCAGCGCAACGGTCAGGGTGCCCGGTTCGACAAACTTAAAGTTTGCCGGGATTTTGGCGATGGCTTCAGGGCTTTTTGGCGTATTGATAGGGGTTTCATTGGCGACTAAGTCGATACCCGGTGCTGCATAAGCCACGGAGGAAAAAAGAACCAAAGCGGCCACGGCGGTTAATTTTGTGCTGATCATCATTATTACCCTCATACCCCTCATATTTCGCGTTGTAGATGCGTTGGCTACCTTTCTGCACCACGAACTATCTAGGTTAATTATTTTTTATTAGACCCTTGCAGGTGTCGAATTCACTATTCCTGAGCGGCTGTGGGATGTAAAACAACAAAATTAAATAACTAAACTGATAAAGCAGAAATAAAAAAACCGAGATGAAAGATAGGGAGAAGGCCCGCTGGCCGACATTAAATCGGGCGGGCTGATAATATTCTTAGCAGTGAAAAGGTTATTTTTCTGTCAGTTTGGCCAATGCTTTTTCCGCTAATTGCTGGAAATAGACCGCTGCCGGATATATGGCTTTTTCATTCGGATTAAATTTAGGGTGATGTAAGCCGAACTCACTGGCCGAGCCAATGCTGACAAAGGCGCCGGGCACGTGATGCAGGTAGTGCGCGAAGTCTTCACCGCCCATTTGCGCCTCGGACAGCTCAACGTTATAGCCTGCTTCCCGCGCCGCCTGACTGGCAAACTCGGCCCAGCGCGGCGTATTGACCACCGCCGGTGGCCCCGGGAACCAGTGCAGTTCGGCCTTCGCGCCCAGCGCCTGCGCCACGCCTTCAATCACCTGACGGATTTTGCCGGGGATCTGCTCGCGGATCTCGGCGTTGTGGGTGCGCACCGTGCCTTCGAGGTCAACATCCTGCGGCAGCACGTTCCAGGTATTGCCGCCCTCAATGCGGGTCACGCTGACCACCACCGACTCTTTGGTGCTGAAGTGGCGGCTGACCAAGGTTTGCAGCGCGGTAACGATGTGGCTGGCGGTGACGATGCTATCGACACCTTCTTCGGGATGCGCGGCGTGCGCGCCTTTGCCCGTCACGGTGATTTGGAATCGGTCGACGTTTGCGTAGAACGCGCCGCCTTTGGTGGAGAAGGTGCCGACCGGCAGCTGTGGCGCATTGTGCAGGCCGAAAATGGCGTCCACATTGTCCAGCGCGCCGGCTTCAATCAGCTGGAGCGCGCCGTTGAAACGCTCCTCGGCTGGCTGGAAGAACAGCCGCACGCGGCCCGGCAGTTGCTCTTCCCGCGCTTTGAGCAGGTAAGCCGCGCCCAGAATCACCGAGGTGTGGAAGTCATGGCCGCAGGCGTGCATTACTCCAGCCTGCTGCGAGCTGAAAGGCACGCCGGAAATTTCATTAATCGGCAGGGCGTCGATGTCCCCGCGCAGCGCCACCAAAGGGCCGTCCTGCGGGCCAATCTCGGCCACTACGCCGGTTTTTAAACCGAGATTCAGGATGCGGATCCCCGCAGCGTTCAACCAATGGGTAATTCGCTTGGTAGTGGCATATTCGTGGTTCGACAACTCCGGGTTTTGATGCAATTCACGGCGCCAGTCGATCAACTGTTGTTCAAGCTTTAAAGGAGTGAGTGATGCTGCGTCGAGGGTGTCATCGGCAGTATGAAGACTCATATCATTTTAACCTTATGGTATTGGCCGGCGAATAATGGCGGCGGGGAAATTAATGTCCTGATTAATCCTGACCGCATATTGGCAAATTACTAAATATCGAGTGGTTATCTGTTATGCCTTTCGGTTCTCTTTAGGTTTTTATTCCATTAGCTAATTATCGAAATAAGAAGAACGGTTTTTATATTTAGGCCGCGATGCTTTCTGTGGAATTCTTTTGCTATCGCCTTTTCATATTGCATCGCAGACCTTAGTTGGGAGTCTAATTATGAGCCAATCCATTCCATCTTCATCAGCCGCTGACGCTAACGCGACTAACAAGAAAAGCATTAAATTAGGCCTGATGTTGCACGGCGCGGGCGGCCATATGAATTCATGGCGACACGAAAAAGTCCCTGCCGATGCCAGCGTCAATTTTCCCTATTTCCGTGAGTTGGCGCTGAAAGCCGAAGCCGCTAATTTCGATTTCCTGTTTGTCGCCGACGGTTTGCACATCAATGAGAAATCACTGCCGCACTTCCTCAATCGTTTTGAGCCGGTGGCGCTGCTGTCGGCGCTGGCATCCGTGACTCACAGCATCGGGCTGGCGGGCACCATTTCCACCTCTTACAGCGACCCCTTCACCGTGGCGCGCCAGTTAGCCAGCATCGATAACATCAGCAATGGCCGGGCGGGCTGGAACGTAGTGACCTCGCCACTGGCGGGTTCCGCCAAGAACTTTGGTAAAGATCACCCTGAGCACTCACTGCGTTATCAAATCGCCGAAGAGTACATCAACGTGGTGCAAGGGCTGTGGGACTCGTGGGATGACGATGCCTTTATCCGCGACCGCGAAAGCGGGGTGTTTTTCGACGCCGCCAAGCTGCACAAGCTGAATCACCAAGGGCAGTTCTTCTCGGTGGAAGGGCCACTCAACATCAAGCGTTCGCCACAGGGCCAGCCGGTGATTTTCCAAGCCGGAGCTTCGGAAGCGGGTATCGCGCTGGCGGGCAAATCGGCCGACGCGGTCTTCACCAACGCCCGCACCCTGCAAGAAGCGCAGGATTATTCAACCAAGTTGCAGGCGCAGGTCGCCAAGCACGGCCGCCATCCGGTGGGCATTTTCCCCGGCATCAGCCCGATTGTCGGCGCGACCGAAGCCGAAGCCGAGGCCAAATATCAATATCTGCTCTCCCTGATCTCAGTGGACGACGCGCTGGCCTATCTGGGGCGCTTCTTCGACCACCACGACTTCTCCCAATACCCGCTGGATGAGCCTTTCCCGGACGTTGGCGACTTGGGGCAGAACACGTTCCGTTCCACCACCGACCAGATTAAACGTTTAGCCAAAGAGAAAAACCTGACGCTGCGCGACGTGGCGTTCCAGACCACGCTGCCGAAAGGCGAGTTCTTCGGCACACCGGAGCAGGTGGCTGACACCTTTATTCGCTGGGTGGAAGAGGGCGGCGCTGACGGTTTTATTATCGGCGGCCCGGTTTTGACCGAGGCGCTGGACGACATCGTTCGTCTGGTTCTGCCCGTGCTGGCCGATCGCGGCTACTGGCATCCCTCGACGGAGAGCAAAACTCTGCGCGAGCGACTGGGTCTGCCGTTCAAGACCAGCCGCTACGCGCAAGTACCAGCAAAACAGCAAAAAAATGAGCAGCCGCAGGTTGCCGCAACATTGACTCATCATTAAGGAATAACTATGGCTCGTTTGGTTTCTGGTAAGGCGTCACTCGCAGCATGGATTTTACTTTCAATCGGCGGCGTGGCGAGTTTTGCTGCCCACGCCGATCAACTGTCGGACATTAAAAAGGCCGGGGTGATTAAGGTCGCCACCTTCGACTCCAACCCGCCGTTCGGCTCAGTTGATGCCAAAACGCATGACATTGTCGGCTATGACGTGGATTTCGCCAAAGCGCTGGCCAAGTCACTGGGCGTGAAGCTGCAACTGGTGGCGACTAACCCGGCAAACCGCATTCCGCTGCTGCAATCGGGCAAGGCTGACATCATCGTGGCTGACATTACTATCACGCCGGAACGCGCCAAGGTGGTGGATTTCTCCCTCCCTTATTTCGTCACCGGGCAGCAGTTCCTGGTGCCCGTTGGTTCACCGGACAAGCTGGATGAGTACGCCACGGCGCGCATTGGCGCGGTGAAAGGCACCACCGGCGAGCAGGAGTTGCATAACCGATTCCCGAAATCTCGCGTGCTCTCATATGACGATATTCCGCTGGCGCTGTCTGCTCTGCGCAATGGCAACGTTCAGGCTATTACTCAGGACAGCACCATTCTGGCTGGGCTGCTCGACGGCGCGCCGGACAAGGCGAAATACAAAGTGTTGCCGGATTTACTCAGTAAAGAGGAGATTGGCGTCGGCGTGAAAAAGGGTGAAACCAACCTGTTGAAAGCCGTCAATGATGAACTGCTGAGTCTGGAGAAGTCCGGCGAAGCGACCACCATTTATAACAACTGGTTCGGCCCGCAGACCAAATCGCCGCAGCCGCGCTTATTTACGATTCAGGCCAAGAGCTAAGCAAAATAATTAGACAGGCAGGGTTTATGCAACAACCATCCTCAGCAACCGCAGACTCGTCTGCGGTTTTTTCGTCTCCAGAGGGCGGCAAGAAAGCCGTCGCGGTGCAGTTCAAACAGGTGAGTAAATCTTTCGGCGCGCATCAGGTTATCCAGCAGGTGGACTTGAGCGTGGCGGTGGGAGAAGTGGTGGCGGTCTGCGGGCCGTCCGGCTCGGGCAAGTCGACGCTGATCCGCCTGATCAACCATCTGGAGACCCTCAGCAGCGGCGAGATTTTCATTCATCAGCGCCCTACGGCTGGCCTCAGCGGCAAAGCGCTGCGCCAGCTTCGTACCCATATTGGCTTTGTTTTTCAGCAATTCAATCTCTACGCCCATCTTGATGCCTTGGATAATGTCAGTCTGGCGCTGACCAAGGTCCACGGCTGGAAGCAGGAGGCAGCGCGGCACAAGGCGCGCGAGCTGTTAGTCAGAGTTGGGCTGGCTGACCGGGCTCATCATTTCCCCTCTCAGCTGTCCGGCGGCCAACAGCAGCGGGTGGCTATCGCCCGCGCGCTGGTCACCGATCCCAATATTATTCTGTTTGATGAACCCACTTCGGCGCTGGACCCGGAGATGATTGGCGAAGTGCTGCTGGTGATGCAGGAGCTGGCGCACAGCGGCATTACCATGATTGTGGTGACTCACGAGATGAGCTTTGCCCGCGAAATTGCCGACCGGGTGGTGTTTATGGATGGCGGGCAAATCCTCGAGCAGGCCGACCCGGAGAGCTTCTTCACCCAGCCCCAGCATCCGCGCGCCCGGCGTTTTCTGCAAAAGGTGCTGTTCCCGCTGCGCTCGGCGCAAGAACAGTTAGCCAAAGAGGGGAAGGTTGATGAACTGGCACCTTGACTGGGCGGGCGTGCTGACCGGTCAGCCGCTGCAATGGATTATTTCCGGCTTTCTTACCACCTTATATGTGACGCTGGCCGCCAGCCTGTTGGCGACGCTGCTCACCCTGCTGCTATTGGTGCTGCGCCTTGCGCCGGGCCGCGTGGGCAGGGGCGTGGCGGCGGTGTATGTGTCGATATTTCGCAATACGCCGCTGCTGGTGCAACTGCTGTTTTGGTACTTTGCCGCCTATGGCGCGCTGCCGCAGGGGTGGCGTTTTTACATTGGCGACGAGCACCCATGGGCCACTTTACCGGTCAATATCGCGTGGTTGACGCCGGAGTTTCTCTGCGCCACCTGGGGGCTGGCGCTGTTTAGCGCGGCCTTTATTGTGGAAGAGGTGCAGGCCGGGCTGAACTCGGTGTCCACCGGGCAGCAAGAAGCGGCAGTTTCTCAAGGATTTACCCGCTGGGCGCTGCTGCGATACGTGCTGTTGCCTCAGGGGCTGACCAATGCGTGGCAGCCGATCACCGGCCAATATCTCAATCTAATGAAGCTGTCGTCGCTGGCCACAGGTATTGGCTTCTCGGAGCTGACTTACCAGATAAGCCGCATTGAAAGTTACAACGCCCACGCGCTGGAAGGCTTCGCCATCGGCACCGCGCTCTATTTACTGCTCGGTTTAGTGATGGGCTGGCTATTTGTCATCTTAGGGCCAAAACGGCCCGGGCAGCGCCAGCCGCAACCTGCCGCCGTGGCTAATGCTGAAGGAGCACCGCGTGGAGTTTGATTATTCGGTTCTGCATGACAATTTCACCTACCTGCTGTGGGGGCGGGTGGCGGACGGCGAGCCGGGTGGCGTGCTGCTGACCTTAATTATGGCTATCTCGGCGGGCGCTATCGCGCTGGTGCTGGGCGTGGGAATGGCGGCGCTGGCCTGGCGGTTTGGCGGCTGGACGCGGCGCGTGCTGTTCGTCTGGGCCGAGTTTATTCGCGGTATTCCACTGATCTTTGTGATTTTCTGGCTCTACTTTCTACTGCCGGTGGTGTTTGGCAGTTCAATGCCGGGCGCGCTGACCGTGATACTGGCGCTGGCGTGGTTCACCTCGGCGGCGGTGATGCACTCGACGCTGGCCGGAATTGAGTCACTGCCCGCAGGCCAGAGCGAGGCGGGCACGGCTTCGGGTTTCAGCCAGTGGCAGGTTTTACGCATTCTGCTGCTGCCGCAGGCGTGGCCCAACCTGCTGCCGTCCTATCTCGGCTTGATCATTGCGCTGCTAAAAGACACGTCGTTGGCGTTTATCGTTAACGTGCCGGAACTCACCACCGTCGCCGGGCAGGTGAATAATCGGGTGCAAATCTACCCGGCGGAGATCTTCCTGTTCATCGGCCTGATTTACTACCTGCTGTGCGCCACGATGGCGGCAGTAGCGGGGAGATGGCTGGGGCGGCGTCATTCTCAACGCTAACCTCTGGGATTTGTATCAGAATGTTCATCGCGCCAAAGAGTGATGTCAGTGCCGATGTGGCCTTGCCGCGAGGCGGGTTTTTTGTTGCGCATTAAATGTCCAAATATCAATAATAAAAGCCTTTGCAAATCGCAGGGGCTTTTACCATTCTTAAAGCAGGCATCTGACCTCACCTCATAGCTGGAACTATCTTGCAAAACATCAGAGTAACCGTGCAACACGCGCTGGAGCGCACCAAGTGGTATCACAAACGGCGTTCCTATCGTGTGTTGTTCTGGCGTGAAATTACTCCCCTCGCGGTACCGATATTTTTCGAAAATATGTGCGTGCTGCTCATGGGGGTGCTCAGCACCTTTCTGGTCAGCTGGCTCGGCAAGGAAGCGATGGCCGGCGTGGGGTTGGCGGACAGTTTCAATCTGGTGGTGATCGCCTTTTTTGCCGCGATAGACCTCGGTACGACGGTGGTGGTGGCCTTTAGCCTCGGTAAGCTGGATCGCAAACGCGCGCGCAACGCGGCGCGGCAGTCTTTAGTGCTGATGACCCTGTTTGCTTTGCTGCTGGCCGTCGGCATCGAGTTCGCCGGTGAGCATATTATTGACTGGATAGCGGGCAGTGCCGAGCCGCAGGTTAAGGCCCTCGCCCTGAATTATCTCACTATTACCGCGTGGAGTTATCCGGCGGCGGCCATCGCGCTGATCGGCTGTGGGGCCTTGCGCGGTGCCGGTAATACCAAGATCCCGATGCTTATCAACGGCGGGATGAACATCCTCAACATTATTATCAGTAGCGTCCTGATTTATGGCTGCTTCGGCTGGGGCGGTTTGGGCTTTTCCGGTGCCGGATTGGGCCTGACGATTGCCCGCTATATCGGCGCAGCGGTGGTGATTTACGTGCTGATGATCGGCTTCAATCCGGCACTGCGCATTCCCCTTAAAAGCTATTTCAAACGTCTCAATACCGGCATTTTGATGGAAGTGCTGAGCATCGGCGTGCCCGCCAGTATTGAATCCGTGCTGTTTAACGGCGGTAAATTGCTGACGCAGGTGTTCGTCGCCGGGATGGGGACTGACGTGATTGCCGGTAACTTTATTGCCGCGTCGATCGCCTCGCTGATTAACCTGCCGGGCAACGCCTTGGGTTCGACTTCTACCATTGTGGTCGGCACCCGTTTGGGGCGCGGACAGATGGGGCAGGCCGAGCACCAGCTGAAACATATTTTCTGGCTCTCAACCATTGGCCTCTGCGCGCTTTCGCTATTGTCGATGCCGCTGGCGGGCGTGCTGGCCTCTTTCTATACCAAGGAAGATGACGTTATCCACGTGGTAAAAATGCTGGTGTGGCTGAACGCCGCCTTTATGCCATTCTGGGCCGCCTCCTGGGTATTACCCGCCGGGCTGAAAGGGGCTCGCGACGCGCGCTTCACCATGTGGGTATCGCTGCTGAGTATGTGGGGCGGGCGCATCGTCGCCGGTTACACCCTCGGCGTGGTGCTCGGCTTCGGCGTCATCGGCATCTGGCTCGGCATGTGCCTCGACTGGATCATTCGCGGCAGCTTCTTCTACTGGCGACTGGCGAGTGGTAAATGGTTGTGGAAGTATCGCTAGGATTTTTTGCTAAAAAGGCCGCTTCTCGGCGGCCTTTTACTGTCTATCTTCCACCCAATCCAACTAAATCGACTGAAGATTCCCGGTGAAATGGGCTAGCGCCTTTTGCAGCGGGGCGGTTTGTTGATCGTTAGCTGGGCTGATGACCGCGTAGTTATAGCGCTGATCGCTCCAGTATTGCGCCATCAGATTGTCGGTTTTACGTTCGCCTTTGCCGATTTGCATTCGCCCGGAAGGGCGGATGTAGTAGGTCACGCGCGTCCCCTTGGCATCCTGATAAACCACCAGTGCCGCCGGGCCTTGCTCGGTGACCATCAGACGTCCGCCGACCAGATTGAAACCGTAATTTTCCAGATTCGGCGGCAGGCCGCCGTTGATGAAATTGCGGCCCATCCAACTGTCCATCTGTCCCTGAGTACTGGCTACCACGTCCAGTGCTTTGACATTGCCGTCGTTGATTAAACGGTAAGCCTGCACGGCGTCTTCCATCGGCAAGATTTGGCTCTGCACTTGGCTCGCATGCAGCTGCCAGCCCGCGATGCCGCCAATGCCGATGGATAAAAGCAGGCTGAAGGCCACGGATAATCGCCACTGGCGGGTTTTGCGAATCCGCTGGCGCACCTGCTGTAAATCCGTCGCCCGAGGCGCGGTATAAGGTACAAACTCATCAAGTGAGACGCGTAACCTCTGGGCATCGGCCCGCCATTTTGCCACTTGCGCTGCAACCTCAGGGTGCTTTTGCAGATAGTGTTCAACCCATTTTTTTTGCTCATCGTCGAGTTGCCCATCAACGTAAGCGTGCAGATCCTGTTCTTCAGGAGGAAGCCTGCTCATTTCAATCTCCTCAACGCATTTGGCGAAGGCGCGGCCTCGTCCCATTGCTGCAACTGTTTTCTGGCCCGTGACAAACGTGACATCACGGTGCCTAAAGGAATACCCAGCGCCTGCGCGGCCTCTTTATAGCTCAGGCCTTCCACGCTAATCAGCATCAGCAGGGCGCGCTGCTCGACGGGTAACTGGCTGAAGATGATCAGCATATCATCGTGGATCAGTAACTCTTCTGCGGAAGCCGCGACGTTATTTTCTTCGCCGGTAAACAGCGACAGAATGCGTTGAAAACGCCTTTTGCGCCGCTCGCCATCGATAAATTGCCGATAAAGAATGGAGAACAGCCAGGGGCGCAGGCTCTGCTGGTTATCCAGCGTCTTTTTGCCGGTCAGCGCCTTCTCCAGACAAGACTGCACCAGATCTTCCGCCGAGTGCGGGTTACGCGTCAGCCACAGAGAAAAACGCTGCAGGTGTGGCAGCATCTCTCTGATTTCATCTTCGGTTAGGGAGTTCACGGGCAGCCCCTCGCTCGGTTCATGTTTAGCCTTCATCTTTTAGCGGTCGGCTTTTATAGCCCGTCATGCTGGCAAATACGCCATCCCGCAAAATCAGCGCGTGGAACAGCGCGGCGGCCAGATGCATCATCACAGTGAAGAACAGCAGCAAGGCTAATACAGTGTGCAGCGGGCGCAGCACGGCATAAAGGTCAATGTTTTTAGCCAGCAGCGGCGGCAGCTGAATGCCCGCCCCGAGGGTTATCGGATAACCCGCGGCGGAAAGCATCGCCCACCCAACCAGCGGCTGGGCCAGCATCAAACCATATAACAGCCAGTGAGAGAGATGCGCTATCAGTTTTTGCAGCGAAGGCAAAGATTCCGGCAGGGCGGGCTTTTTATAGCGAAAACGCAAATAGAGCCGCAGCAGCACCAGCACCAATAGCGCCACCCCCAGAGGTTTGTGCAGCGCGTATAAAAAGGCGTGAAGGTTGGAAACGGTGGAGACCATACCGACGCCGATAAACAGCATGGCGACGATCATTATCGCCATCGCCCAGTGGACCAGGCGCAGCAAGGGGTGGAAGTGGTTAACGGTTTTCATAATGCGGCACCCTGTTTGGCCTGCGCTTCTTCATGCGTGCGGCGGTTGAAGGAGGAGGAGTAGGCTGCGGAACGCGCGCTGAGCAGCGGGTCATCCGAGCCTGATATGCCATCCGGTAAAATCAGCGGATCATAGTTGATGTCGCGGCAATTGCCGTCGGCCTGATCCTGCGCCGAGGTCAACACCAACGTTCCCGCCGTGACTTTTTGCCGATCGTCCGGCCATGCCTTGGTGGCGTCATTGGTCGGGTCATTGTTGGCCGCCACGGTCAGCACCAAATTCCATTTTAACGGCCCTTGCGCCAGTCGCTGCTTTAAGTCTTTTTGCAGGAATAAGGGATCGGTTTTATCCTGCGGGGTAATAGGCGTGGCCGCAGTTTGCGGCTGCATGCTCCAGCGCACGGCGCGGGTTTCGCCCTGAGCATTGGTCACGCGGAAGGCGTTAAGGCTGTTGTAGCTGTCACTTGCCCAGCTTGAGGTCGGTACCCTGCCTTTCACCCAGGCGTAGAAAGGTTTCGCTTCGGGATGCTGGGCTAAGAACGCTTGCATTTTGGCCGGATCGGGTTTGCCGGTCGCCGGGTCGGGAATGGCGGCAGTCTGTTGGTCCAAAAAGCCCTGCGGCGTGGCGACGGTGAAGAATGGCAAGGCGTTCATGCCGGTTCGCCACTCTTGGCCGCTGTCCGATTTGAACTGTAATGCCATGCTGCGTACCGGAACTGCGCCGTCGGCGGCGTTGGGATTGTCGCCAGCAATGGCGAAACGGCCAATCACTGGTGTACGTTCGACGCGAAAAACATCGGCTTTTGACAGCGCGCTGCCTTGACCATTGCCCTCAAAATAGCCGGCAACGCATAGCCCTTTCGCATGATTACGCCGATATCCCGGATGCACGCCGCCTGTTTTCTCCAGCACGTTCACCAACTTGTCCGGCGACAGGCGGTCAGGCGTCAATGCCCCCCAGGCCCAGCCAAACAGCACACAAATCAAAAGAGGAACAGCGGCGATGATGCCAAGGCGAAGGCCAAAGCCGGGAGATTGCCGCGCCTTTTTAAGCTGCTGGCAGAGTGAATTTCGCGGTTGTTGCATAAGTTCGGCTCACAAAGTAGGACATAAGTGGGGCAATGAGCAGATAAGACGAACCGCAGCGGGATTTATTCCCGAGGAGGAAAAAAAATTTTGCGACTCAGGAAAGGGGAAGTTGAAATGTAAAAAGCCCACCTAAGTCTGTTTAGTCGGGCTTTGTTATCGACTCAAAATCAAAGAGTTCTTTGCGGCTTCAGTGGCGGAGTGGGTGCCTTAGAGGCTGGCGCTGAAGTGATACCCGGCAGGGCGATTTTCAGGCCGAAGGTCAACAGGGCGTAGATCCCGCCCCCAACCAGCATCGACACAATCACGCCGATATTCGCGGTGGCGAACACGCTGTGGCGCGTTTCGTCCGTCAGCAGGAAGCCGACGATGTGCGCGATGTACGGGTCGCCCGAGGTGATGGTGCCAAGGCCGACAATAGTGGCGGTAAACAGCGCAACCAGCGCGGTCCAGCGGCCATTTCTGCCGCCGAATCCGGCTTTGTTGGCCATAGTAATATCCCAACCCAAACGTTTTTGGCGCAGGAAGTCGATCAGTTCAATCGCCCCCGCCGAGCCCATCACCACCGAGATTGAGGCCAAGAATGACTGAAAGGTGGAGAGGAAAGAGTCGGAGATAAACATCAGATAGAACGCGCCGAAGCCGATAATAATGGCATTCAGCATGGTGGTAGTGGCACGACTGGCCGGTATGCCCAGCGCCAACAGCGCCAACCCTGAGCTGTAGACGCCGGTGATCGCCGCCGCCAGCAGGGAGATAATGATCACGATGGAAAACGGCACGTAGAACCAGAACGGCAGCAGATTAGTCAGCGAGGCAATCGGCGCTTGGGAGGCGGCTGCGCTGAGGTCCGGGTTGCTGTCGGCCAAGAATGCGCCGAGGATCAGCAAAATGCTCACTGGCAGCGAAATACCCGCGGTGGTCCAGAAAATCACTTTTGAGGCCGGGGTTTTCTTCGGCAGGTAGCGCGCAAAATCACCGCCGTAGTTGAGGAAGCCTAGCCCCACCATGGTCATCGCCATCACCACGCCGCCGATGTAAGTCAGCAGGTCGCCGTGCGCCGCGCCCTGTCCCAGCCTGTTCCAGTGAATGTGTGGCAGCATCAGGAAGATAAAGATGATGCTCATAAAGCCGGTCAGCCAGGCGATGTATTTTTCGACTTTCATAATCAGCTGGTGGCCGTAAACCGCAATCGACATGGTTAATGCCAGACTCAGAATAAACCAGCCGAGGATGCACATCAGCGTCGGCTTGCCCTCTGCCAGCGCGAAGGCCGTCGGCCAGAGTTTGGCAAATAGCGCCGCGCCGGTGGAAGAGGCCAGAGTGATCAGGGTAATTTTCCAACCCATATTGGAGATGTAGGCAAACAGGGTTGGGAATTTATTGCCGTGATAACCAAAGCAGAAACGGGTTTGGGTCAGCGTCGGCAGGCCGGTTCTTGGGCCGCCCACCGCTAGAATACCCACCAGAATGCAGGAGAGCAGATACCCAATAATCCCGGCGGTGATGGACTGCCACAGGCTCAGTCCCAGCGAGTAAACATACACCCCGTAGGCGATACCGAGGATGGAGACGTTCCACGAAAACCAAATGGGGAACAGTCCGGAAGGGCTGCCGTACCTTTCGGATTCAGGTACGGCGTTAACCCCGTTGGATTCGACTTTGAGGCCGCTTGGTGCAGGTGAGTGTGTAGAGTTCGTCATCGGATAAGCCTTATAAATAAGATCAATCGCTGAATACTGCTGTCTCTAAAGCCAGCTCAAACATGTTGTTTAACGTTTTTTGTAATTGTTCTGCGCTGGGCTCTTCGCCGGTGACGCTATTGACGCAGGCGGTCAACAGGCTTAGGGCTTTGGCGCGGTACTGCGCGGCGATGGTGTAAAGCGCCGAGGTTTCCATTTCTACTGCCAAAATATTCATTTTTTTGAGGGCTGGGAGCATGCCTTCGGGTTTGTCATACAGCAGGTCGTTGGTAAAGGTGTTGCCGAACTGGGTCGGTAGCTGGCGATGCTGCGACACCGTCCAGCAGCGGCGCAGCAGGTCAAAATCGGGCACGGCGGCGAAGTCGTAACCGCCAAAACGGTCGCGGTTGGCGGAAGAAGAGGTGCCCGCGCCGGTGGCGACAATCACGTTGCTCATGTCCACCGTGCTATCCACCGCGCCGCAGGTGCCGATGCGAATCAGCTTCTTCACGCCAAATTCGTTAATCAGCTCATGGGCATAGATTGAGACGGACGGGATCCCCATGCCGTGGGCCATCAGCGAGAGAGGTTTGCCGCGATAGTAGCCAGTAAAGCCAAACATATTGCGGGTATCACAAACGCGTTTGGCGTCAGTCAAATAGGTCTCGGCGATGTACTGGGCGCGCAGCGGGTCCCCCGGCATGATCACGGTTTCGGCAAAATCGCCCGGGTTGGCATTAATATGTGGCGTCATCTGATGACCTCCTGACTGGATGTAGGCCATCATGGTAGAAAGCCCTTCGCGCGTAGAAAAAGGCAAATGTCCGACCCTAGCCGACGGCGATCACAAAATTGATTTTTACTGGTCTGCGCGGCTATGGCGGCGAGGCAAAGTGGTGTAGGAGAAAGGAGACTCAGGGCGAGGATCGTGCAAGGGGCATTGACAATGATCAGGGCCGATCGTTAGTCTCAGCAGCCCCTCGACTTCGCGAGCGGCGCGATGGGTAATCCTCAGGGTTGGCGTTACTCACTTAACTATTATTTCGGGCCGGTCGGAGAGCGACGACATCATGACAATCATTCAGCAATACGCTCAGCGCGGATACAAAATCTTGCGCGACGCGGTGCACGCCGCGCCACTCAAAGACAAAGTGATTGGCCCCGATGAGTTCATTTTGCGCCAGGGGGAAGAGATTCAGGCGTTGTACTGGATAACCCTCGGCGAATACACCATGCATTACAATGCCGAAAACGGTAAGACCTTCAGCCTCGGCCAGCGTTTTGTCAGTGACACTATCATTGGTGAAATCGAATATCTCACCCAGACGCCCAGCCAGTTTTCCGTCGTGGCTCACGAGGCCATGGCGGTGAAAGTCATTCCGCTGGCGTTGATGGACACCATCCTCACCAGCCACGTGGAGGTCGGCGTTTGGCTTAGCCAGCTGCTATCCCTCAGCTACCAACGCGGTATGGCAAAAACCATGGAACGCTTCTTACAGCCACTGGTGTTTAACATCGTCGCCGACCTTTACGAGCGTTATCAGCAGCAAAAACCGCTGGTGGATTTTTCCCAGGTTTACCGCGAAGCCGAACGCTTCGGCTGCTCCGAGCGCACCTATCGGCGGGTGATCAATCAGCTGATGGAAGAGAACTACATCCAAAAAAACGCGAATGAGTATGTTATCTGCGACATAGACAAGTTCCGCCAGATATTGACCCATTCAGTCAGGGTGGGATAAGTAGCTCTAACGATTTGAATCGGAAAGCAAAAAGCCCGCTTAGTTTCCTAAGCGGGCTTTTCTAATTTGGCTCCTCTGACTGGACTCGAACCAGTGACATACGGATTAACAGTCCGCCGTTCTACCGACTGAACTACAGAGGAATCGCGTGAATGGGGCGAATAATATCGAGTGACATTGTTGATAGCAAAGATTTTTTTGCTTCCACAATCTGATGGGAGACAATTTGTGCAGACGGCTCAAGAACGAGCGACTTTTCATCAATATTCATCAAATAAACTGAACCCTTAGGTTAAATAAATGAAATTTATTCTCATCCTGAGAGGCGTAGAGTAAGGGTATCGCTGTGCCATATCCTCTTGGGATAGGCCGGAATCTGAGGATACTTTTACTATGAAAAAGATTGGCTTTTTATCGTTCGGCCACTGGACGCCATCGCCACAGTCGGCGACCCGTTCGGCGTCTGACGTGCTGCTTCAATCCATCGATCTCGCCGTGGCGGCTGAAGAACTGGGCGCAGATGGCGCTTATTTCCGCGTTCACCACTTTGCTCGCCAACTGAGTTCGCCATTCCCGCTTTTGGCGGCTATCGGCGCAAAAACCAGTAAGATTGAGATTGGTACTGGCGTGATCGACATGCGCTATGAGAATCCGCTGTACATGGCTGAAAGCGCCAGCGCCGCAGACCTGATCTCCGGCGGGCGTTTGCAACTCGGTATCAGCCGCGGATCGCCGGAGCAGGTGATTGACGGCTGGCGTCACTTTGGTTTCCAGCCAGCCGAGGGTGAAACCGACACCGATATGGCGCGTCGCCACACTGAAGAGTTTTTAGAAGTGATACGCGGGAAGGGGTTTGCCGAGCCGCATCCGCAGCCGATGTTCCCTAATCCTCCGGGCTTACTGCGCCCAGAGCCTTATTCGGCTGGCCTGCGTGAGCGCATCTGGTGGGGGGCGGCAACCAATGCGACCTCCATTTGGGCTGCCAAGCTTGGGATGCACTTGCAAAGCTCGACCCTGAAATTTGATGAAACCGGCGAGCCGTTCCACATTCAGCAGGCGAAGCAGATTCGCGCTTACCGCGCTGCGTGGGCCGAAGCGGGGCATCAGCATGTGCCAAGAGTCTCCGTCAGCCGCAGCATTTTTGCGTTGATGAATGACCGTGACCGCGCCTACTTTGGTTCCAGCAGCAATGATGGCGACAAAATCGGCTATCTCGATGAGCAAACCCGCGCCATTTTCGGCCGCAGCTATGCCGCCGATCCAGAAACCCTGGTGAAACAGTTAAAACAGGACGAAGCCATCGCCGAAGCCGACACTATTTTGCTGACGGTACCCAACCAACTGGGCGTGGATTACAACGTGCACGTGATTGAGTCGATCCTTAAGCATGTCGCTCCAGCGATGGGCTGGCGTTAGGAATAGGGCATACGATTAGAGACACAAAAACCAAAAAGCCCGCTTAAGTTTCCTTAAGCGGGCTTTTCTAAATTTGGCTCCTCTGACTGGACTCGAACCAGTGACATACGGATTAACAGTCCGCCGTTCTACCGACTGAACTACAGAGGAATCGTGTGAACGGGGCGCATGATATCTAGAGCCCCGCGAGGTGTCAACGGCAAAATGGCGCTATTTGACTGACTGTTCAGCAACTGAGCAAAAAGGCCCGAAAAGTGCAAAAAAGGTGCGGCGAGGTCACAGTTTTTAGGCTGATTAAGCGTCGCACGGCTGGTTGCGCAGCAGCCTTGCCAGCGGGTCTTGTTTGTAAAAACGGCTAAAATGGCCGTAAACCAGCGGGAAGCGGCTCGAAAGCAGTTCTGGCGCACTGAAGAAGTACTCGGAGAGCACCGCGAAGCACTCTGCCGGGTCACTGGCGGCATAGGCGTCCATGCTGGCGGCCTCTTCGCCCACCATATCGATCTCATCCTGCAAATTTTCCATCGCGGCGTGCAGGTCATGTTCCCAAGCCACCACGTCGCGCAGCGGAATAGGGGGAATGCCGCTGACTTCGCCGCCGTTGCGCAGGTCGAGCTTATGCGCGGCTTCGTGGATAATCAGGTTAAAGCCCGAGGTGTCGAAAGAGTCCTCGATATCCTGCCAGTTCAGCACAATCGGCCCCTGATCCCAGCTCTGGCCGGAGTGCACCTGCGAACCCGCGTGAACCAGACCATTGTCATCCTGCCAAGGGGTGTCCACCACAAAAGGCTCGGGGTAGAGCAAAATCTCGTGGAAGCCGTCGAGCCACTCCGCGCCAAGCTCCATCACCGGCAGGGCAAACAGCAGGGCGATACGCGCCTGCATCTGCTCGTTCAGCTCGATGCCTTGCAGCGGCACCAGCCGTTTTTGGCTCAACAGTTGACCGGCAACTTTCACCAGACGCTGGCGCTCTGGCTCGTCCAGCGAGGCAAACAGTGGAATATCCAGCGCGTCTTGCCACTGTTGCCACTTGTCGGTCTGAAGCTCATTCGATTTCCACGGCCACTTGATCATCGTCTTGCTCGCAAAGTGAACATTTAAATTCATACCCAATTTCAGTCTGTCCACCGAGTATTCAATCAGTTACGGCGGCAAATGTCTGTGACTAAAACCACGTTACGCCTTGCCAAGGGTTATCGGCGCGGGAGAATCGGACTGCAACCACTGCTTGGAGAACTCTTCTGGTGTCACGGGTTTACCGAAGAAGTAGCCTTGGAAGAACTCCAAATGATACGGCGTTAAGTAATCGACCTGCTCCTGCGTCTCAATGCCTTCCGCCACTATCACCATATCTAGCCTTTTGGCTAAATCAATCACGTTATCGACGATATGCCCGGAAAGCGCGTCAGTACCGATACGGCCGATGAAACTCTGGTCAATCTTCAAAAAGTCGATATGGAATTTTTGTAAGTAGGTCAGGCTGGAGTGGCCGGTGCCGAAATCGTCAAGTGCGATAGACACGCCGAGGCGACGCAGGGCTTTGAACAGGCTGTCGGTGATGTCGCTCGGCTCAATTAGCTCGCGTTCGGTCAGCTCCAGCACCAGATTGATTTTTTTGCCTTTAAAGGCGTCGAGGAAGGTTTTGCAATCTTCAATCAGGCTCAAATCTTTGAAATGGCTGGCACAGATATTAAAGCCGAAATGGAAACCGTCCGGCAGGGTCGACAGCCGAGGGGCGAAATACTCGTGAGTCTGGGTCATCAGTTGGCGCGTCATCTCGACAATCATCCCGCTCTCTTCCGCCAGCGGAATAAACTGGTAAGGCGGCACCAGCCCGGCCTGCGGATGCTGCCAGCGCATTAACACTTCACAACCCGTCAACTGATAATGGGTGCCATCCACCACCGGCTGGAAGTAGGGCACAAACTCGCGGTTGGCGACGCTGGCTTTTAAAATCGCCAGAGGCGTGCCGACGCGTCCCAGCAGCATATAGGTCATCAACCCCATGAATACGCCGAGCAGCGGGAACAGCAGCAGGCTGAACGGCGAGTAGTCGAGCACGTAGCGCCAATGGTTGACGTGTTGAACTAACAGGGCGATTTGATAGGGATAGCGGGTGGAATCCAGACGCAGGCGCGTGCCTTTGAGGTTGTCTGCTCCTAAATGCACTTTGCCCTGATGGTCCATCCACTGGTCGCCAATGCGAATGATCAGTGACGAGCGGGTGCTGAGCAGGTCAAGGATGTTATGCATGTAATAGCCATCCACGCCAATCAGTATGCTGTTATCGCCGTGCTGCTGGCGGTAGGCGATCAGCGGATGCTGCGGCGTCACGGCGTTACCGGTCATCAGGTACAGCTTGCCGCCGACATACTGCCGGTCATTGATCGCGCCCTCTTGCGGGCCAAACAGCGCGGTGCAGTAGATGGTGTCACCGGTCGCCAGATTCACCGTGCGTACGTTGGGGACAATGGCAATTTGCCGCCGCATCTCCAGCACCACGTCGCGACTACAGGATTGCCCGAGGTAGGGCTGCAAGGCGGTGGCGGCCTGGTCGGCATTATCAAACATCTTATCAATCTGCTTCACCGCCTGCTCTAAACGCTGCTGGCCGTCATGTTGCAGCCCTTGCATGGTTTGCCAGGAAACGGAGGCCACGCCAAGCCCGACGATCAGCAGGAAAACCAAGGCTGACGCAGTGATGCGGATATAAGGTCGAATGATTTTGGCTCTTAGCAAAATGAAGAGTCCCGAGGTCATAATTGAGAGGCGAAGTAATAGGCTAAATATAACCTATTACTGTTAAAACTGTTTTTAAAAACAGGCGAATATGATGTTTCTGAGCGTATCATCTGGCTTAGATCAATACTCTTATACACGGGGGTTTACATTCTTAGGATTTCTTTGATGGCTTATACTTTGTAGGATTTGTTTTTTAGGCGGTCAGTTGGCCGCGATGATTTTAAGGATTGAGCGATGCCCTCCCCACTGAAATTTCTGCTTCCCGCCGCCTTGTGTTCCCTGCTGTTAAGCCCCCTGGCGATGGCCGATACTCCCTCTTATGGCCCGCAGCTTGAGGGGTTTACTTATCCTTATCCGCAAAAGCACTTCTCCTTTAACTCTCAGGGCGAAACCCTGCAAATGGGGTATATGGATGTCGCGCCGGTCGGCCATAAAAATGGTCAGACGGTGGTGCTGATGCATGGCAAGAATTTCTGCGGCGCGACCTGGGGCGACACCATCAAGGCGCTGGCGGGCAAGGGCTACCGGGTGATTGCGCCAGACCAGATTGGTTTTTGTAGCTCGACCAAGCCGGGCGACTACCAGTACAGCTTCCAGCAACTGGCGACCAATACCCATGAGCTGTTGAAAAGTCTTAATATCAAGACAGCGGTGATTGTCGGGCACTCTACCGGCGGCATGCTGGCGACGCGCTACAGCCTGATGTTCCCCAATGAAGTCTCAAAGCTGGTGATGGTCAACCCTATCGGGCTGGAGGATTGGAAAGCCAAGGGCGTGCCTTATCGCACGGTAGATCAGTGGTATGACCGCGAGCTGAAACTCTCGGCTGACAGTATTCGTCAGTACGAATTGAAGACTTACTACGTCAATAAATGGAAGCCGGAGTACGATCGCTGGGTAGACATGCTGGCGGGGCTGAATAACGGGCCGGGGCATAAGCTGGTGGCGTGGAACTCGGCGCTGATTTACGACATGATTTTCACTCAGCCGGTGGTCTACGAGTTTAAAGACCTTAAGGTGCCGACCACGCTGATGATTGGGACTTCTGACACCACGGCGATTGGCAGCGACATCGCGCCGCCGGCGGTGAAAGCCAAGCTCGGCCATTACAATGTGCTGGGCAAGCAGACCGCCAAGCTCATTCCCCACGCCAAGCTGATTGAATTTAAAGGGCTGGGTCACGCGCCGCAGATGGAAGAGCCGGAGAAATTTAACGCCGCGCTGCTGAAAACCCTCGCGCAATAACAGCATCCGCGCGGCGAACATGAGGGGCACGCCGCGCGGATTGACTCTCTTAACTCGCTGCCTTAATTGGCTGTTTTACATTCTCGTAGAATATCCAACTGCGGGTCCAGCTCGTGGGTCTGAACGTTCATGGCGTCCAGAACGGTGTGGAATAAATTATCCTGCGACACCTCGGCATTTTTGCCTTCCCCCTGTAAACACGACAGGTTGACGCCATTGGCGCTGGCGTAGCCCGGCGACAGCCAAAACAGCATCGGCACGTGGGTCTGTTCCGCCGGCGCCACGCTGTAAGGCGTGCCGTGCAAATACAGGCCATTTTCCCCCAGCGACTCACCGTGATCCGACAGGTAAATCACCGCCACGTTATAGCTGTCCTGATACTGTTTGGCTTTCTCAATCACCTGAGATACCACGTAATCGGTGTAGCGCAGCGTGTTGTCATAGGTGTTGATCAACTGCTCGCGCGAGCAGTTTTCAATATCGCTGCGCGGGCAGTCCGGTTTGAAAACGGCAAACTCCGGCGGATAGCGTTTGAAGTAGGTCGGCCCGTGGCTGCCAATCAGGTGCAGGCCAATCAGCCGGTTTTTACCGTCGCGCTTGATGTCGGCGTCGAGGTTATCCAGCAGCGCCATGTCGTAGCAGGTGTCGCCGTCGCACTGTTTTTTGTCTTTGGCGGTGCTGATGATGACGTTTGGCACTCTGTCGCACACGCCCTTACAGCCTTCGTCATTATCTTTCCACGACACGGATACCCCGGCGCGTTGCAGAATATCCAGCAATCCCTCGCTATTGCGCGCTTTATTGTTGTTGAAGTCGACGCGCTTCATATTGGAGAACATGCAAGGCACCGAAACTGCCGTGGCGGTGCCGCAGGAGCGGGTGTGGTTGAAGTAAACCACGTCCGGTATTTTCTGGGTGAAGGCGTTGGTGGGCTGGCTATAGCCGCCGGAAGATTGATTCTGCTCGCGCGCCGTCTCGCCAATCACCAAAAACATCAGGGTTGGTTTTTGCGCCGGTGACTGCACCAGCTTGGCATCTTGGCCAATTTTCTCGAACGGCCCGTCGTGGGTGAAGTAGCGATGGTTGTAATACTGGAAGGCGCTGTAGAGATAGTTGGTCGGCACAATTTCCAGATTCAGCGTGCGATTGCTGCGGCCCACCGAGGCGTAGTCTTTGTAATACACCGCGGCCACGGCGGCGACCACCAGCAGTGAGAGCAGCATGGAGAGCAGGCGCACGCCAAGGCGGCGCAGTGCCGATTTCGGGTAGCTGACCTGAGTGAAGAACAGCAGCACGGCAGGCAGCAGGCCGGTGAACAGCACCCACAGCACCACGGAGAGGTTGAGGTAAGAAGAGGCTTCGCTCTGCTGGGTCTCAACAACGTTTTCAATCATTCCACGGTCAAACACTACCTGATATTTAAGCATGGCGTAGCTGACCAGGGCGCTTATCGGCAGAATGATAATGAAGAAGGGTTTAAGTAACGGCCGAAAGCTGAACGGTGTGAAGACGAAATTCAGCGCGACAAACAGCACTAGCGGAATGGTGAGAGCAAAGCCCAGATTGTAGGCCGGCAGCGCGTTAAGGATCCGATAGAAGTGCAATAAAATGGGGAAGTTAACGACAAAGGTAAAGTAAAGACTCAACAGTAAAGTCAGCCAAAGGTAGCTGACTTTCGGAATAAAATTACGCAAGAAATGCTCCAACGAAAAGGGTCAATACCGGGGAAATTCTGAAGCTGAATGTCTCAACCTGACGCCACTTTAGCGATGCAAGCTTAAGAAAGCCTTAACCTGCGTTTGCAGACAGTTCATGGGCCTAAAGTTCATAAAATAAATAAAATATATAACCGTCTTTTGGCGGCGCAACGCCGTATGCTGGGTAACTCGCACGGCCTGGAAATTTCAGGCGTGGTGCTCTCTCCGTGCTTTCTGAATGCCTTCTGTTTTTTCAGCGCGACCTCGAATTTTGTCCGTTTTCTTCTTATAGAAAGCTTGTCTCAGAGACTGATTTAATCGGGTTCTGGAGGATTTAGCGTTGATCTCAAATTCTGCCACGGTGGCAACTCAGGCAATTATTTCTCCCGGCGCGATTATCGGCGCGGGGGTGCAGATTGGCCCATTCTGCCTAATTGGCGAGCACGTCGAGATAGGTGAGGGGACGGTAATTGCCTCCCACTCGGTGATCAACGGCCACACGCGTATTGGCCGCAATAACAACATTGGTCGCTTCTGCTCGATTGGCGAAGTGAATCAGGACTTAAAATATCGCGGCGAGCCAACTCGGGTTGAGATTGGCGACAATAACCAGATTGGCCGCAACGCTACCATCCATCGCGGCACCCAGCAGGGGGCGCAGACGACTATTATCGGTCATCGCAATCGGCTGTTGTCCAATGTTCACGTTGGCCACGACTGCCTGATTGGCAGCAGCACCGAGATCGGCAATAACACTGCTCTGGCGGGGCACGTGGTGTTGCGGGACTTTGCGCAGGTCGGCTCAATGTGCGCGATTCACCAGTTTTGCATCATCGGCTTCTCGGCGCTGATTGCGGAGCAATCCTGCGTGGTTCAGGACATTCCGCCTTTCGTCCGTGCCAGCGGCAACCGCGCCGTGCCGCAGGGGTTTAACCTGTTGGCAGAAGCTTACCTCTCTATCGATAAGCAGCAGCAGGCCGTGATGCGCCGAGTGTATGAGCAAATCTATCATTGCGGAATGGCGATTGAAGCCTTGAAAGTAGAGGTGCAGCGCCTGAGTAAAGCACACCCCGCGCTGCGCTGTTTTGAGGATTTCTTTGCTTTATCCACTCGCGGCATCATTCGCTGATGCCGCGAGTGGCGGGGGATTATCAGGCTTCCAGCGCCAGCAGGGCGAAGGTTGCCAGCCAGTGTTGGCCCATATAATCCGTGTCGAGGTGGTCCAGCGCGCTGTCTAAATGCTGCTGGGCGCTGTCACGCAGCGGGGCGACGCGCGGGTCGTCTGTCGGTAGGGCCGCCGCCAGCGAACGCTGACACCATGCGCGGCTGAGATTCAACCCATCCAAATGACCAATCTTGCCGTCAGTTCGGTCCGTGACCGTGGCGGGCACAAACAGCGTTTGCGGCTGGCGCCGGGCCAGATCCGGCAAGAAGTTACTAAACCACTGGGAAAACTCGGCCTGCGGCAACACGCGGCGCATCAATTCGGCTTCCATCAAAGACGGGGATAAAAACTCATCGCCGCCCGGTTCCCACGCCTGACAATTCACATCATGCAGATGCCAGCGTTTGGCAGCCTCTTCGATTTGCGCGGTTAAGGCGTGATTCTCAACACTGCGAGCATATTCAAGGGCCAGCGACAGGGCAAACGCGGTGTTGAAGTGGCTCCCTACCCGCAGCGGATAGGTGGCTTTCGGCAGAAATTCACAAAATGCCTGCTCGAAGAACTGGCTCATCGGCGCCAGCGTTTTCGCCCAACCGGCGGCCTGCGGCAGCTTCATGGCGTTTAACTGCTGCACCAGTCGCAGGAACCACGCCCAGCCGTAAGGTCGCTCGAAACCTTTATGCTGCGGCTGCTGTAAATAGGCCATCTCTCCGGCGACGTTTTCCGCCGTGAAGTGCTGCTCAACAATGGCAATAATCTGCCCGGCCTGCGGCAGCTCTGGGTATTTGTCGATTAAGCGCAGCAGCAGCCAGTAGCCGTGAACGCAGGAGTGCCAGTCATAACTGCCGTAAAAAATCGGGTGCAGCGTGCGCGGCGTTTGGGCGTCTTCTGGCCCGCT
The DNA here is from genome assembly GCF_044430645.1 of Ewingella allii. Taxonomy (NCBI): domain Bacteria; kingdom Pseudomonadati; phylum Pseudomonadota; class Gammaproteobacteria; order Enterobacterales; family Yersiniaceae; genus Ewingella; species Ewingella allii. The sequence continues at coordinate 185,952 of NZ_JAWUDN010000010.1, read as the reverse complement.
CATGGCATGCATCAGCTTATTGGGAAACTCGCGGTTCAGGTGATCCAGCGCCATCAGGGCAAAGCGGGACGCCATTTCTGGCGTCAGTTGCATCGTCATCTTCAATCTCTCCCGAGTTGGCGGTTAGAAGCGGAACACAAATAAATACATCAGCGCGGTGTTCACCAGCAGTAACAGGGCGCCGGTCAGCCACTGCGCCTTGATGACACCGTTTTTATCCTGAAGCTCGAGCAGCGCGGCGGGCACGATGTTGAAGTTGGCGGCCATTGGCGTCATTAGCGTGCCGCAGAAGCCGGACAGCATACCGATAGCGCCCATAATCGCCGGATTTCCGCCCAGCTGGTTGACGATCAGCGGTAGGCCGATACCCGCGGTCATCACCGGGAAAGCGGCAAAACCGTTACCCATGATCATGGTAAACAGCGCCATGCCGAAGGTGTAAGCCACGATAATCGCCAGCGGCGAACCCAGTGGAATGATGCTTTTCACCAAGTCGGCCACCACGCCACCGACGCCCGCCAGAGCAAAGAGCGCGCCCAGCGCGGCGAGCATCTGCGGCAAAATTGCCGCCCAGCCCACGGTGTCCATGGTCTGCCCGCCTGCCTTGATGGCCTTCAGCGGCGAGTCGCGCAGCATCACCAGCGCCACGATAAAGGCAACCAGCGTGCCTAGCACCAGTGAGATCAGCGTGACGTTTTTGGCTTCCACCAGACCGGTATTTTTTAGGGTCAGGGTACCGACCAAGGTCACGATAGGGATCAGCAGGGCCGGAATAAACAGCTTGTTGCCAAAGCGCTTGGCGCCAGCTTCGCGTCTGGCGGTGGCTTCCGGCTGGTCGTTATCCGACTTGCCTTTGCCCAGTTTGCCGGTCCCGGCAATCACCGCCAACAGGATAGCCATACAGCCCGTCACTAAGTGCGGCAGCTCGCCGCCAAGCAGGAAGGTCACGCCATACACTCCCCAGAACAGGGCGTTAACCAGACGGCGGTTGTTAGTTTTGTCATACAGATTGAAAATGGCGTAGGCGCAGAACATCAGGCCCGCGAGGATATAAACCGATTCTAAGCTGATCATTTGGCAATGCCTCCATGCTGAGCATCAAAACGCTTGGCCAGCGAGCGATCCAGCAGCCACAGGCGAATAAAGTGAATAATAAGCGCGGCGATGGCGGTGGGAATGGCCCAAACGGAGAGGTGCAGTGGCTCGACGGAGATCCCGTTTTGCTCCAGGAAGCCTTTGATCAGCAAGATAGATTGCACGGCGATAAAAATATCTTCACCGAAGAACACCGCGATGTTATCGACGGCGGCGGCGTTAGCGCGAATTTTCTGGCGAACGTCATTGGGCAAATCGCCATACTTAGTGACCGCCGCGGCTTCCGCCATTGGGGCAATCAGCGGGCGCACCATCTGCGCATGGCCGCCCAGTGAGTTAAGCCCCAGCGCGGCGGTGACTTGGCGTAGGAAGAAGTAGAGCATCAGCACGCGCCCGGTAGTGGCGGCGTGGATCTTAGAGATCAGGTCGCGCGCGCGCTCTTTCAGACCGCTGCGCTCGAGGATGGCGATAACCGGCAGCGTCAGCCAAATCAGCCCCATATAGCGGTTCTCGGTAAAGGCTTTACCGAAGGCGCTGATGATATCCACCGTATGCATGCCGCCCGCCGCGCCGGTAGCAATACCGGCAACGGTGACGACTAAAAGTGGATTAAACCGCAGCGCAAAGCCCAGCACCACGATCGGGATGCCTATTAATACCCACATATTTCTTACCCCTGTTGTCTGTAATCTGTGAATGAACTCAACGTCCTGTCTTTATATTTTTTAAGCTGCGCGTTGCTCGCTAATAACCACAAAATAACCTTGAGTTATAAAGTAGACGAGTGAGGAATAACGCTCAGCTTTGTTCGGAAAGTACCAAGCAGTTCGGTGCAGCGCAAGACTGTGAATTGATAAGTGGCAGGACAAGAGGGAGGAAAATAAGCGAGTCTAAGATAAAGCTCAGGCTAATTAACTGGGTGTTTTATTTAGCGTGGAATATTGTGTGGGGCGAGAAGTTTAGATTAGTGAATTAACCCCGCGAGACAGGTTGCGGGGTTAATGAACAATAAGGCGATGGTTAAGGCTTATTCGTCGTCTTCGTCGCCGTAATATTTTACGCCGAGTTTAATCAGGTCGCGGCCTTGAGCCTTGCGGTGCAAATTGCTGTCGCGCAGGGAATAAACGCAGCCGCAATACTCTTGCTGGTAGAAGCGTTCGCGCTTGCTGATTTCAATCATGCGCGCCGAACCGCCTTTCTTGCGCCAGTTATAGTCCCAATAGACCATGCCCGGATAAGGCGCCGCCGCACGGTCGCCGCAGCCGTTAATCTGTTTCATGTCTTTCCAGCGGGAAATACCCAGCGAGCTGGAGATGGCGCTGAAACCGTGTTCATAAGCGTACAGCGCGGTGCGCTCGAAACGCATATCAAAACACATAGTGCAGCGAATGCCGCGTTCAGGCTCGTTTTCCATACCGCGCGCGCGTTCAAACCAATTGTCAGTGTCATAATCGGCATCAATAAACGGAATACCGTGCTGTTCGGCAAAGCGCATATTCTCTTCTTTGCGCAGGGTATATTCTTTTTGCGGATGAATATTCGGGTTGTAGAAGAAAATGGTGTATTCAATGCCCGAGGCTTGAATCGCTTCCATGACCTCGCCGGAGCAGGGTGCGCAACAGGAGTGAAGCAGTAATTTATCATGCCCTTTAGGCAGGGACAGTTTTTCTCGGATCAGTTCGGACATCTTCTTCGCCTGTTACTAAGATTTTCTTTATCAAAATAGAATCATCATGATGGTTGATGCCTATGATAAAAGACAGTGCGTCACTGTCAAAAATTTCTTATTGATCTCCTGAATGCCAACTTGGGTAATAATCAACAATGTTATGCTAACGACCGGGATGTTGGCCGAGCACGGCGCAATGCCCAGCAATTGAATGTTAAGGACGCAGACAATGCAGTTAATGAAATCGCACCATATCCGCTGGCTGAGTTTATTTATCGTGATGGGGGGGCTACTGTTGGTGCTGCCTCTGCACCTGTTGGCATGCTTTATCGCCGGATTCGTGGTGTTCGAGCTGGTTAATGGATTAACACCGCATTTCCAAAAAATCATCAGTGGCGATCGCGCCCGCTGGCTGGTGGTGGCGCTCATCAGCACCGTAGTAGTGAGCGTGCTGATTCTGGCGATTGCCGGGATTATCGACTTCCTGATGGATGATATTAAGAACCCGGTGGCCTTCAACGCCATGGTTTCTCGCTTGCTGAGTGACGCACAGGGGCGCATTTCGCCAGTCATGTTGCACTATCTGCCCGCCAATATTGAAGAGCTACAGCGCCAGTTCCTGCAATGGGTGCGCGAACACGTCGCCATGATTCAAACCGTGGGGAAAAACGCGGCCCACGCCTTTGTCACCATGCTGATTGGTATGATTCTGGGCGCGATTATCTCTTTGCAGCGCCCAGACAAAGAGAGTCAGGATGCCCCGCTGAAAAACGAACTGTTGCAGCGCGTGCGCCTGCTGGCTCAGGCATTTCGTAATGTAGTTTTTGCCCAGTTCCAAATCTCACTGATTAACACCGTGCTCTCCGGCGTGTTTCTGTTCGGCATTCTGCCGCTGTTTGGCATTCACCTGCCGCTGGCAAAAACGCTGGTGGCCTTCACCTTTATCTGCGGCCTGCTGCCGGTTATCGGCAATCTGATCTCCAATACGGTGATCTTCATTGTCGGCCTCTCCCTGTCACTGTGGGTGGGCGTCGGGGTGCTGGCGTACCTGATTGTCATTCATAAGGTGGAGTACTTCCTCAATGCGCGGATTGTCGGCACGCGCATTAACGCCAAGTCGTGGGAAGTGCTGCTGGCGATGCTTATCTTCGAATCAGCCTTCGGCTTGCCGGGCGTGGTGGCCGCGCCGATTTACTACGCCTATCTGAAAAGCGAACTGAAACAAGCTGAGCTGATTTAACCTTTACCCTAGGTTCCCTTCTTGAAGTAAAACTCGTCATATTTCCCCCTGAGGTGCGGTGTTAATGCCGCACCTCTTGGGATACCGCGTCAAAAATCCTGAGAAAAACAGATTCGGGCAAGTAATCGCGAGGATCGTTATACGAAATCCCACTTCCCAAGGGGCATACTTATATCGTTAGCGCAGGTTGCGCTGGCATTTTGTCTAACGATAACCCCTCAGGAGAGAACTCATGACACTTAACGTCCGAGGTTTTGCTGCTACGTCAGCCACTGCGCCATTGGCACCCCACAATTTTGAACGTCGCTCACCGCGTGATACTGACGTAGTTATCGACATTATGTATTGCGGCGTATGTCACTCAGATATCCACCAGGCACGTAATGAATGGCATCAGAGCATCTATCCGCTGGTTCCGGGACACGAAATCATTGGCCGCATTACTCAGGTAGGCGCCAAAGTTAAGGGCTTCAGCGTCGGTGATACTGTCGGCGTGGGCTGTATGGTCGATTCTTGTCAGCACTGTGATTCCTGCGCCGAGAGCCTCGAACAGTACTGTGAAGAAGGCGCAACCATGACCTACAACAGCTACGATCGTCATGACAACATGATGACCTACGGCGGTTATTCAGAGCAGATCGTCGTCTCTGAAAAGTTTGTGCTGCGCGTGTCTGAAAAGCTGGATATTAAGTCTGCAGCGCCACTGCTGTGTGCCGGTATCACCACCTATTCCCCGCTGCGTCACTGGAAAGTCGGCAAAGGCCATAAAGTGGCGGTTGTCGGTCTGGGCGGTTTGGGCCACATGGGGCTGAAATTTGCTAAAGCGCTGGGCGCCGACGTCACGCTGTTCACCCGTTCCGCCGGTAAAGAGCAGGAAGCTTACCGTCTGGGTGCTGACCACGTGGTGATTTCTACGGATGAAAAGCAGATGGACGCGGTGAAAAACCACTTCGACTTCATCCTTGATACCGTGCCAAACCAGCATGACCTCAACCCGTACCTGAACACGCTGAAACGCGACGGTACCCATATTCTGGTCGGCCTGATCGAGCCAATCGAGCCTGCAATCCACAGTGGCAAGCTGGTGGGCGGGCGTAAAACCGTCGCGGGTTCACTGATTGGCGGTATCGCTGAAACTCAGGAAATGTTGGATTTCTGCGCCGAGCACAACATTGGTTGTGACGTCGAGATGATCGATATGCAGGACATTAACGGTGCTTATGAACGTATGCTGAAAAGCGACGTGAAATACCGTTTCGTGGTGGATATGGCGTCTCTTAAAAACGCCTAATCTTCGGCGATTTGCCTGATAGTCGTCTAACTCATGCGCCTGCAAACTTCGATTTGTGGGCGTTTTTTTATGGTCATTCTGAGCAAAAAGGGGCGGGATGGAATCATTGCGTGCTGAAATTTCATCTTTCACCACTTCGCTGACTTCTCGCTTTGTGACGGCGGTGGTATTCTTCGGCTTTCGCCGAGCGAAGGAAAATCAGTGGCAAAGAATTTTGATGAATTAATCAGAGATATTGATCTGATGATTGAACACGTGGACGGTCTGAAAAACCTTCCACCGCGCGCAAAAATTGTAGATGCAGTGCCCGCTGATAAGCCTGCCTACGACTCTTTTTGTGAAATCTATGCGTTAAAAGCGGTGATGCGGGCCTTTATTTCCTCGGTCGATACCATCGTAAAAGTTCAGATTGCTAAAAAAGTCGAACAGGATATTGGCCATCTGGAAAATACCGTGCGTTCCATTGGCGGCGGCAACGCCGATCCTGAGGACCTGGCGCAAATTACCGCCTATGTGCGCCATGCCGTATCGGAATTAATGGACTAATCAGTTTATGGTCTGAATACAGAACATGGCCTGAAAACAAAAACGTCGTTTATCTATTGGGATAATCGGCGTTTTTTTATATCTGAATTTGGCTAAATAAGCCGGGAAGGGCGCGAGAATAAGTTTTCTAGCCAGAAAATAGCTATTCTTGAGCGATTATCTTCTCAGGATGAGCACTGTTATGGCACATCGGTTCCGTTTTATCGCGTTGTTGCGCTGGCGTTGTTACACGCTGCTATTTGATAACCGTACCCGCAGCGGGCGTCGCATGGAGGCGTTTTGGATTCTGACCGCCATCCTAAGCGTCATTGCGCTGTTCTTTGAGTCCAGCGCGCAGAGCCTGTTCCCGAATACGCCCAATATCATGCAGCGTTTCGGCCTAATCGAGCTGGGCTTTACCGCCATTTTCACCCTCGAATATGTGCTGCGAATATTTTCTACGCCAAGCAAAGAGCGCTACCCGCTGAGTTTCTTCGGGCTGGTGGATCTGCTGACGATTCTGCCGCTCTATATCCTCTGGCTGTTCCCCGCGCTGGTGAGCACTGGCGATATGGTGGTGCTGATTCGCCTGCTGCGAATTTTGCGCGTGCTGAGGGTGCTCAAGCTGTTGCGCTATATGAATGAGGCGGGCGTCTTGTGGCGCAGCCTGATGCGTGCGCGGCATAAGCTAAGCCTGTTCTTCGGCTTCGTGGCGATCATTCTCTGCCTGTTCGGCGGGTTAATGTTTGCTATAGAAGGAGGGCGGGACGGCTTTACTTCGCTGGGCGCTTCCGTTTACTGGGCGGTCGTGACCCTGACCACGGTGGGCTATGGCGATATTACGCCGCACACGCCGCTCGGACGGGTACTGGCTTCCGTTTTGATTTTGCTGGGCTATTCGATAATCGCGGTACCTACGGGGATCTTGACGGCCTATATGTCGCAAGAACTGCAAAAAGGGCGTGAGCAGCGTTCATGCCGCCACTGTCATCACATCGGCCATGAATTAGATGCACGTTTTTGCGACCATTGTGGCACCCGGTTGCCGGCGCTTAGATCTCAACTTATTGATAAAAAACCAAATAATCGTACGCTTAACGAGCGCATTGATGATTAATGCGCCATTTTCGTTACTTTAGGCAGGTTATTAGATAAAAAGAGTTGCTATTAGGAGGCAGTCATGAGTAAATACGTTCCGGCCTGTGGTACAGACCTATTTATGCACGACATCCTGAGTAAAGTGGTTCAAATTTAAAGCGTTATCCTCGATAACCCTGATCTGACGAATTTCCTTCTTAGTGCCTCCATAAGTAACGACTGAAATCCGGCTATAACATGCCCATGGTGGCTAAATTTATTTTTTAAAGGTAATTCCTATGTCTATGATGAAAGGTCAGGTTAAGTGGTTTAACGAGTCTAAAGGCTTTGGCTTCATCACTCCTGCTGATGGCAGCAAAGATGTGTTCGTACACTTCTCTGCAATCCAGGATCAAGGTTTCAAGACCCTGGCTGAAGGCCAGAATGTACAGTTCTCTATCGAGAACGGTGCTAAAGGTCCGTCTGCGGCTAACGTTACCGCTATCTAATCTCGCTTTTGCGCTGTTTACAGCACATTAACGAAGATTACAAAAACCCGCATATGCGGGTTTTTTTACGTCTGGATTTTGCCAAAGCCTTTATCTAATGCGCGGTATTTCTCGCTAAACGCTTTGCCAAAGTCTAAGCCGCATGCCTTTTAAGGCGCACTGTACTACAATCAACAACATGGATAATAACGGGGTAACTCGATGAAAGTTAACGATCTGGTGACAGTTAAGACCGACGGCGGCCCGCGCCGTGAAGGCAAGGTTCTGGAAATTGAAGAGTTTTACGAAGGCGTGATGTATCTGGTTTCTCTGGAAGATTACCCGGCCGGGATCTGGTTCTTCAACGAAGTCGACAGCAAAGACGGCACCTTCGTCGAGCCTCGCGTGGCCAGCAGAGACTAACCGCTTTGGCTTTTCGCTAAAACTAAAAAACACCGGAGCAGGAGACTGCATCCGGTGTTTTTGTTTATGGGGCTAACAGCACTGGAGGTTAGAAGGTTTCCCAGTTCTGGTTATCGGTCGCCAGTTTGTTCTCTTTCAGTGGCTCAACTAATGCCAACGTCGGGCGGCGGGGCGCAGTGGTGATTACTTTGCTATCAAGGCGGAACACCGCGACGGCCTGCGTCAGGCGCTCTGCCTGCTCCTCCAGCGATGCCGCCGCCGCAGAGGCTTGCTGCACCAGTGAAGCATTCTGCTGGGTGACGCCGTCCATCTCCGATACCGCCTGACTTACCTGACTGATGCCACGGCTCTGTTCATCTGACGCCGAGGCGATTTCGTCCATAATGTCGGTCACATGGCTGACGGCAGTGACGATTTCATACATGGTGTCGCCCGCGTCGCCGACCAGCAGGCTGCCTTCGCCCACGTGATCTACCGACTCTTCAATCAGCTGTTCAATCTCTTTAGCGGCCTGCGCGCTGCGCTGCGCCAGATTTCTCACTTCACTTGCCACCACCGCAAAGCCGCGACCCTGCTCACCGGCCCGGGCAGCCTCTACTGCAGCGTTCAGCGCCAGAATGTTGGTTTGGAAAGCAATGCTATTGATAACGTTAGTGATCTCGGCAATTTTGGTTGAGCTGCGCGAGATGTTTTCCATGGTGCTCACCACGCTGGCGACGATATCTCCGCCTTTCTGCGCTTTCTCGGAGGCGTCGGCGGCCAGTTTGCTGGCGTGATGGGCGTTTTCCGAATTGAGTTTTACCGTGGCGGTGAGCTGCTCCATGCTGGCGGCGGTCTGCTCCAAGGCTGCGGCCTGCTGCTCGGTGCGCGAGGAGAGGTCAGTGTTGCCGCTGGCAATCTCGGCTGAGCCTTGGTAAATCGAGGTTGCTCCTTCGCGCACGGTCAGCACGGTGCTGGCGAGTGAACTCTGCATATGGTCAACGTTAGTGCTCAACACGCCAATTTCATTGCGACCCGCGATGTCGGAAGGCTGTGTGAGATCTCCCTGCGCGATGTGCTGAATGCGCTTCACCAAACGGTTAATCGGCGTGATGATCACTTTGCGCATGATGAAGTAGGTGATAACCGTCAGCAGCAGCGCCAGGGCAAAGGCGCCCGCCATCAGGGCGTAACCCAGCTTGGCGTCGGCGTGGGCACGCTGGTTAATCTGATTGGCGGTATCGGTGCGATAAGTAATGGCTGCCAGCAGCGGCGCGTTGTTGGCCTGATCCAGCCCGCGCAGGGTTTCGGCTTCCTGCGAAATGACTTCTTCAAAATGGGACTGGCGGGCAGACTCCAGCATCGGCGCCATGCCTTGCTTGAGATAATTGTCATATGACTTTTTCAGCGGCTCGTCGAGCGCATGGTCAGTCTCGGTTTGATGCGGACGGTCGATGTACTGCTTGAAGGCATCTTGCGACTGCTTAATGCGCTTTTGCGCCTCAGTAATGTTCTTCTCAAAGGTATCCTGATCGCTGACGCGCGCGGCGGCGGCGGCCTGAATCAACAGCAAACGCGCGGTGCGCAGATGGTTTGAACTGTTGGATAGGGCCAGACGAATCTGTAGCTCCTGCGTGGCGTTTTCCAACGCATCGTTACTCTGCTTGAGGAAGAAACTCGACGTACCGATGGAGAGGGCAAACAGAATGAGGATCCCGGCGAGAATGGTGCTGATCAAGGTGATCAGGCGAATATTGCTGATAAAAGAGGTGGCTGGCTTCTCGGTTGCACCGGGAATGGCCGTGGTAAAGGTGTCCATATTATTCCGCTCTGTTAGTCCTGCATGTGCGACAACTCTGGGCGCATAGGGTACAGGCCACGCACGCGAGGTTTTCTTTGCACACTTCAACAATCAGGGGTTGCCAGCGGGCTAACCCTGCCGTGACGAAAAACGCCATCTTTAGTCATCGGCATTTGGCGGAGGAGGTTGAATTTATAAGTGAGATCCGGCTCGCATTTTTGTCATAAGGGAGGGGGACTGCCAGAAGTCAGGCGGCCGCAGCCGCCTTGAGGTATTGCGCAGAGTTTACCAGTAGGGTTTCCAGCACTGCGTCAGGCGTACCAGCGCCTCGACATAGAAGTAGTCACCCCAGCTAGAGCATTGATCCACCCCTTTGCCGCTCGCCATGTGGTAGACGGAATGCTTGAGCAAGCCGTCGCAATCTTCGTCATCGGCCGCCAGATAGTTGGCGGTCAGCGACGCCATGATGCGCAGCGCCATCTCCTCATAGTAGGCACGTGTTTCATCCGTGGCGGGCAGGGCTTGAGTCAAATCCAGCAGGCCGCACACGGCGATGGCGGCGGCCGAGCTGTCGCGCGGCTGGTTAGTGCCGAGCAGGGCCAGATCCCAGTGGCAGACGTCATCTTCCGGCAGGCGATTGAGGAAGTAGTGAGCCAGTCGCCGCGATAACTCCACCATCTCCTTGTCGCCGGTATAGCGGTAACTGAGCAGGAAGCCGTAAATCCCCCAAGCCTGCCCGCGCGACCAGCATGAATCGTCGGCATAGCCTTGGTGAGTATTGCCAAAGCGCGGCTCGCCGGTCACCGTATCCATATAGTAGGTGTGGAAGGTCGAGGCGTCCGGCCTGACAATATAGTTGGCGGCCTGCTGAGCATGGCGGCGCGCGGCCTCGGCGTAGCGCGGTTCCCCGGTTTGCTCGCTGGCCCAATAGAGCAGCGGCAGGTTCATATTGCAGTCAATGATCATCCGGCCAGCCTGTTCCGGATCGCGTAAATCGCCCCACGCCTGAATAATTCCCGACTGCGGGTTGAAGCGTTCCATGAGGGCATCCGCCGCCAGCAGGGCAAAGCCTCGCGCCTCGCGATTGCCGGTGAGTCGCCACGCGCTGACGCAGGAGAGGGTATAGAGGAAGCCCAAGTCGTGAGTGGCGGTGTCGATGCGATTAGCAATTCTATTGCCGAAGGAGTGGATGTGCTGCTCCGCCGCCAGCCGGTATTTCTCCTCGCCGGTCATCTCCCACGCCAGCCACAGCTGTCCGCTCCAGAAGCTGGTGGTCCACTCGACATTTTCGGTTAACGCAAAATGATTGTTTTCACAGGTTTCAGCCGGGAATTTCCCCTCGAATTTGACCCTGTTGCGGTCGATTTTCTTTAGCACCCGCTGGCGGGCTTCGGCCAACTGCTGGCGAAGAGCAATTTTGTCCAACTGGTTTAGCTCAACCGGCAGCAGCTTCTCTTTGGTTATGGTCACGGTCATTATTTCTCCCTTAGCAATCGAGTCGCAAATTAGTGTTTAACGGGGGTTAAAGGCGCGGCGGCGTTAACCTCTGGGGGCGTCGGGGCCTGAACCACGCCATGGCGGCGGCTGTGGCAGGCTGACAGGGTAAAGGCGGAAATCAGGGTGAAGCACAGCGCGATGCCACCCATGATCAGGTAGGTATGGGCGAAGCCGATGCGGTCATAGAAGTAGCCAGCGGGCGGGGCGACCACAATGGAGCCGACATAAATCATCGCCTGATAGCCCAGCAGGTACATGGTGGCATTGACGCGTTTATGGAAATGCTCGGCGATATATTTGAAAACCGACACCAGAATCAGGGCAATTTCCAGACCATAGAAGGGTTTGATGATCGAGATAATCAGCGGGTCATTGGTCAACCCAGAGGCAATCAGCCGCACGCCGACCACCACCCCAACCAGCAACAAGCCCTTTTTAGCACCGAAATAGTTCACCAAGAAAGGGATCACCATCATCATCAGGAACTCGGTGCCAGACTGCACGGTGCTGAGGTAGCCGTACATGGCGTTGCCTTGCTCTTTGGTCGGGAAGAAGGTGACGAAGTAGCGCGAAAACTGCTGTTCGGCGACAAACATCACCCAGGCGACACCGGCGACGTACAGGGAAAACATCCAGAATTTGCGATTCTTCAGCAGCAGAATGACATCGCTAAAAACGATTTTGTCTTGCGAAATCACATTGTTATTGCGCATTTCGGCTTCGCCAATTTTTAGCGACAGCAGCACGCCGAGCATCAGCAGCGAACTCAGGCTACTCAGACTGAAGTTCCACGCCGGAGAGAGGTTAAACAGCAGGCCGGAAAACGATGCCGCCACCGCCCAGCCGAGCGAGCCCCACATGCGAATCTGGCCGAACTCCATGCTGTATAGGCGGCTAAAGCGATCGGCATAGGATTCCGACGCCGCGACGCCCGCGTACCAGCCCAGGCTTAAATAGAGCGCGCCGATAATAATGCCGATCATTAAATGGGTTTCCAGCAGGGGCTGGTAAACATAAATAAAGAAGGGGGCCATCATGGCGGAGACGATCACCACGAAATAAAGCAGGCTTTTACTCATGCCTATTTTATCCATGATATAGCCATAGACCGGTTTCATGACCACGGCGAAAACGCCGTTAATCGCAAATACCGCGCCGATATCCATACTGTCTAATCCGGCCTTTTGTCCCAGCCATAACGCATATAAGCCGAAGCTGGAAGACCAGGTGAAGAAATAGAGGAAGATGAAACTGCTCATTTTATAATAAGCAGACTTACTGGCTGTTTTTATTGTTTTCATACTGACTCCTGACAACCGAATAATTAAAGGATGACGGTCCAGTGACGGCCCTGATAGTGGATCTCTATCTCGCTTTCACCGCGAATAACGCGGGGTAAGATTTTTGGCATAGCTGATACATCGGCAGAGGCGAACACGGCGGACATCAACCAGTGCGAGCCGGGGGAAAGGGAGGTTTTGAGCAGCGGAATGGCCGCGGTTTCGGCGAACATAATGCTGCTATTGGGCGGCGTTACTACGCTCGCCGCCTCGCGCGGGGTAGCCTCGCCGACGTCGGCGATGTGGCTGTAGCCGTTACAGGCGACGATCCGGCTTGATGAGGTATTTACACCTAACTGTACCTGCGTCTGGCGGTCATGGATCACGGCGAAGCCGCCTTCGACTGCGTCGAGTGCGCGGGCGCTAGTCAGATGGTGCAAACGCAGATGGCCCTCGCCGCAGGGGAACAGCCAGCTTTTCACTTCCACGTCGTGCCAGGGTTTCCAGCGCGAATAAATCACCTCTGGGCGCGTCACTGCCTCTTCGCAGCCACGGCGTCCACGGTAGTAGCCATCGCCTTCTGACAGTACCAGCATCGAGTCGCAGCCCGCGTGATTAAGGCCAAACCGGCCGCGGTCGAGGGTGAAACCAAACTGGCTGGAGTAGGCAAACTTGGTGTATTTCGCCTCGGTATTGACGAAGTTATTCAGCTCCAGCTGGCCTGACGTCAGCATCACCACGTGCCGTTGCGCCGCGTCGCGCAGCAATATTTGATTGGCGTGAGGAATGCAGTGCGGGCTGTTGAGCTGAGGCAAAGGCAGCTCTTGCGCCTGCCAGAAAGCATGGTTCTCGGGCAATGCCAGCACCAGAAACAGCTTGCAGGCCCAGTAAGGAGAGCCGGGCGCGTTGTAATCCTCGGCCATCACCAGATTCGGCGTGTGATAGCCAATGCTCAGCACGCCGTCGCGGTCAAAAATCGGCTGTTTCAGCCAGCTGCGCAGGTGGCGCAGGACAATGCCTTTAATGACGCCGGGGGAGTACACCTCCAACCCGCTAAACGCGGCGGCGCTCCAGAAGGCGGCTTCGGCGAAGCGATAGGTCATGCTGCGGCCAAAGGGCACGGCGGCTCCTTCGGCGGAAAACAGGGTAATGAAATCCCCGGCGAACTGCTGCGCGCGCTGGCGCAATTGGGCACAACGTTGGGCATCGACATCCGCCATATAGTTGGCGTACAGCAGGCCGTAGTAGTGAAATGCCATCGACACATAGTAGTCGCGCGGGCGACCCGGCCCGTCGGAATACCAGCCGTCGCCGAGGTAATAGGCCTCCATCAGCGCGAAACGGGCCTCGACCGCCTCGCGGTCCCACGGCAAACCGGCCTGCTTGCAGCCCATCTGCACCATGATGGGGAAGTAATTCCAGTTGTTATTAGGGATGGTGGCGTCTTTGCCTTGGTTAAGCCAGTCCATCAGGTTGTGCTGCTCGGCGTCACTGAAATAGGCCATCAGCTTTTTATCCAGCAGCGCCAGGCCGACGCCAAAAGCCGCCATTTCCACACAGCGCTGGTCAAAGTCGTGAATATCGCCCCAATACTCGGCATGCTCGGGGTTGGTACCGTTGCGGATCGCCGTGATGTAAAACGACAGGTTTTCACACTCATCGCCATTAGCGAGCAGGGGGAAAATGCCCCACAGCATGCGCGACAGGGCTTCCATCTTCGCTATCTTTTTACCGTAATGGGTGGTGGAGTGGCCGAGGTCAATGCCGCTTTTGCCTTCTTCGGTATAGGGCGCGACGGCAGACAGCATATCGCCCAGCAGATCTTTCACCTGTTGGCGAGTGCGTAGCGGGTAATCACTCTTGATTTTCACCTGATTCATTCGATATTCCTTCCCCCGAAAGGGCTGAGCAAATAATGGCATTAAGTATGTGAAACATTATTTCAATTCTATTTTTACGCTGTTTCATCAACTGCAACGAGTGTGTAACTTGCCATTGGAATATAGAGAATCTGTTTTGCCCGATTGTTATACGGGTCACATAACAGTGCATTTTTTTAAATTGCTATTGCCGATTGGAGCAGAAAAGAGCCTAAATTATAAAAAGTGACTTAAAAGTTTTAATTTCTTGTCATCGGGTGGGGGAGCTTTATGGCGGTGACCGACTTTCTCGAACGCATTGCATTAAACGATCGGCAGATCTCGTTTAATCGCATGAGCAGGGGCAGCGCCAATTATTTTCATTGGCACCAATGTTTAGAGATGCTGTTTATCAGTCAGGGGTACGGGATAGTGATTGTTGATAATCAACAGTACACGCTGCGCCCCGGCCGCCTGTTTGTCTTTCCGCCCTTTAAGTTGCACAAGGTGTTTGTCGAGCAGAGTGAGAAAAACCACTATGTCCGCACCACGGTGCATCTTGATCACCTGCTGCTGGACGGCTTTTTGCACTGTTTCCCCCAGCGCCGGGCGCACTTCTCACGCCTGTGGGGCGCGGAGAGCGATGCGCATATCTTTGATTTAGCAGATAACGCTCAGCATATCGAAACCATTCTCGAAAGCTTCCAGCGGCTACAGCTGGCCGCCACGCCGCAGTGGGAGGATATCGCCATGATGATATTGCAGCTGATGGAGTTCATGCCCGAGCAGCAGGTGAAGCGCAAAACCGTCAGCCGCACCACGGCCTCCAAAGTGATGCAGTGGATTGAAGAGAATTACGTGATGAAGTTTTCGCTGGCCGAGTTATCGACGGCGATTGGACTGTCGCAAAGCTATATTTCGCGAGTTTTTAGCCAAGAAACGGGCGGCTCGGTGGTGGACTATTTGGCGACGCGGCGCATCAAACGCGCCTGTGAGCTGCTGCGCTCCACCGATATGCGGATAGAAGAGGTGGCGGGTCAGTGCGGGTTTGCCGATACGCCCTATTTTATTACCTGTTTTCGTAAGCTGATTGGCCGCACCCCGCTGCAATATCGCAAAGCGGCGTTTCGGCTTGAGCTTTAAACAATAATTCATTAATTAATAACGTTTTGTTAACTTAGGTGGTCACGGAATCCTCTTAAAAAACGGTTTTTTGCTGCTTTTATGAACGCTCTTAATCGGCCGTCTCTTTAGCGATATCTAAATGGTTAAATTATCGCTCATCCCCCGTATGCCGGAGCTTTGGCATGCCGTAAGCCCGCGTTCTGTGCAAGCTATTTTTAGCTGAAAGCATTCAATTTTGTGGTACTCGCCATGGGAATTTTACGTTAGCCTTAGGGTCGTATTTTTACATCCCGCAGATGCCCTTGTGTGCCACTTTCGGCAACATGCCTTTCGGCGCTACGGCGTTGCGGATAACTTGACTTGCCCGGCACAGGAAACCCTCTGGCATGGAACGAAGAGCATTTATTAAAGCGTCAATGGCGTTTGCCGCCTACTGCGGGGTGCCAGCAATGGCATCAGTGTTCACGCGATCTGCTGAGGCAGCGCAGGGGAATGTTGCAGACGGTGGTGCAACGTCTTTTGACTTCTCCGTGTTGCAAAAGATGGCCAGCTCCCTGGCGTCGAAGCCCTACGGTGGCGCGCCGCAGCCTCTGCCTAAAACCTTGGCAGAGCTAACACCGCAGGCGTACAACGCCATTGAATATGATCACGCCCACTCCCTGTGGCATGACCTGCCAAACCGCCAGCTGGACGTCGAGCTGTTCCACGTCGGCATGGGCTTTAAGCGCCGCGTGCAGATGTATTCCGTTGATGCCGACAAAAAACAGGCGCGTGAGATCCACTTCCGCCCTGAATTGTTCCAGTATCACAATGCCGGGGTCGACACCAAGCAGCTGGAGGGCATTACCAACCTCGGGTTCGCCGGTTTCAAAGTCAACAAAGCCCCTGAACTGACCCGCCGCGACGTGGTTTCTTTCCTGGGGGCGAGCTATTTCCGCGCCGTGGATGACACTTATCAGTATGGCTTATCTGCCCGTGGCGTGGCCGTCGACACCTTCGTCGGCCAGCCGGAAGAGTTCCCGGACTTCACCGCGTTCTGGTTTGAAACGCCAAAATCTGGCGACACCACCTTCACGGTTTACGCCCTGTTAGATGGCCCAAGCGTCACCGGCGCTTACCGTTTCATCATTCACTGCGAGCCAACGCGCGTAGTGATGGAAATCGAAAAGCACCTCAATGCGCGTCAGGACATCAAGCAGCTCGGCATTTCGCCAATGACCAGCATGTACAGCTGTGGCACCAGCGAGCGCGGCCGCTGCGACACCATTCACCCGCAAATTCATGACTCGGATCGCCTGGCCATGTGGCGCGGCAACGGCGAATGGGTTTGCCGCCCGCTGAATAACCCGCAAAAGTTGCAGTTCAACGCCTTTGCAGATGAAAACCCGAAAGGCTTTGGCCTGTTACAGCTCGACCACGACTTCAACAATTATCAGGACGTGATTGGCTGGTACAACAAGCGCCCGAGCCTGTGGGTAGAGCCGGTCGGCAACTGGGGGAAAGGGGCGATTAACCTGCTGGAGATCCCAACCACCGGCGAGACGCTGGATAACATCGTCTGCTTCTGGCAGCCGGAGAAGCCGGTCAAGGCTGGGGATAATTTCACTTTCAGCTACAAGCTTTACTGGAGCAGCGAGCCGCCGGAGCGCAGCCCGCTGTCCAACGTGCTGGCCACCCGCACCGGCATGGGCGGTTTCCCTGAGGGTTGGGCGCCGGGCGAGCATTATCCTAACGTCTGGGCGCGCCGCTTCGCGGTCGATTTCATCGGCGGCGAGCTGAAATCCTACGCCGATAAAGGCATCGAGCCGGTGATTAATGTTTCTGCCGGTAAGATTAAAAACATTGAAATCCTGTACGTGCAGCCGTTCGATGGTTATCGCATCCTGTTCGACTGGTACCCGGACAGCGATTCTGTCGCGCCGGTCGAGCTGCGCATGTTCCTGCGCTCGGGTAACACCGCGCTGTCAGAAACCTGGCTGTACCAGTATTTCCCACCGGCCCCGGATAAGCGTAAGTACATTGATGACCGCCAGATGAGCTAATCCGCTGGCGATGCAGAAATGAGAAAGCCCCGTCTCTTGCGAGCGGGGCTTCTTTTTTACTTCTATTTTTTACTTCTATATTCGCAGGTGAATCAGAAGCTTATCTTGCTGGTTACCCGACACAGGAGACCCACGCAATGATTCTTAGAACGCTTTTACCAGAACTTCTCTTTGGGAAGGTTCTTGGCCGGTTCTCAGCAGGCTATCGAAGGATTTCTCCATCTTTTTCACTTGCTGCAAAAATTCTTGTGGCGAGAAATCGTGTGATTTGCCGCTCATATAAGCGAGAGCCAATTCTTTAGCCTGATAGCGCTGGAAGTTATACATGTTATCCCCCAATCCCTGCATATTTGGCGCTGTTTATTGATTGGCGCGCCAGCTAATTCGGAATTTATTAAATTTAAAATGAAAAGTTAAACAGGATGGCTAACAGCGAGCTGACCTTGTGCAACTGCTTACATCGTGCTGCCAATGCGATGCATTCTACGGCATCCATTGATAAGTGAAAGCCGCTTTAATTGATGGATTCGATAGTTGAAACTTTATATAAAAAGTTGAATTCGCCTTCTTTCCATCGTGCAAAACGGGATCTTTTTTCTGCCTTAAATTCTTAGCTTCCCATGCGATCATTATTAGATTTAATAATGTGACTTTGGCGCAGAACAGGCTAGGCTCAGGGTAGGTTTTTCAATGGAAAGAGGTTTTTATCATGAGTAAATTTATCTTCTCTTCACCTCGAAAATACGTACAAGGCAGTGGCGTACTGGACGAACTCGGCGGCTATCTTCCGGCGCTGGGCGGAAAATCCTTCCTGATAGCTGATGATCTGGTTTGGGGACTGATAGGCGAGCGCGTTAAAAGCTCGTTGAAGCAGGCCGAAGTCGAATTTCACTTCGAAAAATTTAATGGCGAAGCCTCGGCGAATGAAATCAGCCGGCTGACCGCCATTGCGCGTAAAGCGGGCACTCAGGTGGTGGTCGGGCTGGGCGGCGGTAAAACGCTGGACACGGTCAAAGCCATTGCCGATGAGTTAAAGCAAAACGTGGTGATTGTGCCGACGGTGGCTTCTACCGATGCGCCGTGCAGCGCGCTGTCGGTGATCTACACCGATGAAGGCGTGTTCGACACCTACCGTTTCTATAATAAGAACCCTGACTTGGTGCTGGTGGATACCCAAGTTTGCGCTCAGGCCCCGGTACGCCTGTTTGCATCGGGCATTGCCGACGGCCTGGCGACCTTCGTCGAGGCGCAGGCCGTGCTGCGCTCCCACTCGCACTCCATGGTCGGCGGCGACCCTACGATTGCCGGTATGGCGATTGCCGAAGCCTGTGAGAAGACGCTGCTGACCTATGGCTACAGCGCCTATACCGCCGTCGAGCAGAAGCTGGTGACACCGGCGGTGGAGGCCGTGGTTGAGGCTAACACCTTGTTGTCCGGGCTTGGTTTTGAAAACGCCGGGCTGGCCGGGGCTCACGCCATTCACAACGGTTTTACCGCTGTTTCCGGCGACATCCACCACCTGACCCACGGCGAGAAAGTGGCCTACGGCACCCTGACCCAGATGGTGCTAGAGCAGCGCCCCGATGAAGAGATTGCCCGCTATATTCGCTTCTATCGCTCCATCAACATGCCGACCACGCTCAAAGAGATGCACCTTGAGAAAGAGTCTTACGAGAATCTGGTGAAAGTCGGCAAGCTCGCAGGAGGCGAGGGCGATACCCTCGGCAACCTGAATCGTAATCTGTCTGCGGAAGATGTGGCAAACGCCATTCTGGCAGTGGACGCCTTCAGCAAAACCGTGAAATAAATCGGCTCACTCCCCCTGTTCAGGGGGAGTTTTTACAACCTCGCCAGCACCCACGGCATCACCAGCGGCAACTGCGACAGCAGGTAAAGTATCAGCCCGATAAAGGCGCCAACCAGCGTGCCGTTGATGCGAATAAACTGTAAATCCTTGCCGATATTCAGCTCAATCTGCCGCGACATATCCCGCGCATCCCAGCTTTTCACCGTGTCACTGATATGACGAGTAAGAAACTCTGCGAAGTCAGGCGCCATGCGCGCCGCCACGGTTTCCATCTGCAGATTCAGTGAGTCGCGCAGCTTTTCATCCTGCTCCAAAGCCTGCCCCAACCACTGTCCCGACTCGGTAATTTTCAGCCGCACCCGCGAGTTCGGGCTGTCTAAATCCTCTCTGAGCCAGCCGCGCATGTCGCTCCACAGCTGCATGACGTAATCATTCAGTTTTTCGTCATTCTTCAAATACTGTTTAATCTCTTCAGCTTTTTGCGCGGCGGCGGGGTCGGTTTGCAGCGTCCAGATGAATTTCTGCACCGAACGGTCAAAGCCTTTGCGGAATGCGTGGCTCTGGTCATTGCCCATATCATCCAGTACCGAGTTAACGGCGTTTGACACCATATCCGCGCCGTTGCGCCCCAGCCAGCCGGTAGGCAGCAGCTTGGCGGTCAGCGGGTGTTCGCGCTTCATCCAGTTGACGATTTGGGTGGAGATAAAGCTGCGCGTGCTCTCCTTGGCGAGCAGGGCTTCCAGCTGATCCATCGCCTGATCGAGCAAAGCCTGATGCCGCCCGTCTTTGGTCAAGCTCTCTAAAATCGTCGCCACCGACTGCGATAGGTCGATTTTGTCGATCACCCGAAACAGCGCGCGTTTTATCAATTGGGCTATACGCTGGTCGTCGGTGAACTCGAGAAAACCGCGCATCATTTTCACTAGATAATGGGCGAAACGCGGGGCGTTTTCCGGGGCATTTAGCCAGTCAGAAATCATCCGCGCCGGATCGTGCTTGCGGATCAGCTCGACAATCGAGTCCGGTGCCAAAAACTTCTCTTGCACGAAAATTGCCAGATTGTCGGCGATTTTGTCTTTATTCTTGGGAATGATCGCCGTGTGTCCGGCAATAAAAGGCACCGGCACGCGGCGAAACAGCGCCACCACGGCAAACCAGTCGGCCAGAGCGCCGACCATCGCCGCCTCGGAAATGGCCTTCAGCCCCAGAATCCAAAAATTAGGCGGCAAAAAGAGGGTGACAACAAACAGGGCGGCGGCCGTCAGCAGCAACCCCAGCGCATTACGTTTACTTCGGCGAAGTTCATGTTCTTTATCCATTACAGAAGTTTAGGAACTGCGCGCAGGGCTGTCAGCTTTTTTCTTTTTCTTCGAGGCTTGCTGGAATAATGAGAATTATTCTTGATATCGATTCACCGCTGATTAAACTGCCCAGCTATTCATATCTTTGCTGTATTTGTCGACTTTCTGGGAATCGAGATTTTATGGAGTTGTTACGCGTAGTGTTTAAGCAGTATCGCTGGCCTTTTCTGGCAGTGATGGCCCTGAGCCTGGCCAGTGCAGCGCTAGGGATTGGCCTGATTGCCTTTATCAATCTGAAATTGATTGAAACCACCGAAGCCTCTCTTGCCGTGCTGCCGGAATTCCTCGGTTTCTTACTGTTATTGATGGTGGTGACGCTCGGCTCCCAGCTGGCACTCACCACCCTCGGCCACCACTTTATCTATCGCCTGCGCGGGCAATTTATTAAGCGCATTCTGGATACCGACATCGAGCGCATTGAGCAGATTGGTAACGCCCAGCTGTTAGCCAGCCTGAGTAGCGATATTCGCGCCATTACGCTGGCCTTTGTACGCCTGCCGGAGCTGGTACAGGGCATTATTCTGACTCTCGGCTGCGCCGCCTATCTGGCGTTTCTGTCGCCGAAAATGCTGCTGATCACCGTGGCGTGGCTGGTGGTGACCATTCTGGTTGGTTTCTCACTGGTGTCGCGAGTTTACCGCCATTTGAACCACGTGCGCGAAGCGGAAGATCGCCTGCAAAAAGATTACCAGATGGTGATCGACGGCCGTAAAGAGCTGGCGCTGAATCGCGAACGCGCCCGCAAGCTGTATGACGAGGAGTATGTGCAGGACGCAACCAGCTACCGCCACCACATTGTTCGCGCCGACACCTTCCACCTCAGCGCGGTCAACTGGTCGAACATTATGATGCTCGGTGCGATTGGGCTAGTGTTCTTTATGGCCAATACGCTGGGCTGGTCCGATACCAATGTCGCCGCCACTTACTCCCTGACACTGCTGTTCCTGCGCACTCCGCTGCTACAGGCGGTTGGTGCGTTGCCGACTTTACTCAGCGCGCAGGTGGCCTTCCGCAAGCTCAACGGCCTGCGCCTTACCCCGTATCAGCCCGAATTTGCCGTAGCCCCTAAAACGCAGAGCTGGCAGACGCTGGAGCTGCGCGACCTGACCTTCAGCTATGGCGAGAAAGAGCAGAATGCCGGTTTTGGCGTCGGCCCGCTGAACTTGACCATCAAGCGCGGAGAGCTGGTGTTCCTGATTGGCGGCAACGGCAGCGGGAAGTCGACCATGGCGATGCTGCTGACCGGGCTGTATCAGCCGCGCTCGGGGCAAATCCTGCTTGACGGTGTGCCAGTCAGTGAGCCGGAGCAATACCGTCAGCTGTTTTCCGCCGTATTTACCGATTTCCACCTGTTTGGTCGCCTGATGGCCGCCGAGGGCCAGACACCCGATCCCGAGCTGGTGGAAGTGTGGTTGCAGCGCCTGAATATGAAAGAGAAGCTACAATTTGACGGCGACAGAGTTACAAATTTGCAGCTATCTCAGGGACAGCGTAAACGCGTTGCGCTGCTGCTGGCGGCCTGTGAGGGGCGCGACTTCTTGCTGCTCGACGAATGGGCGGCGGACCAAGACCCGCAGTTCCGCCGGACTTTCTATCGTGAGCTGCTGCCGTTCCTGCGCGACATGGGTAAAACCGTGCTGGCTATTAGTCATGACGACCACTATTTTGAGCATGCCGATCGCCTGTTAGAAATGCGCGCGGGCAAATTGAGCGAATTACATGGCGAAGCCAGAGCAGACGCCAGCCGCGATGCCGTGGCGCAAATAGACCAAAAAAAGGAAATCGTTGATGAACTGGAATGAGGTGATGGTGTGGGGAGTGAGCGGGGTAGTGATTGCCGCGATCCTGGCCATGCTGCACAAGAAAGGCAAGCTGGCTAAAACTCCCGCGGTGATCCTGTTTTTGGTGCTGGTGGTTGGCGGCAACGCCCTCTACGCGGGGCTGATTAAACCGCGTATACAGGCTTCCAGCCAGACGGCGGAGATTGACCATGCGCTGGCCGAACTGCCTATTTTCAAGACCATCAATGAACAAGAGCCAGAGCTGTACCAGCAGATCCGCAGTAACATTCTGCGCCTGAGGGAAGAGGGGAAAACCCAGCAAGAGGCGATTGATACCGTCAAGCCTATGGTGTCGGCCTTAATTTCTCAGCGTATGAACACCGCCCCCGATGCCAACGTGCTGGCGGCGATGCGTGTCAGTCTGCAAGAGATGCAGGAGCTACAGGCGCGCCATGACGGCACCTGCTTTAAGTTCTTGTATCCACACATCAGCGGCGGGGTGAACACGGCGCAGGTGCTGTCGCCAGAGTTGTTCAAAAAAGACCTCGACACCATGAACGACCTGCTGCAAGCCAGCGGCCGCGGGCAGAAAACCCAGCCTACCACCCTCAGTGCCGAGAAAGCTCAGGCGCTGATGGTGCCGGTGAGGGAGAAGTTGCATCAGGATTACGGCGACCAGTTGCAGATGTTTAATGATTTAGGCGCGGCGACCGTCGACCGTGCCAAGGTGTGTGACATTTCCATCAGCCTGTACTCCAATATTTTGGCCCTGCCGCAGGCTGACGCTATCGGCCTGCTGCGCCTGATGCTGGGCAAGCAGGGGTGATCTGAACGCTCTCTGCCTCTGGCGTAGCGAACCGCTGGAGGCAGCTCTTTTTGCCATTCTGGGTGATTTTTCTTCCTTCCCGTTGCGATCCAGAAAAAACCTGATATTTTCCGCACCAATAATCGCTATTATCATCATTCTGAAAAATAATAATTCCCCCGAGTGTCGGATAGATTCCTTTATGCATAAATTCTTTAAAGCGCCCGTGGTGTGGGCACTCTTAGCCACACTGTTTATGGCGCCAATGGCGACATGGGCTGCCACTAACAATGACTTGGCCCAGACCAACGCCCCTGCGGGCGATGCCAACGCGACTCCTGAGCCGGTAAAAATCAACGTACCCGCCACGCTGACCGCGCTACAAAAACGCCTTGATACCACTAAACAACAAGTTTCGTCGGCAAAAACCGAAAAGAAGCTCAACGGCTTAAACGACGATACGCTGAAGATTCTGGATGACACCGACAAGCTGATTGCGGCACTGGGGCCTATGCGTGCTCAGGTGCAGGCCCAGCTTGACGTCCTCGGCCCGGCCCCTGCGGCGGGAGCTTTGCCTGAAACGGCCGAAGTGGTGCGCCAGCGCAATAAGCTTAATACCAGCAAAACTCAGCTCGATGCGCAAAATGAACAAGCCACGGCGATTCGCACCGGCGCGCAGAACCTCTCTACCCAAATTGGCGGGCTGCGACGCGACACCCTAAAAACCCAGATTGCCCTTAACTCAGGCAGTATTCTGGGCAAGAATTTCTGGATGGCGCTGTTTGAGCCTCAGGATAACGACCGCGCGCGTTTCGCTGATTTCGGTTCACAAATTAGCAGCGCCTGGGATCAGGCATGGCAGCCTGAATTCCGCGTGGGGTCGGCGCTTTACCTGCTGCTGGCATTAGCCGTTGGCCTGTTGGGGCGGCGTCTGCTGGACAAACCGTTGAACTGGATCCTCCAGCGCTGGCTTCCCGGCGGTCGTCTGCGCCGCAGCCTGCTGGCGACCATTGCGACGCTAGTGATTGTATTCACCCAATGGTTGAGCGTGAGTTTTTTCTGCCAGTTCTTCGTGCGCCTGCCGGATACCTCAGAAGCACTGCTTGAGTTCGCTAACTCACTGATTGGCCTCACGGTCTTCTCTGCGCTGGTGGCCGGTTTAGGTTCGGCGCTGCTGTCGAACAAGCATCCTTCGTGGCGTCTGCCGGGGCTGGCGGATCCTATCGCCAAAACCTTGGCCTCCTTCCCGTTGATGTTGAGTGCCTTCATCCTGATTTTTGGCGTGGTGGAAGAGCTGAATAATCTGGTGGGGGCCAGCGTCTCTGCCACGCTATTCGGCAATGGCCTTTCTGCATTACTGGTTGCGGTAAGCTGTCTGATTGCGCCGATGCGCGTAAACCGCGTGCGCCGCCGCCTGCTGGCACGCGGGGAGCAGCCCGAAGCCCGTTCGACGCTGGCCGGTTTGATTCACTTGGCTATCAGCATTACCGCTATTGCCATCACCGTGGCGCTGCTGATTGGTTATATCCCGCTGGCCCGCTTCCTGACCTATGAACTGGTGTGGGTGGGCTTGGTTCTGACCTGCCTGTACTTGATGATTCATCTGGTGGTGGATTTCAGCGAGAGCTTCTTCTCACCCACCACCACCAGCGGCAAGTTGCTTAAAAGCAGCTTGAGCCTCAATGAGCGCCACCTGTCGCTGGCCGCCACGCTGTTCGCCGCCGTCGGTAAGACCCTGCTGATTCTGTTCGCGGCCGTGGCGCTGCTCAATGGCACCTTCGGGACTACCACGCCGATTGAGCTGCTCAGCAAAGTGGTGGATATCTGGGGTGGAAAAGGGCTGGAAGGGATGAATATCATTCCTGCTCACGCCGTTAACGCCTTCCTGTGTCTGGCGATTGGTCTGTATGTTCTGCGTTCGGCCAAACGCTGGCTGGATAACGACTTCCTGCCCAAAACCGCCATGGATCGCGGCATGCGTGCTTCGCTGGTGACGCTGTTCACCAACGTCGGTTATGTGCTGATCATCCTGCTGACGCTTTCCACGCTGGGTATCGAGTGGAACCGTCTGGCATGGATTGTCAGCGCGCTGTCGGTAGGTATCGGTTTTGGCTTGCAGGAGATCGTGAAGAACTTTATCTCCGGTTTGATTTTGCTGACCGAGCGCCCGGTGAAAGTAGGGGACTTAGTGACCATCAGCGGCGTCGAGGGGGATATTCGTCGCATCAACGTGCGCGCGACTGAGATCCAACTGAGCGACCGTTCGACGGTGATTGTGCCGAACTCACAGTTCATCTCGCAAAACGTGCGTAACGCCACCATGGGGAATGCGCAGGGTGTAGCAACTATTGCACTGACTTTCCCGCTGGACATCGACCCAGAGCAGGTGCGTTCGTTGCTGTTAGAGTGCTATGAGTTGCACGAGTCGATTCTCGAGACGCCTGCGCCTTCTGTCAGTTTCAAAGAGTTAGGCCCAAATGGCATTGTGCTGAGCGTCACCGGCTATGTCGTCAGCCCGCGCATGGTCAGCGGAACTAAGAGCGATTTGCTGTATGAGATCCTCAAGGCATTGCGTAATGCGGATATTAGTCTGAGCCAGACGCAGACCATGGTGTTGGAGCAACCGGTCGAAAAACGGTGATGTTTTTGCCTCGGCGGCAGGCCTAGACCTTGGGCCTGCCGCCCAAACCTGCTAACTTCAAATTCAAATTCAAATTCAAATTCAAAACCGTGGGCGTCGGCCCACACCGACCAAGGGGCGGCCAGTCGCCGCCGCCCCCTTGACCCCCGGGCTTTTCAACTGCGCGCTCCGCTCGTTGGACGGACGTGTTTCAGTTACTTCAGTTCTCCACCGCAAAATGTCGCCGCTTAGGCGGTGCCTTCGCTGCGGGATTCAAGCCTTAGGTCTTGAACCTCTTGCTCAGCGCCATTTTTGACTGCGGTTTTGAGGCGTTTCAACCGTGCCTTTCCAGTGGGTTTGCTGTTCTGCGCCTCCCCCCAGATAAGGGGGAGGCTGGGAGGGAGCAAGTCAAAACCACCTGAAACGGCACGGTTGAGAAGCCAGTAAGTCGCGTTCAGAAGTGACGCCGAGGGAGTGGTTCGAGACCAAAGGCTCGAAGCCCGAACTGAGGGAACCGCCTAAGCGGCGGCATTTCGCGGCTGTCACCAAGGTGCCTGAAACACGTCCATCCCAACCCTGCGCAGCCTCGATCTCACAGCATAAAAAACGCAGGGTTCCAAGGGAGGCGCGTTTACGCCTCCCTTGGTCGGTGTGGGCCGACGCCCACGACCTTGACCTTAAAACCCAGTTGCAATTGAAAACCAGCCACGGTGATTAAACAACCGAACTGTTTAGCTGCCCTTAAAGCCAGCCAGCTTTCTTCAACCGCCAATAAAGCAACCCACATCCCACCACGGTTATTCCCAGCGTCAGCGGATACCCCCACCAGTCTTCCAGTTCGGGCATGTTTTTGAAGTTCATGCCGTACAGGCTAAATACCACGGTGGGAATAGCGAGGATCGCACCCCAGCCAGCGAGGCGTTGGACCACTTCGTTTTGATGCACGGACACCAGCGCAAGGTTGACGTGCATGGCGTTGGCCAGCATCTCGCGCATGTCGTCGGTGACGGTGATAACCTGATGGGCGTGGTCCTGCACGTCACGGATATAGGCGCGCAGGCCCTTAGGGATCAGATCTTCGAAATGGTGGCTGAGCTGATTACAAATATCTTCGGCAGGGACGGCGGCGTTGCGCAGCGAGAGCAGCTCGCGGCGCAGTTTATACACGTCCTGCACTGCGTTCTGGTCAAAGTCCGACTTAAACATCTTCTGCTCAATATGGTCGAACTGCTTGGTGTACTCGCTGACAATCGCCAAATAGTTATCCACCACCATGTCGAGCACGCAGTACAGCGCGTAGCCTGGGCCTTTGGCCAGCATGTCCGGGCACTCTTCGGCGTGGGCGCGGATCTGCTTATAGCTCGACGACGCGCCGTGGCGCACGGTGATCAAAAAGTTTTTGCCCAGAAACAGGTGCGTTTCGCCATATTCAATCTTGCCATCGACCAACTGGGCGGTGTGAATGACGATAAACAGCGACTCGCCGTACTGCTCGATTTTCGGGCGCTGATGGGCGGTGAGGGCATCTTCAATGGCCAAATCGTGCAGGCCGAACTCCTCCTGAATGGTGCGCATCAGGCTGTCTTCGGGCTGCCACAAGCCCAGCCAGACGAAGGTGTCCGGCTCTTTCAGCACCTCGCTGATATCTTCGGTGGTCACATCTTGCAGCCGCTTACCTTCACGATAAGCCACGCTGTTAACGACGGAATCACAACTCGGCTTCTTCTCTTCTTTGGTGATGGCATTCATTTCGCTGCTTCCTCAGACGTGGTCTGGACGCGTACATCGGTGGTTTCGGCCGGGCCGAAAACGGTGTAGGTCGGGAGTTTCACATTCTGATACGGCTCCCAGCCGCCGCCAAGGGCTTTATATAAAGAGACCAGGTCGGTACTGGTCTGCACGCGCGCGGCGGCAGACTGCTGCTTAGCCTGCGCCAGTTGGCGTTGGGCGTCGAGCACGTTGATGAAGGAGGATAGCCCTTTGCTGTAGCTGTCGGTCGCCAGTTCAAATGAGGTTTGCAGCGCCTCGGTGGTTTGATCCAGCCCGGTGACCCGGTCCTGATCGGTGCGATAGTTGACCAGCGCGTTGTCGACATCTTGCAGCGCGGTGAGCACCGTCTGGCGATAGTTCAGCGCGGCGTTAGCCTGCTGCGCGCGCGACAGGTGCACACTGGAAACCAGACGGCCGCCCTGGAAAATAGGCAGGGTGACGGACGGGCCGAAGGAGTAGAAGTTGCTACTCCAGTTGTCCAGATAGCTGGCGTCGCTGTTACGCATGCCGAACTGGCCGGTCAGGGAGATGCTTGGGAACATCTGGGCGACGGACACGCCGATGTTGGCCGTCGCGGCATGCAGGTCGGCCTCGGCTTTACGCACGTCCGGGCGGCGACGCGCCAGCTGTGACGGCACGCCCACCGGCACGGCGGCAGGTAGGGCGGGCATAGGTTTCACATTGGTCAGCTCGCCGTCGAGGGTGCCCGGCGCCTGTCCAAGCAGCACCGCCAGCCCGTTCATCGCCTGACGCTCCTGCGCCTGATACTGCGGCAGCTGGGCGCGCAGCGAGCCAAGCTGGGCGCGGGCGTTTTCCACATCCAGCTGTGGCGCAAGGCCATTCTTCTGCTGGCTCTGGGTCAGTTCTAAGGTTTGCTGGGCGACGTCTATCTGGGTTTGAATCGCCGCCGTGATGCTCTGCGCGCCGCGCAGCTGTAGGTAGGCGCGAGCCACTTCGGCTTGCAGAGAGACTAATGCGTCATTGCGCTGCTCGATGGAAGACTGTTTCTGCGCATTGGCGGCTTCCACCTGCCGACGGGTGCCGCCGAACAAGTCCAGCTCCCAACTGGCATCAAAGCTGCCTTGATAAAGGTTCACTGGGCCGGTAGCGGCGTCGATGGCGCTGGACGCCTCAGGGCTGAGATTCTGCGCCTGATCGGCAAGTCCAGAAGACTCAAGCTCACCTTTCAACCCAAGCTGTTGGCGAGTAAATTTGGTGTTGGCCTGCACCGACGGCATCCACGCGCCGCGCGCCTGCGTCACCTGCTCGCGTGCGCCGGCGATGCGCAGCACCGCCTGCTGGAGGGAAATATTCCCGGCAATGGCGCGGTCAATCAGGCTATCAAGCTGCGGATCTTTGAAGGCTTTCCACCACACCGGATTTGGCTCCGAGGGTAAGGCGATAGAGGCTCCCTCTTTGGCCTGCGGGCGGCTCATGTCGTTGTAAGCCGCAGGGGTTTTAGGCTTCGGCTGCTGGTAGTCCGGCCCGACAGAACAGCCGGTCAGAGCCAAAGCCAGCGCGGAAAGCGTAAATGTCAGAGTTTTCATTTTTATCAGTGTGCTCCGGCATTGCCTTCGCTCTTAACTGGCGAAAGCAGAAAACAGAAGGGGATCAAAATAGCGGCAACAATGGCGCAATAGCTGAACACGTCGATGTAAGCCAGAATGCGCGACTGGGAAATCATCTCCTGATACATGCGCGCGCTGGCGAGCTGCATCGGGTCGCCAACCACGTGGGCGAAGTCGCGAATGGCGGCGGCACTGCGGCTCACGGCCTGATTGAACTGCTCATTCAGCGGCGTCATGTTATGCACCATATGGGCGCTGTGCGCCTGAGTTCGCTCGGTCACGCCCGCGGTCGCCAGTGAAATACCAATCGACCCTGCCACGTTACGGAACATGGTGAACAGCGCCGAGGCGTCGGCGTTCAGGCGTTGCGGTATGGTCACAAAGGCGATGGTGGTCAGCGGCACAAACAGGAAACCGAGGCCGAGAGACTGGGCGCTGCGGTACAGCACCAGCGTTTCGAAATCGACGTTTGGCGTCAGGCTGCCGGAATAGAGGAAGGAAGCTCCCAGCAGGAAGAAGCCAAAGGCGATGATGTAGCGCGTCTGCACAATCGGCATCAGCTTCAGTACCAGCGGGATCGACAGTACAATCAGAATCGCCCCCGGCGACATCACCAGCCCGGATAAGGTCGCGGTATAGCCCAACTGCTGCTGGGCCAGCTGAGGAATTACCACCGAGCTGCCATAAAGAATCATCGCCATCCCGGCCATCAGCAGGCTGGAGACGGCAAAGTTGCGATCTTTCAGGCAGCGCAGGTTAACCACCGGTTTCTTAGCGTAGAGCAGCCAGTAGATTGCGCCGACAATGCCAATTGCCGCCAGAACCGCGAAGGTGACGATAAAGGCCGAGTTGAACCAGTTGTCGTCTTCGCCTCGGTCCATCATTACCTGCAAACAGCCCAGCCCAAGGGCAATCAGCCCGATACCGATATAGTCGATACTCAACTTGCCTTTGGCTTTGCGCTCCCACGGCGGGTCTTCCAACAGCTGGTAAATAGCCAGCAGGGCGATGATCCCCACCGGAATATTGATGAAGAAAATCCAGCGCCAGCTGACGTTATCGGTGATATAGCCGCCGAGCGTTGGGCCAACCACCGGCGCCACGATAATGGCGATGGATGACAGGCCAAAGGCTTTGCCGCGATCTTTCGGCGCGAAGTAGTCGAGCAGCACGGATTGCTGAATCGGCTGGAGGCCGCCGCCAAAGAAGCCCTGCAAAATGCGGAACAGGATCATCTGCCACAGCTCGGTGGCGATGCCGCACAGGAAGGAGCAGACGGTGAACATCGCGATACAGATCAGGAAATAGTTTTTGCGCCCCAACACCCGGCTAAGGAACGCCGAGATTGGCAGCACGATGCCGTTCGCCACCAGATACGAGGTGAGCACCCAGGTGGACTCGTCGTAACTGGAGGAGAGGGAGCCGGCGACGTGGGGTAGCGCCACGTTGACAATCGTGGTGTCCAGAATTTCCATGAACACCGCGATGGTCACGACGGCGGCAACCGCCCACGGATTACTGGAGGGTCTCCAGCCGCTGCGATCGTCACTCATTCCACAGTTACCGTTGGGTCAACTGACAGGCCAAGTGGCAATGGCTGTTTTGGATCTAAACCACTGTCGATGACGATTTTCACCGGCACGCGCTGGACAATTTTCACATAGTTGCCGGTGGCGTTTTCCGCCGGGAAGGCCGAGAAGCGCGAGCCGGTACCTTGCTGCACGCTGTCGACATGGCCGTGCAGTTCGATATCCGGATAGGCATCAATCTTGATAACCACTTTGTTGCCGGGGCGCATGCGCTCAAGCTGGGACTCTTTGAAGTTGGCGGCGATCCAGATATTTGGAGAAACAATCGAGAACAGCGAAGAACCGGCCTGAACCAGAGTGCCTAACTGCACATTACGCATGGTGACGTAACCGTCATAAGGCGCGCGCACGTCGGCGTAGGAGAGGTTGAGGTTGGCGGTTTCCAGCTGGGCTTTCGCCTGTTCGACCTGCTGTTGACGGGCTTCGACGTTGGTTTCCGCCTGACGGATTTGCAACTCAACCTGCGCCGCGACTTGCACCTGCGCCTTGGCATTTTCTAAATCAGCCTTAGCGGAGCGCAATTGTGCACTGGCGGTATCAATGTTCTGTTGCGAGGTGGCTCTTGGGTCGACGCCGCGCTGACGACGGAAGTCGGCGGTGGCATTGAGCAAGTTGGCTTCGGCGCGGGCCTGCTGCGCCTGAGCCTGCGCCAGCTGGGCCGGATACTGCACTTTGGACAAGTCATATTGCACCTGGGCCTGATGCAGTTGCGAGACGGCAACGCCCAGCTGGGCCTGTGCCTGATCGCGCTGCGCCGTGGCGTCTCGCGGGTCAATCTGCACTAACAGCTGGCCTTTTTTCACCAACTGGTTGTCTTTGACCGCCAGATTGGTCACGTAACCGGAGATTTTTGGGGCTATTGTGACGGCGTCACCTTCGGTAAAGGCGTCATCGGTGTTGATTTGGTCCTTGGTCATGAACCACCACACCAGCGCCACAATCACCATGATGATCACCACCAGGCCGAGAATAATTAGCGGCTTTTTGCCCGGGCCTTTGCGCTTTTCGCCTTCTTCATCTTCGCCCTTATCTTCTTCATCTGACGACTTTTTATCCTGCTTTTTACCCTCGTCGGAAGAGGGTGAGCGGTAACCTTCGCCTGATTTAACTTGGCTGGAGTCGAGTTCGTTGGAGGTGTCTGGAGACGATGATTCGTCAGGACGGTTGGCGTCATTTTTATTCGTTGTCATAATACTCATCTGGTTATCGGCGCTAGGGCCGAACGTTAAATGAAACAATTCTCGTTTTACCCTAGATTGTATTGATGTAAAAGCAAGTAAATAACCGTCAACTTACCTATGTTAGAGCACGAAGATCCACACTATAGGTATGCTCCGAAAAAGCGCGTGAAGATGTATAATGCGCGGCTTGGCTTTAATTTTATCTGTGCGTATTTTCACTTTATGGAATCGCCGTATCAGGAACAGCGCGTGACTAATTCTTCCTATTTTATGAAATTGCGGGGCGCTCAATGAGCCGTCCAATCCCTTACCGTGGCCTAACGCGCGTGGCCTCGCTGATCTCCGTGTGCGTCGCACTGGTTCTGGTGTTTATCAAAGTGTGGGCGTGGGCCGCCACCGGCTCGATTGCCCTGTTAACCTCGGCGGCGGATGGCTTAGTTGACGTGTTGGCCTCGCTGGTGACGCTGATTGGCGTGCGCTACGCTGGGCGACCGGCGGACAAAGGTCATCGCTACGGCCATGGCAAAGCCGAGGCGGTTGCCGCCTTCGTGCAGGCTCTGCTGCTCGGCGCGGCGGGTCTGGTGCTCGGCGGTGAGTCTATCGGCCGCATCATTAATCCACAGCCGCTGGCACAGCTGGGGCTGGGTATTTGGGTGATTATCGGCAGCTGCTGTGCGGCCGTCGGGCTGGTATTGATGCAAACCTACGTGGTGAAGCGTACTGGCTCCACCGCCATCGCCGCCGACCGCGCGCACTACGTCACCGACGTGGCGGTTAACCTCGCGGTGCTGATTGCCTTAGTGCTCGAAAGGCACCTTGGCTGGACGCGTTCTGACTCCATCGGCGCGCTGCTTATCTCTTTCTATATGATTTGGAATGCGCGCGGCATGGCGGGAGATGCGCTTAAGCAGCTGCTGGACCGCGAGTTAGATATTGAAGATCGCAAGCGCGTGAAGGCGGCGGTGCTCAGCGTGGCGGGCGTGCGCGGGGTGCATGATATTCGCACCCGTAACGGCGGCGACCGGGTTTTCGTGGAGTTTCATGTGGAAGTGGATGGGTCGCTGTCAGTGGACGTCGGCCATGATATTGGCGACGCCGCGGAAATCGCCGTCAGCAAGTTGTTCACCGCCGCCGACGTCACCGCCCACCTCGAGCCCGAGGGCATTGATGACGACCGTCTGGACAATCTGCTGAATAATATTACTAAGTGATTTGAAGTTGGGAGGGGATTTGCTCCCTCTCCTTTTTAAGGAGAGGGCTGGGGTGAGGTTTGTTGTTTTGAACTGTGGCTTAAACTACTCCTCATCCCAGCCTTCTCCTCTGAGAGAAGAATAAGCGAATGCTACTAATGGCTTTTCATTCCCGCCGCGGTCATCAGCAACCTAAACACCGACGCCACGGCAAACAGGGCTAACACGCTGCCTAGCCAGATAATTGCCAGCCAGCCTACGCGCTTCCACCAAGGCTGACGGATAACCTTCTCATCATCCATTTCTCTGATCAGTTTCTTCATATTTCACCTCAATGATAACCCTGATCCGGGGTGACTTTGCCGCGGAACACGTAGTAGCTCCAGAAGGTGTAAACCAAAATTATCGGGATGATCACCAGCGCACCAACCAGCATAAAGCCAAGGCTTTGCGGCGGGGCGGCGGCCTGCCAGAAGGTGATGGAGGGCGGTATGATGTTCGGCCAAATACTGATGCCTAAGCCACTGTAGCCAAGGAAAATCAGCGCCAACGTCAGCAAGAAAGGCGCATGGTGCGACTTACGGTTTACCGCGCGCAGCATCCAGATGGAGACCAGCACCACCAGCACCGGCACTGGCAAGAACCAGAGGATATTCGGCATGGTGAACCATCGGTCGGCAATCGCGCTGTGGGCGAGGGGCGTCCAAAGGCTAATAATGGCGGTCACCAGCAGGAATACCAGTAGCAGAGGTTTTGCGCGGCGCTGCATGTTTTCCTGCAACGGGCCTTCGGTTTTCATAATCAGCCAGGTACAGCCGAGCAGGGCGTAAGCCACCACGAGACCCACACCGCAGAACAGCGTAAAGGGGGAAAGCCAGTCCAGCGGGCCACCCGCGTAGGCGCGATTCACCACCGGAATGCCGTTAATCACCGCCCCGAGCACTACGCCCTGACTGAAGGTAGCGAACACCGAACCCCAGATAAAGGCTTTGTCCCAGATATGGCGCTTCTCCGCCGTGGCTTTGAAACGAAATTCAAAGGCCACGCCGCGAAAAATCAGGCCAAACAGCATCAAGGTTAGCGGAATAGCCAGTGCGTCCAAGATCACGGCGTAGGCTAGCGGGAAGGCGCCAAACAGCGCCGCGCCGCCCAGCACCAGCCAGGTCTCATTGCCGTCCCACACCGGCGCGACGGTGTTCATCATCACGTCGCGTTCGTGCTCCGCCTTAACCAGCGGGAAGAGAATGCCAATGCCTAGGTCAAAGCCGTCCATGACCACGTACATCATCACGCCAAAGACGATGATTAAAAACCAGATTAGCGGAAGATCAATACCCATGGTGGTTACCCTTATTCTGGTCGTCGTTAGATTCCTGTGCAGCAGACAGCGGCCTTGCTGGAGTGCGATGCTGGCCTGGCCCGCCGTGGGTGGTTTCAGCACCTTCATGAGCCACAGGACCTTTGCGGATCAGGCGCATCATGTAGGCGTAGCCCACCCCAAACACCGAGCAATAAATCAGAATAAACAGCAGCAGGCTGATGCTCATCTGCATTGCGCCGTGGCCGGATACTGCATCTTTGGTGCGCAGCAGGCCATACACCACCCAAGGCTGGCGGCCAATTTCCGTCGTAAACCAACCGGCAAGCAGCGCCAACAGGCCGGAAGGCCCCATCCACAAAGCAAAGCGCAGGAAGGCGCGCGAGCTATACAAGGTGCCGCGTTTACGCAGCCACAGGCTCCAGACACCCGCCAAAATCATCAGCAGGCCTAGCCCAACCATGATGCGGAAGGAGAAGAAGATGATGCTGGAATTTGGCCGATCCTCTTTCGCGAAGGATTTCAGTGCCGGGATCTGCTTATCCAGACTGTGGGTCAGGATCAGGCTGCCGAGCCACGGGATCTCGATGGCGTAGCGCGTCTCTTCACGATTCATATCGGGATAGCCAATCAGCACCAGCGGGGACGGCTTGCTGTCTTTATTCTCCCAATGGCCTTCAATCGCGGCAATCTTCGCGGGCTGATACTTGAGGGTATTCAGACCGTGAGCGTCGCCTAGGAAAGCTTGAATCGGTGCCACGATCAGGGCCATCCACATCGCCATCGACAACATGGTGCGCATCGCCGGGGTATCACGCCCGCGCAGCAGGTGCCAGGCCGCAGAGGCGCCGACAAAGAAGGCGGAGGAGAGGAAGGCGGCGGTGGTCATGTGCAGCAGCCGGTACGGGAAGGAGGGGTTGAAAATGACTTTCAGCCAATCCACCGGTACCACCTGATTGTTGACGATTTCAAAGCCCTGCGGCGTCTGCATCCAACTGTTGGATGCCAGGATCCAGAAGGTGGACATCAGGGTGCCGAGCGCCACCATGCAGGTAGCAAAGAAGTGCAGGCCGGGGCCAACGCGGTTCCAGCCGAACAGCATCACGCCGAGGAAGCCAGCCTCGAGGAAAAAGGCGGTGAGCACTTCGTAGGTCAATAACGGGCCGGTAATGCTGCCCGCGAAGGAGGAGAAGAAGCTCCAGTTGGTGCCAAATTGATACGCCATGACCAGCCCGGACACCACGCCCATGCCAAAATTCACGGCGAAAATTTTCGACCAGAAGTGATACAGGTCGCGATATTCCTCTTTCTTAGTTTTGAGCCACAGCCCTTCGAGCACGGCCAAGAAGCTGGCCAGACCGATGGTGATAGCGGGGAAAATGATATGAAACGATACGGTGAAAGCAAACTGGATCCGGGCCAGTTCTAGCGCGTCTAGACCAAGCATAACAACCTCTTTTTTGCGTGGTAACCCTTTCAGCTTAGGCGTCATAAGCCATTTTGGCGTAACAACATTTGCAAATGAGGTTTCAGTGAAAGGGGCGGTACAACAGTAAAGCTTAGCGAGGAGGGGATTTAACCACAGGGCGGGTGGGATATAACAGTAACAGAAAAGTGAAATAGAGCTATAACAGTTAAGATTTACGCGTTGGCGTTAAAGTCAAAACTTACTGCGTGAAAAAGCGATGACGTCAAGTTAGAAGCCGAAGCTCCTGCCTTCATCGCTTGGGTTAGCTCAGGCTATTTGGCTTTTTTCCGATTTTTGACAATCAGCGTGCCATCGGGATGGAAATAGCGCGTTGGCCAAATTTCAGCTGGCGTCATACCCAGCGCATTGGCGATCAGCATCTCTCCCCGAGGCCAGCGGCGGCAGAGCGCGTTTGACAGGGTTGAAGAGCAGAGGCCGGATTGGCGGGATAGGGCAGCCAGGGTGGTCCCTCGTTTGTGCAGCTCGGCAATGATATCTGCCGGATGCCAATTCTGAAAACGATGGGAACCCGCTGTTACCTGAGATGTATTGCGAGGTGGAGCGATATCTTGAGTTTTTTTATTGGTCGTCATTTCGCATGATCCGTTGCAAAGTGATGATTACTATCGGCCTAAGAGGTGCAAATCCCTTGGGTGATAGCCCAGACGGAGTTTGCACTACCGGCCACAACGGATCACCGGCCAGCCCGAAGGCTGCCCCGCCTGAGCCACCATAGAGACATTATTTATTACGTGAACGAGTAATAAGCAATAGGTGTGCAAAGGCTGACGTATAAAATTAATATATACATCAACGTTGTGATATTCAGGGTGCAAATCCCGACTGCGGATTTTGCCGCAGCGCAAGAACTATACTCTAATCACTTAGTTGAAACCAAGTGAGAAGGGAGAGTTTGATTAACTCACATAAGTAAAAGCAAAAAAACTCAATAAAAAAGCCATTTAAATGAGAGGGGGGGAGGTCGCAATGAAAGTGATTCTTCATAGTTAAAAAGCTATGCAGTAAAGTGATTGTTTATTTTTTCTACGATTTTACCTAGTGCCTTATTCTGCAATGAAGTTTTATTATGCACCATATAGATATTTATTGGCGATAAAGGAAAGTCCGTGCTCAAGGTTTTTATATTGAATGCGTTTTCAACTTTCTTGAAAAGCCAGGTCGGAATAATTGCCACAGTATCGGAGTTTTCTACCACGGATAAGATGGAGAATAGCGTGCTACTACGGAAACTAAACACTCTCTCACCGATGTTTTCATTAATGCTTTGTTGAGCGAGTTTGATTGCCGGACCGTCTGATTCAAAAATGGCAAATTGCTCTAATGCAGCCAGTTCTTTGTTGATTGACTCATTCAACCTTGGATGGTCATTACGGCAGATGAAAGTCAATTCTTCAGTTAAAATAGGATAGGTAATAGAAGAGGAGCTGTAATGAGGATCACAGTCAAAGACTAAGTCTGCTTTGCGATATTGTAATGCTTCGCTTGAAAGCATGACTGAACTGCCATTATTTGCATGAATCACTTTCGTATTGGGCATGATTTCTTTCACCAACGCCATCAATACGGGGAGCACGCGCATTGAAATATAGGCCGGGCAGCTGACGATTAATCGATTTCGCGCCGTAGAGTTCATGTAAACCGAGACATTTCTGGTTAATGCCTCAAAACTTTCCTGCGTGGCTGAAAAAAGATTGACCGCCGTTACTGTCGCGGAAAGATTGCTGCCTTCACGAACAAAAAGTGGGTCTGAAAAGTAACCGCGCAATTTATTTAATGACTGGCTGACAGCTGAAGGACTGATGTTGAGTAACACCGAAGCTTTGGTGACGCTTTTCTGCGAGTAGATGGCATGAAAAGTAGTGAGAAGATTGTAGTCAAAGCTTTTATCTTTCTTTAAGTCGTCTTTCCTAAAATCATCTTTTTGTATGTCAGGATTCACAATTACCTCCCCGTAAATGTAAATAAACGCTGTTTTATATAAAACCCATGAATGATTAAGATGATAATCAATCGGGGTATCAATGGTTTTTGTGCTGCGACAAAATACTAAGAAAATAAATCTCAATAAGATAGAGGGCAACACTTTAATTTTTAATTATTAATTCTTTAATTATATTTAAATGTAGTTAAAACAGTGAGTTACGATTTTTGTTAATATGCTAATTAATAAAAATAGTATCTGGAAGAAACGAGATTGCATAGATTTAAAATATTATAGATTTAGTGAATGTAATAAAGATGGCCTTGCGGTTTTTAGTATGGCTTCAAAAATTCTTTGCTTTTAGATGGTGGTGTCGTTTAGCTGCATAAGTAAGAATGTTCCCATCTTGATGCGCAACAGGAGTTGTTATCAAGATATCTATGGATTTCGTGAGAATGTGAATATTACCCACTAAAGGATTAGGATTAAAATGGCTTCTTTATTCAAAATGAGCGTGTTAGCGGCGGGCATGGTTGCCGCTCTGGGTGCGAATGCTGCAGACGGCACAATTAATGTTGCTGACAATATTGTAACTACCGACTTTTGATCCGGGCCTTGGTAGACACCATCGTTGAAGATAGTTTCGATACTTGCTTATCTTGTGAATCAAGTTGATTGCTATTTTGAATCGCTCTGGATGCCATTTAGGCGCAGCTTTTGTATTACCATTCCTTTTGTAGCATTTCGTTACCTCATCATGAAAACCGTTTTTACTCTTCCCTTGCTGGCTTGTGAGCATTAAAAATAATTCAGAAAAAAGGCTTTATTAAGCAATACCTAAAATATTTTCTAATGAAATTAGTTATATGGATTTCGAAGTTTATTGGAACAATTATTATTGATTAAATGAGTGTGATTAAACGGTATGTAATTTTAGTAAACCTAAATTACTCTTGCTTTTTTAGGTGGTGGAGCTAAAAAATTTTATGCGTAATAATAATCCTATCTTGAGACGTTACAGGAATAGCTTCTCAAGAGATTACCGGATTTCGCTAGAATGCGAAAATTAGCTACTAAGGGACTAATATGAAAATGACTTCTTTATTTAAAATGAGTATGTTGGCGGCGGGCATGTTTGCCGCTCTGGGTGCAAATGCCGCGGATGGCACAATTAATGTCAACGGCAATATTGTGGCTGCTGGTTGTGTAGTTGAAGGGGCAGAAACAGTTAATGAGGTGAATTTTGGTACCCTTTCTCCGCAGAATTTTACCGCCGTAGGGACTATCTCCGATAAAAAAGATGTAAGTTTTGTTCTGAAAGATTGTCCGGCGAGCCTGACAAGTGCAAAACTTGTTTTCATGGGGAGAAATGATACAACCAATACACAACTTGTTCAAATATATGACACAAGTAAGGCTAAAGGTATAGGTATTGCCTTGTATAAAAAAGACGGCGGCATGATACCTATGCACACTACTTCAGAACCCTTCCCAATTAATGCTGAAACGGGAACCGCAGCTATCGCACTGCAAGCTGCCGTGATGTCGACTTCTGAAGTGGTTAGTGGCGGTGATTTTACGGCAGTTGCTTTTTTCACCATGAGCTATAATTAATAGTAATAGTTACAGTTAAAGAATAATGCCTTGGTAAAAATAGGTGTTCATAAATACGGTTAAAAGGATTAGACCAAAATGAAAAAATTAAGTATTGCAGTTGCGATGATGTTAGGTATGGCATGCTCTGTCGCACAGGCACGGGATTACCTTGGGCAAATTATGTTTTCCGGTAAAGTGTCAAGCGCTTCTTGCTCTATTGATGGTGCAGGCACGACTTCAACCATTAACTTCACTACGTACGCTAAAAATATAGTGACATATGGTGGCGGTAATTCGGTAGCTAATATGAGACCAATGACAATTAAATTAGTTAGTTGCCCGGCAGGTTTACCAATTAAAGTTAAATTTGAAGGGGCTTATGATGAAACATCAAAAGGCTTTAAGGAGTCATCGGGAAAAAATATTGCTGCGATCATCCGTGATGAGGGCTCTCAAGACAGGTTAGAAGGTAACAAGTTTGTTACAAAAACCACCTCGGTAAGTGGTGTAAATGAATTGAAATATAATGTTAACCTCCTGCGCTGGAAAAATGCAGATTTGGAAACTGGTGATTTCACTATTCCAATTAGTTACACCCTGTCTTACGAATAAAAAAATCGGTTAATTAAAGAGGTTGGCTCTGGATAGATTGATATTAACCTATCTTGGGCCGCCTTTTTTCACATCATAATCTAAGTGAATGTTTGAAGGGGTGAGTCATCATTTTTAGTATGGCTTAACTACTCCTGTTATTTTGAAGAGTGGTGGTATTAATCCCGATGGGTAAGAATATTCTTACATTGAATCTATGCAAAGAATGAATCTCAACACATCAACGGATTTCGCTAGTTTGCGAACTTAGCCAG
This sequence comes from Ewingella allii, assembly GCF_044430645.1. Lineage (NCBI taxonomy): Bacteria > Pseudomonadati > Pseudomonadota > Gammaproteobacteria > Enterobacterales > Yersiniaceae > Ewingella > Ewingella allii. Next base: position 145,699 of record NZ_JAWUDN010000010.1, on the reverse strand, counting down.
TAAGGGACTATGATGAAAATCACTTTTTTCTTTAAAATTAGTGCATTGGCGGTAGGTTTGGCTTGCACTATGGGGGCAAATGCAGCTGACGGCACCCTGACTATCAATGGCACGGCCATTGCTCAGGGCTGCCAGATTCAGGGACAAAGCTATATTGTCGCCGTGCTCGATTTTGGTACTGTTTCGCCCGCTGCTTTTCCCAGCGTAGGGTCAATATCGGCTAAAAAGGAAATTAACTTTTCCCTGATAGGTTGCCCGACGAGCGTCACCAACGTAAAAATCATGGCGTTTGGGCCATATGATACGACCAATAATAAGCTCGTACCTTTTGACGCTGGCTCAAGCGCCAAGGGGCTGGGTATTGCATTGTATAATAAAGATGGGTCACAAATAGCCATGCACTCATTCTCGTCTTATTTCCCCATTGATGCATCCACACATACCGCAAATATTTCTCTCGAAGCTGCGCTTATGTCGACGGCCACAGTAGTGACGGGCGGTGATTTTACGGCCAGTGCTCTGATTGGTATGACTTATGACTGATTTTTACAAGCAAATAATAGAATCTCATTCAAATGAGTATTCATTTTTGAAGTTAAAAGGATTAAATCAAAAATGAAAAAATTAAGTGTTGCACTGGCGATGCTATGGAGTGTGGCTTGTTCTACAGTACATGCTGAAAATGAAATCGGGCAAATTTTGTTTACCGGTAAGGTCACAAGCTCTTCTTGTATTATCGATAGTGTAGGGACTACGTCAGTTATTAACTATGATCACGTTTCAATATTTTATATTCTTTATCAAAATACGACGTCCCCGATTGTTAGCAGACCCTTTGATATTAAATTAATCAGCTGCCCGCCAGATGTGCCTATCAAGGTAAGGTTTGAAGGGGCCTATGATGCCGAATCAAAAACCTTTAAGGATTCTTCAGGGAAAAATATTTCCGCCGCTATTGTTGACAAAGGGTCGTACAGTAAAATCGAAGCTGACAAGTTTGTCACTAAGACGACCTCGACCAGTGGTGTTAATATTTTAAATTATTGGGTGACGTTAAATCGCTGGAAAAATGCGGAAGTTGAGCCGGGTGATTTCTCGATAGTTATTAATTACACCATGTCTTACGAATAGATTTTTTTAGCCATTATTGTTACTGCTGACTGAGAGTCATATATGGCTCTGTAGCAGCCTTTCTTCTTATAGAGGTCATTATGAATCGTTTAACAGCCCTTTGCTGCGGCGCGCTTGCGCTTTGCCTTACCGCGCCCGCCTTTGCAGGCTTCTCCGTGGGTGCCACCCGCGTTATTTATACCAGCAATATGAAAGAAACACCGTTATCAGTGAGAAATACTGAAGACTCCAATGTATACCTTATTCGCTCTTGGGTAAGCAGTGATAAAGAAAATGAGAATGTGCCGTTTATTATCACGCCGCCATTATTCCGTATTGAGCCAGGACAGGAAAATGCACTACGTATCACTCAAACCAGTTCGGCCCTACCGCAGGATAGAGAGTCTGTTTATTGGGTGAACACCTTAGCTATACCTCCTGCGTCTAAAGAAAAAAACACATTGCAGTTCTCCATTAATACCCGAATTAAACTTTTCTATCGTCCCGTGGAGCTTAATAATCGGGCCGAAGTCGAGAAATCTTACCAGCAAGTTAAGTTTTCTCGCTCGGGTAATAGTTTAAGCGTCAGTAACCCTACACCTTACTTTGTGAATCTCGCCAAGATCTCCATAAATGATAAGGAGATTAACGATGGTTATATGATAGCACCAAAATCCTCAATAAAAATCGAGAATGCACCAGCAGGGAATAAAGTGGGCTGGCAGGCGATTAATGACTTTGGCGGTTTAAGTGAAAGGTTTACTGCCAATTTTTAACTTTTAACCAGATATGTCGCATTGATTTTTAAGAGGGAAGTTGGCTAAAGATTATGGAAAATAACACGGGTAGGCAGGTGGATATTTATCCTGTTAGGCAGAGAGTATGCAGAGTACAACATACTCAAATAAAAATCGGTGACTTTCCTTACTCTTTTATATTAAAGCCACTTTCATTTTTTATATTACTCTCTTTACCAGGGTTAACTTATTCGGCTGATACTTTTAACCTCGACATGCTCAAGACGATAGGGGCGGGCGGGGGACTGGAAAATGTCAATTTAGATTATTTTGCAGAAAAAGGCGGGCAGATGCCCGGTACTTATAAAGTTGATATTTATCTGAATAATCAGCAGGTTGATTCGCGAAGCGTGGAGTTTGTGAGCTTACCGGACGCGCCGGGTAAACTTTATGGTGTGATCACGCCGGATGAGCTTGCAGATTATGGTGTGAAAGTTGACGTTTTCCCCCAGTTGAAAGCCGCAGCGCCCAACGCGGCGCTGGGCAAACCCTTAAACACCTTTATACCGGATGCGACTGAAAATCTCGATTTGAGTCGCCTTCGCTATGATATTACCGTGCCCCAGATTGGCGTACATCTGCATCCTCGCAACTCGGTCGACCCAAAACGCTGGGATGACGGTATCCCAGCGTTGACCTTGAATTACGGTTACACCGGGTCCACCACGCGGCAGGACGACGGCGGCCAGTCTAAAAGTAACTTTCTTAATCTGCGCAGTGGCCTGAATTTAGGCGCGTGGCGGCTGCGTAACTATTCGACCTACAGTGACCAATCTACAGACGGCACTAAGGGTGGCGTGGATACTCATACCCGTCAGTACCAGTCGATCAACACCTTTGTGCAGCGCAATGTGCAGTTTTTACAGGGCGGGCAGTTGACGCTAGGGCAATATTCCACCCCGGCAGACGTGTTTGATAGCGTTCAGTTCACCGGCGGGCAATTAGCCTCTGACGACCAAATGCTGCCTGATTCCATGGGCGAATTTGCGCCGACCGTTCGCGGGATCGCCAAATCTAACGCTCAGGTCACTATCAAACAGAATGGCTACGAGATTTACCAAACTAACGTCTCGCCTGGACCATTTGCTATTACCGATCTCTATCCGTCGAATAACGGCGGCGATATGGAAGTGACTATCACCGAATCTGACGGCTCGGTGACGAAATTTAACGTAGCGAGCAACACGCTGCCTATTTTACAACGTGAAGGTCGGCTTAAATATAATTTGGCTGCTGGTAAGTATCGCAGTGGGAACAGCAATACCGAGACGCCCAATTTTATCCAAGTTTCAAATAGCTATGGGCTGACGGCCCGAACAACGGTCTATGGCGGTGTTCAATATGCAGATAACTATCGGGCGGCAACGGCGGGGTTAGGTTTTGATCTCGGTTCATTGGGCGCGGTGTCTTTTGACGGCACTCAGGCGACCAGTATCTTCAAAAATAACGATTCGATGGGCACCAAGAAAGGGCAGTCCTATCGGGCGATGTACGCAAAAAACATTGAACCTACGAATACCACGCTGCAAGTGGCGGGTTATCGTTATTCCACCGCAGGCTATTACGCCTTTAGCGATGTACAAGACTACCAGCAAGACAGCGGCAATGATTTTGATAATTACGATCGCGCCCATAATCAGCGCAGCAAATTTCAGCTGTCGATCAATCAGTCACTTGGTGATTATGGCTCCGTTTATCTAAGCGGTAGCAAGCAGGATTACTGGGGCGGGGGCGGGCAGGAGAAGCTGATGCAGATGGGGTTTAACACCAGCCTTTTCGGTATGAGCTTGGGCTTCAACTACAACTACTCTGTCAATCCTGGTATGGCGGAGGCCGATCAGGTCTTTGCCTTCAACATGTCGGTTCCGCTCGACAGATTCCTCGGTACCTCGGGAACCATGGCGAGCTACAACATGACCAGCAAGCGTCACGGCCCGGTGACGCAGATGGCGGGACTTAACGGCACGCTGCTTGAAGACAGAAACTTAAATTACTCCGTACAACAGGGTTATGAAAGTCAGGGCGCCGGTGGTTCAGGTAACGCCAATCTGGATTATAAGGGCGGCGCTGGCGAAGGCGTTCTCGGTTATAGCTACGACAAGAGCACGCGCCAATGGAACTATGGCATAAGCGGCGGATTGGTGGTGCATCAAAACGGCGTGACCCTCTCTCAGCCATTGGGGGAAACCATCGCACTGGTTAAAGCGCCGGGCGCCGGTGGCGTTGGCGTACAAAACAACGCCGGGGTGCATACCGACTGGCGCGGTTACGCGGTCGTTCCTTATGCTCAGGCGTACCGTAAAAATACAGTGGCACTGGATACCGAAAGCTTCGGCGACGATGTCGACATGGACAGCAGCAAGGTGACGGTGATCCCTACGCGTGGCGCGGTGGTGCGGGCCAATTTCGATACCCGCATTGGGCAGCGCGCCTTAATACAGCTGTTGTTCCAAGGCAAGCCAGTCCCTTTTGGAGCCACGGTGAGCTTGGTCGATGACAGCCGAACCATTACCGGCATCGTCAGCGATCACGGCGAAGTCTATCTCACCGGTTTGCCGGAAAAGGGCAAAATCTTTGCTAAATGGGGCAACGGCAGTGACGAACAGTGCCACGGTAGTTACACGCTGGAGAAAAGCAATGTCACTGACCCCGCTGCGCTGATTAAAAACATTAAGGCGCAGTGCCGTTAGGGCGCAGCAGGAGAGCATGCATCATGAATAAACGGAAAATCAGCTTGAGCTTGGTGCTATTAGCGGCACTAGGGGGGGCAACGCAGGCGCTGGCCGACTGCGCTCCTCTGGGGAGCGTGGCAAACCGCACCTTTCAAATGGGAAGTATCACGGTACAGCGCGATTTAGCCGTTGGGGCTGAGATCACTCGCAAAGTCCTCCCCGCAGACATCACGCCTATCAGCGGCGTCTGTTCTACCGGCACTTTCAACGAGAGTGGCTCAGTGAATCAGACCAGCTACCGTTCGCTGGATGGTAATCAGATCTACGCCAGCGGCGTCGAGGGCGTGGGTATTAAAGTCAAAGTTCGTGGGGAGTATGTACGAACGGGCGGCTATCGCTGGGAGACCACGTTGGATAGCGACGGGGCCATTCGTTATAACCCCGAGATAGAGATTATTTTAATGAAAACAGGGGTTATTACGCCGGGTACGCTGGCCCTCGGGCCGCTGTTTTCCATCGCTATCAACAACAGTAATGAGCCGGCGCTAACCTACAATTTATCCTCCGGTAATATCACGCAAGCATCGTGCGAAGTGACCGGGTCAAGCAGGATCCCGGTGCAAATGGGAGAGGCAAAGGTGAGTGATTTCCACGGTAAAGGCTCTACCCTGACCCCGGTGAATATCCAGATCCCTCTACAATGCAACAGCAACGCCAAAGTGCATATCAGCCTTGCCGCGACCTCATCGCAGGGCAAAGGCATTATTGATTTAGCCAGTGGCGGCGCGCAGGGGGTCGGTATTCAGCTTAAACTGCACAGCGCGCCCATCGAGTTCGAGCGAACGCTGTTTGTTGCTCAGGCCACCGAACAAGGGAATTTTAGTATCCCGTTAACGGCTGCTTATATGCAGATTGGGGACAAAATCACCCCGGGGGATGCTAACGCTGTCGCTAATTTCACCATCACTTACGAGTGATTCAGGTTGGAAAACAAAGGCCGGAAAGTCTGCACTTTCCGGCCTTTTGCTTATTTATTGAGGGACTGATTTACGTCTTGCGGCATAATGACTTATTTAATCGCCATGGCCTCTTTCATGGTGAAGAACAGGTCAGTTTGATCTGTCAGTCCCACCACGTTGGCCGCAAACGGGCCGTAGGCCGCGACGCGCAGCTGAGTGCCGGTATGGCCTTGTGAATCCTCTTCCGAGTTGCCGTAGCTGATGGTCATTGGCGCACCGTCTTTGGTGGTCAGGGTCTGCGTCAGCCCCGGCGCTTTGGCATCTTTCTCCACAATCTGGCTGGAGTGCGCGTGGTCGGCGGTCACAATAACCAGCGTGTTGCCGTCTTTACGAGCAAATTCCAGCGCTTTCTGCACGGCTTCGTCCAAATCAACGGTTTCGCCAAACTGGCCGCACGGGTTTGCCGCGTGGTCTTGTTTATCGATGGACGCCCCTTCCACTTGCAGGAAGAAGCCTTTCTCCTGCGTTTTCAGCAGATCGATGGCTTTCTCGGTCATTGCGGCAAGCGTTGGAATGTCGCTGGTGCGCTGTGGATTGGCTTCGCAGGTGACGGCCGGCTTGTCGATATTGCCGTGATAGCTGGCTTTCGGGCCATTCCAGCGCACGGGCATATTGCCCGGCGAGAACAGGCCTAGCAGCGGTTTTTGCTGGTCGGCGAGGGTGATTTTTGCCAGCTCATCGGCGTTTTCCACCCACTGATAGCCCTGTGCGGTCGCCTGATCCTTCAGGGATTTCCCCGCGAAATCACCGCTTTTGGCTAACTGATTGAATGATTTCGCGCCGCCGCCCAGGGTCACGTCAGCCCGTGCTTTGATCAGCTGCTCGGTGATTGAACCTTTGCCGCCGTTTTCCAGCGCATTAGTCGGGCATTTCTCACTGGTTTCTTCCGGGCCGTAGCACTTACGGGAGGTGACGTGGGAGATTTGCGCGGCAGGCGTCGCATCTTGCAATTCGGCTGTGGAGACGTTGCCGGTGGCTTTACCCGCGGCTTTCGCCAGTTCCAAAATCGTTACGTGATCTTTGCCATTCACATCCACACCCAGCGCGCCGTTATAGGTCTTCACGCCGCTAGACCATGCCGTGGCAGAGGCCGCGGAGTCCGTCACATAGTCGGGTTTGTGGCTCTTCTTATCCAAAGAGTAGTGAGTGTATTGGCCCGTTAACGGCAGGGCATCGATGCCCTTAAAGTAGCCGCCCGCGCCTTCGGCATAGTTACGCGCCGAGGTGATTTCTGAATCGCCCATACCATCACCAATCAGCAGGATGACGTTTTTCACCGTCTTATTGGTCAATGACGCTTTCAGGGCTTCGGTCTGATCGCCGGTCAGACGGCGCGCGCCGCCTTGTTCGGTGATATCGCCTTTCGCAGCGCGTGAAGTCAGGGCATCATCGGCGATGGCGCTGCTGGCAGAAGTCAGAAGCAGGGCGGTAACCACAGAACGAGCAACAAAAGAGAGAGGCAGGTGCATAACAAAACTCCGTGTAATGAAGACCAGAAAACAAGAGATACAGTTTGTCGTACTTTGTTACACGGGAGCATAAGTCAGCGGCGTGACGCTTTTATGACATGAAGGATTTTTAGCGAGGAAAATAAAAAAGCCCCTCATGGAGGGGCTTCAAGTCAGTCTGCAATCAAACTTAGTTAACCTGAGTTGGCATACCTGAACGCAGCTCGATAGCGCGTTGTACGATGTTCTGGTTAACGCTTGGGTCCATGGCAACGGCGCCCACTTTGCCAGTCAGAGAAACAGGCAGTGGCTCTTGCGAGTCAAACTCTTCCTGGTTAGCAGACAGCGGGTTGTGGATCTCAATGTAACGCTTACCGTTTGGTTCAACGGTGGCTTTCAACGGCTCATTGATGAACTGAACGCGAGTGTCCTGCGGCACATTGTCGAACAGCCATTTGATGTCAGCATCGCGCAGACGCACACAGCCGTGGCTCACGCGCAGGCCGATACCGAAGTTGGCATTAGTCCCGTGAATCGCATACAGGCGGCCAACGTACAGCGCGTACAGACCCATTGGGTTGTCCGGACCTGCTGGGAAGACGGCTGGCAGATATTCACCGCGAGACGCGTACTCTTCGTGCATTTTCGCCGTTGGTGTCCAAGTCGGACCGGCTTTCTTACGCTGGATGGTGGTTGTCCAGTTCAGTGGGGTGTCTTTGCCTAATTCACCGATACCGATTGGCAATACCACCACGGTGTTGCTGCCCTTCGGATAGTAGTAAAGACGCATTTCAGCACTGTTTACCACGATACCTTCATGCGGGGTATCTGGCAGGATCAGCTGCTGTGGAATAGTCAACACGGTGCCCGGCGTTGGCAAGAACGGGTCCACGCCAGGGTTGGCTTCGAGCATGTTGCTCAGGCCCATTTGATACTGTGCGGCAAAACTCTCAAGAGGTAATTTGCTGTTTTCTGGAACGGTAACGGTGATGTTTTCCCCGACTAACCGCCCGCCATTGGCAGGAAGAGGGTACACCACGGCCGAAGCTGACTGGCTGTACGCAGCAACTGCCAAAACCATAGTAAGGATAGCGCGAATGCTCATTTTCATATTTGTCGTTGGTTCTTAATGCCACACAGGCAGTTGTTGTCGAAGTGTTCCCCCGGTGTTAACAGAAACAACCGGATGACTATTGTAGGTACACACTTGACCTGAACGAGAATCTTTATGTGTAACCAATCACATTTCTGGGCCGCCAATTATAAGGATTTATTTCAAACAGGCCAAAGCTTTTACAGGATGTCGGAAAAGTTCCCTAAACAATCGCATTTTTTGGAAGTAGGATCACAGACGTTTTACATTTCATGACACTAAACCGTTATTTCCGACAAAACGGCACCATCAATAAAGCCGCCAAAAACATCCACGCCATCAGCATAAAGACATCATTGAAAGCCAGCGTGAAGGCTTCATTGGCGACCTTGATGCCAAACAGGTTTTTCGCCATCAGCAAGGCATGAGCCGAATCCGGCGTCAGTTGCCCAATGCGCGTCGCCAGTCCGCCGATCACCGTCTGCGCCTCTTCACCATAACGCCCCAACACGTCGCCGAAGTGCGCGGTGTGTTCGCGGGTCCAGTCCTGCAACCAGGTATTCACCGTCGCAATGCCAATCGCCCCGCCAAGATTGCGCATCAGGTTAAATAAGCCCGACGCGTAGCGCAGCTCCGGTCCCTGAAAGGCGGTGAGCGCCATATTCACACTCGGCACGATGCACAGCATGATAAACAGCCCACGGACGATTTGCGGCCATAAGAACTGATCCGCGCCCCACTCGGGCGTGACTTGCGAGGTCAGCCACATGCTGGTTGAAAAGCCAATCAGCCCGGCGGTGATCAGTATGCGGCGGTCTACTTTACCAATGAGCCTTGCGGCCAAAATGGTGCTGAAGAACTGCCCAATCCCCACTACAAACACGGTGGTACCAATCTGTAAGCTGTTGAAATCACGAATGCGTCCAAGAAAAACTGGCGTCAGGTAAGTCGAGGCGTACAGACCGAAACCAATCACCAGATTGAACACGCAGGCAAAGGTAAAGGTCGGGTCGCGGAAGGGCGTCAGGCGTACAATCGGGTTTTTCGAATAGAAAGAACGCTCCAAAAACAGCACAAACGCCACCAGTGAAAACCAGGCCGAAATTTGAATGTCGGGGTCGCTAAACCAGTTCTGGCGCGGCCCCTCTTCCAGCACGTACTCCAGACAGCCCAGCGCAATTGCCATTGAGAATAGATGCACCCAGTCGATGCGTTTGAGCATCGGGAAATCGGCTTGGTCGACATGAATGAACATCACCGCGCCAATGGCGACCAGCACCCCCGGCACAATATTGATGAAGAATATCCAGCGCCAGTCGAGCCATTCGGTGACTACGCCGCCGACGGTCGGGCCGAGCGTCGGGGCCAGCACGCTAACCATGCCTAAAATCGCCGGGATCAGCGCCTGCTGCTTGCCCTTAAACAGCGCAAAGCCGGTGGAGAACACCGTCGGCACCATCGCCCCCCCGGTAAAGCCTTGCAGCGCGCGAAAGAAAATCATCGACTCGATATTCCACGCCAGCCCGCAGCCAATGCTGCTGAGCGTAAACAGCGCCGCCGAGGCGCTGAAGAGCCAGCGAGTGGAGAGCGCCTGAGTCAAAAAGGCCGAGAAGGGGATCATTACCAGTTCGGCAATCAGATAAGAGGTCTGCACCCAGCTGATTTCATCCGGGCCAGCGGAGAGTCCGGCCTGTACGTCATTGAGCGAGGCGGCGACGATCTGAATGTCGATCAGAGCCAAAAACATGCCGAAAGCCATGACGCTGAAGATTAAAAATTTGCGCGCAGTGGGCAGGTCGCTAGGGGCGATCGCCGGGGCGGCAGAAGAGGGAGCGGTCGCTTCTGACATATCAAACACCTTTTTGAACTTGTTTATATGATGCGCATCATATTAATATGATCACCATCATGCAATGAGTGAGAAGAAAAATGAGTGAAGCAACAGTTAACGGGGCGTCGGACATTCAGGGGAAAGAGAAATCGCGCCGTTCGCCGCGCATTTGGGTGGTGAGCGGTATTGCGCTGGCGGTGGCATTGGGCGGTGCTGCGTGGCTACTGGCCGCGCCGTCGTCAGAATCAACCGACGACGCTTACGTCAGTGCTGACGCCACCACCGTCGCGCCGAGGGTCAAAGGCTTTATCTCTAACGTGCTGGTGAAACATAACCAGTGGGTGAAGGCCGGGCAGCCGCTGGTGGTGATCGACAGTGAAGAGTTCAACGCGCGCGTCGCAGCGGCGGAGGGTGACGTGGCCGATGCCAGGGCGCAGGTTGAGGCCCAACAGGCCGCGCTGGTCAGCCAGCAGGCGCAGGAGCAGCTGGCGCAAACGCAAATTCAGGCCGCGCGCACCGCCATCCGTTCTTCCCTCGCCGAGCAGCAACACGCCCAAGACGAGCAGCGGCGTTATCAGTCGCTGGTCAACAGCGGCGCGACTTCACGCAATGACGCCGAACGCTTCAAAACCACCGCCGTGACCGCCGAGCAGAATGCCGCCCATGCCAGCGCGATGCTGGACGTGGCGCAGAATCAGGCGCAGGTGACTCATGCCCAGCGTGCTGAGATTCAGGCATCGCTGGCACTGGCGCAGGCCGCGTTGCAGAAGGCGCAGGCGGCATTAGATTTAGCCCAGCAGGATCAGCGCCATACCACCATCACGGCGGCGATTGACGGCGTGGTCGGCAATCGACAGGTGCAAACTGGTGACTACGTGACGCCGGGGCAGCGCCTGATGACGCTGGTGCCGCTCAATGATCTGTACGTGGTGGCGAACTTTAAAGAGACGCAAACCGCGCATATTCAGCCGGGGCAGAAAGTATCTGTTAGCGTCGATGCGCTTCCCGATGTGAAATTACACGGCGTGGTGGACAGTCTGGCGCCGGGGTCGGGTTCCACCTTCGCGCTGTTGCCGTTTGAGCCGGGCACGGGGAACTTCACCAAAATCGTTCAGCGCGTGCCGGTGCGCATTCATCTCGATAGTGATCAGCAGGGGCTGGCTGCGCTGCGACCGGGCTTGTCCGTTGATGCCAAGGTTAGCCTGCATGAGTGAATGTCGCGGCGCGCTGCGGTAGACTATCGGGGCTAGAGGTCTCACCAATCAGGGAGTTAATCATGCGTTACGAAAGTGAACATAAGGCGAAAATTCGCGAGCAGATCCTCAAAGAGGCGGCTAAGGCAATTCGCATTAATGGTCCGGAAAAGGTCAGCGTAGCCGGGGTGATGAGCCAGGCTGGGTTAACCCATGGCGGATTTTATGCTCACTTCGCTTCGAAAGAGGCTCTGATTGAGGCCGCCATCGGCCAAATGTTTGACCAAAGCATGGCGCGCTGGGATAGAGACAACCAAGATCTGGCCCCGCGCGAACAGTTGGCGGGATATATCGACTTCTACCTATCTCCGTGGCATCGGGACAACCCGTCGCAGGGCTGCCCGGTGGCGGTACTGCTGACCGAAGCCCCGCGCATGACGCCGCCGTGCCGCACCGCCTTCTCCCAAGGTATCGGCAGGCTGCGTGGCATGGTAGTCGGTCAGTTGCGAGATATTGGCGTGGAGGAGCCTGAAACGGCGGCAGTGGCGCTGAGCGCCGAGCTGATGGGCACGCTGTCATTGGCGCGCTGTGAGCCGGACATTGCCAAGTCGGATGCCCTCTTAGCCGCTGCCAAAAAACGCATCATGGCCCGGCTGTCGCTTATTAATCACTGATCCGGCCTGATTCGTAGTAATAAAAAAGCCCTGATAATTCAGGGCTTTGTTTTTTTGTACTCAAGGGCAACGTGTGAAGGTTTTCCCTTTTAAGTCAGCAATTAGAAGTCGTAACCCACGGTGGCGACCACGGTGCGCTCCTGACCCCAATAGCAGTAGCTGGTGCCGTAACAGGCCGCGACATACTTCTTGTCGAACAGGTTGTTAGCATTCAACTGCACGTACGCGCCTTTCAGCTGCGGGTTGAACTGCGCCAGGTTCATACGAACGGAAGCATCAACCAGCGTGGCAGACGGCATGTGCACGGTGTTTTCGTTATCCGCCCACTGAGTGCCGATGTAACGCACGCCCGCGCCCAGATCCACACCGACCGGCGTATTGTACTGGCCCCAGATAGAAGCCATCTGTTTTGGCGTCACGTAAGGTGTGTTGCCGTCGTTAGTGGTTGAATCGTCAAAGCGCACTTTGTTGTAGGTGTAACCTGCCATCACGTTAAAGCGATCGGTAACTTGCTTCTTCGCTTCCAGCTCAAGGCCCTGTGAACGGATTTTACCCGCTGGCTCATAGTAGCTGCCGACCACCACGCGGTTGCCCACGTCGTCCTGCGTCAGATCATAAATCGCCGCGGTATACATGTCGGAAGTGCCGACCGGCTGGTACTTGATACCGGCTTCGTATTGCTCACTCTGCATCGGTTTCAGCAGGGTGTTGTTTGGACCCGGCAGAGCAGAAGGGGTCATCGCCTGACTGTAGCTGACGTATGGAGAGATGCCATTTTCAAACGCGTAAAGCAGGGAAGCGCGGCTGTTGAAGTGGCTGTCAGTACGCTCAGTGGTCACGTCGGTCAGGCCGATGGTGTCCACGGCGGCCGTTTTGGTTTTCAGACGGTCATAGCGGCCGGACAGGGTCAGGTGCCACTGGTTCCACGCCATATCATCCTGAATGTAAGTGCCATTCTGCTCATAACGGTTTTTGCCGGTTTTATCACTGTAGAACGCCAGATTTGGACCACCGGTGTAGCCGGTGTACGGGTTCAATTGGCTGGCCGTTGCGCCCAGAGATTTCAGGTCATTCATAAAGTAGGAGTAGTCGAAACCAACCACCACTTTATGTTCCAGCTCGCCGGTCGCGAAGTCCGCTTCCAACTGGTTATCCACGGCCACGCTGTCCAGAGAGGAGGTTTCGCCACTGTAGTAGCGATTCATCAAGGTGCGATCGGCATTCCAGCCAGCCTGATAAACCTGATCCAACTCGGTGTTGGAGTGGGTGTAGCTGGTGTTTTGGCGGAATGACCATACGTCGTTAAACGCGTGGCGGAATTCGTAGCTGTAAATCTGCTCCCAGCGTTTGAACTGGTTCAGCGAAGATTCGCCGTCGAAGAAGCCACGGCTCAGGCGATCGCCGTACAGGCTGCCATCGGCTGGCACGGCGGCGTGATAGCCACCGGACGGGTCTTTTTGCAGATAAGCGCGCAGTAACAGGGAGGTGTTTTCATCCGGTTGCCACATCAGCTGTGGAGAGATCGCATAACGCTCTTCACGCTGGTGGTCGTACTGGGTGTCGCTGCTGCGAGTCATGCCGGTCAGGCGGAAAGCCCACTGGTCATTGATGGCGTTGGTGTAATCGAACGCGCCGCCCTTGGTGTTTTGCGTGCCGCCTGACAGGCGGAAGTGGCCTTCTTCAGTGAATTGCGGGCGCTTGGAGGTTTCCATCACGATGCCGCCCGGAATGCTCTGGCCGTAGAGGGCAGAAGATGGCCCTTTCAGCACGTCGATGCGCTCAAGGAACCAAGGGTCAACCTGAATGGAGTTGTAGCTGCCGCCGTCGCTCAGAATACGCAGGCCGTCGAGGAAGGTGTTGTTGACGTCGCCGCCGTGGAAACCGCGCAGAGAGATGGTGTCATAACGCGTCGCGCCACCAGCGAAGTTGGTGAATACGCCCGGCGTATAGTTCAGCGCGGCGTTAACGGTGGTGGCGTTCTGGTCGTCCATCTGCTGACGAGTCACTACTGACACAGCCTGACCGGTGGTGATGATCGGCTGATCGGTTTTGGTTGCTGTACGACTGGTTTTCGCGTTGTAACCCTGAGTCGGCGTGTCGGCAGTTTGTGGCGGAGCTGCGGTCACAACAACGGTATCTTCAGCGAATGAGGCAGCAGGAAGCGTCAGCGCCACGGCGCACAAGAGCACCGAGCGTTTTAGAGGGAAGGCCAACAACATATTCAAAGTCCCTATAGATATCGAGATGAAATATCGAGTTATGAAAAAAGTGTGTGTAAAAAGCCCATGACATCGTCATGTGAACTAAAAGCTGGGCATTCGCGGGGAGTTATTCCCACAACAAAAACACCCGCTCAAAGTGGGTGTTTATTCATAACTTACGTGAATGCTAAACTTAATGATAATTGTTATCATTATTGTTTTTCAATTTCAAGGGAACTTTTAATAAAAATTTAAAATGAGGTTGTTTTTTATCCTCATATTTATCATGGAATTGGCCTCATTTTGTTCGGTTACGGCTTAAGTCAATATTGCTTGTTAATAAAATGTTAAGTAAATTTTTGGCAATGATTCAACATGTGCGGAGAAGCTAATGAGTGAAAAATGGCAGCAAGTTGATAGCTATATCGTGGATAAATTGGTGGGCAGTGACGATACGCTGAACGCGATTTTGCAAAATAATACGCGAGCCGGGCTGCCCGCACACGACGTGGCACCTAATCAGGGGAAACTTCTGGCGCTGTTTGCTCAAATGGTCGGAGCAAAACGCATTCTGGAGATCGGCACATTGGGCGCATATAGCACGGTGTGGCTGGCCCGCGCTTTGCCGGAGGGCGGGGAGGTGGTGACGCTGGAGGCCGACCAACACCATGCACAGGTGGCGCGGCAAAATATAGAACTGGCGGGTTTGCAATCGCGCATCAAACTGCACCAAGGCCCGGCGCTGGACACTCTACCGAAGCTAATTGATTCAGGCCCGTTCGATATGATTTTCATCGACGCCGACAAACCGAATAATCCTCATTACCTGCAATGGGCGCTCAAGCTCTCACGGCCCGGTACATTGATCATCGGTGACAACGTGGTGCGCGACGGCGAAGTGGTTAATCCCGCCAGCGACGACGATCGCGTGCAGGGCGTTAGAAGCTTCTTCGACCTGATTGCCGAAGAGCCGCGCTTGAGTGCCACCGCGCTGCAAACCGTCGGCAGTAAAGGCTGGGATGGCTTCTTGCTGGCCCGTGTTTTGTAATAAATTAAGTAATTACTCAAATATCCCTAAACCTTTGCCCTAAATTTCCGATAAGAATTCCGTACTTGGTTGTTCTATTTTAATTTTTAGGGTTAATAAGGGATTTTTTGATGAAAAAAGTATTACTTACCGCTGCTTTTGCCGTGCTGCTGTCTGGTTGTGCTCAACAGACTTTCAACCTGGGTCAGGGCGTGGCCACTAAGCCGAAAGAAGTGACCACGCATCACTTCTTCGTTAGCGGTATTGGTCAGCATAAAATGGTTGATGCGGCGAAAGTCTGTGGCGGCGCAGATAAAGTTTCTCGCGTAGAAGTTCAGGAAACTTTCCCTAACGTTCTGCTGAGCATCGTGACCTTTGGTATCTACACCCCACGTGAAGCGCGCGTTTATTGCGCATAATAGGAAATTTTTCCTCGCTAAACGGGCGCATCAGGCGCCCGTTTTCACACCTAAACTCAGGCAGGAAAAGGCGTTGAAGCAGTAAGTTTAAAAGCTACATAATTCATTCACGATCCCTACAGGCAAAAGCCGGAACTTCACATTTTCACCAGAGTCTTATTGGCAAGTTTCACATGGATGAAACTGAAGGTCAGTTAAGGGCTGGGAAGGGCAATTTTGCCCTCCTGCAACAATGTTG
This sequence comes from Ewingella allii, assembly GCF_044430645.1. NCBI lineage: Bacteria > Pseudomonadati > Pseudomonadota > Gammaproteobacteria > Enterobacterales > Yersiniaceae > Ewingella > Ewingella allii. The sequence goes on along the minus strand of NZ_JAWUDN010000010.1, from coordinate 129,977 downwards.
GAATTTTAAGGGATTAATGAAATGAAAAAAGTTTTACTTACTGCATTTTTTGCCGTGCTGCTAACCGGTTGTGCACAGCAGACGTTTAATATGGATCAGGGCATCTCTTCTGAGCCTAAAAAAGAGGTTACGCACCACTTCTTCCTGAACGGTATCGGCCAGACTAAGACCATTGATGCGGCGAAAGTCTGCGGCGGTGCGGATAAAGTCGTGCGTGTTGAAGTTCAGGAAACCTTCCCTGATGTGGTCTTGCGCGTGCTGACGTTTGGCATTTACGCGCCGCGTGATGCTCGCGTCTTCTGCTCTTAATGAGTCGACGCTAGAAATAAAAACGGGCGCTCATCGGCGCCCGTTTCTTGTTACAAACTGTGGCCTTAGCACGTTGTTAGCGCCAGATGCAACAGTGGGAAAGGGTTGCCCTGACCATCATGGCTTGAGCGCGAAACTACGATAAACCCTTGTTTCTTATAAAAGGCCAGCGCCTGCGGGTTCTGCTCATTGACGTCCAGCTTAGTGGCATTCATCTGCTTGACGGCGTACTGCAACAGGGCTTTACCAATCCCTTTGCCGTGGGCTTCTGGCACCACAAATAGCATTTCCACATTGCCCTCTGATACCCCGACAAACCCCTGAATTACTGAGTCAGCGTCTTTAAACACCCGTAGTTTCACGGCTTGCAAATAGTTATGGCGGATTTGCGGGCGCATCGCGGCGATATCCGCCTCTTGCAGAAAATCGTGCGTGGCCCTGACTGAGCTTTCCCAGACCTCAATAATGCGGTCAAACTCTGCTTCATGCGTTTCAACGATGCCATTCATTGCTGTTGTCCTTATTATCAGCGCGTTACGCCGATAATAAGTGGATTGTCAGCCCAACGCCAGCCCGAGCACCGCGCCTGCCGCCAGCACCCATAGCGGGTGGAAACGCTTGCTCACCGCCAGCAGCGTGCAGATAGCAATTACCGCCGCCATGCTCAGATTGGGCGCCGTGGCCTTGGCTATCAACAAGCCGCTGGAGACTACCAAGCCGACAGTCACCGGCACCAGCCCACGCTGCACGATTTGCCGCCATGGCCGGTCTTTGTAACGCTTCCAGCCGCCCATTACGATAAGCGTGATGATGGAAGAAGGGCCGAACTTCGCCAGAGACGACACCAGCAGGCCCGCCCAGCCAGCCACTTGCCAGCCGACCAGCGGCACTATCATCATATTCGGGCCGGGGGCCGCCTGCGCCAAGGCGAACAGGGCGCTGAACTCCTGAGCACTCATCCAATGATGCACTTGCACCACTTCGCGCTGCATCTCCGGCAGAATGGTATTGCCACCGCCGAAGGCCAAAACCGAAAGCTGGGTAAAGAGTAAAGCCAGTGAAATCAGTATCGCGCTCATGCTTTGCTCCTCGCACAGATGAAAATGCTAATAGGGGCCAGCACTAGCATTACGGGCAGCATCGGGATACGGAATCCAGCAATGGCAATAACGCCAACGGCCACCACGACCAGCTGCAACCATTTGCCCCACAGCGGCGCCAGCATCTTGATGCCGGTGGAGAGCAGCAGGCCACCCGCCGCGGCCGCCAGTCCGGCAAACAGATGCTCGATCACCACGTCGTTTTGATAGCGGGCATACACCAGCCCGAGCAGCACCACGCAGATAGTGGGCGCCAATATCAGCCCCATCAGGGCCGACAGCGCGCCGCGCAGTCCGCGAAACTCCATCCCCAGCGCGACTGACAAATTAATAATGTTGCCGCCGGGCAGGAACTGGCACAGCCCTAACAGCTCGGTGAATTGCTCGGCGCTCAGCCAACGGCGCTTCTCGACCAGCATGTGTCTCGCCATTGGCAGCACGCCGCCAAATCCGGTCAGCCCGAGAATGAAAAACCCCATAAATAGTTGCCGACAGTCGGGTGTGTGCAGCTCGGCTTGGTGGTGAGAACGGGTCTCTAAAGAGTGTTGAGTCATAATGGCAATTCCCTGAACAGCGTGCTTTACGCTCTGGTTTTTTTGCCATAATGCTCGGCGGCGTGTCATGATGTCTAATGCATTTAATGACCACAAAGGATACCTAAAAGGTATGTCAAAACTGGATCTGCGAAAACTCCGCGCGTTTGTTACCGTGGTTGAAGAAGGCAGTATTTCCCGCGCCGCCGAGCGTCTGTTTATTCAGCAGCCGCCGTTAAGTCGCTTATTGCAGGGGCTGGAGCAGGATTTTGGCGTTCCACTGCTGGTTCGCCAGCCGCGCGGCGTGGTCGCGACCGATGCCGGAAGCGTGCTGCTGCAAGAGGCGCGGGCGCTGCTTTCACGCGCCGACCAGCTGGAAGCGGCGATGCAGCGCGCGGCGCAGGGCAAGCAGGGAAGTATCACCGTCGGCTTCACCAGCTCTTCCGCGCTGCACTCCTTTGTGCCGGAAGTGCTGCGCCGCTATCGCGAAATTTACCCCACGGTGAGCACCCAGTTGGAGGAAGCGGGAAGCACCGAGCTATTGCAGGGCGTTCTGGCGCAGCGCATTGACCTTGCATTCGTCAGGATGCCGGTTCACGGTATGCCCGAGTTGAAGGTGGAGCGCGTGTTGCAGGAGCCGATGCTGGTGGCGCTCCCAGCGGGGCATCGGCTGGCAACGCTGCCGCGCAACGAGCCGATTTCACTCAAGCTATTGGCGAACGAGCCTTTTGTGCTTTACCGACGCCCGGCGGGACAGGGGCTGTATGACGCCATTTTAGCCGCCTGTTTCCGTGCCGGGTTTAGCCCGCAAATAGTGCAAGAAGCGCCGCGTTTGACCTCATGTCTGAGTCTGGTGGGCGCGGGGCTTGGCGTGTCTATTGTGCCGCAATCAATCACCCGACTGGGCGGAGAAGGGATGGTGTTTCTGCCGCTGGTGGCGCAGGCGCAGCTCAGCGCGCCACTCTATTTGGCTCGCCGCGAAGACAGCGGGTCATCGGCAATCATCAATACTTTCTGCGAGTTGCTGCGCACTCAGCTGATTGATAATTAAAGATGTTCTTCGGAGATGTGGCGCACCGTGGCTTCCAGCGTGCTGGAGTCGGATTCAATGGCGCTCAATAGGGAGTCGAGTAAACCGGGGAAGCGTGCGTCGAGATCTTCGCGACGCAAAGATAACAAGTTGGCGCGGCCGTCCGGGCGCTGCCAGATAACGCCGCTGTCGCGCAGCACGCGCCAGTGGTGGGTTAGGGTCGATTTCGACAAGCCCTGCAACAGGGTTCCGCAAGGGTGTTCGCCGCCTTTGGCTAGCGTGCGTACAACGGCTAAACGCAGCGGATTGCCCAGTGCTGTCAGTACATTCTCTAAGCGAATCTGCTCGCGCTCGGGGTGGTTCGCTATCATTGGAATGATCCTCTTTCTTTCACGCCGATATGCGTGGGACGCGCAATATAGCTCATACAGCTACACTCTTTAAAGCACACATCACAACGATTTCACTAATAGAATAAATTTATTGTACGAATATACTCGTACAGTTGTATTATGCCTCTCGTTAAATGAAATGACGCAAAACTGCACTAGGCAGTGCGTCAACTTTGCCATCCATCACGTAAGGACGTTATATGGCTCGCCAAACCCCCATTGAGCGCTACCGCAATATTGGTATCTCAGCACACATCGACGCCGGTAAAACCACCACCACCGAGCGCATCCTGTTTTACACCGGCATGAATCACAAGCTGGGTGAAGTGCATGATGGCGGTGCGACGACGGACTGGATGGCGCAAGAACAAGAACGCGGGATCACCATCACTTCTGCGGCAGTGACCTGTTTCTGGCAGGGGATGGATCACTCGTTTGATTCGCACCGCATTAATATCATCGACACCCCAGGGCACGTCGATTTCACCATTGAAGTTGAGCGCTCAATGCGCGTGCTCGACGGCGCGGTGATGGTCTATGACTCGGTCGGCGGCGTGCAGCCACAGTCGGAAACCGTATGGCGTCAGGCCAACAAATATAAAGTGCCGCGTCTGGCTTTCGTCAACAAAATGGACCGTCCGGGGGCTAACTTCTTCCGCGTCCGCCAGATGATGGTTGACCGGCTGAAAGCCAATCCGGTGCCGATTGTTATCCCTATTGGTAGCGAAGAGAACTTCGTCGGCGTAGTCGATTTACGCAAAATGCGCGCCATCCTGTGGGATGACGAGACGCAGGGCATGACCTTCCGCTACGAGCCGATCCCTGCGGATTTGCAGGCGTTGGCCGAAGAGTGGCGCGAAAAAATGGTCTCTGCGGCGGCCGAGGCCAATGATGCGTTGATGGATAAGTACCTTGAAGAAGGCGACCTTTCCGAAGACGAAATCACCCAAGGTCTACGCATTCGCACTATTGCCGGTGAGATTCAGCCGATGCTGTGTGGCAGCGCCTTTAAAAATAAAGGCGTGCAGCGCATGCTCGACGCAGTGGTCGAACTGATGCCTTCTCCGCTGGACATCCCGCCGGTCGCGGGTACTGACGAGAAGGATCAGGAAGTGTTCCGCCATTCTGACGACAACGAAAAGTTCTCGGCGCTGGCGTTCAAACTGATGACCGACCCCTATGTGGGGCAATTGACCTTCGTGCGCGTCTATTCCGGCGTGCTGAAGAAAGGCGATAGCGTCTACAACCCGGTGCGCGGCAAGAAAGAGCGAATCGGCCGTATTGTGCAGATGCATGCTAACGATCGTATTGAGATTGATGAGATCCGCGCGGGCGATATTGCGGCCTGCGTCGGCCTGAAAGATGTAACCACCGGGGAAACCCTGTGCGACCCATCTGACATTATCACTCTGGTGCGCATGGAGTTCCCTGAGCCGGTGATTTCACAGGCCATCGAGCCGAAAACCAAGGCCGATCAGGAGAAAATGGGCATTGCGCTGTCACGGTTGGCGTCGGAGGACCCGTCGTTCCGTATCCGCACTGACGAAGAGTCCGGGCAGACGATCATTTCCGGCATGGGCGAGTTGCATCTGGAGATCATCGTTGACCGTATGAAACGCGAGTTTGGCGTCGAAGCCAATATCGGTAAGCCGCAGGTGACTTATCGTGAAACCGTGCGTAAAACGGTGACTGACGTTGACGGCAAATTTGTGCGCCAGTCCGGCGGTAAAGGCCAGTACGGCCACGTGGTATTCACCCTCGAGCCGCAGGAAGCGGGCAAAGGTTTTGCCTTTGTTGATGCCACCAAAGGTGGGGTGGTGCCGCGTGAATTTATTCCGGCGGTGGAAAAAGGCGTAGTAGAAGCGCTGAACAACGGCATTTTGGCGGGATACCCGGTGGTTGATGTCAAAGTGACCCTGACCTTCGGTTCCTCCCACGAGGTGGATTCCTCGGAAATGGCCTTCAAGATGGCGGCTATCTTTGGTTTCAAAGAGGCGGCGCGTCAGGCCAGCCCGGTGATCCTCGAGCCGATGATGCGCGTTGAAGTGGAAACGCCGGAAGACTACGCCGGTAGCGTGATGGGCGATTTGTCTTCTCGTCGCGGTACGGTGCAGGGGATGGAAGAGATTGCGGGCGGCGGCGGTAAAATTATTAAAGCCGAAGTGCCGCTCTCCGAGATGTTTGGTTACTCGACCACGCTGCGATCTATGTCGCAAGGCCGTGCAACTTACACCATGGAGTTCAACCATTACGCCGAGGCACCGCGCAACGTCGCAGAAAGTATCATCGCCGCGCGTGGCTAATCAGTAAGAATGGAGTAAAACGAAACGGCCTGAAAGGGCCGTTTTTTATTGGGCGCAGGGAATAGGACTCAGAACACCGCGAAATAAGGAGGTTAAGATGTATTGGCATGAGCGCCTGAAGTGTGTAAATATTGTGCGCATTGTTGATGCGTACAAGGAGTGTGTAATGCCAGTTAATTCGTCCACGGCGAAGCGAAGAACCAACGTCACGTTAAACGCTGAGCTGCTGGAGCAAGCCAAAGCGTTGGGCATTAATTTATCCGCGACTTTTGATAAAGCGTTGAAAGAAGCCGTCAGGGCACAGCAGAGTAAACAGTTCATGGAAGACAATCAGCAAGCCATCGATTCATGCAATGCCTTCACCGAAGAGGCCGGGTTATTTTCACAAGGAAGGGGCGTGTTGTAATGGCGCAATTCGATATTTATGAAAACCTTGGCGCGGGAAAGAGCAAGTATCCCTTCTTTATGGATATCCAAAATCCGCTATTTGAACGGCTCAACGAGCGCGTGGTTATCCCTCTAACGTCAATTAACAACCTCAAGGCTATCAAGCAATTACATCCTTCCATCGAGGTTTCGGGCCAGCATTACCTCATCCTGACCAATCTTCTGACCAGTATTCGCTTGCAGGAGTTACGGCATCAGCCGGTGATGAATGCGAGCAGTGCGAGAGATGAGGTGGTGGCTGCCATGGATCTGCTGGTGTTGGGGATTTAGCTGCCATAGCGCGAAGGGATTTCCCTCCCCGAGTCAGGGGAGGGGGAGATGCGGCACAGCTTATTTCAAGCTTTCACTCAGGAAGGTCGTCGCTTCGCTGATGGCCGCGCGGGTTGCTGGCGTTTGTGACAGCGCGTTAAGCAGCACGAAGTCGTGGATGGTTCCGGCGTAGCGGGTTGCGGTGACGCGCACTCCGGCCTGAGTCAGTTTGCGGGCGTAGGCTTCGCCTTCATCACGCAGCACGTCATTTTCGTCAGTGATCACCATCGCCTGCGGTAAGCCTTTCAGCTGTTCAACCGTGGCATTCAGCGGCGAATGGTAGATATCTTCGCGTTTGGCGACATTAGGTTCGTATTGATCCCAGAACCACTTCATGCCATCGTGGGTTAACCACGGCCCTTGGGCGAACTCGTGGTAAGAGCCGTTATCGAAATTGGCTGAGGTCACCGGGTAGAACAGCAGCTGGGACTTAATTGCCGGCGTTTTGCGCTCTTTTGCCAGCAGCGTGACCACGGCCGCCATATTGCCACCGACGCTATCCCCGGCCACGGCCAGCCGCGAGGCATCGACGTTGAACTCATCGGCGTGGTCGGCAATATATTTCGTCACTGCGTAATCTTCTTCAATCGCTACCGGATAGTGGTTTTCCGGCGAGCGGCTGTAATCCACGAACACCAGCGTGGCTTTGCTGCCTACTGCCAATTCGCGAACCAGACGGTCATGGGTATTTTTGTCGCCCATTACCCAACCTGCGCCGTGGAAATAGACAATCACCGGCAGTTTCTGGCTAAAGCCCTGTGGGCGAATAACGCGGATATTGGTTTTTCCTTTCGGGCCAATGGGCAGCACTTTGTCTTTGATGTCTACATTCAGCAGGTGGTCGGGCTTGGCCTGCGCACCTTCAAGCACTTTGCGGGCATTGGCCGGTGTCATTTTATAAATCGGGGTAGAACCGGCCAGAGAGTCGAGAAAAGCCTGAGTGGTTGGTTCAAGGACCGGCGCGGCGAAGGCGCTGGCAGATAACATGGATAAGGCTAAGGTGCTGGCGGCAGTGATTTTACGTTTCATTATTTTTCTCTCTGATGTTGTGAACGCTATGTTGTGGTGATGGGATATTTTATATCTCGCTATTAAATAGTGCACAAGTTAATTGTTGTTGTTTAAATATCGCGATAATTAAATTTTGATTGAAACCTGTGGTTTAACTTTTAAAAATCAATGGGATAACACTTTGTGCTTTTTTTGTAGCAACAATAGATTTCAGCTGTGGGAGAAAAGTTAGGTGAGTGTGGTGATCAGGCGAGCTATTTAACTGAAAATTAATAAAAATTCGGGGTAACGCATACCAAAGGTAATGTCCTGTAAAGAGCAAAACCAACTTAGCGGAAGACGTGCTAAGCTCCTGCAACATTTTGAAACATCACGCTCAGGATAGACAGGGAATGGACGTGTTTTTGGCTTATATTATTGAAAACCCTTCGCGGGTTTTGGTTTCCATAGCGTCAATTGGCATGGTGATTTTCGCCGCGCTATTACGCGGTGCCCATGCCGTGTTTGCCAGCTTATTGGCGATATTCGGATCGTTTTTAGCGATGTTGTTATAGCGGGTCCGGCAAGGGGCGTGCGGGAAACAGCCTATCGCACTTCCACCAATTTCCCTTCAATGACCTTCAGCTGTTTGTCCAATACTACGTAGTCAGCCCGGGCTCCCGGCTCGATTATCCCGCGGTCGTGTAAACCCAGGAAATCTGCCTGATAGCCCCAACGTCCAGTGCATCGCCACCTTGCATGATGTCCTTACCGCCGCCGCGAAAGTTTGTCCTTAGTGCTGCCCGCCTCCTGGGGGTTGGAGAAACCTCATCTGACTGCTGACTATTTGGCTCGCCAGCCGTTGTTAATGATCTCTCCCAAGTGCGCAGCGGATTTTTATCGCTGCGCCATGTCACGGTTGACAAAGCAAGGCGTGGCGACCAGACGAGGTGAAACATCACCGGCGGTTAGTCAGTTTTTAGCTTTGCTGGCCGTCATTGGCGATAAGCCACAGGCGAATGGCTTGGTCGAGCTGTAGGATATCGGCACACAGCTGGCGGAAGTCGGTATTCAGCGCCTCGGCGTCCGGATTACCAAAGGTTTGATCCTCCATCATGCTGGCCATCTCCTCAATCTGCTCGGCGCCGACAATCTGCGCCGCGCCGCTGATTTTATGCAGCGCCTCGGCGAAACTGCGCCAATCCTCTTTTTCCAACGCCGCGCTGGCTGCCGCCACGTCGCGCCGGTTCTCATCCCGCGTCTGTTCTAGCATTTGCTTGAGCAGTGCGTCATCTTTCATCGCCAGCGACCTTAGGCTCGGCAGGTCGAGCAGGGTTTCCAGTGGTGGCGGGGTAGAAATCACCAACGCCAGTTGATGAAGCGCCGCGTTAAGCTGCTTCATGCGCAGGGGTTTGAAGAAGCACTCATTCATGCCGACGTCCAGACTGGCTTTGCGCTCGGCGGCCTGCGCGTTAGCCGTCAGCCCCCAAATCACCGCAGGTTGGCCGTTTTGGCGAATCGCGCGCGTCAGCGCTAATCCGTCCATGACCGGCATATGGCAATCGGTTATCACCAAGTCAACATGATGCTCCTGCCATAGCCGCAGCGCCTGCTCGCCATTGACCGCCTCAATCACCCGATGCCCCAGCGACGTCAACTGGCGGCGCAGCAGTAGGCGGTTGGTTGGGTGGTCATCGGCAATCAGAATATCCAGCGAGCGCGGCGTAATGCGCAGACCGTCTTCGGTCACCGCAGGAGAATGCAGGGCCGCGCGAGCAGGCAGGTCGAAGGTGAGGATCACCCGGGTTCCCTGACCCGGCTGGCTGTCAAACCGGCAGGTGCCGCTCATCAGCTGGATTAACTCGGCGCTGATCACCAAGCCTAATCCCGTGCCGGTCTGCTTTTTACCCGCGTCGAGCTGCTTAAACGGCACGAACAGTTTTTTCTGGTCCTCGTCGCTGATACCAATGCCGGTATCATGCACCACCACCTGCATTTGCAGGCGATCCTCGGAACTCTGCGCGCCTGATAGCTCAATGCCCACCGTGCCGCGCGTGGTGAATTTCAGTGCATTGCTCAGGTAATTATAGAGCATCTGTTTCAGCCGCTGCGGGTCGAGCCAGACTTCAATATCCTGCGTCAGACGATTATCCCAGCTCAGCTTCAGCCCTTTCTGCTGGGCCAAGCCTTCAAAGATATGGATCACCGAGGAGCAGGTTTGCACTGGCGACACCCACTGCGGCGAAAGCTCAAGGTTGCCGGACTCAATCTTCGCCAGATCCAGTACGTCGCCCACTAACTCAATCAGCGACTGAGCCGAGGTGTAAGCCAGTTGCAGAGCCTCGCCGTCTGGCGTGTCGGCATTGCGGCTATTCTCTGCCAGTTCGAGCAGGCCGATGATCGCGCTGACCGGGGTACGAATCTCATGGCTCATGGTGGCGAGGAAGGTGCTTTTCGCCTTGTTGGCCTGCTGGGCGTTATCTTTTTCGGCGGAGACTTCCACCAACAGATTTTCGTAATCGGTGATGTCCTGCCAGCCGCAGATAAGCCCGTCAATCGCCCCTTTATGGTCGTTTAATACCGTGGTCCAGTGGGCGACAATGCGATGTTCTTCACCATTAAACAGGGTGGCGCGCTGTTGGTATTCGTGGCCGTCTTGTTCATTTTGCTGCTGTGACAGTAACGGCTCAAGGGCAGGCAGTAACGGCGACAGTGGATGGCGCTGGTCAAACAGCGGCAGCGCCATATGTTCGGGTGCTACTTGTGCAAAGAACTGGTCGTAGGCGCGGTTGTGACTTATCACCTCGCCGTGACGGTTCACCACGTAAATAGGCGTCGGCGAGCCGTTTAGCAGGGTGTCGCGGAAGTTAAGTTGCAGCAGCAGCGCGGCCTGCGCCTTTTGCTTCACTTTCATCGCCCGGCGCAGCCAGAAGGCCCAAAGCAGGGTGCTGACCACCAATATGCCCGCCAGCCCGAACATCAAATAATATTGGGTGCTGTAGAGCTTCCAGGTTTCCAGCGGCACTTCCGGGCTGCCTTGCCACTTGTTGAAGATTTTGGCGTAGGCGCGTGGCGGAATATCGGCCAGCGTCTTGTTGAGAATGCCTTCAAGCTCGCGCTGATCTTTACGCACCCCGAAGCTGACGGTGGCCGTCTGATCGCCTACGCGGGCGGCAATTTTCAGCCGACCGGCGAAGTAGCGGTCAATCATAAAGCTGGCACCGGTTTGAATATGAATCGCGGCGTCGGCGCGCTTTTCTTCCACCAATTTCATGGCTAGGGTGGCATTGGCCACGGGGAGCCAGACCACTTCTGGGTACAGCTCGGCGTATCTCTGCTGAATCTGATTACCGTCGACCACCGCCACGCGCATCTTGCCGCCCAGCTCTGTCGGCGCTTTGCCATCATTACGCACCACCAGAACGAAAGGTGCAAACATGAAAGGACGGGTGAAGGTCATCTTATCTTCGCGCAGCGTACTGTGGCTCAGAGCGGCAATCATATCACCTTTGTGATTGACCAAATCGTCGGCCATGCTGCTGACATTTCCTTCGGGGATCATCTCGAAATGAATGCCGGTACGCAGGGAAATCAGATGCAGCAGGTCCATGCTAATACCGTGGAAGCTGCCGTCGGCGTCGCGCAGGCTGATCGGCGCGTAGAACGGATTGGCGATCACCTTAATCACCGGATTCTCTTTAATCCACTGCTGCTCGTGGGCGGTCATTTTCACCGGCTGGTGCAGGAAGAAGAAGTCCGGTCCGAGGAACCAGGAGTTGATGATGGCGTCCTGTTGCAGCGGCGTGACGGCGGCCAGCACGCTGTTGACCGCGCGCAAAAGCACGGCATTGTCTTTGCGCATCACGATGCGAGCTCCGGCGTCGAGAGCCGGGGAGAAGGATACTACCGACAGGCTATTGCTGTAATTTCTGTCGATGAAGAAACTGACATTGGCCATATTGCCAAGCAGGTAGTCGTAATGGCGGTAGGCAAGGGCGGAAATAGCGCTTTGGCTTGAGGGGAAACGGGTTATCTGCGCGTCGGGATAGAGCTTTTTGATCTGGGCATCAGACAAGTAATCCTTGGCGACCACCAGGCTGAAAGGCTTACCCGGCGTGGGTTTGTCCATGTCGGTGGCTTTTTTGGTGACCAGCGCAGGATGATTGGGCAAATAGGCGAGGCTGGCTGAGAAGCGCTGTGGGTCGATGTCTGGCGAGCCGTGGTCGTCAATCATCATATCCACCTGACCGGACTCCACTGCCATCAGCGCCTCGGCACGGCTTTCAAAACGCACCGGGCGAGGTTGCACGCCGAGCTGGCGGCTGACGATTTGCAGATAATCGGCGGAGATACCTTCAAAGGTGCCCGGAGCGACCACGATATCCATCGGCTGGTTTTGCGGCTCCCAGGTGGCGACCGTCAGCTCTTTCTTGATGCCCAGCCAGCGCCAGTCGGCGTCGGAGAGGTGGAACTTCAATTCAGGCTGTTGCTGGCGGCTGTAAATCATCAATTGTTGGGGTGGCGGCGCGGCCAGCACCGACATGGATAACGTCAGCAGTAAAACAAAAAGCACTTTTAACATTACTTTGGGCCTGTCACTGGGTCATGAAATCTGGTTACGTCTGACAAAGTCGAGTAACTCCGTCCGTGTTTTCAGCCCCAGTTTGTCCATTAACCGGCTTTTATAAGTGCTGATGGTTTTATTGCTTATTTTCATTCTAGTGGCAATGGTGATCACTTCCATGCCCTGAGCTAAATATTGCAAAACCTGAAATTCCCGCGTGGAAAGGGTTTTAATTCGCTCGGCATCGCTGGTGGTTTCTTCTAATAAGGCGTTGCTATGGCTTTTAAGGGGGAAATAGCCATAACCATTGCGCACGGCTTCAATGGCAATATTTAAATCAGACAGGTTATTTTTCTTGCTGATAAAGCCGTTGGCCCCGCTTTTCGCGCTACGCAGGGCGTAGTAGTCGGCATTTTTACCACTCATGACGATGGCGGGCGTGTGGTTACGCTGGGTTCTTAAATTTTCGATCACTTCCAGCCCGTCCATATTATTTATATCAATATCAATAATTAACATGTCTGGTTCTAACTCGGCCATCAAACCAAAAACTTCCTGACCATCGGCGGTTTCAGCCACCACTTCATGTCCGTTATTTTCTAGCAAAAAGCGTATTGCGGTACGGGCCAAGGGATGGTCATCAACGATAAGAAATCGACTCATTATTATTCCAACCTAAAGTAAATGCTGTCGCAGTCTCTAAGAATAAGAGTAGATGACTGTAAGATTATTCGTATCTTAAATAGCCGCACTCCCTATAACAAGATGAATTCGCCTTTGTAGGCCAGTTCCTACAGGGGGTGATGATTTGGCTGATACGAGATGCTGGGCAAGGGATAAAAAAGGAGGAAAGCAGAGCTCTGGCTGTTCCCCTTCATCACTAAAGTCAGCTGACTTGGTTGTCCATGTCACTGTCAGATTGAGTTCTGGGTTAACTTAGCCTCTTTGACTCGCGCCGTAATAGTGTTGAATGCAACATCGTCAGCCGCGGAGGTATCAGTATCGGCTCTTTAATCTCGGCTGTGGGGATTTCACCCCACTCGGCACGGGGTTGGCGTCGGGCAGATATTAATGGCGCATTCATAATCATTACTCATTTTGAGTTAGAGAATTAAAAGGAATAAGCGGTCACTAAACGGGCAGGCTGTTTCCTTTTAACTTAAAGTGAAAAAATGACGTAATAAAAAATTCGTGGAATAACATTTGGCGTCATTCCATCAAGATTTTTCTTATTAAACATTATTTAAATAAAGGGAAAAATCAGCCAATTCGTCAGGCGGCGTAGGCGCTGGACTACGGGGTGTGTAGTCAGAATGAAATAGAAAATAGGAGTTATTCTTTAATCACTTTTAAGATAATCTGTTTCGTTGTTAGTGCGTTTATATTTGCTTTTTTCGTCGCGGACTCATGTCGAATGAGTGCCGTAGTCTTGTCATCCATTTCCTACAGCTCATGATGATTTCGCCGATTATTATCCCTCGCAATAACTTGTTTAATGGTTCCATGCTGACCGATTAATACCTCATCCCCAGATGCTCGGTTAGCTGCCTGCGTAACCCGATGGAGGGGTTACCACGCTTTATTTGGCAACGCTTTCTGTTCCACACCAGGGAATATTTGCCACGATACTGTGGCATTTTTTTATCATGAGAATAGATATGCTTAATATCGCTATGATGGACGCCGATACTTATATTAAATATGGTCTTTCTGTCTACTTTAATTCCAAAGGGATTAATGTGATGGCCGCCTCAAATATTAGTGATCTGACCGTTAACCTTCGAAGCAATGAGATCGACGTAGTGGTGATGGAGTTATTCAGCCGCGATAATGATGTTTTCGAATGTATTGAGTTTGTACGATCCTTCTCATCCAAATGGCCGCGCAGCAAATTGGTGATCTATACCCAAGTTGCTAACGAAGACGCCGTGAAGTTATTAATTTCCGTCACCGGCCAGAAAGAGATCGTTTATAAAACTGACAGTATGCATGCGCTGGCGTCGTGCGTATTTTCACCTTGGAAAGGCAGCCTGACCTGCTTCAACATGGCGCATTAATATGGCGATACCCTCAAACAGATTTGCCAAATTAACGGCGCGGGAATGGTGCGTCATGCGCATGCTAGCCGACGGCATTGTGCCGATGCAAATCGCCGACAGTTTGTCGATCAGTGTCAAAACCGTTAGTCAGCACGTCAATAATATTGAAAAAAAGCTCGGCGTTGAAAACCGTCTGTACCTACAGAAGATGCTGATAAAGTTAAAAAAAGAGGCCAATGCATATTCAACGCCTCCAGATGCTATTCGGTTTTCCAAGCGAATGCCGGGGAAGCGCCACCCTTAATCGGCAAGAGGGAAAGTACCTAATATTTTATGAGCGCGGCACTCGCCGCGCTCTCCGTTCAGGCCTAGTTACTTATCCAAGGTTTGAATAATGTTGTAGGTGGCGTTGACCCTGTCGTCGTTCGGGAACCATTTGTTCGCCAGCATCACCACGGCAATTTTGCGCGACGGAATAAACACCGCGTAGGTGGAGAACCCGCCGGTGGAGCCGGTTTTGTTATACCAGTTCTCAGGCGTGCCCGGTTTTGGCGGCGTGATGGCGGTGGCTGGCATACCCTCCATAATCATCCCCGCTGCATTGCCGGTCACCAGTTGCTTGAGTTCTGGCGGGTAGGCGTAGCTTTCCCACATCATATCTTGGGTGAATTCGCTGGCTTTGAAATAGCCGGTATGGGTATCGTTAATGGCTTTCTGCCATGAGTCGTCGATTTTCTTCACTTGCATATTGGCATCAAGGAAGCGAATTAAATCCAGCGAGTTGGATTTCAAGCCGTAAGATTCGGCATCCAGCGGGCCGGGATTCACCCGAACCGGCTTATCAGCCTTGTTATAACCTTGCGCATAGTCGTGCATCTGATCTTCTGGCACGTTGACATAAGTACGGGTCATGCCCACGGCTGGGAGCAGCTGTTTTTCCATCGCGTCGCTGAATTTCATATTCAGGCTTTGCGCGGTGATCATCCCCAGCATGCCGATACCCAAGTTGGAATAAACCCGATAAGTGCCAATTGCATGCTTTGGCTGCCAGTTTTTGTAGTAAGTCATCAACTGGGTGTTATTAGTCACGTCGTCCGGCACGAACAGCGGCAGACCGGAGGTGTGAGTTGCCAGATTCAGCAGACTGACATGGTCGAAGGCAGAACCTTTCAGCGACGGCAGATATTTACTGGCCGGATCGTTGAAGTCTATTTTGCCCTGATTATTGGCATAGGCCGCCAGCGTCGCGGTAAAGGTTTTGCTCAGCGAGCCAATTTCAAACAGCGTGGTGTTAGTAATTGGGGCCTTGGTCTGTTTCGAGGCCACGCCGTAGTTGTAGAATGTGTGCTTGCCGTTTTCAGAGACGGCGATGGTCATGCCCGGCACATGGTATTTCTGCATCAAGGGCTGGATTATTTTATCGATCTCGGCTTTGTCGGTGGCCGCGCTGACGGATGCACTTAATAGCGTCAGTGGGAACAGAGCCAGAACTAACATCTGGTTTTTTTTCATGGTGAATTCTCAGGTATTGAAAAAATAAATGGATTTAGATGAATCGTTTGACGTCGCGAATAAGTTTTATCCATTCGCCATCTTCTCACAAGCGACAAGAATTTCAGGGAGCCTAAAGGAAAACTTATGCCACACGCCATGCGCAACCGACTACCATTAAACGCCTTACGAGCCTTCGAGTCTTCTGCACGTCATTTAAGTTTCACCCGCGCCGGGTTGGAACTGTGCGTGACACAGGCCGCCATCAGCCAGCAGGTCAGAAGTCTCGAAGAGCAGTTGGGCATCGTGCTGTTCCGCCGTCTGCCACGGGGATTAGATTTGACTGAGGAAGGTCAGGCGCTGTTTCCCGTTCTCAGTGACGCCTTTGAGCGCATCAGCGCGGTGCTGCATCAGTTTGAGGACGGCCATTTTCACGAGGTGCTCACCGTGGCGGTGGTCGGCACCTTTGCCGTAGGCTGGCTAATGCCCCGGCTGGCCTCATTCCGCGAAGCTCATCCGTTTATCGATCTGCGCATTCTGACCAACAATAACGTTGTGAATCTGGCCTCTGACGGCATGGATTTAGCCATCCGTTTCGGCAATGGCCAGTGGCCGATGACGCAAAATCTTAAGTTGCTGGACGCGCCGCTGACCGTGCTCTGTACCCCTGAGATTGCCCGCCAGTTGCAGACGCCAGAGGACCTGAAACGCCATCCGCTGATGCGCACTTATCGCAAGGATGAGTGGGATCAGTGGCTCAGCGCCGCGCAAATCACGCCGTGGCGCATTGGCGGCCCGGTATTTGACTCCTCGCGGCTAATGGTGGAAAGCGCCATTCACTGCGGCGGCGCGGTGCTGGTTCCAGCCAACATGTTTAGTCGCGAAGTGCAGAGCGGCCAGCTGGTGCAGCCATTCCCGTTAGAAGTAGATCTTGGCAGTTATTGGCTGACCCAGCTTAAATCGCGCGCCAAAACCCCGGCGATTAAAAGCTTTGAGAACTGGCTGATACAGCAGGTGGCGGCGGGCTAAGCCACGATTAGCCACTCACAACGCACCTGAGATCTCAGTATGCTGGGTCATCATCGCCATACCGGCGACATTAAGGACATCGCGTAATGAAAATTATCATCTTTGGAGCTTCAGGCATGGTCGGGCAGGGCGTATTGCGCGAATGCCTGCTGGCGGCGGATGTCGAGCAAGTCACCACCGTCGGGCGCAGCCGCTTAAAAGAAACAAACCCCAAGCTGCGCCAGGTGGTGCTGCCAGACCTGCTGCAACCTGAAACGCTGGATGAAAGCGAATGGCAGGGCTTTAATGCCTGCTTCTTCTGCCTCGGGATCTCCGCCTCGGGCCTGAGCGAAGTGCAGTATCGCCGCCAAACTTATGACCTGACGCTGGGTATCGCCAAAAAGCTGGCGCAGCACTCGCCAAATCTGACCTTTACTTATGTCTCAGGCACCGGGACCGACAGCAGCGAGAAGGGCCGTGTAATGTGGGCACGGGTGAAAGGCAAAACCGAGAATGACCTGCAAAAGCTGCCGTTCGCTAGCGTCTATTTATTCCGCCCTGGGGTGATTGTGCCGCTGCACGGTATTGAGTCGAAAACCGCCAGTTATCGGGCGTTTTATCGCTGGACCAAGCCCGTCTTGGCGCTGTTCCGCCAGTTATTCCCCAATCGCTTAGTGACCACGGAGAGCCTCGGCAACGCCATGCTGAACGCGGCGCGGGGAGCTAAAGGCCGCTATGTGATTGAAGCTAAACAGATCAATGCGCTGGCCAAGGCTCCGCGCTAATAGTCCGTTTTCTCTGCTTAACCCTCGCGCGGGGACTGAACCGCGCGGGAAAACGCCGGACCAGCGGAGAAGGGGGATGAGTTCGCCAAGGGGGAAATCGCCGTGGCTAATAATCATCTGAGTGAAATGTAATGTAATAACCTTTCTATTTGAGTTTAATGTTTTCCAGCAATGAGGTCGCGAATATCACCAGAATATAAACAAACCTATTTATTATTACTTTGCGGGTTGACAATATTATGGCTCATGGGTAGATTGCACGGGCCGGAAGTTGAGGCCTTTCCTAACTTAACATAAGAGAATAATGGACACTGTATCTAGTCACTTGCCGAATGACGCTTTCTTAGCGGTTCGGAATAATAAACATGAAATTGATTGTGATCATTTCATCGTTCGGGTGTGCCTCGCCAGAGCTTAGTCTCTTGTGTCTTAGCACCTCAACCTGAAGTATCACGGTCCCGAGGTGTGTTATGAACTTCAAAATGACCCTTTTCCCTGATGTCAAAGCACTGACATCCACTTTGCGCGTTCGCCCGTCCCGCGATCGGACTTTGGCTGCGCGTAAAAAACATTCCAATTCGATTTTTTCAAACAAAATCAATGAATTGAATCAGCGTGTTACTAATTGGCGCGTCAGTCCTGTCACCGGCCAGCTGGAGCAACGCTGCACCTTTTCTGATACCGAAGACCCACAAAGTCGGACCTTCTCTGCCTGATATCACCCCTGGCGGTGTTGCGGCGTCGTGGCGTTAATCCCTGAGCGGATTAAGGCTTAACGCGTCACGCAATCTGTCACCGAGGTGCCATCAGTTATTATTTGCGTATTTTTTGATTGCCTGAGTTTATTTAAATATTCAGGCCGGCGAAGCTATGCGTAAATAAATAAAACCAAAATGTTTTACTCCGTTCATTAATTGAATGGCGGGAACGCTTGCGCAAAATTAATTAAAAACCGATCGCATAAACGATACGGACTATTTCCGGCTGCCTGCAACTCTGCTTATGCCGTGAAGAGTTCCCTATTGTCTGGCGACAGGAGCACTACCATGACTGTAGAACACAAAACCCGGGATAAAAAAAATCCGAAGGCCAACGCGCTGTCAATGCGTGCCGCCCAGGAAGCCAAAAATGGCGTGGCGACCACGCTGATTAACATGGGAGCCACCAAAGAGGGGCTGCTGCACGCCAACGCGGCGTCGCGACTGGAAAAAGATGGCTATAACGAAGTGGCGCACGATAAGCCGCCTCACGCGCTAGTGCAGTTGATCAAGGCGTTTAACAACCCGTTTATTTACATCCTGTTAGCCCTTGCCAGCATCAGCTTCTTTACCGATTACTGGCTGCCAACCCACAGCGGCGATGAGGGGGATTTGACTACCGTTATCATCATCGGCGCGATGGTTAGCCTTAGCGGATTACTGCGTTTTTGGCAGGAGCATCGCTCGGCAAAATCCGCCGAAGCGTTGAAAGCGATGGTCAGAACCACCGCCACCGTGTTGCGTCGCGACAGCGTCAGCAAGCCGGGCAAGCTGTGTGAAATCCCAATGCGCGAACTGGTGGTAGGGGACATCGTGCAGCTCTATGCTGGGGACATGATCCCCGCCGACGTGCGGCTGATTGAGTCTCGTGACCTGTTTATCAGCCAGGCGGTGTTAACCGGCGAAGCCTTGCCGGTGGAGAAGTACGACACGTTGGGCGACGTGGCGCAGAAGTCAGCCAGCGAAGTGGCAATGGATAATGACAGCCTGCTGGATATGCCGAACATCTGCTTCATGGGTACGAACGTGGTCAGCGGCACGGCGCAGGCGGTGGTGGTAGCGACCGGGCCGCGAACCTACTTTGGTTCACTGGCGAAAGCCATCGTCGGCACCCGCGTGCAAACCGCCTTTGACCGTGGCGTGAACAGCGTGAGCTGGCTGCTGATCCGCTTCATGCTGGTGATGGTGCCGGTGGTGTTCATGATTAACGGCCTGATGAAGGGAGAGTGGTGGGACGCGCTGCTGTTCGCGCTGGCGGTGGCGGTCGGCCTGACGCCAGAAATGCTGCCGATGATTGTTAGTGCCAACCTCGCCAAAGGCGCGGTGGCGATGGCGAAACGCAAAGTGGTAGTTAAGCGTCTGAATTCCATCCAGAACTTAGGCGCAATGGACGTGCTTTGCACCGACAAAACCGGCACGCTGACTCAGGATAAAATCATTCTCGAGCACCACATTGATACCGCCGGGCAGAAGAATGAGTCAGTGCTGTCACTGGCGTGGCTGAACAGCCATCACCAGAGCGGCATTAAGAACCTGATGGATCAGGCGGTGATCTACTTCTCCGAAAACGAGGCGAACTTCGTCAAACCGGAGGGGTATAGCAAGGTTGACGAGATGCCGTTCGACTTTATCCGCCGCCGCCTGTCGATCGTGGTGAAGGATAAACAGGCTAATCACCTGCTGGTGTGCAAAGGCGCGGTGGAAGAGATGTTGAGCATTTCGACCCACATGCATGAAAACGGCAAAGTCGTGGAGCTGGATCAAACGCGTCGCGATGAGCTGCTGGCGATGGCCAACGACTACAACAAAGACGGTTTCCGCGTGCTGGTGGTAGCCACCCGCGACATTAAAAAGGGTGATACCAAGCCTCAGTACAGCACGGCAGATGAGCACGACCTGATTATTCGCGGGTTCCTGACCTTCCTGGATCCGCCGAAAGAGACCGCAGGCCCGGCCATTGCCGCACTGCAAAATATCGGCGTGGCGGTGAAAGTGCTGACCGGGGATAACGCGATTGTCACTACGCGCATCTGCCGTCAGGTGGGGCTGGAGCCGGGCGAGCCGGTGCTCGGTCCGCAGTTGGAGCATCTGGATGACGCCACGCTGCAAATTTTAGTGGAAGAGCGCACGGTGTTTGCCAAGCTGACGCCGTTGCAAAAATCGCGGGTGTTGAAAGCCTTGCAAGCTAACGGCCACACCGTCGGTTTCCTCGGCGATGGGATTAACGATGCCCCGGCGCTGCGCGACGCCGACGTGGGGATTTCCGTCGACAGCGGCACGGATATCGCCAAAGAGTCTGCCGATATCATCCTGCTGGAAAAGAGCCTGATGGTGTTGGAGGAGGGGGTACTCAAGGGGCGCGAGACCTTCGGCAACATCATGAAGTACCTGAACATGACCGCCAGCTCCAACTTCGGCAACGTATTTTCGGTGCTGGTGGCCAGTGCGTTTATTCCGTTCCTGCCGATGATGGCGATTCAGTTGCTGCTGCAAAACCTTATGTACGATATTTCACAACTTGCTCTGCCTTGGGACAAAATTGATAAGGAGTTCCTGAAAAAACCGCGTAAGTGGGACGCGAAAAACATCGGCCGCTTTATGGTATGGATTGGTCCAACCTCGTCGATTTTCGACATGACTACCTTCGCGCTGATGTGGTTTGTGTTTAGCGCCAATAGTGAACATATGCAGACGCTGTTCCAGTCCGGCTGGTTTGTCGAAGGACTGCTGTCACAGACCCTGGTGGTGCATATGCTGCGTACCCAGAAGATCCCGTTCATTCAGAGCACGGCGGCGCTGCCGGTACTGTTAATGACCGGCATGGTGATGGCGATTGGTATCTATGTGCCGTTCTCGCCGTTGGGGCCATTGGTCGGGCTGCAGGCACTGCCGTGGCAGTACTTCCCATGGTTGGCAGGCACCTTACTGGCCTACTGCTGCGTGGCGCAGGGCATGAAAACCATTTATATCCGTCGCTTCAAACAGTGGCATTAAGATTGAACAGAAATAATCTTTATTGATGTGACCTCAAACGGGTGTCGTCTAATCACGGCACTCGTTTGAATAAAGGAAAAGAGTTATAGGAAGTTACCATGAAACACGCTTATTTAATTAGACCTAAGCGTGGCGTTATTTTGCTGATTAAAAATAAGATCATCATTTTGGTGGTGTTATTTTTAATGAAAATAACCCGCATCCTGCGCGTTAATTCTCTGAAGTGGTACAGCAAGGAGAAAATAAGTTATACCCAAACTAAAACTGTTTTAGATTTCGCCAGCGCTATTAATCGAATTTCGATCAGGTTACTGCGTTTTACCAAAGCACCATCCCTGAATAAGGGGGAATAATTATGTTCGGAACTACTCTGTCTGGAACCACCCTGTTAATTAACCTGGCTGGCGCCATTGCCCTACTGTTGTGGGGCAGCCATATGATTTCCACCGCGCTACAGCGCGGATTCGGCACCCAACTGCGTCACTGGATGGGCCGCCATTTGAGCAACCGCTGGATGGCGCTGCTGTCCGGCATCGGCATCACCGGCATTCTGCAAAGCAGCACCGCCGTGAGCCTGATGGCAACCTCCTTTACCGCTGCCGGGACGCTAAGCCTTTCCCCCGCGCTAGCGGTGATGCTTGGTGCCAATATTGGCTCCACGCTGGTGGTGCAACTGATGAGTTTCAACACCGCGATTGCTATCCCGCTGCTGATGCTGGGGGGCTTTGTGGTGTTCAAAATGCGCGACCACTCCAGCTTTGAAAGTGCGGGCTGCGCCATGATCGGGCTGGGTTTGATGCTGCTGGCGCTCAGCCTGTTGGGCAGCACGCTTGAGCATATTGAGTCGACTCCGGTGTTTCACGCCGTGATGCAAGGGCTACAGGGCGATACCCTGATTGCCCTGATGGTCGCCATCATTTTGACTCTGATTTGCCACTCGAGCGTGGCGGTGATTTTGCTGATTGCCTCGCTGGCCACTACCGGAGTGATGAATCAAGAAACCGCGCTGGTGCTGGTGTTGGGTGCCAATATCGGCGGCGCCTTGCCACCGGTGTTGAGCGCCGGTACGCCGGTAGCTCGCCGCCTGCCGATTGGCAATCTGCTGGTTCGGGTATTGGGCAGTCTGGTGGCGTTACTGCTGTTGCCGCTGCTGGCCGACGGCGCGAGAAGCCTGGCGCTCACCACGCCGCAGCTGGTGGTGTGGTTCCACACGGCATTTAGCGTGGTGCTGGCGCTGGTGTTTATCGGGCTGATTTCCCCACTGGCGCAGGTACTGGAGGCGCTGTTCCCGGAAGAAGAGCGCGTTGGCGATCCGGGTATGCCGATGTATCTCGACGAAGCCGGGCTGGACGTCGCCTACCTCGGGCTGTCTAACTCGGTGCGGGAATCACTGCGGGTAGCGGACATGCTGACCATTATGCTCGACCGGCTGTTCGTGCTGTTCCAGCATCTTGAGCAGGGCGTCGCCGACGAAATTCGTCAAGTCGATCAGTCGCTTGATCTGCTCAGCGCGGCGGTTCGCGCCTATCTGGCGGATCTCGGGCAGGACGGTTTGAGTGACTCGGATGCCGACCGCGCGCAGGAGATCCTGATGTTCGTGATCAACTTCGAGCACGCTGGCGACATTCTTTCCAGTAATCTGACCCAGCTGGCGACCCGCCGTTCGCGCCGTGGCGAGCAGTTCAGTGAGTTCGAGCTGAACAACATTCGGCTGCTGCACTGGGAAGTGCTCACCAGTTTACGGCTGGCGGTGACGGCGTTTCTGGGGGAAGACCTCTCGGCGGCGCATCAGTTGGTGGCGCGCAAAGAGTCGATTCGTCAGTTGGAGGCATCGGCCAGCCGTGAGCATTTTAAAAAGTTGCGGGAGGATAAAAATGCCTGGGCGGAATCTGGAGATATATTCCAGCGCGTATTACGTGATTATCGTCGCGTGCATCATCATATCGCCGCAATTGCTTATCCCGTTATTGAACGTTTAGGCAATGACAATATTCTGATCAGTGAAAACAGACCTGAAATTTAACCAAGATAATAACAACAACCTATTTATATAAAGGTGAAGAAGGATGAGAGTATTAATTTGTGCCGGTCGGTTTTATGCCGATATGCATTCCGTCACGCGGGTACTGGATTTATATCATCAGTCGGTGGCGATTTCGGTGGTTATTCACGGCGGCCACCAATCGCTGGGCGGGGTAATAGAGGGCTGGGCGAGGGAAAACAGTGCTCACGTGGTGCGTTATCCGGCCAACTGGTCACTGTATGGTAAATATGCCGAAATCCGCCGCAACCTCTTTATGCTTGAGGATAGCCAACCGGAGTTGCTGCTGGCTTTCCCCGGCGGAGAAGACACGGCGGAGTGTATCAAGCTGGCGAAAAACGCCGGAATTAAAGTGATTGAGGTGGAGATTTAGGGGCGACCACCTCGCCATCTTCTTTGATAAATGGCTCGGGCAGCGGGTGCGGCAGGATAGCCAGCACCTGCTCCGACGGCCTGCAAAGCCGCGTGCCCAGCGGGGCGACCACAATAGGGCGATTAATTAAAATCGGCGCGGCCAGCATGAAATCAATCAACTGGTCGTCGCTGAACTTATCCTCGGCCAGCCCTAACTCGGCATAAGGCTCAACATTCTTACGCAGCAGCGCGCGGGGAGTAATGCCCATCGCGGCGATCAGCTGTACCAATTCATTGCGCGACGGCGGCGTATCGAGATACAAAATTATCTCGGGTTCAGTGCCGGTAGCGCGGATCATCGCGAGCGTGTTGCGCGAGGTGCCGCAGGCCGGGTTGTGATAAATCTTTACAGTCGATTTCGTCATAACATTTTTCCTTAGAAAGAGAGGCGTAAGGCCAATGCGGAGAGTGTCACCAGTAATACCGGCAGGGTCATAACGATGCCGACGCGGAAGTAGTATCCCCAGCCGATCTTGATGCCTTTTTGACTCAAAACGTGCAGCCAGAGCAGAGTTGCCAGGCTGCCAATCGGGGTAATTTTCGGCCCTAAATCGCTGCCAATCACGTTGGCGTAAATCATGGCTTGTTTGATCACGCCGCTGGCGGTGCTGGCGTCAATGGACAGCGCGCCGACCAGCACCGTCGGCATGTTATTCATTACCGAAGAGAGCAAGGCGGTGAGGAAACCGGTGCCCAGCGTGGCGGCCCACAGACCGTGTTCGGCAAAGCGATTGAGCAGGGCAGAAAGCATGTCGGTCAGCCCCGCGTTGCGCAGCCCATAGACCACCAGATACATGCCCAGCGAAAACACCACTATCTGCCACGGCGCGCCGCGCAGCACTTTACCGGTATCAATAACGCGTTGTTGTTTAGCCACCGCCCACAGTAACAGTGCGCCAACCGCCGCCACCGCGCTGACCGGCACGCCCAGCGGCTCAAGCCCAAAGAAGCCGACTAACAGCAGAACCAGCACCAACCAGCCAGTTTTGAAGGTCCTCGGGTCGCGAATGGCCAAGCGCGGTTGTTGCAGTTTGCCAAGGTCATAACTAGCTGGGATATCGCGGCGAAAGAACAGGTGTAGCATCACCAGCGTGGCGACTATCGAGGCGATATTCACCGGCACCATCACCGCCGCGTACTCGTTAAAGCCGAGTTTGAAGAAGTCGGCGGAGACGATATTCACCAGATTGGAGACAATCAGCGGCAGGCTGGCGGTATCGGCAATAAAGCCCGCCGCCATCACAAAGGCCAGCGTGGCTCCCCGGCTGAAGCCCAGCGCCAGCAGCATGGCAATCACGATAGGGGTTAAGATCAGCGCCGCGCCGTCGTTGGCAAACAGCGCCGCCACCACCGCGCCGAGCAGCAGGATGTAAGTGAACAACCAGCGGCCTTTGCCGCCTCCCCACCGCGCCACGTGCAGCGCTGCCCATTCAAAAAAGCCCGACTCATCAAGTAGCAGGCTGATGATGATCACCGCGATAAACGTCGCGGTGGCGTTCCACACGATATTCCACACCACCGGCACATCACTGAGTTGCACTGCCCCCGAAACCAGCGCCAACGCCGCGCCGAGCAGGGCGCTCCAGCCGATACCCAAGCCTTTGGGCTGCCAAATCACCAATATTAGGGTGAGAACAAAGATTGCCACCGCCAAAATCATACTGCCTCCACTAGGGTTTATATATGTAATTTCATATATGTTTAAATAAATTTTTTCTGCGCATGGGCAGATGAAAAGGTCAATTATTCCGTCGGGACGGCGCAGTTCTGCGCGGCGCGCAGGGCCAGTTGGGCAATGTGCTGCTGTTGGCTCATCAGGGCCTGATCGATAATGGCGGCGGCCCACGCCGGCATGTGTGGCGACAGGCGATAATGCACCCATTTCCCACTGCGCCGGTCTTGCAATAGGCCGCTTTCACGAAGCATAGCCAGATGTCGTGAGATTTTGGGTTGCGAGAGTTCAAGGGCGGCAGTCAGTTCACATACGCAGAGTTCGCCCGCCTGTTTCAACAACAAAATAATGGTCAAACGGGTGTCATCTGACATATTTTTAAACAGCTGTAGCGCGGTAAGTGATGACATGCTCATGCCTTTAG
The DNA here is from genome assembly GCF_044430645.1 of Ewingella allii. Taxonomy (NCBI): domain Bacteria; kingdom Pseudomonadati; phylum Pseudomonadota; class Gammaproteobacteria; order Enterobacterales; family Yersiniaceae; genus Ewingella; species Ewingella allii. The sequence continues at coordinate 104,374 of NZ_JAWUDN010000010.1, read as the reverse complement.
TTGCAAACCATAACGGCAGCATAGCGCTGAAAACACATTCAGTAAAGCATATGTGTTTATGACTGAGGAGGTTCACCCCCAACGGGAACTTTTTTCCTTTTGCCGTCACAAAGCTTAATTAGACTCTATTTCGAGCTTAACTCATATTTCGACAGGTTGAATTTTAGGGGGGTGAACATGGTGTTGTCCGACGATTTAGAAAATCTAAAAAAAATCGATACATGCTACAAACAGCTGACGGGGCAGGGATTGTTCTGCCCAGAGGAGGTGGAAGATCGCTACCAGTGGCTGCATAACGAAGCGCCGTACAGCATTCTGGCCCACGGCCGCGGGCCGGACCCGGTGTTCTTCTATGCCAACCAGTGCGCGCTAGACTGCTTCAAATACAGCCCCGAAGAGATGGTGCAACTGCCGTCCCGTCTCAGCGCAGGGCCGATGGATCGCGCCGAGCGTCAGCTGCTATTAGACACCGTAACCCGCGACGGTATCGCCAAGAACTATCAGGGGCCGCGAGTGGATAAATTCGGCGAGACGTTCATCATTTATGACGGTGAAGTGTGGCAGTTAGGCTTCAACACGGACGATGTGTGGGGTCAGGCCGCGCTGTTTTGGCCATTTCCCCGCTAATAATATCGTCAAAGTGGCCCCATTTTTGCGCCAAGGCTGAGTTTAAGTCGCGCACATCAAAGCTCCGTGGTGGTTTAAGCGGGGCTTTTTTATTGTTTATCAGCCTTTCCCTTCATTCTTTTTAAGAATGCATCTTTGTCCCACACCTCGGGTTCTCCACTGCTCAATCCTTCGGCCAGCAGATCGCGCAGGGTTTGCAGACGAGATTCTGCTTGTTTCTCGCGGAGCAGCCGCAGCGCGTCGCGTAATACTTCACTTTGCGTTCGGTAATCGCCTGATTTAACGAGGCTGTCGATGAATTCCCGCAACTCATCCCCAACGTCAACGGTCATGATTCTTGGCATAAAACCCCCTGTAAGATTATGTCTTACACGTGTCTAGGTCTTTTTAAAGCCTGTCGCTAGTGGATATTTAGAGCCTTGTTGGGCTTAGGATTTTTAGTGTGTTTAATTGATTTACTGATCAAAACGCAATGCGTATGATTCTCATTCTTTTTATTGTTTGGGGTTTGCGCAGTGAAAATAAAAAATACAAAGGTAGGAATAAAGACCTCTGGCGGACGCTTTTCTCTCTCCGTGATGGCGGTTTTTGTGGCTTCATCATACCAAGGGGTGATGGCAGAACAGGTAGCGCCGACGAAGGCGGCGGATGACACTGTGGTGGTTAGCGCCACCGCCCCCGCGCAGGGTGAGGCGGGCGTGCAGGATTACAGCGTGCCGGTGACTACCGCAGGCACCAAGATGCTACTGGTGCCGCGCGATATTCCTCAGTCGGTGAGCATTATCAGCAAGCAGCGCATGGCGGACCAAAACCTGCAAACCTTGGGTGACGTGCTCAACAACACCGTGGGCATTACCGCCAGCAACATCGACTCAGACCGTTCGACCTACTACTCGCGCGGCTTCTTCATTAATAACTTCCTGTTTGACGATATCCCAACCACCCTCAGCCCGGTGTGGAACTTCGGCGACGGCGGCTCAGATACGGCAATTTATGATCGAATCGAAGTGGTGCGCGGCGCAACCGGCCTGCTGACCGGCGCGGGCAATCCGTCGGCGGCGGTGAACATGGTGCGTAAGCATGCCGACAGCAAAGAGTTTCAAGGCTCCGTGACCGGCAGCTACGGCAGCTGGGACAAGCAGCGCATCGTTGGCGATTTCTCCGCGCCACTGACTGAATCGGGCAGGGTTCGCGGCCGCGTCATTGCTGGCTATCAGGATAACGACACCTGGCTGGACCGATATCACTACCGGAAAAAATTCCTCTACGCCGTAGTGGATGCCGACCTGACGGACTCCACCCAGCTCTCTCTCGGCTACGACTACCAGCAAAACGACACCACCAACCCAACCTGGGGCGGTATTCCAACCTGGTATAGCGACGGCAGCCGCACCCATTTTGACCGCAGCTTTAACGCCGCGCCTGACTGGGCTTATTCCGATATCGAGTCAAAAAAGGTGTTCGCCAACCTGACGCAAAAGTTTGATAACGGCTGGCAGGCGCGCCTCAACGGCACTCATGCTGAAACCGATTTCGATACCAAAATGATGTACGGCTCAGGCTACCCAGATAAGCAGACGGGCGCGGGCGTGATGGGCTACGGCGGCTGGAACATCGGTACCCGTAAAGTGGATTCGGTGGATGCCTTCGCCAACGGGCCGTTCGAGCTGCTGGGGCGTGAGCACCAGCTGATGGTCGGCACCAGTTACAGCCGCCAGCGCAATCAGTATCGCAATACTCAGGCGACGCTGAGTGAAGCAGATATTGGCAATTATAATAACTGGAATGGTCACACCGGCGATCCGCAGTGGAGTGACTGGGCCGATCTTTCCAATGATACTATTCGCCAGAAGTCGGCCTATACCGCCGCGCGCTTCTCGCTGGCTGACCCGCTGTCGCTGATCGTTGGCGCACGTTACACCGACTGGCGCGCCGACGGCACCACGGCCACCAGCTATAAAACCGACGTCACCCCATACGCGGGCGTGGTGTATGACATTGACGATACCTGGTCGGCCTACGCCAGCTACACCTCGATTTTCCAGCCGCAGACCCAGCGCGATAGCAACAAAAACTACCTCGATCCGATTCAAGGCAAAAACTACGAAGCAGGCGTGAAAGGTGACTGGAACAACAGCCGCCTGACGGCGTCCATCGCGGTGTTCCGCATCGAGCAGGATAATCTGGCGCAGGAAGACGGCACTTATATTCCGGGCACCACCGAATCGGCTTACCACGCGGTTAACGGTACGGTGAGTAAAGGCGTGGAGTTTGAGGTCAACGGCGCAATGACCGACAACCTGCAAATGACCTTCGGCGGCTCGCGCTTTGTTGCCAGCGATAATAATGGTAATGCGATTAACTCAGACTTGCCGCGCACCACCCTTAAGCTATTTACCCGCTATCAACTGCCGATGCTGCCGGACCTGAGCGTCGGCGGTGGCGTGAACTGGCAAAACACCACCTTCCAGTATGCTGATGGCCCGCAGGGCAATATGCGCGCCGAGCAGGGGAGTTATGCGCTGGTCAACCTGTTTAGCCGTTATCAGGTAACGCGCCAGCTCTCCGTGCAGGCCAACGTCAATAACCTGTTCGACAAAGAGTATTACGACTACCTCTCGTCTTACGCGGTTTATGGCGCGCCGCGCAGTGTCTCCGTTACGCTCGGATATACTTTCTAACCTATTAATATTGAGAATTAATCTCAGTGAGTAAACTAGCGATATATAATTTAATATATATCGCTAGGTTTTAATTCTCATTCTCATGTTTAGTCTGGTAAATATGAAGGCGGGCTTAGGTGATTGCCTGCTTTTTTAATGTGATATAAATCCAAAAAAATAGTTGCCACCCGAAACTGATAGTTGTTATTTGATCGCTATTTATCAACGGTTTATCGTTGTAACTTTTTAGTCATAAAACAACAAAATGTAATAAACAAAATACCAATAAATAATTAAATTCTGTTTATGCTTTGTATTCTTTAAGGAGAATATAAATGCTTACACGTCGTGATATGTTGAAGATGTCTGCCGCTGGCGCGGCGACAGTCAGCCTGGCCAGTGCCATGATGAATACTGCCTCTGCGGATGAAAACCGTAATATCGTTCCGCCAACCTCTTTTGTACCGAAAAAAGATGCCAAAGGACTTTATAAATATAAATTTTCCGACAGTGAAAAACGCTCTCTGCCCGGTGGCTGGGCGCGTGAAGCGACGGTAAAACAATTCCCTATTTCTGAAGGTATTGCCGGGGTAGATATGACCCTCGAAGCGGGCGCAGTGCGTGAATTGCACTGGCACGCCATTGCCGCTGAATGGGCGTATATGATCTCCGGTAAAGCGCGGATCACCATTATTGACCCGGAAGGCACGTCAGAAGTGGCTGACTTCGGCGAAGGCGATGTATGGTATTTCCCGAAAGGCTACGGCCATTCCATTCAGGCATTGGAAGGCGGCGCGCACTTTATTCTGACTTTCGATAATGGCCATTTCTCCGAATTCGGTACTTTCAGTATTACCGACTGGATTGCCCACATGCCGAAAGAAGTCTTGGCGAAAAGCACTAACATGCCGTCGTCTATTTTCTCTAAAGCCAAGCAGGGCGAGGCCTATATTGTCGCTGGCCGCGTACCGCCGGCACTGCCACTGCCGCACGACAACGGCGGCAGAGATGACTCCAAGCTGAAGCACCACTACCCGTTGTTAAGCGAGCCACCGTTCTTTGAAAGTGAGGACGGCAGCGTTCACATCGTCTCTTCCAAAGAGTTCCCAGTTTCGACCACCATGACCGGCGTGATTGAAATTATGAAGCCGGGCGCGGTGCGCGAACTGCACTGGCACCCGAACGCCAACGAGTGGCAATACTACATTTCAGGCAAAGGACGCATGACCGTCTTCGGCTCACACGGCCACGCGCAAACCGAAGAGTTCGTCGCCACCGACGTCGGCTATGTGCCACAGGGCTTTGGTCACTATATCGAGAACACCGGTGACGAAGACCTGAAAGTGCTGGTGGTGCTGGATAACGGCATCTATCAGGATATTTCCCTGTCCGACTGGCTGGCGAAAACCCCGTCTTACGTGCTGGCGCAAAACTTCGATACCACCGAAGAAGAGTGGAATTCTCGCCCGGCGGAGAAGTTAGTTATCTCCAAAGGCGCGAAATAATCCGCCCGACTCGCCATCTCCCACTGCCGCCTCGTGCGGCAGTTTTTTTATACAACAGTTTATAAATTTGGAAGATGCCAAGGCACGCCGTCGGCCCAGCGCTCTACCAGCAAATCAATAAACCCGCGAATGCGCGGCGAGAGGTGCTGCTTGCTCGGGTAGAGCAGGCGGATAGGCTCCGGATCCATGTTGAAGGCCGTCAGCAGCGGCACCAGTCGGCCCGCTTTAATGTCTTCAGCAGTCAGATAAGTCGGCAGATTAATAATGCCGAATCCCGCCAGCGCCGACTCGCGCATCGCCTCCGAGCTATCAATATTCAACCTTCCGGGGCAGTCAAAACTGTAAATTCCCTCTGGCGTTTTAAACTTCCAGTCGCGGCGACGCATCACGCCCGACAGAAACAGATTGTCGTGGTTGAACAGGTCTTCCGGGCGCTGTGGAATGCCTTTGCGTTGCAGGTACTCCGGCGAGGCGCAGGTCACCACCTGCAGCCAGCCGATGGTGCGCGACAGCAGCCGCGAGTCGTCGCGCTCATCGCCAATGCGAATGGCAATGTCGTAACCTTCCTCAATGATATCGACATAGCGGTCGGAGAAGGAGACGTCAGCCTGCAGCTCGGGCCACTGGCGCAGGTATTCGCCGACCAGCGGCAGAATGTGGCGCTGACCAAACGACAGCGAGGAGGTGAGCTTTAACCTGCCGGTCGGCACCACCCGGCGCAGCGCCATGGTGCTGTCCACTTCCTCCAGATCTTCTAAAATCTGCCGACAGCGCTCATACATAATTCGGCCTTCGTCGGTCAGGCTCAGGCTACGGGTAGTGCGATTCAACAGCCGCACGCCGAGCCGGGTTTCTAAACGCACGATACTCTTGCCGACGGCCGAACGGGTCAGCCCCAGAGTGACCGCCGCGCGGGTATAAGTTCCTGCTCTGACCGCAGCCACAAAGGCGGCGATATCATTGATACTGTTCAGCTCCACGCTGTTCTCCCAGCCGCGATTTGTGGCTATTTGCTTCCCCAAGTGGGGAAACACATTCCCCAATGTTTTCTATAGCATCCCTTTCTGTCGTGAATCAACGCTAATCACATTAAGAGGAAAGATCATGCTGAATCAAAAAACACAGGCCGCGCTGGCGGAAAGTAACCAGATTTTATCGGCGCTTGGGCCAGTGCTTAGGGGCGACAACTCGGCGTCGGATATCCATCAGGTGCGCGCGGCTTATAATGCTATGCAGGCCAAACAGCCGCACCCCGAGGATGTCAGCCTGACGCCGGTAAATATGGGCGGCGTGCCGGGCTTGCTCATCACGCCGGACGAACTGAAAACCGACGCGGTGGTGATGTATATTCACGGCGGCGGATATCTGGTCGGTTCCCCAGAAGGCTATGTGGGAATTGGTGGCAACTATGCCCAGCTGGTGGGGGCGCGGGTCTATCTGCCGGACTATCGGTTGGCGCCTGAACACCCATTCCCTGCGCCGATTGATGACGTGCTTCGCGCCTATGAATGGCTGCTAGAGCAGGGCCTTGAGGGGGACAGCATCGTGCTGGCCGGTGAGTCGGCGGGCGGCGCGATGGTGGTCAGCGTGATGGTGGCGGCGCGCAACAAGGGGCTGGCGCTACCTGCCGGAGGTGTGGCGATCTCCCCTTGGGCTAACCTTGAACACACTGGCGCGTCAATGTTCAACCGCGATGGCTATGACCCGGCCTGTAGCCGTGAAAGCCTGAACCTGCTGGCCCGCAGCTTCTTGGGAGACGCCTTGCCAAACCATCCGATGGCGTCGCCGGTTTTTGCCGACGTCACCGAGTTGCCGCCGATCATGATTCAGATTGGTGAAAACGAAGTGATGCTCAGTGACGCCATGCGTCTGGCGACGCACCTTGGCGACCATCGGGTGCGTGTCACGCTGGAGGTGTGGCCGGGCATGTTCCACGCCTGGCATTTTTACGCCACCATTTTGCCCGAGGCAATGCAGGCCATGACCAACTCCGCGCACTTTATCGAGCAAGTGTTGCAAGACGCCGCGCACTAAATCGCCCGCCTAACCAGTCAGCCTCGCTGGCTGGTTTTACTCATCAAACTGCATCTGATTCTTCTTCATGCCTTCAATCTTCATCAGCATATCGTACAGCGGTGCCAGCTTGTGGAAGTCTTGGCTGAGCTGGCTTGCCAGCTTGCCGGAGAACAGCGGCTCCATATCCTGATGATGGCTAATCAGCGCGAAGGACTTTTTGTTGTACCAAGTGGCGATTTCAGCCGGCTGATCCTTCACCAGCGGGCGCTTGTAGCTGTCACCTTCCACCGTGAAATGCGACGGAATGCGGCGCGCCAGCTTGAGAAACTCCTCGGGTTTTTGATTCAACTGCTGGCGGAACAGGTCCATGGTGACGCGCGTCGCGCTGTAGTAGCCCAGCCCGTAGCGCCACCAGTCAGGACCCAGTTCGAAGAAGTAAGTCGGGGCGTCGGTCCAGTTCTTGCGCGAACGCTTAAACGACAGCCACATATTGCTGCGGTAAATCGACTTATCGTTGGAGAAGCGGGTGTCGCGGTGCATTCTCGACAGGGTTTTACCAATCGACGGGCGCACTTCGAACAGCTCGTCAATCACCAGCATATCTTGACTTAGATCCGATACCAGATGGCGAAACGGGCTGAGTACGTTCTCTTGATATACCTCGCGATGCTCTTCAAACCACTCTTTATTGTTGTTCTGGCTGAGTTGCAGCAGGAAGGTCAAACCCTGCTGATTGAAACCGGAAAACGCGCCCATGATCGTCCCTCGTGGTTAACTGTCGCAGCCTGTGCGTTTACACAGGCTGTTCATACACCCAGTATTACTGAAGACGGCGGCAGATTAAAGCAGCAATCAAAAGTGTCTCCCTATTATTTGTGCAAAGTGTGTCTATATTTGTGTCGCGCGGCGTGGAAAATGGTGGCCGGAGCAGTTCAATCACCTTTTAAAATTTTAATAAAAATCAGCGGGGCAGTCTGGGAATGGGAAGTCAAACGGCAGGGGTAGAGCATCGCGGCGGGGCCGAGGGCGCAGAGGGAAAACGCGCAACGCAGGGTTGGATTAACGGTTTCTTGGGCATGGTGATTTTTAGCGGATCGCTGCCCGCCACGCGGGTGGCGGTGCTGGAGTTCGACCCGCTATTTTTAACTGCGATTCGCGCCCTGATTGCCGGAGTGCTGGGCGCCGCCATGCTGCTATTGACGGCGCAAAAGCGCCCGCAGAAGCAAGACATTATTCCATTGATGCTGGTGGCACTCGGCGTAGTGATTGGCTTCCCGCTGCTCACCGCGCTGGCTTTGCAGCACACCACCTCGGCGCACTCGCTGGTGTATATCGGCCTGCTGCCTCTGGCGACCGCCTGCTTTGGCGTGTTGCGCGGCGGCGAGCGTCCGCGCCCGGCATTTTGGGCTTTTTCAGTGTTGGGAAGCCTGCTGGTGGCGGCTTTCGCCCTCAGCCAAGGCTCGGGCAGTTCGTGGCTGGGTGACCTGTTTATGCTGGCCGCCGTGGTGCTGTGTGGGCTGGGCTATGCCGAAGGCGCGGTCCTGACGCGCAAGCTGGGCGGCTGGCAAGTGATCTGCTGGGCGCTAGTGATTTCTCTGCCGGTAGCTTTGGCGCTGGCGTGGTACGCCGCACCCGCAAGCTGGCCGGTCGCCAGCCCGCAGGCGTGGGCTTCCCTCGGCTATGTGTCGATTTTCAGCATGCTGATTGGCTTTATCTTCTGGTATCGCGGCCTGTCGATGGGCGGGATCGCCGCCGTCGGCCAGCTCCAGCTGCTCCAGCCTTTCTTCGGGCTGGCGCTGGCAGGGTGGCTGCTGCAAGAGACCATTCAACCCTCAATGATCGCCGTCATGGCCGGGGTTCTGGCCTGCGTATTTGGCGCGAAACGCTTCTCGCGTTAAGCCTTTCATACGCCATGACACATCTGTCGTCATGGCGTTTTCACTATTTCTTCCTCTGTTACTCGACGTACTGTGCGATGCCGTTGCCGAACGACCAGTTCTCTTTCTTCACTTCAACCAGACTGATAAACACGTCGCCTTTCGGGATGCTTAACTGCTGCGCAAGCTGGTCGGCAATGGTCTTGTAGAGCGCCTTTTTCTGGTCGACAGTTCGGCCTTCATTGAGGGTGATTTGAATGATCACCGTCTGGTCCGTGCGCTGAATGCCCAGATATTCCGGGTCATAGACGAAGTGATCCCGCGCGTGCTCGTTCAAGATTTGGAAGTTGTCCTTGTCCGGCACATTAATGGCGGTGCGCATCGCCTGATAGATTATCTTGCCAATTTTCCCGATATAGCTGCTATCGGCGTTTTTGATGATATCAACGCGTACGATCGGCATGGTCAGTCTCCAGTTTTATAGGGGAAGGGTTGAGTGCTCTACTGCTTGAAGAATAAATTACGACTATAATTTATTTTTGACAAGGGAAATTTAATCCGCCACCAGCCGTAGAGCAATGGCGCAAATTGTAATATGATGCATATCATCTATTGCCAAGTTTAGCAGGAGTCTGTCCTATGCCACGGGTATCTAAAGCCGAAACCGAGCGCAACCGCGCGCTGATCGAGGAAGTCTCCTCAAGGCTGTTTCGCGAGCAGGGGCTGAAAGTCAGCGTCGCCGACGTGATGTCCGCTGCCGGGCTGACCCACGGCGGCTTTTACGGCCATTTCAAATCCAAAGATGAGCTGATCGCCATTGCCTGCGCCAACGCTTTCGACACGGCGGTACACAACTGGCAAGAAGAAGCGGCGTCCGGCGAGACGCTAGCCGAAAAACAGAAAGCGCTGGTGGAGCACTATCTCTCATCGTCCAATATCAAGAACATGGGCGACGGCTGCCCGCTGGCTTCGCTGGCGAGCGATGTGGCGCGGGAAGATGAAGATAAGCCGGTGCGCGAGGCGTTTCATCAGGGCACTGAGAAGCTGGTAGAGATTTTTGCCGCCGGGGAGAGCAACCACGCGAAGGCGCTGGCGGCGGTGTCGACCATGGTCGGCGCGTTGATCCTAGCCCGCGCTAACAGCGGCTACTCGGTGGCGGATGATTTTATCTCGGTGGCGAAAGCGCAGCTGTTAGCTGAGATTAAAAACGCCGAGTCCTAAAATTTAGCTGCCACCTAAGCTGCGAAAGTTTTGGTGGTAGCCCAGACAGGGTTCGCAGTACCGGCAAACAAGGATACCGGCCAACCCGAAGGTTGCCCTGCCTGAGCCACCATAGATATGGTCGCAACATGGCGTGTTGCGAGAACAATAGGCGAACAAAAGCATTAAAACTCAGTGTTATACCACTAAGTGATCCTCATAAGTTAACCTGGCTGCGAAACCCGACTGCGGATTTTGCCGCAGCGGGGCAACTATAGTTAAGTCAGAAGCCTTAACCAAGCGGCTAAATTCTATTCTGCGGCATGCTTTCCAAGAAAATTGTCTATATTGCAAAGGGTTACATTGAGCGGATGAATGATTAGGGCGGCGAGCCTCTACCCGTGGGGGATTATTGCCTGCGCCAGCTCAGGGTCTGCTACTCTTTCGCCATTGCCTCCGCACACTCAAAGGACGATTTATGATTTCGGTTTTTGGTCATCTCAACCCCGACAGCGATACGATTTGCAGCGCCCTGGTGACGGCCGACTGGCTCAACGCCTTGGGGAAACCCGCGCAGGCTTTTCGCCTTGGCGAGCTAACGCCAGAAACCCTTTATATCCTGAAGCAGGCCAACAGGGCCGCGCCGTCGCTGTTAGTGGAGGATTTAACAGACAAACCCGTGTGGCTGGTGGACTTTACCGAGTTCGAGCAGGGGCCAGTGTCGCTGCCCGCCAGCAACATTCTTGGCATTATTGATCACCATCGCCTTGGCACGGTAATGACCAAGAACCCGCCGGATATCTGGGTTCGCGCGGTGGGCTGCTGTGGCACCATCATCTGGCAGATTATGACTCGAGAGTGTGAAATGGCCGTGAGCCCGAGCCAGGCGACGCTGCTGTTGGGGGCGATTCTGAGTGATACCGTGGGGCTGACGTCGCCAACCACCACGGCGCAGGATCAGCAGGCGGTAAAAGCCCTGCTGGCAATTAACGGGTTGAATTATAAGGATTTCCTCGATGGCTTGCTGGCGGCGAAAACCGATATCAGCGGCAAAACGGCTGCGGAATTACTGCAAAAAGACGCCAAAAATTACACCATTAACGGTGTGTCACTGCTGTTGGCGCAAATTGAAGTGAGCGCCTTCGCCGCCGTGACGCCGCTCTTGCCGCAGCTGCTCGAAGAGATAGAGCGCGAGCGGCAGGCCAGGGGATTGGACATCGTGGTGCTGATCCTGACCGACATTTCCCTGCGCAACTCGACGCTCTACTTCTCTCACAACGCTATTATGCCGCAGGGCGCTTGCTCGCTGCCGGGGGCAATGAGCCGCAAAAAAGAGATCCTGCCTTATATCACTGACTTACTGACTAAGGCCCGTTAGCCCGCCAGCTGGTTCAGTTTATCCATCGCGGCCTGTGGAATAACCAGCCCGGCGGCGGCGAGGTTGTGCTGCAAATGGCTCACCGACGAGGTGCCGGGGATCAGCAAAATGTTTGGCGAACGGCGCAACAGCCACGCCAGCGCCACTTGGATGGTTGAGGCATTCAGCTCATCCGCCACCTGCTGCAAACCCGCTGACTGCAAGGGGTTGAAGCCGCCGAGCGGGAAGAACGGCACATAAGCGATGCCTTGCTCTGCCAGTTCGTCAATCAGCGCGTCGTCCTTACGATGCGCCAAATTGTACATATTCTGCACGCAGACAATCGGCGCGATGCTGCGCGCTTCGGCGACCTGTTTCGCGGTGACATTACTCACCCCAATGTGGCGTATCAGCCCCTGATGCTGTAGCTCGGCCAGCGCGTTCAACTGTTCTTCTATCAAACCTTCCGTGGGTTGGTGAGCATTAAACATAATGCGCAGGTTAACCACGTCGAGCACGTCCAGTTGCAGATTGCGTAAATTATCATGCACCGCCGAGGTCAACTCCTGCGCCGAATAGGCCTTCAGCCATGAGCCGTCGCTGCCACGCTTCGCGCCCACTTTAGTGACAATCGTCAGGTCATCGGAATAAGGATGCAGCGCCTCGCGCACCAGCTGATTGGTGATGTGCGGGCCATAAAAGTCACTGGTATCAATGTGATTCACGCCAGATGCCACGGCCTCGCGCAGCACGGCCAGCGCCGCCTGTTTATCTTTTGGCGGGCCGAACACGCCCGGACCGGCGAGCTGCATGGTGCCGTAGCCCAGACGTTTTACACTGCGCGTGCCAAGGTTAAATGTGCGGCTGTTATCGATGCTCGTCATAGTTGTCTTCTTGCTTTCGCTGAGTAGGGGAAGTACAAGTATATGAATCATCCTTCAGGTTTAGAATTCGCATTTATGAACACACCTCCTAAGACGCTCAGGCCCCGTAAATCGCCAGTTCAGGCCAGATCGGCTGCCACCGTTGCGGCTTTACACACGGCAACCATTCAGGTTTTAACTCAAGAGGGTTTAGCGCGCTGCAACACCACCCGGGTTGCCGAGCGCGCTGGCATGTCGGTGGGCAGCGTTTACCAGTATTACCCCAACCGCGATGCGCTTTTGGCGACGGTGCTGGCTCATCATTTGGAGAGGGTGGCGACGGCGGTTGAAGAGGTGTGCGCCGCCTGTCAGGGCCAGCCGGTGGATGTCATGGCGGCAAGGCTGGTGAAGGCATTTTTAGCGGCAAAACTGCATGACACCGAGGAGTCAAAGGCGCTGTATCGCGTGGCGGCGGAGCGCGACGGCGCGCGCGTGGTGGCTATTGTGCATCGGCGGATGTCGGCGGCGGTTTCAACCATGCTGGTGAGCGCGACGGACGCCCAGTTTAAAGACCCAGATGTCACTGCAGCCATTGCCCTAGGTGCGCTGGCAGGCCCGGTGCGCGCTTTGCTGGAGGGGCTTTCTTCCCCCGAGTTTGACCAGCATCTGCTCGAGCAGCTGACTTTGCTGCTACAGGGTTATTTTCGGCGCGGCGGGGCGATTGCGCCTGACTCGCTTACCTCTTGTTGACCCGTTTATCACGAAATTTATCTTTTTAGCCGGATCAAGGTGATAGCTGTCCGCACCGTTCTATTCCCACGATGGGCATTGATCTAAGACTTTTCTCGAATATACTGTATATAAATACAGTTATTAGTGCAGGGTAAGAGAGATGCTTTATAAACTCGCAGAACGGCAGCAAGAGACAGAGTTCCCTTTGTATTTAAACAAGGTTTCGGCTGGCTTCCCCAGCCCGGCTCAGGATTATGTTGAAAAAGGGATCGATCTGGTGGCACATCTTATAGCCCATCCCTCTTCGACCTACGTGCTGCGCGTGTCAGGAGACTCCATGCGCGACGCGGCGATCATTGATGGTTCGATGTTGCTGGTGGATTTCAGCCTGAAGCCTGCGCATAACGACATTGTTGTCGCCAGCCTCGACGGAGAGTTTACGGTCAAAAGGCTAATGCTCACGCCACGTCCCCATTTGCGGGCGGAAAACCCGGCCTATGCACCCATCCCCCTCGACGATCGCCAAGATGTGGAAATCGTCGGCGTAGTCACCACCGTTATCAGCACGATGCATCGCAATGTACGCCCTCGCTGATGTGAACTCGTTTTATTCGAGTTGCGAAATCGCCTGGCGGCCTGATTTACAGGGCAAGCCAGTGGTGGTGCTTTCTAATAACGATGGCTGCGTGATTGCGCTGTCGGCGGAAGCCAAAAAGCTGAAAATTCCGATGGGTGCGCCTTACTTCAAGCAAAAAGCCTTTTTCCAGCAGCACGGCGTGGTGGTTTTCAGCAGTAATTACGAACTCTACGCAGATATGAGCAATAGGGTGATGGAGACGCTGCGGGGTTTATGCCCACGGATTGAGGTGTATAGCATCGACGAAGCCTTTCTCGATCTCAGTCCATTGCCTGCCGATATAAATTTTGAAAGCTTTGGCCGGGAAATCAGGGACACGATAAAACGCCACACGCGGTTGACGGTCGGAGTGGGGATTGCGCCCACCAAGACGCTGGCGAAGCTGGCAAATTACGCCGCCAAAAAGTGGACCAAAGCCGTGGGGGTGATTGATCTTTCTGACCCCATTCGCCAGCGCAATCTGATGTTCCATATTCCGGTGGGAGAGGTGTGGGGAATTGGGCGGCGGCTCTCGAAAACGCTGTGTAATGCCGGGATCGAGACGGCGCTGCAACTGGCCGAATGCGACCTTGCGTACATCAGGAAAAACTTCAGCGTGGTGATGGAGCGCACGGTGCGCGAATTGCGCGGTGAACCCTGCCTGGGGTTTGACGAGCTTGCGCCCGCCAAGCAAGAGATTGTCTGTTCGCGCTCTTTCGGCACGCGGATCAGTGATTATCAGGATATGCGCGAAGCCATCTGCTTTTACGCTACCCGCGCCGCCGAAAAGCTTCGCGGCGAACATCAGTTTTGCCGACAAATCTCGGTGTTTATCAAGACCAGCCCTTTCTCCGAAGGGGAGATTTACTATGGCAATATGATTAGCACCCAGCTGATGACGCCGACGCAGGATACCCGCGACATCATCTCTGCCGCCATACTCTGTCTGGATCAGGTCTGGCGCGAAGGGCATCGCTATCAAAAAGCGGGCGTCATGCTGGGGGACTTCTTCAGTCAGGGCGTGACTCAGTTGTATTTATTCGATGAACGCGCGCCGCGCGTTAATAGCGACGCGCTAATGGCAGCGTGTGATGACATTAATCAAAAGCATAAAGGCACGCTGTGGTTTGCCGGGCAGGGCGTTGAGAGAAGCTGGCAGATGAAGCGCGATATGCTGTCACCTGCGTGGACCACGCGGCTGAAAGATGTACCTATTGCTAAGGCATGATGTCGGAATGACAGTTCCGACTTCAGTGCTAAAAAGCACTGAATAGTCAAAGAGATACTGTTTATCCTGTGTCATTTTGACGTATTTAAAATAAGGCTCCTAAAATCAATGAAATAAACATTAGCACGCTAGTTGCTTTCCCTATACCAACAAGTCCCTTAATGATTGAAAGGTAAAGAAGATGGCGATACTGGGAAATACGCGATTTTCACGGCACAGAGTACAAAACCCTGCGAGGCAGCAGAGGGTAGGGGCAAACCCTCTGGCGTCACTCGCTGAAAAGCTGCCGACTGGCACCGGGGGATTGTCCTGTGATGCGTTTGAACGCCCGGCTGAACGCCGCCTGCGAGGTATAGCCCAGACGCTGAGCCACGGTTTCTATCGACAACCTTTCTTGAGTCAGTAGCTGATTAGCCAGCCGCATTCTCAATTCTGCCACATAGCGCAGCGGCGGCACGCCGATAGTGTCGCTAAAGCGTCCGGCGAACACCGAGCGCGAAGTATGGGATTCCGCCGCCAGTTCGGCCACGGTCCAGTCTCGGCCCGGTTGCCGATGCAGCGCCAATATAGCGCGTGCCAGCCGGGGATCGCGCAGTGCCGCCACCAACCCCGACGCGTTATCACACCCGCACTCGACCCAGCCGCGCACCATCATCGCCGCGACCACGTCTGCCAGACTCGCCAGAATGCCCGCAAAGCCAATGCGTCCGGCACAAATCTCGCGCTTCATCGCGTCAAGCATCGGCACTAAGTCGGGATAACGCGCCCCCGTGACGTCAGCCACCATGATGTCCGGCATCAGTTTGCCCAGACTCTGCATGCCGCCAAGGTCAAACTCCATGCAGCCATAGAACAGTACGGCGCTTGGGATAGGATGGGTGCTCGGGCAGGTGTTCACGCCGCTGACATTATCGCCGAGCGGAGCCGCGGCGAGGGTGTCGATGCCCTGCACCGGCAGGTCAGGGGCGGAGAGCAACTGATGAGCACTGCCCTGCGGCAGCAATACCGCATTACCCGCAGACAGCCGGTGCAGGGTGCCGTCGTGAGTGCGCAGGAAGGCCGATCCCACGGCCAAAAAGTGGAAATAGGCATGGCCCGGCCGGCTTTCAAACGCCAGACCAAAATCAGGCCCGGTTTGAATGCGGCGATATCGCACGCCGCGCAGGCGCATGCCGGTCAGCAGCTCGCTTATCAGATCCGACGACAGCGCAAATTGTTCGTGTTCCGTCATTTCAGGTGTTTTGGTCAAAGATTCAGGAGTGACCATCATAGATCATCCTAAGCCTTCTCCCTAGAATTTCGCTCTACGATTCTTTAAGGGAAGTTTTCCATGAGTAATAACCGTTGTGATGCCGTAGCGGCAGGCCAGATTGAACCCGCCTCCGCTGCGTGGGTGGCCGTGTTTTCACTGGCGATGGGGGTGTTTGGGCTATTAACGGCGGAGTACCTTCCCGCCAGCTTGTTGACGCCGATGGCCGCTGACCTTGGCGTTTCTGAGGCGCTGGCCGGGCAGGCCGTCACCGTGACCGCCGTCGTGGCGCTGTTTGCCGGGCTGTTGGTGCCACGGCTGACGCGCACCTTAGATCGCCGCGTGGTACTGCTGAGTTTCACCCTGCTGATGATTGTCTCCAACCTGCTGGTGGCCTTATCGTCAAGCCTGACAATTGTTTTAATCATGCGCATCCTGCTGGGGATTGCGCTCGGAGGGTTCTGGAGTATGGCGGCGGCGGTTGCCATGCGTCTGGTCCCGCAAAAACGGGTGCCGCGCGCGCTGTCGATTATCTTCAGCGGCATTGCGGTGGGCACGGTCGTCGCCGTCCCACTCGGAAGTTACCTCGGCGGGCTGTATGGCTGGCGCAGTGCGTTTGTGGCCGCCGCCGCCGTGGGCGCAATCACGCTGGTTTTCCAGTGGTGCACCTTGCCACAGATGGCGGCGCGAAAACTGCTGAAAACCGCGTCAGTGCTGGCGTTGCTTCGCCGGCCCGGTATCTGCATTGGCATGTTTGGCTGCGTGCTGGCCCATACCGGGCAGTACGCGTTGTTTACCTATATTCGACCTGCCTTAGAAAGCGTGGTGCAAATAGATGTCGACGGTTTGGCACTGATGCTGCTCGGCTTCGGTATTGCCAACTTTGCCGGCACGCTGTTGGCCGGGTGGGTGATGGAACGCAGCCTGCGGGCTACGTTGGTCATCATGCCGTCGCTGGTGGGCATTGCCGCGTTGGCGATGGTTTCTCTGCCGGTTCAGACCACGGGCCTGATGCTGCTAGTGGCACTGTGGGGGCTGGCTTTCGGCGGAATCCCCGTCGCCTGGTCAAACTGGGTGGCGCGATCCTTACCCGATCAGGCCGAAAGTGCAGGGGGTATGGTGGTTGCGGCAGTGCAATCCTCCATCGCCGCAGGCGCGGCTTTGGGCGGGCTGGTGTTTGGATTTAGCGGCGTCAGCGGGGTCTTTGTGGTTTCTGGTCTGGTAATGTTGTTGGCCGCGCTGGTGATTGCATTACGGGTAAAAGGCTAGGGGGAGAAGTGCGCAAAGGGGGCAAAGGGGGCAATAGGGAGTGGCGTGGCCGGGCAGCACGGTGTCACGCAGAGACTTAATCCCTCACCAAATGCTGAAATTCGGCCTTCTTCAGCCCGGTGATGGCTTCAATATCTTGTAAGGAGAGGCCCAGCTGAGAAAGGCTGGTGATCCTCTGATGATCCAGCGAGTGGGAACAGATAACGCGAAGCTCGCCATGGTTGCCGTGGGGATTGAAGTCCAGTTGTTCTGCGGGCATGGTCACTCCTTCTCTATCGTTGTGTCATCGTTATGGTCGTAAAAAAAGGGGGATGGCGACATCCCCCGATTAACAACAACTAGATATCGAATCTGTCCAGATGCATCACTTTGCTCCAGGCGGCAACAAAGTCTTTCACAAACTTCTCTTTGGCGTCGGCGCTGGCGTAAACCTCGGCAATTGCACGCAAAACGGAGTTAGAGCCGAAAACAAGATCCGCGCGGGTGGCGGTAAATTTCACCTCGCCGGTCACGCGATCGCGGCCTTCAAAAAGCTGTTTCGCGCCATCAATGGCTTTCCACTCATTACGCATGTCGAGCAGATGAGTAAAGAAGTCAGCATTAAGTTCCCCCACGTTATGGGTGAAAATCCCGTGACGGCTGCCGTCAAAGTTGGCACCCAAGGCTCTTAACCCACCCACTAACACGGTGAGTTCAGTGACGGTCAGGGTCAGCTGCTGGGCTTTATCAATCAGCAGGTTTTCCGTCGCGCCGTGCAGGGTGTTTTGCAGGTAGTTGCGGAAGCCGTCTGCCTTAGGTTCGAGCAGGTTGAAAGATTCCACATCCGTTTGCTCCTGACGCGCATCGACGCGGCCTGCGACAAACGGCACTTCGATGCTCACGCCTGCGGCTTTCGCAGCTTGCTCCACGCCCACAATACCCGCCAGCACGATGATGTCGGCCAGAGAGGCTTTGTGGAACTGCTGCTGAATGCCTTCCAGCGTTGGTAACACGCGAGCCGCCGTGGCGTTAACTTCCCACTCGCGCTGTGGCAGCAGCGCGAGGCGCGCGCCGTTGGCTCCACCGCGTTTATCACCACCACGGAAGGTAGAAGCAGAAGCCCATGCCACCGAGGTCAGTTCGCTAACGGTCAGACCAGAATCAGCAATCTTCTCTTTCAGGAAGGCGATATCGCCGCTGGTTGGCTGATAGGTGGCTTCCGGCAGTGGATCTTGCCAAATCAGGTTTTCAGCCGGGACTTCAGGCCCGATGTAGCGCGCCTTTGGCCCCATATCGCGGTGAGTCAGCTTGTACCAAGCGCGGGCAAAGGCTTCGTTGAAGGTCTGCGGATCGTTGAGGAAGCGACGGGAGATCTTCTCAAACTCAGGGTCGAAGCGCAGCGTCAGGTCGGTAACGAGCATGGTCGGCTTGTGTTTTTTCGACGTATCAAAGGCGTTAGGAATGATGTCTGGGGCATCCACGGCTTCGAACTGGATCGCGCCCGCCGGGCTGCGGGTCTGCACCCATTCGTATTTGAACAGGTTCTCGAAGAAGTAGTTGCTCCACTGGGTCGGGGTCTGGGTCCAGGTCACTTCCAGACCGGAGGAGATAGCATCCGCGCCGGAGCCTGAGCCATAGCTGCTGTTCCAGCCGAAGCCTTGGGCTTCGATCGGGGCGGATTCCGGGTCAACGCCAACATGGTCGGCGGAGCTGGCACCGTGGGTTTTACCCAGCGTGTGACCACCGGCAATTAGGGCCACGGTCTCTTCGTCGTCCATCCCCATATTGCCGAAGGTGGCGCGAATAGCCGAAGCTGCGGAAGCCGGGTCGCCGCTGTGCTCCGGGCCTTCCGGGTTAACGTAGATCAGGCCCATTTCGGTAGCACCTAGTGCGCCCTGGGCCAGTGATTCTGGGTGACGATGCTCAAGCCAGGTCTTCTCGCCGCCCCAGTTGATATCCTGATCTGGCTCCCAAACGTCTTCACGCCCGGCACCAAAACCAAAGGTGCGAAAACCTGAATTTTCCAGCGCGACGTTACCCGCCAGAATATACAGGTCGGCCCAAGAGATTTTCTGGCCATACTTCTGTTTTACCGGCCACAGCAGGCGGCGTGCTTTGTCGAGGCTTACGTTGTCTGGCCAAGAGTTGAGGGGAGCGAAACGTTGCTGACCGCGACCCGAGCCGCCGCGACCGTCAACAGAACGGTAGGTACCTGCGCTATGCCACGCCATGCGAATGAACAGCCCGATATAGCTACCCCAGTCGGCTGGCCACCAAACCTGAGAGTCGGTTAATAGGGTTTTGATATCGGCTTTAAGCGCGTAGTAGTCAAGCTTTTGGAACTCCTTCCGGTAATTAAAATCTTCACCTAAAGGATTAGAACGGTCGGAGTGCTGATTTAAAATGTCGACTCTTAACTGGCTTGGCCACCAGTCTCTATTATTTGTCCCGCCGCCAGCAGTTTCATTAGGCTTCGCTTGATGAAACGGACATTTACCGGGAGATGACTCGCTCTTGTTATCAATTAATTCGCTCACTTGCATACCCTCTTTATGGATGTTTCATCATTAAGATAGCCAAGGAGATGATTAAGCGATAGCCGCATTATTCTATGGATTTGATAGTTCTTTCCAACCATTAGGAATAGTGATTTCGCCAATGTTTGTAGGGTGGGATACACAAGAATTTAATGTTTCAAAAATTTTATTAAAAACACCAAAAGCTTTATGTGTTTTACAACTGAGCTATTCTATTTGGGGTTAGGAATTTAGGTATGAACTCAAAGCTTAGCGAGGCCTAAGCCTTGCTGCGCGCAAGTTTGGCAAGATTTTTCCTTGTGTTGTGTAGTGGTTTTCCCAAGAGTGTAAGCTGCTATTGCGCATATTTTTCCGCCGCATAGTATGAAGATCTAGCGCCAATACGGAGTTTCAAGGATGAACGCTGAAAGGGTTCAGGGGCCTTCAGGGAATAACAAAGGAATAAATCAAATGACCTCTTTATGGACATTTATTTCATTAGGATTTTTGTTTGTTAATTTGAGTATCTACTCATTGCATTCAATTCCAATGACAGAAATGCTCTCTATTTTTAATTTATTCTTTTTTTAAAGAACAGATGATTAACTGACTTCGCCCGCCAGAGCGGCGGGCAGAGAGTGGGAAAGTGAGCAGTGAGAAATGAAAATGAAAAGGGCTTAACGGCCCTTTTTCTTGCGCCCCGGTTGGGCAAATCGCTTGCGGGAGGCCGCGTTGCCGTCGGGTTTTTCGGCCACTTTAGGCTTGCTGACAGTCGGTTTTTTGGCCGCTGGCTTGGACTGAGATTTCTTCGCCGGTTTATCTTCTGAAGAAGAGTTTTCAATCAGCTTGAACAACTCGATCAGCTCGTCGTCGGTCAGGTCACGCCATTCGCCCAGCGGAATTCCCTTCAGATTGACGTTCATGATCCGCGTGCGCTCAAGCTTGGTGACTTCATAACCAAAGTGTTTACACATGCGACGGATCTGGCGGTTAAGCCCCTGAACCAGCGTAATGCGGAAGACAAAAGGGGCTTCCTGCTTCACTTTGCATTTCTTGGTCACGGTGCCGAGCATCGGCACACCGGCGCTCATGCCCTGAATGAATTCGTCGGTCACCGGCTTATTCACGGTCACCACGTACTCTTTCTCATGATTGTTGCCAGCACGCAGAATTTTGTTGACCAGATCCCCGTGGTTAGTCAGGAAAATCAGCCCCTGCGAGTCTTTGTCCAGACGGCCAATCGGGAAGACGCGCTTGCTGTGATTGACGAAATCACTGATGTTGTCGCGCTCGCCTTCTTCCATGGTAGTGATAATGCCCACCGGCTTATTCAGCGCGATCAGCACTAAATCTTCTTCATCGCGCGGCTCGATAAGCTGACCATTAACCTTCACGACGTCACCGGCAAATACCTGAGCGCCAACGGCGGCGCGCTTACCGTTGATAAAAACGTTGCCTTGCTCAATGTAGCGATCGGCGTCACGGCGAGAACAGATGCCGCTCTCGCTAATGTA
The DNA here is from genome assembly GCF_044430645.1 of Ewingella allii. Lineage (NCBI taxonomy): Bacteria > Pseudomonadati > Pseudomonadota > Gammaproteobacteria > Enterobacterales > Yersiniaceae > Ewingella > Ewingella allii. The sequence continues at coordinate 83,163 of NZ_JAWUDN010000010.1, read as the reverse complement.
TTTGTTAAGACGAATAGATGAGTTAGTCAGCATGGTTTCTCCGTAAAACGCGGACTATACATTATGCGAGTTAGCTTGCGAAGCCTGTTTGCGGCGAATCGTGCAGGGGATCAACGGGTTGAAATGGCGCGCAAAGCTACCTTGATGAGGTAATAGGCAGACGATTGGCAATCAGGAAAAACACATTGGCGGATTGGCGAAAGAAACTAGTATTTATTGCTTATAAACTTCAGTCATCAACTTACCATCTGGGTAGATGCCTTGACCGGAGTGAACATGAACACAACTTTGAAAGTGGCGGGGATTGCCGGAAGTCTGCGCGCAGGCTCTTTTTCTCACATGATTATGAATACGCTGGCGGAACAACTGCCCGCAGGCAGCTCGCTGCACAATATCGATATCGGCGCACTGCCGCATTACAACGAAGATCTTGAGCGCCACGCCTTGCCGGAATCCGTGGTGAATGCCCGCGCGACGGTCAGTGAGTCCAACGCGGTATTTATCGTCACGCCGGAGTTTAACCACGGTATGCCGGGCGTGCTGAAAAACACCCTGGACTGGCTCTCGCGCCCGGCTTTTAACAGCCCGATGCTGCACAAATACGTGTTCTTTATTACTCACTCGCCGGGCGCGCTGGGCGGCGTGCGGGCGCAATATCAGCTACGCGAAACCTTGGCATCCATGCACTGTAACTTTGTGCCGATGGGTGAAATTGCCATCCCGCACATTGGTGAAAAGGTGCAGGATAATCGCCTGACGGACCCGCGCAGCGTGGAGTTTATCCGTCAGCAAATGGCGCGGTTTATCGACAAAGCGCAGGCCGCGTCGGCCCAGTTAAATCAGGCTTGGGGCTAAGTGATGCAGATGCTGCTGGCGCTCGGCGCGGGCCTGTTTGTCGGCCTGCTGTTCTCATGGCTGCGCGTGCCTTTGCCTGCACCGCCCACGCTAACCGGCATTATCGGCGCGTTCGGGGTGTTTATGGGCAGCGTGCTTTTTCGGCTCATCGTAAGGTAATCAATGAAAATACAGATCGTTATTGGCAGTGTTCGACAAGGCCGTATTGGCCCGCAAATCGCCCAGTGGGTTCAGGACAGCCTGATGGCAGAAGGTGAGGAGTGCAGCGCAGAAATTATCGACTTGGCGCAGTGGCCGCTGCCGATGGACGACGAGCCGCTTATGCCTTCTTCCGGCCAGTATCTTCAGCCGCATACGCTGCGCTGGAGTGAGAAAATTAGCCAAGGGCAGATGATGGTTTTTGTCTTCCCGCAATACAATTGGGGCTATCCGGCGGCGCTGAAAAACGCCATTGACCACCTTTATCATGAGTGGAAAGGCAAACCAGCCCTGATGGTCAGCTACGCCAATCGCGGCGGCGGCAAGGCCGCGGCTCAGTTAAAGCAGGTGTTGGAAGGCATTCACATGCAGCCGCTGAGTACGGGCATTGAGATCAAACTCTCCGAGCTGGAGTTTGCCGAGGATGGCGCAATTGCTCAGGCGGCTGAAGGGTTGAGTCCCTATCTTCCACGGCTGGTTGACGCGCTAAAAGAGGCACTTTCACTCACTCACGCAAGCCGTTAACTCTAGGCCTCTTCCGACGGTTCGCGCATCGAAGACATATAGCGTCGCGGCGGCACGCCCAGCACGCGGGTGAACAGGGTGGTGAAGCTGCTGGCGCTGGAATAGCCCAGCTCCAGCGCGGTGGCGGTGATGGTGTGGCCGCGGGCCAGCTTATCGATAGAGGTCACCAGGCGCATATGCTCGCGCCAGCGGCGGAAGGTCATCCCCGTCTCGGCGACAAACAGCCGGGAGAGGGTGCGTTCGCTGCTGTTAACCCGCGCCGCCAGAGCCTCAATGCTCAAATCTGACCCCGGCTCCTGATGCAAAATAGCAATCGCCCTGCGCAAGCGTCGGTCCTGCCCGTGAGGCACAAACAGGCCGGGCGTGGCGACGGGGCGCACTAGCTGTAACACCATCAGTTCGGCAATCAGCCCCAACGATTGCGCGACGTGCTCCGCGCTTTTCTCCTGCTCATCCTCCAGCCTTACTGCCTCGCGGGCCAGTTCGCGCAGCAAATCAGATACCGCCAAAGCCCGACACTCGGCGGGCAGGCGCTGGGCAATCTGCGGCGGGAAGTTAACATTTATCAGCGAGGACGTTTCACTGTAAGACGCGGCGTGCGGCGTCTGTGGTGGCACCCATACGGCAAGCCCCGGCGGGGCCAGCCACCAACCTTTATCCGCCGTGACGCGCATTGTCCCGCCCAGCACCACCGTCAATTGCCCGCTATGGTGTTGATGCGTCGGCACACCGCCACCGGCAGGATGGACAATTAAACGGGCACTAAGAGGTAATGAGGATGGGGTGGTGGGCATAGTGGATTCGGTGGGCTAATGAGTTAGCTACTAATAATAGCGCGATCATCAACAAAAACTACCTTGTCCATAAAGGGCACATTGAAGAGGGGAAGTGCCTGCGCCTGATACCTTAATATCAGGCGCGAGGAAGTGCGGGTTAAGCCTGCGGGTCCTGCGTGATGTCGGTGATTTTAGGGCCTTGCGGGTCCTGAGGTTGTGGCTCGGCCACGGCCTGTTTGGTCGGCGGGGTGCTTAGCTCGGAGAAGGCTGGCTTGGAGGTGGCAACCGAGTAACCGACATACTTCTCATCATCCGGCGACGTGGTGACTTCTACCGATGGAATGGTCACGCGGCCAATCAGCGAACGGGCATAGCCGCCCACTTGGTGCTTACCGGCTGGCAGGTGGACTTCCATGCTTTCACCAATCGCCAGTGCACCGGCATCGCTGCCGTCTACGGTGACAAATACTTTGGTGCCATCGTCAGTTTTAGCCGGAACGTGGGTCACGGTGACGCGCGTCGGGCCTGAGGTAAAGTCAGGTGCTGGCTCGGCTGGGGCGTGTTTTGCACAACCGGTAAGCGCAAAAGCAGCCGCAACGGCGGCGAGGGTGAAACGATGAATCATAGCGCGGCATTTTCCTCTAAGGATTTTGTGATCTGAGTAGCAATATACCCGATCGGGAGAAAGAGATGAATGCAGCGACGGGGAACTCGGAGGATTCTATTGTCAGCAATAATGAATGGCGACTTACTTATCAGGAGAACATGAGATGCAATTGATTGAAACCACCCCACCGGCAGAGGATTTTTGCCGTTTGCGCCAGATTGCCGGGTTATCCCCAAGGCCCTTCGAGGGCGTGGTGAGAGCACTTCCCGCCAGCCTTTATGGGGTACATATTGTGGTGGCGGGGAAAATTGTCGGTATGGGCCGAGTGGTGGGAGATGGCGCGATTAACTTTGAAATCGTGGACATTGCGGTCGACCCAGAGCAGCAGGGCAAAGGATATGGCCGCCTCATCATGGAGAGCATTATGGCCTATTTGCAAAAAACGGCTTCGGCCGGAGCCTATGTCAGCCTGATGGCCGACGTGCCAGAACTGTATGAAAAGTTTGGTTTTAAACTGACGCGACCGGCCAGTGAAGGGATGTATATCAGTTGGAAATAAGGGGAGAGCCAGACCCTACGGACTGATTTCCCCTTCTATTCACTTCTAAAGCGCTCAAGTCGGGCGCTTCACCGCGATGCATTTCACTTCAACCAGTAAGCCCGGATGAGCCAACTCGGTGACGCCGATGCAGGTCCATGCGCATTTCCCGCGAGGGAAAAGACGGTCTTTGACCCGGCGGAAAACGTCCATATGTTGTTTCATATCAACGTGATAAGTTGTCATCTCCACCACGTCGTCGAAGGTGCATCCCGCCTGTTCCAGCACGGTACGCAGGTTCTCCCAGCAGGCGGTGAACTGTGTTTCAGGATCGCTGATCACTTGCAAATCTGCCGTACGGCCAACCTGACCAGCGCAATAAAGGGTATTGCCGACCAGCACCGCCGGGGCGTAACCGGCTCTCTCTGCTAACGCTTGCATCGCCGGGGGCGTGATGATTTGTCTGTCTGACACGACGGAAATCTCCTAATTAGGATAGAAATTTACATGGGCAAATGCCCATCGCCTGAGGATTATCATACCTTTAGCAGGAGGAGATAGGGAGAGAGGCGGATTGTCATAAAGAGCTAAAGTAGCCTGCTAAGGAATACCGAAAAGGGGGAAATAACGCCCTTGTTGAAAAGGGCGTTTGGGGCAGTGCACGCTTCGCTAGAACATTTCACCCATATTTAATTGCCCCATCAGCAGGGCGTTGTCGCTGTAATCCACCGGCACGGCGACCACCGCCGGGCCTTGCACGTCCATGGCGGCGCGCAGGGTGCTTTCCAGCGTGTCGGACGAAGTGACGGCAAAACCCTTAGCGCCGAAGGCTTCGGCATAGGCTTTAAAGTCTATCGGGCCGAATTTTACGCCGGAGGTGCGCTGGTATTTCTTCTCTTCCTGAATCGCCACCATGTTATAGCAATCATCCACCCAGATGATGTGCAGCAGATTCACGCCGAGCCGCACCGCTGTTTCCAGCTCCATGCTCGACTGCATAAAGCCGCCATCGCCGGACACCGACACCACTTTGCGGCCGGGTTCTACCAGCGCCGCGCCAATCGCCCACGGCAGCGCCACGCCCATGGTCTGTTGGCCGTTGGAAATCAACACCTGCCGCGCCCGGAAGCTATACAGATAGCGGGCGATCCAGATGTGGAAACTGCCCATATCCACGCACAGGGTGACGTCGCTATTGACGATATCCTGCATCGCGCGCACTAAACGCAGCGGATGAATGGCGAACTGGTTCAGGCTGCGGCCTTTCTGCGCCAGCAGTTCGCGCTGCTGGCGGCGGTCATCGAGGATCGAAAGTGTCTCGGTACTGAGGGTAAACTGCTGGTGGACCTGCTCGGTCAGCAGGTCCAGCGTGTCGGCGATGTCGCCCACCAGTTCAACATCCGGCGTGTAGTCGCTGTCCGTCTCGGCAGGCACCACGTCGATATGCACCAGCTCCGCCGTGCCGTTACTCCACTGCGCCGGTTCATACTCCACCGGGCTGTAGCCGACGGTGATCACCAGATCAGCATTGCGCAGCAGGCGGTCACCGGCCTGATTGTTGAACAAGCCGACGCGTCCGGCAAAACGATGGAAGTGCGCCTGTTCAATCACGCCCGCCGCCTGATAGGTGCTGGTGACCGGCAGGTCGCTTTTGTTGAGGAAGCGGCGAATGGCTTGTGCATTGCGCGGCTGGCTAGCCATCAGGCCGAGCAGCAGCACCGGACGCTTGGCTTTCTTCAGGCAGGCGGAGACTTGGCGGATCGCGTCGTGCGGCGCGCTGCCGAGAGTTGGCGGCTGTGAACTCAGCAAACGGCCCTGCGCCGGTTCATTGATAATGTCCATTGGCAGGCTGATAAAGGAAGCGCCGGGGCGGCCAAATTCGGCGGCGCGAAAGCCGTTCGCCAGCACTTCGGACAGGGCAGATGACGAAGTCACTTCAGCGGCGAATTTGGTCACCGGACGGAACATCGACACCGTGTCCATGGTCTGGTGCACCTGTTTCACATGGTCGGCGCGTTTGACCGCGCCGCCAATGGCCACCAGCGGATCACCTTCTGAAGTGGCGGTCGCCACGCCGGTGATCAGGTTTGAGCAGCCGGGCCCCGAGGTGACCAGCGCCACGCCTGCTTTGCTGGTCAGGCGGCCGACGGCCCCGGCCATAAAGGCGGCGTTAGCCTCGTGGCGCACCGGAATGGTCACGATCGAGGAGTCAACCAGCGAGTCAAAGACCCGGTCGATTTTCGCGCCGGGAATACCAAACACGTGCTTCACGCCCTGCTGTTCAAGCTGGGCTACCACCAAATCCGCGCCACAGTTCCACGCATTTTTGCTGTCTGAATTTTTCATAATTACTGCTCCTGAGTGGATGTTGTGGGATTAGCTTTCAACCGAGCGTATTGCGTCATCAAGGTTTTCGGGGCTGAGATCGGCCTGCATAAAGTCACTGTCTGTCGGGAAGTCGATCAGCAATTTGTCTACCGTGCCGAAGGTTAAGACGCCGCTTTCCAACTGGTAATCCAGCACGTGGCCGCCGCTGCTGCGTTCGCGATTAATAAAGTGTTCGTGGTAACCGGCGACGTTAATGCCTTGCATATATTCCGGCGTGAGGAAGCCAATCAGCACCCCTTCGGAATTCTCAATATGGAAGGTCGGCTGGGCCTCAATGGCTTCCAGCATCGGCTTGTACGGACGGTGCTGTTCCGGCACGGTGCGGGTGTCCACGCGGCTAAACACGCCGTCAATGCGCAGGGCGCAGAAGGTGTTATTGCTGGCAATCACTTCATCAATGATCTGGTGAATTTCATCGCGGCTATGGGGCTTGTCGAGGTGATATTCATTAGTCGGGTTGAAGAATGTCATCACGGCAAACGGGGTTTTCTGATCAGGCTGCGCCCGTCGCGCCGTACCGTCGCCGCGCAGCTGGAAGATGTTGCTGTTGAAGGCGATCAGCTCGCCGTCAAGATGGTTGAAAGTGCCGAGGCCGAAATCGCCATGTTTCAGCAGGTCAGCCATGGTGGTGTTGCCTTCATAAACCCCGCTCAGCAGGGCGCTCATCATTGAGGACTGGTAGATAACGCGCTCAGGATGCTGCTGCTGGAGTTGCAGGGCACTACGCGTGATATCCGCCACGCAAGAGCAGTCGCTGTGGTCATCGTGGCGGTGAAGTTTGTGGGCTGTCATGGTGTCGCTCCGGTTGAAATTGGTTAGCGTTGTTAACTAAAGGTTGACTCCATTCAGCAGGGAGTTCCAATATGATGGAATGTTCACTTTGAGACGTTTTTGATATGGAACTTCGTCATCTGCGTTATTTCGTGACAGTGGCTGAAACCGGGAATTTCACCCGCGCAGCCGAGCAACTTGGGATCTCTCAGCCGCCGCTTAGCCAGCAAATACAACGGCTTGAGCATGAAATTGGCGCGCCGCTGCTGCGGCGATTAACACGCAGTATTGAGCTGACCGAGGCGGGGAAGACCCTGTATGACGACGCGGTAAACATCCTCAAGCTGACCGATGTGGCGCTGGAAAGGGCGCGCAGCGTGGCGCGAGGTGTTAGCGGAACGTTACGCATTGGTTTTGCCAGCTCCACGGCGTTTAACCCGCAGGTGTTTGCGCTGCTGCATCGTTTTCGAGACAGCTACCCGGCAATGGAGCTGTTGCCGCAGGAGAAGGAGATGTCGGCGCTGATGACCGCGCTGGCGGACGGCGCGATTGACGTGGCGTTTATTCGCTTGCCTTGTGAGCGCAGCAAAGATTTTGCCACGCGGGTGATTGATTTCGAGCAGATGGTGGTGGCTTTGCCGCACGCCCATCCGCTGGCGCAGGGGGCGGATATCAGCCTTGAATCGCTGAAAGATGAAACCCTGATCACCTTCCCACGCGACATCTCGCCGAGCCTGTATGACTCAGTGATTGCCGCCTGCAATGAAGCCGGGTTTACGCCGAAGCTGGGCCAGCAGTCACCACAGGTGACCTCGGCGATCAGTATGGTAGCGACCGGGTTTGGTTACGCGGTGGTGCCCGCGTCGCTGGCGAAAATCGACGACGAGAATGTCAGATTTCTGCCATTAAACGGCCCGCCGTTGACCACGCAGGTGGCGCTGGCGTGGCGACGCAATGACAACGGCAAAGCGGTGCTGCGCTTTCTTAAACTGTTGGAAAACAGATAGTTTATCAGCCCGGCCCGTCGCTGCCGGCGGCCAACAGCGGCACCACTAAGTCGCTGATTGGCGTGGCAATGCTGTGTTTGCGGCCATAGCGCTGCACCACGCCGTTGCGGATATCCCATTCAAGCTGCCGTCCCGCTTGCCGGTCGGCAAGAATCGATGTGCCCAAGTCGGCGGGGGCTTGATGGAAGCCCGCGATGATCTGCTGTGGGACATCATCCCCCAGCGCGGCTCCTTCGGCCCGCGCCACGAGCAGGCATTCGCGCAGGTAGGCCAGCGACAGGTCGGTGATATCGCCGCGAGAGAACATCCCCGCTCGGCGGCCGGTCAACACCATCAGCCCGGCGACGGCGTTCTGCAACAGCTTGCGCCACGCCACCGAAATAAAATCGGCCTCGACTTCAACTGAACACCTCGTCCCCTCGAGTGCCTGAATAACACGCTGAGCGGCGGGCACGTCGGGCAGAGTGAGGCGCGGCTTACTGCGCAGCCATACGGAAGCATCTGGTTCGCGCTGGGCGGGGAACCATACCACCGAAGGCAGCACTGGCCCTCCGGCAAGATAAGGGGAAAGCAGGGTTTGCTGTTCAACACCGTTTTGCAGGGCGCAGACCACCGTTTGCGGGCCGCAGAGCGCCGCCAGCCATAGGGCGATATCGGCAATCTGCGTGGTCTTCACCGCCACGAAAACTAAATCATAGGGCTGACTCGCTTGTGGAACATCCACCTTTACCGGCCCCGGCACGCGGATCTCGCCGCCGTCGAAGCGCAGCTCAAGGTGCGGATGGGGCGTGCGGCCATAAATCGCCGGAGTACGCTCGACTTCGTGCATCACGGCGGCGATAGTGGTGCCAATTGCCCCGGGGCCAATCAGCGCAATGCGGGGGGAATCAAAGCTGTTCATGATTATCTTCCTGCCTGTTAGGTGACTGCGGTTTAACGCCTGCCAACATAATAAACATCTTACATGACAGTTTCCCATGCCTATTTTGGCCCAATATGACTGCTTTTGGTGACGTCGGTGACTGGCTGAAAAGCGCGGCGAGCCGCACAATCCATCCCACACATCGTGGCAGGAAATTCCTTCTGCCGGGACATGATTAGGATGAAATTCAATGAATATAGGGTCCTGGATAGGTTACTAACGCGCTAAGACCTTCGCTGACCAATATCATTTTTGTCTTACACGAAACCCTGCAAAAAGAGCCTAAAGCACATTCTCCGCAGGCATCCTGTGATGCAGCACCCGGTCAATCAATCCCCATTCGGCCGCCTGCTCGGCGGTCATAAAGTTGTCGCGATCCAGCGCTCGTTCGACCTCATCGGTGGTGCGCCCGCAGTGTTCGGCATAAAGCTTAATCATCAAGCTTTTGGTTCGCTGCATGTTCTGCGCGTGGATGAAAATATCCGTGGCTTGCCCCTGAAATCCGCCCGACGGCTGATGTACCACCACGGAGGCATTTGGCAAGGCGAGGCGATGCCCCGGCTCTCCGGCCATCAGTAAGAATGACCCCATCGACCCCGCCGTGCCCATGCACAGCGTGTGCACCGGTGCCTGAATAAAGCGCATGGTGTCGTAAATCGCCAATCCGCTGGTCACTGACCCGCCGGGGGAATTGATGTAGAGATTAATCGGCCGCTGAGGGTTTTCTGCCTCTAAAAACAGCATTTGCGCGCAGATTAAAATCGCCATGCCGTCATTTACTTCGCCATTGAGAAAGATGATCCTTTCACGCAGCAGACGCGAATAGATGTCGAAAGAGCGCTCGCCGGTACTGGATTGCTCCACCACCATCGGGATAAGTTGCATCGCGTCTGGCATAAAATCTCCAAAGTTTACATGTGGTTAGGCGGCGCACATCAGCAGGGCGTCGGCATCGTTGGCGGCAGTTCTGACATCATCTAGGGTGTGAACAATCTTCAGCACGCTGCCGTCGCCGTGGTCGGGCCGAATCTGAAACAGCACCGTGCTTTCGAGGTACGGCGGCTGGTCGTCGCGCATGCGCAAACGTAGCTCTTGGTTGGGCGTGGCGCTCAGTGGTTCGGCGCTGGCGAGCAGGCTATTCGGCAGCCACTGCTGGCGCAAAGTGGGGGTGCTGATGGCCCGCCAGACCTTCTCCGGCGGGGCGTCGAGCCGGTATTCCAGCTCAAGCCGTGGGGGCGATTTTTGCGTCATTATTCCATGTCCTTCAACAAAGTTTTAAGACTGTCGATACGCTCTGGCCAGAAGGCGCGGTACTTCGCCAGCCATTGCGCGATAAGGGCGACGCCATCCGGGTCGACGTCGTAATTCACAAATCTTCCCTGTTTTTCTTCGCGGATCAGATGGGCGTTACGCAGCACCGCCAGATGCTGCGACATGGCGGACTGGCTGATGGTCAAACCTTCGCGCAGGGCGCTGGCATTCATGCTGCCCGCCACCAGTTTGTCGAAGATGGCGCGGCGGGTGGGGTCCGCCAGCGCTTTAAAGATGTCATTTTCATTCATATAAACACATTAGTAGATACTTATGTGTTGTGCAAGTTTTAGGCCGAGGCTATTTTTCCTTCAGCAAAACACCAGTCATCGAGGCTATTGAATTGCACCGTCACCATCACGTCTGACGGGCTGATTGCCAGGGCCGCAACTAGCCTGTCGGTCAGCAGCTGGTAGAATTCGGCTTTCTGCGCGTTGCTGCGCGGCTTGCCGCCAAGAATTGAAAACAGCAGAAAACGCGGGGTCCGGCCCTGCGCCAGATAGTGCGGGTCATACACCAGTTCGCCCGGCGCTTTGGGTTCTAGCACCTGAAAACGGTCATCGGCGGGGACGGCAAAGGCATCCACCAATGTCTGATGCAAAATCGCGGAAACCTGTGTTATTTGCTCCGCGTCGTAGCTGGCTTGGTGAAAGGTAATGCGCGAAATCGGCATAGATTACTCCTGCGGCAAGCATTCAAGGGCGGCCACGGCGGCGGGCCATCCGGCGTAAAACGCCAAATGGGTGAACAGTTCGACCATCTCTTTGCGCTCGACGCCGTTGCTCAGCGCAAAATCAATATGCCAGGGGATCTGCCCGCTGCGGCCAAGGGCGGTGAGCGTCGCCAGCGTGACCAGACTGCGGTCGCGGGGTGATAAATCCGGGCGTTGCCAGATATCACCAAACAGCACGTCGCGGGTGAGTTCGGACAGTTTTGGGGCAACCCGTTGCAGGGTTTCTCGATTTAAAGGCTGGGACATGGGTAACTCCTGATAAGTGGTGACAGGAGGATTGTTGCTCGGGTATAAGGTTTATAAAATCGAAATATTTGCAATAAAATGTCCATAAAATCGGGAGTATTATGACGCCTATTACCTCAACGCTGGACCTCGACGCACTGCGCAGTTTTGTGGTGGGAATTGAGTGCGGCAGCTTTGCGCAGGCCGCCGCGCGCCTGCACCGATCCACCTCGGCGGTGAGCGTACACGTCAAAAAGCTCGAGCAGCAGTGTCAGGCGCAACTGGTGAAAAAGCAGGGGCGTCACTTGGTGCTGACACCCAGCGGTGAGCGGCTGATGGGCTACGCCAAACGACTTTTGGCGGTCAATGATGAAGCCCTGATGTCGCTGCGCGGTGCGTTATTGCAGGGCAGCGTGCAGCTCGGCTTGCAGGAGGATTTTGGTGAAAGCTTAATTCCGCCGGTGCTCGGGCAGTTCGCCAAAGCCCACGACGGCGTGCAGGTGACGGCGCATATCGCCCGCAATCAGGTGCTGATAGAAGCGACGGAAAGCGGCGAGATGGATTTGGCGCTGATCTGGTGCCAGCAGCCGCCACACAATGCGTTTATGCCGTTGAAAAGATTGCCGCTGCGCTGGATCTCCACCCCGGATTTCCCTCTCAGCGACTTTATCCAGCGCGGCGATCCGGTGCCGCTGGTGATGTTCGACTCACCGTGCCTGTTCCGCAAATGCGCTACCGACGCGCTGGACGCCGCAGGCATTGCCTGGCGGGTGGCCTTTGTCAGCCAGAGCCTGGGCGGGATATGGGCGGCAGTGAATGCCGGGCTGGGGATCACCGTGCGCTCGGCCATTGGCGTGCCGCACTCGCTGACGTCAAACCTCAGCGCCCAACTGCCCGCGCTGCCTTCCATGGGCATCGGTCTGATCCAGCGCCAGCCGAAGCCCCCGGCAGTGGTGGAACAACTAAAGCAACTGCTATTACTAGAGCTGGAGCGGCAGCTGTGAGCTAGCTCATTAACCCCGCCGCAACGTTTACCGACAGCCCCAGCACCGCCAGATTAAACACAAACGCCAGCACCGATTGAATCAGGGTAATGCGCCTGACCTCGGTGTTGCCGGTGGCGACATCGGCGGTCTGGCAGGCCACCGCCAGCGTGAAAGAGAAGTAGAGGAAGTCCCAATATTCCGGCTTGTCGATTTTATCCGGGAACAGCAGCGCCTTGTGGGACCCCGCGCCGCGCCGGTAATAGAGATGGGCGTAATGCATCGAAAAGGCGGTCGGCAGCAGCGACCAGGAGACAATTAGCGTGGTCACGGTAAGAATTAAATGGAAGGATTTCGCCGTGCCGGAGAGCTGTTTTACCGTGCTCAGCTCCATAAAAATCACCAGCATACTCACCAGACAGGTGATGCTCACCAGCGTCAGCACCTGCGTGGCGCTCTCATCCTGCGACTGCGCCACTTCGCGAATTCGCTCGGGCTTAGCGGTCATCATCTGTACCCAAATCAAAATTAGGTAGAGCCACGCCAGCACATTCCAGCTGACCATTAACCGTTCAAAAACAGACAGATGTACCGAAAATAGTGGCAATAAAAAGTAGCACGCTACTCCCGCGATAATGGCGCAGAGCAGGCGCGGGCGGTTATGAACATAGTGCTTTATGGGGAAGAGGGACATGGCGCGGCAAAACCTCAGGTTAATCAGTTAAGTTAACTGTAGCCGTGAAATGGTTTTCTCACCTTAGGCCCACTCCGGATCGCAAAGATCGAAAAAGATAACAAATTGTTAAAAATCTTCGCGTAGAACAAAATCCAGTCATCTCGCCTGTCATTGCCTCTCTCTGCCAAAGTAAAAACTGTCCATTTTTTATCTGCTGCTATTAAACACCATCCCCAGTCGCTTTGCGCCAAATGCCCCTGCCTTGTCAGCGCACAAGAAACATGCAAGTCTGCATTTCATCCTAAAATGAAACATCGGTTCATCTAGTGAACCGATTGATAATAAAGGAAATTTAATGACGGAATTCAATGTGGCTAGCGTGGATAGCGCGCTGCGTTTGCTTAACCTGCTAGCGGAAAATCCGGGGCTAGGGCTGAGTGCGATCGCCCGCAAAAGCGGCCTCACCAAGTCTCGGACCTATCGCCTATTGTGCACGCTGGAAAACCAGTTTTTTGTCCAACGCTCCGGGGAACCGGTGACTTACCGGCTGGGGCATCAGCTGCTGGTGCTGGGCGTCAATGCCCGTCGGCAGATTAACCTGACGGAAATCGCCGAGCCGGTGCTCGACCAGCTCAGCCAGCAGTTGAATGAAAACCTGCAAATTCGTCTGCGCGAAGGGAGTGAAATCGTGCAGATCGCCGTGCGCACCTCGCGGCAAGTGCTGCAAGTGCGCAGCGCGGTGGGCAACCGCCGCAAGCTGGGGGCCGGGGCCTCCGGTAAGTTGCTGCTGGCCTATGCGCCGGAAGAGCTGCGGGATGAATTTTTGCAGCAGTCGCCGCAGCCGGAGGCTCTCCGCGCCTTATTAGCCGACATCCGTCAGCGGCAGCTCTGCTGTTCACAGGGCGAATTAACCACGGGCGTCTGGGCGTTCGCCGTGCCGGTTTTTAATAATCACAATCGCTGCGCGGCCTCCCTCAGTCTTAGCGCCCCCGCCGGTCGGGCGGAACAATATCAGCAGCCGATGATTGAGGCGCTGCATCGCGCCGCGGCGCAGATCTCACACCAGTTGGGCAGCCCGGCCTATGGCTCGCTGCCGCTGGCTCCACTCCTCGCTTCCTATCATGACAATAAGGCGGAAATTGATGGCTGATCTCTCAAAAGAGGCCGCAGCGGCGAACTCGCCAATGCGCCAGATGAATCCAACTTTGGTACTGCTGTTTATCGTGCTTCTGGCAGTGGTGATGACTTGGGTACTGGATTCCGGCCAATTTCAGCATGAAGGCAAAAAAGTGCTGCCCGGCACCTATCAGGTGATCGACAAAAGCTTCTCGCTGGGGCAAGTGGTGGGGCTTGGCGCTGCCGACAATGGTGCGCAGGCCCAGCCCGCCAGCCTGATTGACGGCTTTCTGGCGATCCCGGCTGGCATCATCAAGCAGGCCAGCCTGATTGTCATGGTGCTGTTCATCGGCGGCATGTTTGGCATTTTGAACGAGGCGGGGGCGATCTCGGCGTCGCTCGAAAGGCTGCTCAGCGTCACTAAAGGCAATATCTACCTGCTGGTGCCTTTCCTGATGATTGCCTTCTCGGCGGGTAGCACCTTTATGGGGCTAGCCAAGGAGTATCTGCTGGTGATCCCCATTGTGGTGGCGCTGATGAATCGCCTCGGGCTGCCGAATATTCTGGGGCTGGCTATTGTGGCGATCGCAGTAAAAGTCGGCTATTTGGCGTCGATCACCAACCCTTACGCACTCTCCATCGCCCAGCCGCTGGTCGGCCTGCAAATTTTTAGCGGCCTGAGCATGCGCGTCTTCTCTTACTGCGTGTTTATGTTTTTTGGCGTGCTGTACGTGCTGTGGGCCATTCGCAAACACGGCAAGCTGAAGGACGCCACGGTGGCGTTTTCCGCCACGCGCCTCTCTTCGCGCCACACCCTGATGATGCTAACCCTGACGGTGGGCATCGCTTTCATGGTGTACGCCGCCAACCAGTGGCAGTGGAAAAATGCCCAGTTGGCCTCTTACTATCTGTTTATGAGCATGATTTTCGCTGCGATGAGTGGCTTAGGGGCCAGCGCCTCGGCCGACGCCTTTGTCAGCGGCATGAAGAAAGTGCTGATTGCCGGATTGCTGATTGGGCTGGCGACGGCGGTGGAAATCGTCCTCAGCCAAGGCAAGGTGATGGACACCCTGATTAACGATCTGGTGCAGCTGGTGGGGCAGCACGGCGCCTATGTCTCGGCTTACGGCATGTTTATTTGCCAGCTGCTGCTCGACATCGTGATCCCTTCAACCTCTGGGCAGGCCGCCGTGACCATGCCAATCCTCGGGCCGCTCGGCCAGCTTTCCGGCGTCGCGCCGCAAACGACCGTGCTGGCGTTCTTATTCGGTAATGGGCTGACCAACATGATCACCCCAACTTCCAGCGGGCTGCTGATTTTCCTCGCCTCGGCGCAGGTGGGCTGGACCCAGTGGGCGAAATTTATCCTGCCGCTGTTTCTCTTCTTCATGCTGTTGAGTATCGCCATGCTGACCTTTGCCGTTTCGATTGGCTATTAATGAAAACAAGGAGCGTTTTGTGAACAGAAGTCAGTCTGAAGTGGTCAGGCAGGGGATGGTGCGTTTGGCAGATTGCCGGGTGGCGATGCGCGACGGTACTCGTCTGTCGACCGATGTCTATCTGCCGGATGCGCCGATTGCGCCCTTGCCAGTGGTCATCGAGCGCACGCCCTATGACAAGCGCGGGCAGTCGCGCTCGGAGGTGAATCGCGACGGTACGCAGATATCGCGCGAAGCCATGGCGCTGGCGCTGGTCCGGCGTGGCTACGCGGTGGTGTTTCAAGATTGTCGCGGCCGCTACGGCTCGGAGGGAATTTTTACCAAATACACTTCGGAAGGGCCGGACGGCGTCGACACGCTGGCGTGGATCCTCCAGCAGTCTTGGTGTAATGGGCAGATTGGCAGCATGGGGTTATCTTATGCCGCCCACACCCAGATGGCGATGGCCTGCCTTAACCCGCCGGGGCTGAAAACCATGGTGCTGGACTCCGGCGGGTTCAGCAATGCCTATCGCTGCGGCATTCGTCAGGGGGGCGCGTTTGAACTAAAACAGGCCACCTGGGCCTACAAACAGGCAAAAGAAAGCCCCGAGGCGCAGCAAAATCCGCTGATCCTTCAGGCTCTTGAGGAGGAAAATATCCGCGACTGGTTTGCCGCCATGCCGTGGACGCCGGGCCATTCGCCGCTGCGCCACGTGCCGGAGTATGAGGCTTATCTGTTCGAGCAGTGGTCGCAGGGCACCTTCGGGCCATACTGGCAGCAAAACGGTATTTATGCCGAGGGGAGCTATGAGCACATCCCGGATATGCCGGTGCTGTTTATGTCGAGCTGGTATGACGCCTACGTCAGTTCCACGCTAGATAACTTTAATGCATTTTGCCGTGGGAAAACCGCGCCGCAGCGCCTGATCATGGGGCCGTGGCTGCACGGCGATCGTAATGTGACTTATAGCGGCAACGTGGAGTTTGGCGAGGCGGCGGCCTTTGACGCCAATGTGGAGACTGACTGGCTGAGTTGTCGAATCGACTGGTTCGACCGTTGGCTCAAACCGGCTGAAGCCCAGCCGCAGGGCCATCAGGTTACTGTTTTCGCCATGGGCGGCGGCAGTGGCAAGAAAGATGACAATGGGCGACTCATTCACGGCGGCCAGTGGCTGCACGATGTGCAATGGCCGCTGGCGGAGAGTCAAAAACAGGTGCTGTATCTGCATGCCGACCACAGCCTGCTGTCGCAGCCGCCGGAGAGCGCGCAGGGCGAATTGCGCTATCTGGCCGACCCGCGCCACCCGGTGCCGACCCTCGGCGGGGCGCTGACCTCCGGCCTGCCGGTGTTTGCGGGGGGCGCTTTTGACCAGCGGGAAACGCCGGAGTTCTTCGGCAGCCGGGGAGACAATCTGCCGCTCAGCGCCCGCTCTGACATTGTGGTGTTTGAAACTGGGCCGCTGACTGAAGACCTGCTGGTGGCGGGGGAGATCCGCGTTCACCTGTGGGTAGCCAGTGACGCGCCAGACACCGATTTCACCGCCAAACTGGTGGATATCTACCCGCCCTCGGAGGACTACCCGCAGGGCTATGCGATGAATATTACCGACGGGATCATTCGCTGCCGTTATCGCAACGGCTGGGAGCAGGAGCAGATGCTGACGCCGGGCGAGGTGGTGGAAGTGATCATTGAGCCTTTCGCCACTTGTAACCTGTTCCGCGCTGGCCATCGCCTGCGATTGGATATCGCCAGCAGCAACTTCCCGCATTTTGACTGCAACCCCAATAGCGGTGAGCCGGAGGGGCAGGCGCGATTAAAACGGGTGGCGACCAATAGCGTATTTGTTGGCGCAGGGAGAGCCTCAAGGCTGGAGCTGACGGTGAAGAAAGTGAATTAAAGCGGGAGGAGAAGCAAGGTGCAGCCGCGATGGCTGCACCCTGAGAGTTCGCGGGGGATTAACGGTAAACCAGACCCACGATTGAAGCAGACAGCAGGCTCACCAGCGTTGCGCCAACCAGCAGGCGGAAGGCGGCGCGAGCTACCATGTTACCCTGAACTTCTTCGATACTTTTTACGGCACCGGCGATGATGCCGACGGTAGAAATGTTAGCGAAGGAGACCAGGAACACCGACAGAATCGCCACGGTGCGGGGTTCCAAATGGGCAATCAGGTCTTTCATCTGCAGCATGGCAACGAATTCGTTAGCCACGATTTTGGTGCCCATGATGCTGCCAGCGGTCAGTGAGTCTTGGCTCACGATGCCGGTCAACCACGCCACAGGGTAGAACAGATAGCCAATGATGTCCTGGAAGCTCTTACCGAAGCCGCCGAGGAAGATGGCGTTAACCATCGCCAGCAGGGCGTTAAAGCCAACCAGCATCGCGGCAACGATCATCGCCATTTTGAAACCGGCCATGATGTACTCGCCCAGCATTTCTACGAAGCTGTGTTTTGGCACGTTCAGTTTCGGCATTTGATTATCGGCTTCGTCAGAATACGGGTTAACCACCTGCAACACGGCGAAGGTCGAAAGCATATTCAGGATAAGCGACAGCATCACGTAACGCGGTTCCAACAGGGTCATATAAGAACCCACAATAGACATGGAAACGGTAGAGATCGCGGTTGCCGATAATGTATACATGCGGCGTTCATTAAGGTGCGGAACAATATCTTTAATAGCGATGAAGTTTTCTGATTGCCCGACTAATAAAGAACTCACGGCATTAAAGGATTCCAGACGCGGCATTCCATTAATTTTGGATAAGAGATAGCCGATGCCTTTAATCATTAATGGCAGAATACGTAAATGCTGGAGAATACCAATCAGCGCGGAAATAAAGATGATTGGGCATAATACGAATAAGAAGAAGCTAAACTGGTTGTCATTCACCAGACCGCCAAATACAAAGTCTGTACCGACGCGAGCGTAGCTCATCAAGTTAGTAAACACGCCAGATAGCCCAGAGATCAAGTACACACCAGCCTGGCTGTATAACAGCACCCATGCCAGTACGATTTCAATCACCAGAATTTGCACTACAAACCGCAATTTAACACCGCGTTTGTTGTAGCTTATCAGCCAGCCGATACCGAATATCATTATAAGGCTCAGAAGGAAATGCAATATATTTGACGCCATAAAGGCTCCAATGAGTGTGAGTGGTGTTTTAAAGCGCGCACTATAGCAGCAACGTCACAAAACTCACCTGATTTTTTCATAATGTTTGTCATGAGCAATCGATTGCGTTCAAAAAAGGAACAAACAGACTCTGTTACTTTAAATAATGCCCTGAAGTGGTGAGAATTTTATTAATTCGCACTATTTTGGTGAGCTGATTTTTATTATAAAGAGCCGCGTTACCCGTATCTCGCTCTTTGCATTACCTGCCAATCTTTATCAAACCCCGGGGAAAATATGTTTACACAAGGACATTTTGTTAACGCTGAGATCCGCATCAAAGAAGAAGTGGATATTAACCTGGCCCTTGCCGCTATTGAGCAATTTTGCGCCGACATGAATAGCGAGGCCGGCTGTTCATTCGCCATGGCATTGCAGGATAAACAGGACTCGCGGCGCATCATTCTCTGGGAACGCTATGAAGATGAAGCCGCGTCGCAGCGCCATTTCGACGAGGCCCATACACAGCGCTTTATCCATTCCGGTCTGACTGAGTTTGTACAGGCCACCCTGTGCCAATTGCCGGTCAAGGAGCCAGTCGCATGAGCCACACTAAAACGTTGAACTGGGGCCTGCTGGGTACCAGCTTTATCTCCGGCATTATGGCCGAAGCCATTGAAAAGCATGAAGGGTCGACCCTTTACGCCGTAGCGGGGCGTTCACCCAATGGGCTGGAGGAGTTTTTAAAACAGCACCCGACGCCAACTCAGTATGACAACTACGACGCACTGATTAACGATCCCGCCGTGGACGTGGTGTATATCGGCCTGCCAAACCATATTCACCATGAATATGTGATTAAAGCCGCCAACGCAGGTAAAGCCATTCTGTGTGAAAAATCGCTGTCAGTGACCATGGCGGACACCGACGCCGCCCTTGCCGCTGTGGAAAGCAACGGGGTGTTCTTCCTCGAAGGCTTGATGTACTTAACCCATCCTTTCGCCAGCAAAATTGCCGAAGTGATTGCCAGCGGCGAGCTGGGCGAGGTGCGTTCCATCAACGCCAGCTACTGCGCGTCGATTGCCCAGTTTGTCAATCCGGGTAGCAAAGGGGCTATCTACAACCTCGGCTGCTACCCGGCGTCGCTGATTCATTTAGTGATGCAGAGCGCCAGCGCGGATGGCACCTGCCCGACGTGGGAGCTGACGGCGCACGGCCGCCGCAATCTGGGTGACGGCAACATCGGCGAGACGGCGGCAACCATTCAGTTCGCCAACGGCGCGCTGGCGCAGCTGCACTGTGCGGAAGATTACGGTATGTTCTGGGCGTTTTCGGTCGCAGGTAGCAAAGGGCGGATGGAAATCATCTCCAACCCATGGCTGCCAGAGGCGCAGGCCAACGTGATCCGCGTTTTGCCGTATGAAGGGGAAGAGCAACGCCACGATGTGAGCGCCGACGGCGACGCCTTCCACTATCAGGTGCGCGCGGTGTGGCAGGCGCTGCAAAACGGCGAGAAAGCCTTGGCTCGTCCGGCGGTTCACCCGCAGGACTCCCGCCAAATCATGCAGTTGCTGACCGAGTGGGAAAACAAAACCGTCTGCTGATCGGCAAAAAGAATTATGATTCAGGCGCACTCCGGTGCGCCTTTTTTATGGCTGAAGCTAAATAGCTGTCCGATCGCTGAATTGCTGGCGAAAGCGCGTCGGCGTGGTGCCCAGGCGCTGGCGAAAATGGTGGCGCAGCGTTTCCACCGAGCCAAACCCGGCTTCTTCAGCCACCCGTTCAATGCTGACCGTGCTGCTCTCCAGCAGGGCGCAGGCGTTTTCAATCTTTACGCTGAGCATCCATTCCCCCGGCGTGGTGCCGGTGGCGTCGTGAAAACGGCGCAGGAAAGTGCGGCGGCTCATCCCAGCTTCGGCGGCCAGTTGTTCAATCACCAGCGGCGTGTTCATTCGGGTGCGCAGGCTGTCTAACAGCGGCGAGAGGGTTTTGCCCGGCAGAATCGACACCGGCTGGCGCAGATATTGGGCCTGATTGCCTTCGCGATGGGTTGAAGTGACCATGCGCTGGGCCGTGCGATTCGCCACCTGCGCGCCATAATCACGGCGAATCAGATACAGACAGAGATCCACGCACGCCGCGCCGCCGGACGAGGTGATCAATCTGCCTTCATCGACATAAATGACGCCGTGCTGTACCTGAACTTGTGGAAACTGCCGCGCCAGTTCCTCGGTGCTGTTCCAGTGGGCGGTGGCTTTTTTACCATCCAGCAGGCCAGTGGCGGCAAGGATAAAGCTCCCCGCACAGATAGAAACAATCCGCGAACCCTGCTGGTAGGCGCGTTGCAGTGCGGCAACCAGCTGCGGGGACGGCGCTTCATGCACGCTGCGCCAGCCGGGGATCACAATGGTTCCGGCGTCTTCCAGCAGCTCCAGCCCGCCGTCTACCGTCAGGCGCACGCCACCCTGCGCGCCAATGGTGGTGTCTTCCACCGAGGCGACGTCCAAATTATAGAGAGGCGTGCCGAGTTGGTCGTCGACGCGGCCAAAGGCCTCTATCGCCGTGCCAAACTCAAAGGTGCACAGGCACTCATAGGCCAGCAGCACCAGTCGGCGGTTAAAGGGAGCATGCGAATTGGAGGGTGTGAAAGCAGTCATGGCGGGCCTTAGATGAATAGTGGCTAAAGTTGGCACAATATTGACGATACATGGCATCCGTGCCAATTACCACCACGCCTACAATCTTCCATACTGGGCCAACTTAACGTTTGGGTAGGAAGAGTATGAGCACGCCAACAAACACTAAAAATACGCTAGCGCTGGTGGCGGTCTGCCTCGCGGCGCTGATGTCGGGGCTGGAGATCTCCAGCGTGCCGGTGATTTTACCGGTGCTGGAGCAGCAGATGCACGCCAGCTTTAAAGACCTACAGTGGATCATGAATGCCTACACGCTGGCCTGTACTTCGGTCTTAATGGCGGTGGGCACGCTGGCGGACCGTTTCGGCCGTAAGCGCGTCTTTTTGGTAAGCATCGCGGCCTTTGGCGTCACCTCGCTGATGTGCGGGCTGGCGGCCACCGCGCCCTGGCTTATTTTCGGCCGCTTCTTACAGGGGCTGAGTGGCGGGGCGATGCTGACCTGCCTGATTGCCATTCTCTCCACCCAGTTCCCACAGGGCAGAGCGCGCAGCACGGCCTTCGCCGCGTGGGGCGTAGTGTTTGGCTTTGGGCTGGGCTTCGGGCCGATTATTGGCGGCGGGCTGGTGGCGCTATTTAGCTGGCAATGGGTGTTTCTGGTACACGTGTTTATCGCCGTTGTGACACTGTTTTTAGCCTTGAATAATGTGGTGGATTCACGGGATCCGCAGGCCAAAAAGCTGGATATTGGTGGGCTTGTGACGTTGTCACTCACTGTGTTAGGCAGTATCTGGTTGATAACACAGGGAAGTAGCCTCGACTGGCAAGGCAGTTTGGTCTATGGGCTGGTGGCGCTGACCCTGCTGAGCGCGCTGCTGTTTGTCTGGATTGAGCAACGCCATCCTCACCCGATGTTTGATTTTTCGGTGTTCCGCATTCGGCCATTTTCCGGCGCACTGATGGGCTCTATTGGCATGAACTTTAGCTTCTGGCCGTTGATGATTTACCTGCCGGTCTACTATCAGGTCGGGCTGGGTTATAGCAGTCTGGCCACCGGCGTGGCGCTGCTGGCCTACACCTTGCCGACGCTGATTATGCCGCCGCTGGCCGAACGTTTAGTGGCGAAGTTCGGCGCGGCGCGCTTTATCCCGCTGGGGTTGTTCACCCTCGGGGCGAGTTTTATGTTGATGAAAATCGCTGCCGCCAACGGCTGGACGCTGCTGCCCGGCGCACTGCTGGCGGGGGCTACGCTGGGGCTGATTAACACGCCGGTGACCAATACCACTACGGGAGCGGTGCCGGGCAACCGGGCGGGGATGGCCTCGGGAATTGATATCAGCGCGCGGCTTATCACGCTGGCAATAAATATCGCGCTAATGGGCAGCCTGCTGGTGGCAGGCATCGCCGCCAGCCTGCGGGAGAATAGTGCGGTGAATATGGCCTCGGGGGAACTCTACGCGCTGGCCGAGCGAGTGGCGGCGGGGGCGGAATCCGCGACGCTCAACGCGGGCATTCAGCAGGCGCTGATTGACGGCTTCGGCAATCTGCTGCTCTACGGCGCGCTGGGCGTCTGGCTGCTGGCGCTGGCAAGTTATCTACTGTTCAACGGGCGCAAGGGCTGCCCACGCGAACTGCCGCAGTCGGTGCCTTAATTCGCCTCTGCCGGAGTGGGTGAAATATGAACCCGATCACAATTACCCGCTCCGGTTATTTTTCCCCCTTGTAACTTTGGATAGTTCGCTAGAGACTCAGGGCTAGAAAACAGGATTGTTACTGTTCATCAGGCAAAACCTAAACTTTCTGCTTCTTCACCCCCGCCGGTGCAAGAGACAGCAAGTTTAGGTTTTTTTTTGGCCTTTACTCAGGTGCTTAGCGATTCGCCTCTGCACGGCGCAACCACATCAGAACGAGATAAGATAATGGAATATAAGGTTTTAGCGGATGAAATCCTCTCAGGAGTGGGTGGACGGGAAAATGTAAAAAGCGTGGTGCACTGCGCCACTCGCTTGCGTTTCAAGCTTAAGGACAGCGGCAAGGCCAGTGCCGAAACCCTGAAACGCAACCCCGGCGTGATTATGGTGGTGGAGAGCGGCGGGCAGTTTCAGGTAGTCATTGGCAATCATGTCGGCGAGGTGTTCGACGCGCTGGCGATGAAAGGGGAAGAGTCTGGCGACATCGCCAGCAATAACGGCGTGAAAGAGAACATCTTTGCGCGCTTTATTGATGTGATTTCCGGCATTTTCACCCCGTTTATTGGCATTTTGGCAGCATCCGGTATTTTGAAAGGCTTCTTGTCGCTGGCGCTGGCTCTCGGATGGATGAGCAGCGACAGCGGCGGCTACAAGGTGTTGTTCGCCGCCAGTGATGCCTTGTTCTATTTCTTTCCGATTATCTTGGGTTATACCGCCGGGAAAAAGTTTGGCGGCAACCCCTTTATCACGATGGCAATTGGCGGCGCCATGACTCACCCGTTGATGATTGCCGCCTTTGACTCATCGCTGGCGGCCAACAGCGTGGCGCTGGATTTCTTCGGTATCCCACTGACTTTTATCAATTATAGCTCCTCGGTTATCCCAATTATTTTCGCAGCGTGGGCCTCCTGCTGGCTTGAAAAACGCATCAACCCAAGGTTGCCGAGCGCGATTCGCAACTTCTTCACCCCGCTGGTTTGTCTGGTGGTGATCGTGCCGCTGACGTTCCTGTTGATTGGGCCTACGGCCACCTGGGCGAGCCAGCAACTGGCTAACGGATATCAATATATTCATGGCGTTAGCCCGCTGGTTGCCGGTCTGTTCGTCGGCGCGTTTTGGCAGGTTTGCGTGATTTTCGGCCTGCACTGGGGGCTGGTGCCGATGATGATCAACAATCTCAGCGTGCTGGGCCACGACACCCTGATGCCGCTGGTGCTGCCCGCCGTGATGGGGCAAGCCGGGGCCACGCTGGGTGTGCTGCTGCGCACCCAAGATCTTAAACTCAGGGGCATCGCGGGTTCGGCATTTAGCGCCAGTTTGTTTGGGATCACCGAACCGGCGGTGTATGGCGTGACCCTGCCGCTGCGCCGTCCCTTTATCTTTGGCTGCATCGGCGGCGCAATCGGTGCCGCCGTGCTGGGCTTCTACCACAGCACCACATACTCCTTCGGCATTCCCAGCGTGTTCACCTTCGCGCAGATGATCCCCCCGACGGGCTTTGACAGTTCAGTGACGGCGGCGCTGGTCGGTGCCGGTTTCGCTTTCGCCTTCGCCGCCGTGGCAACCTGGCTGTTTGGGCTGTCCGCCAAGGCAGCGCCGCCAGCCAAAGAGAGCAGTGAAGCCGCGACTCCGGCTTCACCGGCAACCTCCGTCACATCTTCCCCGGTGCGCAGCAAAGAAGCTCTTTTTAGCCCGCTGGCGGGCCACTGTATTGCGCTCAGCGAGGTGAAGGATGCCACTTTTGCCAGCGGCATGTTGGGCAAGGGGACGGCGGTTATTCCACAGACTGGGCGAGTCGTTGCACCCTGCGACGGCACGCTGGTGTCGCTTTTCCGCACGCATCACGCCTTAGGGATTCAGAGCCGCGATGGCGCGGAAATACTCATTCACGTCGGCATTGATACGGTGAAACTCGATGGCCGTTTCTTCAGCCCGCGCGTGCAGGTGAATGACGAGGTAAAGCAGGGAGACTTGCTGCTCGAGTTCGATTTACAGGCCATCGCCGACGCGGGATATGACCTGACGACGCCGATAATTATCAGCAACAGCGATGATTATCTGGACGTTATTGCTTCAGCCATCGGCCAGCAGGTGGCGGAGCAAAGCCCACTATTGTCACTTTTACGCTAATCAAAGGAGAGACCAATGACTCAACGTTTTCCAGACGGGTTTTTATGGGGCGGGGCCGTAGCCGCAAATCAGGTGGAAGGAGCCTATTTGGCGGATGGCAAAGGGCTGTCCACCTCGGACCTCCAGCCGCAAGGGATCTTCGGCGAGATAAAGCAGCGCGTGCCGGGTGATTTTGGCATCAAAGACAAGGCCATTGATTTTTACCATCGCTTCCCCGAAGACATCAAACTGTTCGCCGAAATGGGCTTCACCGTGCTGCGCACTTCGATTGCCTGGACGCGTATCTTCCCGCAGGGAGATGAAACGCAGCCCAATGAAGCCGGATTGGCGTTCTACGATCGGCTGTTTGATGAGATGAAAAAGTACGGTATCACGCCCCTTGTGACGTTGTCACACTATGAAATGCCCTATGGTTTGGTAGCCAACTACGGCGGCTGGGGCAACCGTAAAACTATAGATTTCTTCGAGAATTACGCCCGAACGGTGTTCAAACGCTATCAGCATAAAGTGAAGCATTGGCTGACATTCAACGAAATTAACATGTCGCTGCACGCGCCCTTTACCGGCGTCGGGCTGGCGGCGGAGAGCAGCAAGCAGGCGATTTATCAGGCAATCCATCATCAGCTGGTGGCCAGCGCCCGCGCGGTGAAAGCCTGTCATGAGATTGTTGCCGGTGGCCAAGTCGGCAATATGCTGCTGGGCGGCATGCTGTATCCCCTGAGCTGCAAGCCTGCCGACGTGCTTGAAACCCAGCAGCAGAACCGCGACTGGCTGTTCTTTGGCGATGTGCAGGTGCGCGGTTATTACCCGGCTTACATGAAACGTTTCTTCAAACAGCATCAGATTGAGCTGGAGATCACCCCTGAGGATATCGCGACGCTGAAGCAGACAGTGGATTTCATCTCCTTCAGTTATTACATGACCGGCTGTGTCACCACCGACCCCGAGCAGAATCAGGCGGCGCGCGCCAATATTCTCAATATGGTGCCCAATCCGCACCTCGCTAGCTCTGAGTGGGGCTGGCAGATTGACCCGGTCGGTCTGCGCTACTTGATGAATGAGTTGTACGATCGCTACCAAAAACCGCTGTTTATCGTCGAAAACGGGCTGGGCGCGCGCGATCAAGTTGAAGCCGACGGCAGCATCAACGACGACTATCGTATTCAATACATCAATGACCATCTGGTGCAGGTGCGCGAAGCCATCGCCGACGGCGTGGAAGTGATGGGTTACACCAGCTGGGGACCTATCGATCTGGTGAGCGCTTCTAAGGCGGAATTCTCCAAACGCTACGGTTTTATTTACGTGGATTGCGACGATCAGGGCAAGGGGACGCTGGAACGCCGCCGCAAGAAAAGCTTCTACTGGTATGCCGATATTATTAAAAACCACGGTGCCACGCTAAAAGCCTAACCCGCGATCCTTATCACGTTTGCGCCGCGCTCAGATTGAGAGGATGGCGAAAACTGGTAAAGTTCAGTTCTGGATTGTTACTGCTTTGGCAGGCAAAACCTGATCACTTCTCTGCGGAAGGGGTCAGGTTTTTTTGTTTTTCAGGGGAAGGCAATGGAAATCACCAAAATACTCAATAATAACGTGGTGTTAGTGCTCGACCCACAGCATCGGGAACAGGTCGTGATGGGCCGGGGATTGGCGTTTCAGAAGCAGGTTGGCGATCGGGTTGACGATAGCAAAGTGGAAAAAGTCTTTGCGCTGCAAAGCGATCAACTGGTGGCGCGGCTCTCGGAATTGCTGAGCCACATTCCCATGGAGGTGATGACCACCTGCGACCAGATCATCCAGCTTGCCAGCCAGCGATTGGGGAAATTGCAGGAGAATCTCTATGTTGCGCTAACCGATCACTGCTATTTCGCGCTGGAACGGCAGAGGCAGGGCGTGCCTCTGAGCAACGCGCTGCTGTGGGAAACCCGGCGGCTCTACCCGAAGGAGTACGCGCTGGGCGTCGAGGCGTTAGCGATTATTGCCAGTCGGCTGGGCGTCAGGCTGCCGGACGACGAGGCGGGATTTATCGCGCTGCACCTGGTCAACGGGCAGCTGGATGGCGAGATGTCGCAGGTGAAACAGATCACCAAGGTGATGCAGGAGATCCTAAACATAGTGAAATATCAGCTAAGGCTGGAGTATGACCAGGAGGCGCTGAGCTACCACCGTTTTGTCACTCACCTGAAGTTTTTCGCCCAGCGAATGTTCAGCCACGCGCAGGTGCCCGACGACGATGTCGCGCTCTATGTCGCGGTTAAAAAGAGCTATCCGCAGGCTTGGGGCTGTGCTGAGAAGATCAGTCTCTTCCTCGCCGCCACCTATCAGCGCGCGTTGAGCAAGGAAGAGATGATGTACCTTTCCATCAACATCGAAAGGGTGCGCAAAGAAAGTGGTGGAACCAAAACCGCCGAGTGACAACTCATAAAGCATAAAGGCCCGCCAGCGCGGGCTTTTTTGTCTAGTGACACCAGTAGCGGCCAGAATAAGCCATTATCAATCGGCTATTTTTGCGGCATTTATACCTAGGACTCTTCTTAATAATCCATCCATAAGGCGATTTTCCTCACACTTAGAGATAGGTTTTTTTTGCCTCAAATGCACAATACAGGTAGCATCCACCGCCGTTAATACTCTCAATCCAGCACTCCACAGCAGGGTTGGCTGCTGCTTTCACGTAAGTCAGTTCACCGAGTATTTTCAGTTAGGCTAAAAATAATAGAGCGGAACACACCGCGTAAGCGTCAACATCTGCAACCGTTTGCCTGTTGGGAGAATTCAGGCTGCGGGCATTTTTGGAGAACAGGAAAGAATGCGATTACATAGAAAGTCCGCTGAGGCGAAACAGGCCGCTAAGCGACGTTGGTTGGATTCACACGAAGACGGATATCACAAGAGTATGGGCAATCGTCAGGTTCAGATGATTGCCATTGGTGGTTCTATCGGTACCGGTTTATTCCTAGGTGCAGGTGCGCGCTTACAAATGGCGGGTCCGGCACTGGCAATTGTCTACGCGGTCTGCGGTATTTTCTCTTTCTTCATCCTGCGCGCACTGGGCGAATTGGTTTTACACCGTCCAACCAGCGGCAGCTTCGTTTCCTACGCCCGCGAGTTCTTAGGCGAAAAAGCCTCCTACGTGGCGGGCTGGATGTACTTCCTCAACTGGGCAATGACCGGCATCGTGGATATCACCGCCGTGGCGCTCTATATGCACTATTGGGGCACCTTCGGTGATGTACCTCAGTGGATGTTCGCCCTTGGCGCACTGGCCATCGTTGGCACCATGAACATGATTGGCGTGAAGTGGTTCGCCGAAATGGAATTCTGGTTTGCGCTGATCAAAGTGGCGGCCATCGCGCTGTTCCTGATTGTCGGCGTGGTGGTGCTGGGCACCGGCAAAGAAGTGGCGGGCGGCTCAACCGGCCTGCACCTGATCACCGAAAACGGCGGCATCTTCCCGCACGGCTTGCTGCCTGCCTTAGTGCTGGTGCAGGGCGTGGTCTTCGCCTTCGCCGCCATCGAACTGGTCGGCACGGCGGCGGGTGAAACTAAAGATCCTGAAACCATTCTGCCGAAAGCCATTAACAGCGTTATCTGGCGTATCGCACTGTTCTACGTCGGTTCCGTGGTGCTGTTGGTGCTGCTGCTGCCGTGGAATGCCTATCAGGCAGGCCAAAGCCCGTTCGTGACCTTCTTCAGCAAGCTGGGCGTGCCTTACATCGGCACCATCATGAATATCGTGGTTCTGACCGCAGCGCTGTCGAGCCTCAACTCCGGCCTGTACTCTACTGGTCGTATCCTGCGTTCCCTGTCGATGGGCGGCTCCGCGCCGAAGTTCATGTCTAAAATGAACGCCCAGCAGGTGCCTTACGCCGGGATCCTGGTGACCGTGGCAATCTACATCATCGGCGTGGTGCTGAACTACTACGTGCCGTCGCAGGTGTTTGAAATCGTGCTGAACGTCGCGTCACTGGGTATTCTTAGCTCTTGGGCATTCATCATCGTTTGCCAGATGAAGCTGCGTAAAGCCATCAAAGAAGGTAAAGCGAAAGAGGTGTCTTTCAGAATGCCTTGGGCGCCGGTGACCTCTTGGCTGACCTTAGCCTTTCTGGCGGGCGTACTGGTTCTGATGGCCTTCGACTACCCGAACGGCACTTACACCGTCGCCACTATTCCTGTGCTGATTCTTCTGCTGGTGCTGGGCTGGTTTGGGCTGCGCAACCGCGCCAAAGAAGTCAAAGCCGAACAGGCCGCGCACGAAGAAGCCCACCACGCCGGCGAAGCGAATAGCTAATTCCTTTTTCCACTGACCGAGCAAACTCAGGAGCACAGCATCACGCTGTGCTCTTTTTTTACCTGTAAGCCCAACCAGTAACTAATCCGAAAACCCCCGCCATACCGAGCTTTGCCGCCTTTCTTGACTACACTCTACCTTTCTTAAACCAAAATGGAGGCAATATGCTGAAAATCGTCATGCGAATATTTTCCAGTCCTGAGCAATTTTTAGGGCTGTTTAGTGCGAATGACATTCAGGAAACTATCGAGGAGGGTGAGCGTATTCTGATTGATGAAAACGGCATCGCGTCTGTGAATCCTGCCAACGAGCAGGTGCAGCAGGACTTCACCCGTCACGTCAAAAAGATGAGCGTACTTTAATGGCAACAGCAGTATTTATGGTTTTAATGGTGTGCGGCTACTGGTACACCACGCGCAACGTTTCCACGCGCTTTAAACTCAAACGCACCTTTGGCTGGGATGTCTATTTCCTGGTCGCACTGTACGGCTGCATTTTCGTTTTGCAGGGCGTAATAGTGATTGCGTTGGTTTATCTGCTGCTGTGGGGCATTTCCATTGGTATTAACCATTTGCCGGAGATGCGGGCGATTCCCGAGCACGTGCATTACCACCGCGACTTCATTAACTGGAGTTTCCTGGGTATTCAGGCGCCCGTGGTGATTATGCTTTGCGTGTCGGTGATGCTCTGTTTGATCCGCACCACCTGGTCGCCGGGACTTAGGCTGAACACCGCCGGGCGCAGGCAGCTTTATAAGCAGTTGACCAGCGCCAACGGCGTCGAAGGGATTTTGTATCAGTGCATGGAACAGGGCGACATGGTGTATATCACCCTGAACTCGCATCGGGTGTATATCGGCATGGTGCATACTGCGCGCTGTGAAACCTCGTCGTCGGATAACGTTGTGGTTATCCCGATGATCAGTGGTTACCGCGACCGCAATACCCAGCAGTTGGTGGTGGAGCATAACTATGCAGCTTACTACCAGAAGCACTGGATAACCCCGGTGTCTGAGCCGAATAACGCGTTGAATTTCCGCAAGGTGATTTTACTCAATCAGATTGAGTCGTTGTCGCTGTTCGACCCGGCCACGGCCTGTGGATTTGAGAAGTTGGCACCCATCGTGGAGCGCACTATAGAGGAGAAAGCGCCCGGTGACCGGACGCCTTTGATTTAGCAACAAGCTAGCCTCATCAGACGATGGTGAAGCTGAACGTCCCGATGTTTTTGATACCGCCAGTCACCACATCGCCACGTTTGATTTCACCTACGCCTGCCGGGGTCCCTGTGAAAATCAGGTCGCCGGGTTGCAGTTCAACCGCCTCAGACAGCAGGCTGATCACTTCCGGCACTTTCCAGATTTGCTCACTCAGATGGCCGTTCTGGCGCTCTTCGCCATTGACGTTCAACCAGATAATTCCTTTCACCGGATGCCCCACCTTACTGACCGGCAGCAGCGGGTTAGTCGGCGCTGAGGCGTCAAAGCCTTTGGCTAAATCCCAAGGACGTCCCGCCTTTTTCGCCACGGATTGCAGGTCGCGACGGGTTAAATCGACACCCACCGTGTAGCCCCACACGTGGTCCAGCGCGTTGTCCACGGCGATATTTTTGCCGCCAGCGCCAATCGCCACGACTAACTCCACTTCATAATGCAGCAGCTCAGTCTGTGACGGATAAGGCACGTTGCCGCTGGCTGGGATCACCGCATCCGCCGGTTTACTGAAGAAGAAAGGCAGTTCACGATCAGGATCGTGGCCCATTTCGCGGGTGTGCGCGGCATAGTTCTGGCCGACGCAGTAAACGCGGCGTAATGGGAAGCGTGCCTCTTCACCTTCAATCGCCAGAGAAGGCGTGGTGGCAGGGGGAAATACGTAAGCAGTCATATTGTCTTCCTTCGGTTTATGGCGATGTCTGAGTTACAGTGTCGCGTAAAACCGCCAAGTTGAAACTGGACAGATCCATGCTGTTTTTGGACAAAAAGAGGATATCGGCGTTAGAACTCAGTCGGCGACTGGCGGAACTTGCCCGGCGGCACGCCGTGGGCCTGGCGAAAGCGCCGCGAGAAGTAGGCGTCGTCAGTGTAGCCGCATTGGCGGGCTATCTCGGCAATGCTGTCACTACTGGTGGTGAGCTTCATACGCGCCAGACGCATTCGCCGCTCCAGCACCAGTTCGGAGAAGGTTTTGCCGATAGTTTTGCGCAGCAGGTGGGTCAAATAGTTGGGCGAAATAAAGGCCGCCGCGGCGGCATCGGTGAGGTTCAGCTGTGGGTCAGCCAGCTGGCGGCGGATATAGCGCAAGGTGCGGTTGAGCGCCGCCTGCTGCCCGCGTTTCTCGGCGTTACGCGCCGCCATCTCTTGCAGCGGCTGCTGATAGCGATGACACACCAGCCCGAGCAGTTGCAGAAGGTAGCCGCGCAGGCGCAGCTCATCGCCAAACTCCCGCTGGCGGTCGCACTGGCGCATCTTCTCCAGCAGCAAGGTTATCTCGGCAAAATCCTCTTCGGACATCACAAAGTCGAGATACTCCTGAAAGCGAAACGGCGCTAATTCCGGCACGTCAGCCAGCGGAATGTCGTCTAAATCCAGCGTGTCCATGGCGGTATTGCGCAGCAAAAAGAGCGCAGAAATGTTGATCACCATCGAGCGGCCATCCTCGGGATGAGGAATGAAATGCAGGCGGTGCGGCTGAATAAAAGCAATCGTGCGATAGGTAAAGGGGCGAATGGCGCCGCCGATGTGCTGGACGCTATCCGTGCCGCAGTTGAGCTGGATCTGGAAGTAGTCATGTCGGTGTGGCTGCATTAACGCCGGGCGTTCAGACTGATCGCGGATATAAAAGTCAGGGCGGTCGCTGCGCTGCGACATTCCATAAGTCACGTTGGTGGCGGGGGCTGGCATACTTCACATGTCCGAATGACGTTAACGGAATGTTATATTTGCAAAGAGTAAAGCGGATGACCAGCGAATTTGTTCGCCAGCCATCCTGCGGCTGTTAGCGAGTGTAACGGGCGCCCGGCGTGGAGTGGGCGAAGTTGGTCAGCAGGCCAATACGCGTCGCTTCATGGTCAGTCCACAGCTTTTCATCCTGCAGCGGCGGGATAGTAACTTTCTCTTTAAGGTCAAAGCCGACCAGCGCGGCGTCAACCAAATCAGCCACTTCCATCACCCCTTGCAGGTCGTCCACGTTCTGACCCGCGTGGTCCCAAATCTCAGTTCGCGTCGCGGCTGGCAGCACGGCCTGCACGTACAGACCTTGCTGTTCCAGCTCGCTTTGCAGCGTCTGTGAGAAGGTCAGCACAAAGGATTTCGAGGCGGTATACACCGCTTTATTCAGCTCAGGGGCGAAGGCCATCACCGATGAAATGTTAATGATCGCGCCATCTTTGTGCTTCAGCAGGCCGTCCAGCGCCACGCGTGACAGACGAGCCACCGAGGTGACATTCAGGCGAATCAGATGATCAATCGACTCAACGTCGGTCGAGCCAAATCCGCCCGGCGTGGTGGAACCCGCGTTATTGACCAGCAGAGAAATCTCCGGGTGTTGGCGGATGAAATCTTCCACGCGCAGCAGGTCGTTATGCTCAGTCAAATCGGCGGCGATGATCTCTACCTGAGTGCCTGCCGCGCGCAGCGGCTGCGCCACATTTTCCATGCGTTTGGCATTTCGGGCGACCAGCACCAGGTCATAGCCGCGTTTCGCCAGGCGATCGGCGTAAACCGCACCAATGCCGGTGGAAGCGCCGGTGATTAAAGCAACAGGTTTATGTTGAGTAGATTGCGACATTTGGGTGTTCCTTTTCAGTGTTTGGGTTGGTTTAATTATTAAACTAGGTGCATTTGTACGGCAGGTGGTTTTATAATGCAACCAGATTTTTAAACAGGGCACATTTTGCTACTCGGCCCTGTTCATAGAGAACAGTTTGCAGAGAACAGCTAAGAGAGAACGGCAATGAAAAGAACCCGAATGGATGACAGCGTCTGCCCGGCCACGCGTTCGCTGGATTTGATTGGCGACTGGTGGACCTTGCTTATCGTGCGCGATGCGATGATTGGCTTAACGCGCTTTAGCGAGTTTCAGCGCAGCCTTGGCGCGGCGAAGAACATCCTCAGCACGCGGCTAAAGTCGATGGTGGCTGAAGGGATTTTGCGTATTGAACCCGCCGCCGACGGATCGGCGTATCAGGACTATGTGCTGACGGAGAAGGGTAAAGCGCTGCGCCCGATCATGGTGGCGTTAAGCCAGTGGGGAAGCAAATACCTGTTTGACGAGAACGAACCTTTCACCGAAATGGTGGATAAAGAAACCCGCCAACCTTTGCAAACCATAGAACTGCGTTCACAAGATGGGCGGGTTTTAAGCTATGACGAGATCACGGCCATTCAGCCGCAGAAAAAATAACCCGCGTTAGCGAGGAATACGCTCGTGCCAGTACTTGGTGAACTCTTCTTCACCATTCAGGCTGACCACCATATCGCCGCTGACGATGAAATGGGTCAGGTCGCTGCGCATCTCTAAAGTGATCACCGCCTCAATCTGCCAGCCCTCGCGGCCAATTTTCATGGTCTGGGTGAGCAGATAGCGCGCCGACAATGGGTCAGCATTGCCGACCACCAGCTCGCGGCGCAGGTTGTGATCCACCGTGGTATCAATGTCGTCGAAACGATAAACCCCTTCACCAAACACGCCGCCTTCGCCATTGGTTACGCTGGTCCACTCATCGGTCAGGAAATCGTAACTGATGGAACGATCCACACGGCCTTGGGTCAGCACGGTTTGCGGCGTCGGCGCGGCGCTTTGCGGCTCTTTGATGGGGCCGTCAATCACCAGCGGCTGGTGGCACACCGGCAGTGAAAGCTGGGCGCTGTGCAGGTCGAGGGTCAGGGTGGCGGCTTCCGGCATTGGCCAAATCATCGGCCAATAGGTGGTGGCCAGCGACACCCGCAGACGGTGGCCGACTTCGAAACGATGGGCAATGCCGTCCAACTGTACCGGTACCCGCACTTTCTGCCCCGGCACCAGCGGCACAGATTTATCATGCCCCTGTAAGTGACTCAGATTCAGCCAGCCGTGGGTTACGCGATTGACCGCGCCCTCTGGCGAGACGTCCGACAGCCGCACGTAGAGCATGGCGGCCGGTTTATCACTGCTTAGCTCGACGGTGAACTGCGGGAAGCCGAAGATAGACAGCGGCTCGGCCAGCGGCTGGCCGTCAAAGATTTCGGCATTGCCGTCATCCACCCGCTGG
The DNA here is from genome assembly GCF_044430645.1 of Ewingella allii. Taxonomy (NCBI): domain Bacteria; kingdom Pseudomonadati; phylum Pseudomonadota; class Gammaproteobacteria; order Enterobacterales; family Yersiniaceae; genus Ewingella; species Ewingella allii. The sequence continues at coordinate 48,994 of NZ_JAWUDN010000010.1, read as the reverse complement.
TCCGGCGGCGTTTCACCCAGCACGCCCGCGCCCATCCATTCACCGGCCATCAGGCCGTGGTTCTGCGGCGAGCAGATGGAAATCACGCCGGCTTCTGCGTCCGGGTGAGCATTCAACTGCCCGCGCGTCAGCCAGCGAGGCTCATGAGTCACATTGCTGGCGGTGCCTTTATCGAAACCGACCCACTGGCCTTTGCTTACCGGCCGCTGGGCCGACGGCGGCTGGCTGTCTTGCAGCCAGGCTTGCACCATCGGGCCGTCCATCGCGGCGTTTTGTTCGCCTTTCAGCCAGTGATCCCACCACTGCACCGCCTCTTGCAAGAAGCCAATCGCCGGTTCCGGCGTGCCGTCCTGCGGGTAAATATGCGCCCAAGGGCCAATAATGGCGCGGCGCGGCACCTGTAGGTTGTCCATCAGGCGGAACACCGCGTTGCTATAGGCATCTGCCCAACCGCCAATGGCTAACACCGGGCATTGAATCGCCGACCAGTCCTCGCAGACGGAACCGTGCTGCCAGTAGCGATCGCGCAGCGGGTGTTCCATCCACAATGCCGGGAAGAACGGCATGTTTTCGAGGCGATTGAGCCACTCGTTGTACCAGCCTTCGCCGACCAGCGCCGGGTCCGAAGGGCGGCTCTGGTAAGCCAGCATGATGCCGCCCCACCAGAGATTGTCATTGAGCAGGCAGCCGCCTTTGTAATGAATATCATCGGCATAGCGGTCGTCGGTGGAGCATACGGTGATCACCGCTTTTAGCGCTGCCGGGCGACGGGCCGCCACCTGCAGGCCGTTAAAGCCGCCCCAGGATTTCCCCATCATGCCGACATTGCCGCTGCACCACGCCTGCTGGGTGATCCACTCAATCACTTCTAGCGCGTCGTCCTGCTCTTGCAACAAATATTCATCCGCCAACAGCCCGTCGGACTCGCCGCTGCCGCGCATATCCACGCGCACCACGGCGTAGCCATTACCGGCGAAATAGCCGTGCATCGGCTCGTCGCGGGTGCGCGTTCCGTCGCGTTTGCGGTAGGGGATGTATTCCAAAATGGCCGGAACCGGCTGGTCCGCCGCGCTGTCCGGCAGCCATAAACGGGCGGCGAGGCGGGTGCCGTCGCTCAGTTTGATCCACAGATGCTCGATGGTGGTCACCGAATGCGGGAACTCAGTAATAATGCGTTTTGTGGTCATAGTGCGCCTGTCAAAGATGTCTTGTCGGAAGAAGAGGAGGAACGCAGCGCCAGCACGTCGTCCAGCCAGTCGGTGCGCATTTCCGGCACCGAGGTCAGCAGTTTTTCAGTGTACGGGTGCATCGGCGGGCTGAACACCACGCGGGTGTCACCGCTGGCAACAATGTTGCCCTGATACATCACCGCCACCTGATGGGCAATGCGCTTCACCGTGCCGAGGTCATGGGTGATAAACAGGTAGGAAAGCCCCAACTGCTCTTGCAGGCGGCGCAGCAGGTTGAGTACCTCTTCGGCCACCAGCGGGTCGAGCGCCGAAGTGGCTTCATCGCAGATAATCAGCTCCGGCTGGGCCGCCAGCGCGCGGGCGATACAGACGCGCTGCTTCTGGCCGCCGGACAGCTCGCCCGGGTATCGGTCAATCAGCTTCAGCGGCAGTTCGGTCAGGGTCAGCAGCTCTTCCACCTTGGCGCGCACTTCGCGTTTACTCAGGCCGAAGTAGAACGCCACCGGGCGGCCAATCAGCTCAAGAATGGTCTGGCGCGGGTTGAGCGCGACGTCCGGCAACTGATAAATCATCTGAATCCGGCGCAGTGTCTCTTTTTCACGCTGTTGGTAAAGTGGCGAGAGGGTGACGCCGTCGAACTCGACGCTGCCTTGGGTATCTGGCAGCAGGCCGACCAGCGCGCGGGCGAGGGTACTTTTGCCACTGCCCGACTCACCAATCACCGCCAGCGTTTTGCCTCGGGCCAGTTGCAGGTTGACGTCATTGACCACTTTCTTGCCGTTGTAGCCGGTACTCAGCTGTTTGATGGTCAGCAAGGCGGCTGGTGTTTCCGGCTGGGCGGCGGTCACGGTTTCCGCCGCGTGTTCGCGCTCGGCCACCAAGCGGCGGGTGTAATCCTCTTTTGGCGAGTTGAGGATCTGCACCGTGGTGCCGGTTTCCACTTCTTTGCCGTGGCGCAGCACCATGATGCGGTCCGCCAGCTGGGCCACCACCGCGAGGTCGTGTGTGATGTACAGCGCGGCGGTGTTGAACTCGCGCACCAGCTTGCGCAGCATCACCAGCACTTCAATCTGGGTGGTAACGTCCAGCGCGGTGGTGGGTTCATCCATCACCAGCAAGTCGGGCTTGCAGGACATGGCCATTGCCGCCATCGCGCGCTGCAACTGGCCGCCGGAAAGCTGGTGCGGATAGCGTTTGCCAATATTTTCCGGATCCGGCAGGTCCAGCGAGCGGAACAGGGTAATGGCCCACTGGCGGCTCTCTTCTTTACTCATCAAGCCGTGGCGAATCGGCCCTTCGCACACCTGTTTTTCAATGGTCAGCGCCGGGTTAAAGGCCGCCGCCGCGCTCTGTGCCACATAGGCCACGCGGCGGCCGCGCCACTGGCGTTTGACTCGCGAGGGTTGGGAAACAATATCGGTGCCATCGACAATCACTTCGCCGCCGCTGATCCGGCAGCCCTGTCGCGCATAGCCCAGCGCGGCTAAGCCAATGGTGGATTTCCCCGCGCCAGATTCGCCAATCAGCCCGAGGATTTCGCCTTTCGACAGAGTGAGGGAGATGTCCTGCACCAGCGGCGAGCCGTCGAGGGTTTCGATGCGCAGCCCGCGCATTTCGAGGATCAGGTCTTGCTTGTTGTCCGTCATGCTTCTTCTCCGTGCGGCAGGCTGTTGCGGGCCAGTAGCCAGTCAACCACCAAATTGACGCCAATGGTCAGCAGCGCGATGGCCGCGGCCGGGTAGAGCGGCGCGAACTGACCGAAGTTAATCGCCTGCGCGTTGTCGCGCACCATGCTGCCCCAGTCGGCGTAAGGCGGCTGAATGCCCAAGCCGAGGAAGCTCAGTCCGGCGATAAACAGGAAGGTGAAGCAGAAACGCATGCCGAACTCGGCCAGCAGCGGCGGCATGGCGTTGGGCAGAATTTCTTTGGTTAGCACCCAGCGCAGACCTTCACCGCGCAGACGAGCCGCTTCGACATACTCTTGGCAAACAATGGCTTGCGCCACCAAACGCGCCAAACGGAAAACCCGGGTGGCGTCGAGCAGGGCGATAGTCAGCACCAGAACCGGAATGGAGGTGCCCATCACGGACAGTACCATCAGGGCGAAAATCAGCACGGGAATCGACATCACGGTATCGACAATGCGCGACAGCACCACGTCCACCCATTTGCCATAAATCGCCGCCGCGAAGCCGCTAATAATGCCAATAATGAATGACGCAATGGTGATGGTCAGCGCGATGGCGATAGTGGTGCGAGCGCCAAACAGAATGCGTGAAAGCATGTCGCGCCCCAAACTGTCGGTGCCGAACGGCGTGGCCGCCGAGGGTAATAGCCAGATGTCACCCACCTGTTCGGTTTCGCTGTGCGGCGCGATCCACGGGGCGAAAATCGCCGCCAGCAGATTGACCGCGATAATCACGATGCCAATCCACGCTGACAGCGGGATGTTGCTGATAAATGAAGCTTTATGCGAATGATTCATGTTGCTCCTGCCTTAGCGCGCGTGGCGTAAACGTGGGTTACACCAAATCGCCAGCAAATCAGCGGTGGTATTGAGGAAGATGTAGGTGCCGCCAAACAGCAGGCCGCAGGCCTGAACCACCGGCAGGTCGCGCTTGGTCACGGCGTCAACCATGTACTGGCCGATACCCGGATAGACAAACACCACTTCCACCAGAATCACCCCCACCACCAGATAGGCAAGGTTAAAGGCGACGACGTTAATGATTGGCGCGAGGGCGTTGGGCAGGGCGTGGGACACCACAATCCGCCAGCGCGACACGCCTTTCAGCACCGCGCTCTCAATGTACGGGCTGGACATCACCGCCGTCACCGAGGCGCGGGTCATGCGCAACATGTGTGCCAGCACCACCAGCGTCAGCGTCAGCATCGGCAGGGTGCAGACGTAGAGTCGGTCGACGAACGAGGAGCTAGGGTCGACCATCGCCAGGCTGGGGAACCACGTCAGGCGAATGGCGAAGGCGATCACCAGCACGTAGCCCACGAAGAACTCCGGCACCGAAATGCTGATGAGCGTCAGGGTATTGGCCAGTCGGTCGAAGATTGAGCCGCGCCAAATGGCGGACGCAATCCCCAAGCCGACGGCCAGCGGGATGGCGATAATGGCCGCGTAACCGGCCAAAAATAGGGTATTCCCCAGACGCGGCAGCAGCTCGTTGCCGATAGGTCTGCCATTCGCCAAAGAGTTACCTAAATCGCCGTGCAGAATGCCCACCAGCCAGTGCAGATAGCGCAGCACGGCCGGCTCGTCCAACCCCAGTTGCAGGCGCAGCGCCGCCACGGTTTCCGGCGTGGCGCTCTGGCCAAGGATGGCGGTTGCCACATCCCCCGGTAGCATTTCAGTTCCCACAAAAATCAGCAGTGAAACCAGCCAAAGCGTGCCTACCCCAAGCAGCACGCGTTGTAAAATCTTCTTCTTCATCATGCCTCCAGCCAGACGCGCTCGGCCAGACGACCACCCATGAAGTTGAACATCGGATGCGGTTTAATTCCGCCGACTTTTTTGTTGGCGGCGTCAAGATAGTCGCCAAACAGAGGGATCATCGCGCCGCCGTTGTCGCGGACAATGCTTTGCAATTCGCCATAGATTTCAGCGCGCTTGCCGTCGTCCAGCAGGGAGCGGGCTTGCAGCAGCAGGGCGTCGAACTTCTCATCTTTCCAATGGGTGTCGTTCCATTTCGCCGTGGACTGGTACGCCGTGGAGAACATCTGGTCCGCCGTCGGGCGGCCACCCCAGTAGCCCATGCTGAATGGCGCTTTCATCCACACGTCGTCCCAGTAGCTGTCAGCGGGCTGGCGCTTGATGCTGACCTGAATGCCGCTTTTCTGGGCTTCACCTTGGAACAGGGCAGCGGCGTCGAGGGCACCGGCAAAGGCGGCGTCGGAGGAGGATAGCTCTAGCTTGAGGTCAGTTAGCCCGGCCTTTTTCAGATAGAAGGCGGATTTATCAGGGTCGTAGACACGCTGCTCAAGGCTGTGGTTGAAGAAGCGATCGGTTTTCGGGATGGGGTGGTCGTTGCCGAGTGAACCGTAGCCGCGCAGCACCGTGTCGAGGATCTTCTGCCGGTCAATGCCGTGTTTAATCGCCATGCGCACGTCGTTGTTATTGAACGGCGCGACGCTACAGTCCATCAGGAAGGTGAAGTGCTGGCCGCCGGAGGAGCGCACGATGTTCAGCGCCGGGCTGCGTTTGAGGAAATCGACGGTTTTGAAATCGACGCGGTTAATGGCGTGAACCTGCCCGGAAATCAAGGCGTTGGTGCGCGCGGTTGGGTCATTGATGACAATGACTTCTACGGCATCCACAAAGGCGCGGTCTTTCTTCCAGTAGTTCGGGTTGCGTTTAAACAGCGAGCGCACGCCCGGCTCGTATTGGTCAAACACAAAGCCGCCGGTGCCAATCGGGTGTGACCAGTCGGTAAAGCCGTTCGGCACCACCAGCAAGTGATAGTCAGCCAGCAGGTATGGCAGGTCGGCGTTGCCGCTCTCCAGCGTGATAGCTATTTGGTTGTCGCCCTGTTTGGTCAAGCCGGTGATTGGCGAGAGCTGAGTTTTGATGGCGCTTTTGGTCTTATCGCCGCGATGCAAATTGATGGAGTAAATAATGTCGTCGGCATCGAGTTTCTTGCCATTATGGAATGTCACGCCGTCTTGCAGAGTGAAAATCCATTCGGTCGCACCCGGTTTGGCTTCCCAACTGGCGAAGAGTTCAGGAATGGCTTTGTTATTTTCATCTATTTCGACTAAGCCGTTCATCAGCATATATGCCTGATTTAACGGAACCCAGTCGCTGAATAATGTGGGATCTAAAGAATCGCTGGTGTTACCGCCTGACATTCCCAATTTTAATACGCCACCTTTTTTCGGCTCGGCTGCAAAAGCAGACAGGGGGGAAAGACCATAGGCGGTGGTAATACCCACAGCAGCAGCGCTGGTAATAAAACCGCGGCGGCTGAGTTTTGCATCCTGCATTAATTGCGTCAAAGCGGAATTTTTATCTTTCATCTAATTATCTCCGGGGTGGCGAAAACCTGTTATCTCCAGGCTCTTGCATCTTGTCTCAAGGTTGGCCGCGTTCATTCGCCTGAAACACTTACGCAGGTAAGCTAACCGGGGTTTGTTCGCATGCTGCCTTGATTCAACGCGAAGGGCATAGGGGATAGGCGCAGGTGAAAAAAGGAATAATTTATATTTATTGCTTAGTGATTTATATCAAAACACTCTGATGAATTTGCATGAGAATTTATCATGAGAGTATGCGAAAAATGCGCGGCAGAACACCCTGAAACGTTTTATTTTGCCTGTATCTGAATTCGGCGAAGGGAAATAACCGTTGGACTTCCATACCCTGATTGGCTTAATAGGCGTCTTCTGCTACCTGCTGGCTTATGCGCTGGTTCAAATGCGCAAACTAGCAGTAGATGCTGATATTTATGCCTGGCTTAATATTATTGGCGGCACCTTTGGTCTCTACTCCCTGAGCCATGATTTTAATTTGGCGTCTTGTATTTCCCAGTCATGCTGGTTGTTGTTTACCTTAATTGGGATGCGAGCGGCGCGGAAACGCCGTTATTTAGAGAAGAATAAAATTCCAGAAATTGAGATTTAAAACGCAGTTAAGAATTTTGGTAAAATTAATGAAAATTTTGGTTTTTAAATTCAATGCTTTGACTAGAAAAACCATTCACTGGCTTTGCAAAAGCCATTCGATCACCCGTCGAATGACGGGCCTCAAATACCTGTCTTGCGGCGTCAAAATATAACATTTGCCGTCAGCGGCCAGCTTGCCCGGATGGGCATGGACCAGCTGTCCGTTATCGACATAATCCTGCACTAAGCCTTCCCAACCGAGCAAAATTCCGTCGCCGAGCACGGCGGCTTGCACCAGAAACGGGTAGTTGTTGGCTCGCCACGTCTGCCTTGGGGCGAAATGGTGCACGTCCTGCGAGGTAAACCAGTCGCGCCAGCCGGTCCATTCGCGCTGGGGATCGTCTTGAATTAACAGCGTGTGATTGAGTAATTCGGCGGCGTCGGGGTCGGCGGGAAGCTGGCGTAAAAACACAGGTGAGCACATCGGATAACAGACTTCGTCGAACAGCGGCACGGCGTGATAGCCCGCGGGCGGGGTGCGCAGGTAGAAAATCGCCAGATCAAACTCTGAAGATTTAAGATCAGAGAAGCTGTCCGAAATCTTCATGCGGATCTGCAAATCCGGCATCAATCCGCGCAGAGCCGAAAGGCGCGATGAGAGCCAAAGGCTGCCCATCGCGCTGGTGCAGGCCAGCGTCACCTGCGGCAGGCCGCTCCAGCCCATCACTTCGGCGGTGGATTGTGAAATATCACCCAACAGCTTTCGCACCTGCTCGGCGTAAATCTCCCCGCGAGGCGTCAACGTCACCTTGCGCTGGCTACGCTGAAACAGCTTGCAGCCCAGCATCTCTTCTAACTGCAAGATTTGCCGACTGATGGCGCTTTGCGTCAGATTTAACTCATCCGCCGCGCGTGAAAAACTGCAATAACGTGCAACACATTCAAAAGCCACCAAGGTGTTTAGGGGTGGTAAAGGTTCAATCTGCACGTCTTTATTCTCTCCAGTAGAGAGGCAGAATCAAAGTTCTGCCATCATTTCAGTAATGGTCTGCCCAATGTGCTGCATGGCCTGCTCATAAGCCTCGGTTAGTGGCTGAGCATAGTTGATTCGCAGGCAGTTGCGATACTTGCCTGATGCAGAAAATATCGACCCGATCGCAATTTGCACTTTGTGGGCTTCCAGCAGGCGATTGAGCCGCTGAGCGTCGAGGCGCTCATCGAGTTCAATCCACAGCATAAAGCCCCCCTGCGGACGACTGACTCCCACGCCGCACGGGAAGTATTTACTCACCCAGCAGGTCATGGTGCAGAGGTTACGCTGGTACTGATTGCGCATTCTGCGCAGGTGTTGCAGGTAATGCCCCTGTTTGATGAAGTCGGTCAGGGCGATTTGCGGCAGGGTGGAGGTCGCGCCGGTGCTGATAAACTTCATATGTAAGGCACGATTGTGGTAACGCCCCGGAGCCAGCCAGCCGACGCGCAGGCCGGGTGCCAGGGTTTTGGAGAAGGAGCTGCACAGCAACACGCGTCCATCTTCATCAAAAGAGGTGATGGTCGCCGGGCGGGGATATTGATAGGCCAAATCGCCATACACGTCATCTTCAATAATGGCGATGTCATAGCACTGTGCCAGCCGTAGCAGCGCCTTTTTCCGCTCGTCGGGCATGTTGTAACCCAGCGGGTTATTACAGTTTGGCGTGAGCTGAATGGCTTTAATCGGCCACTGCTCAAGGGCCATTTCCAATGCTTCAATACTGATGCCGGTCACCGGGTCAGTGGGGATCTCCAGCGCCTTCATGCCGTAGCCTTTGAGAGTCTGCATCGCGCCGTGGAAGCTCGGAGAGTCAACCGCCACGATATCGCCGACGTCGCAAACTGAGCGAATCGCAATGGAGAGGGCCTCGTGGCAGCCGGTGGTGATCAGAATATTGCTGGCGTCCATGTGGCTGCCGCTATCAATCATCAAGCGGGCGATTTGCTCACGTAACTCCAGCGCGCCATAAATAGTGTCGTATTTCAGCGCCAGCAGGTTTTCATGCTGTCCGGCGCGGGACATCGCTCGGTTCAGGGGGCGCAGAGTCGGGGCGGTGACATCCGGCGAGCCGCGCCCCAGCTGGATAAAGTCGGGCTTATCCAGCTGGGTTATCTGTTCGAGCACCTGATCCCACTGGCTGATATCCACCGGGCGCTGGGTCGGGCGACAGACGGCGGGCAGTGCCGCCAGTGGCCGGGCGGAGGTGACGAAATAGCCTGATTTCGGCCGCGCCTCGACCAGCAGTTTCTCTTCCAGCATGCGATACGCCTGCTGAACCGTACTGATGCTCACGCCATGTTCACTGCTCAGGATACGCACCGAAGGCAGGCGCTCCCCCGCAGGATACAGGCCTTGCTCGATGCGTTCGCTCAGCACATTGGCGAGATTTTCATAGCGATTCACTTTTTATTCCCCACTTGTTGAAAATAAAACCAGTACAGATGTGTTTAATCTAGCCCATAAACTGTCATTCATTCCACTGCTGTATGGTTTAAATATCGATTATCTGAATCTGTAATGTATTTCGCGCTCATTGCATTCTATGGCGACAGGGTAAATAGGGGATGTGATGATGAAAAACGTGAATAAAGAACGCCAATACTGTGAGTCTGATTGCGCCGTGGGCGCGGGTCCGGTAGTCAGCAAAGCCATCGACGAGGCTCCCGCCAGAGCCGATAGCTGGATGGCCAGAACAGTACAGTTTGTGATGATGTGGAATGAGAAACGCATTCAGCGAAACATTCTGAACGGGCTGACAGATTGCCAGTTGAAAGACATTGGTTTAAGTAAGGCGGATATTGAGAAAGAGCACGGGAGGGTATGGCCGACATGGCCGAAGTGAGAATAGGGGTGAGATTTGCCGCATTGAGCTTTGAATTAAACCACTCCTCATCCAGCCTTCTTCTCTGAAATGAGAAGGAGCAGAATAGAACGCCACCCATAAAAAACCGGTGAGGATCGCTCCTCACCGGTTAGGTATTTGCCCAAAACCCAGACGGGTTTATTTCACCTGCATGCCCGGCTGTGCGCCAGAGTCAGGGCTGAGCAGGAAGATCTCTTTGCCGCCAGGGCCTGCCGCCATCACCATGCCTTCGGACACGCCGAAACGCATTTTGCGCGGGGCAAGGTTGGCGACCATGATGGTCAAACGGCCTTCCAACAGCTTTGGATCTGGGTAAGCGGAGCGAATGCCAGAGAAAATCTGGCGCGATTCGCCGCCCAAATCTAACTGCAGGCGCAGCAGCTTGTCAGAGCCTTCTACGAAATCAGCACTTTTAATCAGCGCAATACGCATATCCACTTTCGCGAAATCATCAAAAGTGATGGTTTCTTGAATCGGCGCGTCAGCCAGCGGGCCGGTGACGGTTTTGGATTTCTCTGCGGCGATATCTTCTTTCGAGGCATCCACCATGGCGCTCACTTTATCCAGCTCAATACGATTGAACAGGGCTTTGAACGGGCTGACTTTGTGTGACAGCAGCGGCTGAGCGATGCCGTCCCAGGTCAGTTCAGCATTGAGGAAGGCCTCAGCGCGTTCAGTCAGCGATGGCAGTACTGGTTTTAGATAAGTCATCAGCACGCGGAACAGGTTGATACCCATGGAGCAGATCGATTGCAGGTCGGCATCGCGGCCTTCTTGCTTCGCCACAACCCAAGGCGCCTGCTCGTCAACATAGCGGTTTGCCAAGTCGGCGAGGGCCATAATTTCGCGAATGGCGCGGCTTGACTCACGGCTGGCGTAAGCTTCGGCAATGCTTTCGGCGGCATCAACGAAGGTTTTGTACAGCGCTTCATCAGCCAGTTTGTCAGAGAGAACGCCGTCGAAACGCTTATTAATGAAGCCCGCGTTGCGAGAAGCCAGATTGACCACTTTGTTGACGATGTCAGCATTTACGCGCTGCACGAAATCTTCCAGATTCAGGTCGATATCGTCGATACGCGAAGAGAGTTTGGCCGCGTAGTAATAACGCAGGCAGTCGGCGTCCAGATGGTTCAGATAAGTGCCGGCCTTAATAAAGGTGCCGCGAGACTTAGACATCTTCGCGCCATTGACCGTGACGTAGCCGTGAACGAACAGGTTGGTTGGCTTGCGGAAATCACTGCCTTCCAGCATGGCTGGCCAGAACAGGCTGTGGAAATAAACGATATCTTTACCGATGAAGTGGTACAGCTCGGTGGTGGAATCTTTTTTCCAAAACTCGTCGAAGCTCAGGTCTGGGCGACGATCGCACAGGTTTTTGAAGGAACCCATGTAGCCAATTGGCGCGTCCAGCCAGACGTAGAAGTATTTGCCCGGCGCATTAGGGATTTCAAAGCCGAAGTAAGGGGCGTCGCGGCTGATGTCCCACTGTTGCAGGCCAGACTCGAACCACTCTTGCATCTTGTTCGCCACTTGCTCTTGCAGCGCGCCGGAGCGGGTCCAGGCTTGCAGCATGGCGCTGAATTCAGGCAGGTCGAAGAAGAAGTGCTCGGAATCACGCAGTTCTGGCGTCGCGCCGGAGACCACGGATTTTGGCTCGATAAGCTCTGTCGGGCTGTAGGTAGCGCCACAGACTTCGCAGTTATCGCCATACTGGTCCGGAGATTTACACTTCGGACAGGTGCCTTTAACGAAACGGTCCGGCAGGAACATGCCTTTTTCCGGGTCGTACAGTTGGGAAATGGTGCGATTCTTGATGAAGCCGTTTTCTTTCAGGCGACCATAGATAAGCTCGGACAACACGCGGTTCTCGTCGCTGTGCGTCGAGTGGTAGTTGTCATAGCTGATACCGAAGCCTGCGAAATCTTTTTGATGCTCCTGGCTCATTTCGGCGATCATCTGCTCCGGTTCAATTCCGAGCTGCTGAGCTTTCAGCATGATCGGCGTACCGTGCGCATCGTCAGCACAAATGAAGTGAACTTCGTGGCCGCGCATTCGCTGGTAACGGACCCAGACGTCAGCCTGGATGTGCTCGAGCATGTGTCCGAGGTGAATAGATCCGTTGGCGTACGGAAGTGCACAGGTTACCAAAATTTTTTTCGCGACTTGAGCCATAGTAAGAGCTTGCTTTCTTTAGTTGAAATCAGGGGTATTGATGTTAACCGAAACGGCCTCCCTGCGTAAACAAGCCGTACACCCTGATCGACAAGAGCCTCGCGCGGTTACTGAATTCAGCGGGTTTTGAGTATATGCTACGTAAAATATCAATGTCGTTTAATAACATGCTTCAAGGAGCCGGGATGACATCTCAATCCCCCGAGGGGCTACGCGCCCTGGTGGCCAGCGTACTGTCCACTTTTACTCATTCCACCCTGCAAAAAGATTTAGTGTCGATCAAAGCCGTGCACCACTGCGCGTTGATGGACGGCGTGCTGCATCTCGATTTAACTCTGCCTTTCGTCTGGCAGAGCGGCTTTGATGCGCTGAAAGAGCAAACCAGCGCTGAACTGCTGCGCGTGACCGGGGCGAAAGCGATTGAATGGCGGCTGCGTCATGACGTCGCCACGCTGCGCCGCGCCAACGATCAGCCGGGCATCAAAGGTGTGCGTAACATTATTGCTGTCAGCTCCGGCAAGGGCGGGGTGGGGAAATCCACCACGGCGGTAAACGTCGCGCTGGCGCTGGCGGCCGAAGGCGGCAAAGTGGGCATCCTCGATGCGGATATTTATGGTCCGTCGGTGCCTAACATGCTGGGTACCGAGTCCGAACGCCCAACCTCGCCTGACGGCGTGCATATGGCACCGATCATGGCTCACGGGCTGGCGACTAATTCCATTGGTTATCTGGTGACGGATGACAATGCCATGGTATGGCGCGGCCCGATGGCCAGCAAAGCGCTGATGCAGATGTTGCAAGATACCCTGTGGCCGGATTTGGATTATCTGGTGATTGACCTGCCGCCGGGTACTGGCGACATCCAGCTGACCCTGTCGCAGAATATCCCTGTAACGGGCGCCGTGGTGGTGACCACGCCGCAGGACATCGCGCTGCTCGACGCCATGAAAGGCATTGTGATGTTCGAGAAAGTGAAAGTGCCGGTGCTGGGCATTATCGAAAACATGAGCATGCACATTTGTAGCCAGTGCGGGCATCATGAGCCCATTTTCGGCACCGGTGGTGCAGAAAAGCTGGCAGAGAAATATCGCTGCGAACTCTTGGCCCAAATGCCGCTGCACATTTCACTGCGCGAAGACTTGGATCGCGGCGAGCCGACGGTGGTCTCCAACCCCCAGAGCGAATTTACCTTAATGTATCGTCAGTTAGCTGCGCGCATCGCTGCTCAGCTCTATTGGCGAGGGGATGCTATCCCGACAGAAATCGCCTTCAGGGCGGTTTAACGTCCAAAGTCTGCTAATAATTGCCCGATGCCAGAGTTTACCGTCCTAAATGCTGGCATCGGCAAGGTGTTGTACCTATAATTGGCGCGATCAAAGCACCGTCCCCGTGCTTGCCCTTCAAACTTCCAAATCAGGTCTTTAATTTTATGTCTGACAAGCACCATCAGTGTGTCATCGTAGGTATCGCTGGCGCATCTGCCTCTGGAAAAAGCCTCATTGCCAGTACCTTATATCGTGAACTTCGTGATCAGGTGGGTGATGAACACATCGGGGTTATTCCAGAAGATTGCTACTATAAAGACCAAAGCCACATGACCATGGAGGAGCGGGTTAAAACCAACTATGACCATCCCAGCGCCATGGACCACAATTTATTGTTCCAACACCTGCAGAGCCTAAAAGCAGGGCATGCTATTGAGTTGCCGAGCTACAGCTTTATCGAACACACCCGCCTGGGTGAAACGGTGACCCTGAAGCCCAAGAAAGTGATCATTTTAGAGGGCATTCTGCTGCTGACCGATGTCCGTTTACGTCAAGAGATGAACTTCTCGATTTTCGTCGACACGCCGCTGGACATCTGCCTAATGCGCCGTATGAAGCGCGACGTCAACGAGCGTGGTCGTTCGATGGATTCCGTCATGGCGCAGTATCAGAAAACGGTTCGCCCAATGTTCCTGCAATTCATTGAACCTTCTAAACAATATGCAGATATCATCGTCCCTCGTGGCGGTAAAAACCGAATTGCAATTGATATTCTTAAAGCGAAAATTAGTCAGTTCTTCAATTAATGGCCAAGGTTTCACCAGACCATTTTCAGCAGTAACAACACGGAGAGAGAAACGATGAGACTGTGCGATCGAGACATCGAAGCCTGGCTGGACAGCGGAAAGTTAGCGATTTCCCCGCGCCCTCCCATCGAACGAATCAACGGGGCAACGGTTGATGTCCGGCTGGGAAATGGATTCCGCGTCTTTTTAGGGCATAACGCTGGTTTTATCGATCTTAGTGGCCCGAAAGATGAAGTCAGCGCCGCGCTGGATAAAGTCATGAGTGACGAAATCGTTTTGCCAGAAGGCGAGGCGTTTTTCCTGCATCCCGGCGAGCTGGCGCTGGCCGTGACTTTCGAAACCGTTTCTATTCCCGATGACTTAGTTGGCTGGTTGGATGGACGTTCTTCACTTGCTCGACTAGGGTTGATGGTTCACGTAACGGCTCATCGTATCGATCCGGGCTGGAAAGGCCGAATCGTGCTGGAGTTCTATAATTCAGGTAAGTTGCCTCTGGCATTGCGTCCGGGCATGCTCATCGGCGCGCTGAGTTTCGAGCCGCTTTCTGGCCCCGCTGCTCGTCCTTATAACAGCCGCCAGGATGCGAAATATCGCGACCAGCAGAGTGCAGTTGCAAGCCGTATCGACAAAGACTGATTCAGGTCTTTACCCGAGTTGCTGTGGGTAAAAGGGCAAGAGGAAGGCATGAGAAGACTACTGACAACGCTGGTTATATTGCTGGTGGTGATTATTGCAGGAATGACCTCGCTGGTATTTTTAATTAATCCCAACGATTTCCGCCAGTACATGGTAGACCGTGTCGAGCAGAAAAGTGGTTATCAACTGGCGATTCGCGGTGATTTACGCTGGCACGTTTGGCCTCAGTTAAGCATTATCGCCGGCCAAACGTCGCTGACTGCGCCGGGTGCGAAAGCGCCGGTGGTCACTGCGGAAAACATGCGTCTTGATGTCAAACTCTGGCCTTTGCTTTCCCATCAGTTAGCCGTGCGCGAAGTTATGTTGAAAAACGCGGTGGTGCGATTAACACCGGACAGCGAAGCCGACGTGCCGGATGCTCCTGTAGCCCCGACATCAACGGTTCAGCCTCCTTCTGAATTAGAAGCTGGCTGGAAATTTGATATTGATAAAATCAGCGTGGCGGACAGCCTGCTGATTTGGCAGCGCGGTGAGAACGACCAAATTAATGTGCGCGACATTAATATGCAGCTTGAGCAAAATGCGCATCGTCAGGCAACCCTTGAGCTTTCCAGCCGCATTAATCGTAATCAGCGCGATCTCGCCTTCTCCATGTCTGCCGACCTGGATATGCAAAAGTATCCGCAAGAGTTCTCCGCCGATATTAATAAATTTAGCTATCAGCTGAGTGGCGCGGATATTCCGGCGAAAGGTTTGCAGGGTTCAGGAACCATGCAGGCAAACTATCATCGCGACACGCAGCGCCTGACCCTCAGCCAGCTAGCATTGACGGCCAATGATAATCAGTTGAGCGGCAACGCGGCGGCGACCCTGTCCGATACCGGCGATTATCAGGTTAACCTGGATGCCGCCAAGCTGGACCTTGACGCTTTATCAGGCTGGCAGCCGAAAACGCCGGATCAAACGTCTCAGGCGGCTCGCGCCGTGACTTCTGCGCCGGTTATCGCGCGCAATGTTAGCGACCAGCCGAATAACTTCAGTATTCTCAACAGCTTTAACGCAAATGTCGCGCTGAAGGTGGCCGATCTCACTTATCGCGGCCTGAAAATTCAAGACTTCCAGCTGTTGGCTACTAATCAGCAGGGTAAAGTTAATCTGCAAACCCTGAGTGGCAAAATGGCATCGGGCGATTTCTCTCTGCCAGGCAGTATGGATGTCACCGGCAAGCTGGCGAAAATCAACCTGCAGCCGATTGTGAATAACATCGAACTGGGTCAGTTGCTGGTCGCTTACGACCTGCCTGAAGCGCTCACGGGGAAATTCACCCTGCGCGGCGCGGTCAATGGCAGCGGTTTATCGTCGTATGATTTCAGCCATAACTGGGCGGGTAAAATGCATATGTCGATGGACGATGCGCGCCTTAACGGCATGAATATTCAGCAATTAGTGCAACAAGCGATTGCCCGTAACAACAACAGCGTGCAGGGTCTGGAACGCTATGACCATTACACGCAGATACAGTCGCTGCAGGCAGAGGGTGTGCTGAGCAAGGGGACGCTGACGCTATCCAATCTGATGGCTGAGTCTGAAATGTTAAATGCCAAAGGCGATGGCAAGATTAACTTTGCTGATAAGCAGTGTGATTTGACGCTTGGTGTGCGGGTGACTGGCGGCTGGAAAGGTAACAATAATCTTATTCAGCGATTGCAAAATACCGACGTGCCTTTGCGAGTCTATGGCCCTTGGTCGCAGTTGAACTATCAGCTGCAGGTAGATCAGATCCTGCGCAACCAGTTACAAGATGAAGCTAAAAGCGCTATCCAAAATTGGATTGATAAAAACAAGAACGCCAAAGAAAACAAAGAGCTGAAATCCATTATCAATAAGTAATTGAAGGGATAACAAGCTAGCAAAACGTAAAAGGGCCTCATGATGAGGCCCTTTTTGTATTTAAAATTCGCAGGAATTAGACCTCGTAATCATCACTATTGGGTGGAGCAAGGGGTGTGACCCTGACTTTTAATATGCGATGACTATTCACTTCCAGAATTTCAAACTGATAATCACCAATAGTCAGTTTGGCACCCTCCTGTGGAACCACTTGAGCGTGTTCCATCAGCAATCCGGCCAGAGTGTGGTAGTCGCGCTTTTCTTCCATAGAGAGGGGAATGTGCATCACGACGTCTTCTAATGGCATGGAACCACTCACCACCCAGCTACCGTCTTCGCGTTGCTCAATATCATCATCTGCGTCTGCGGTTTCATGGTTCTCCGGCAGATTACCGGCAATGGTTTCCATCACGTCAGTCAGCGTCACCACACCCTCAACGGAACCAAACTCATCGACAACAAAGGCAAAGTGGGTTTTCGCCAGGCGGAACTGTTCTAACGCTTTTAGCAGGGAGAGTTGCTCCGGGAAGATGAGCGGCTGGCGAATCAGCGCCTTAAGGTCTAACTCGTTTTGCAGCAACTGCTGCTTGAGCAGGTCAATAACATGCACCACGCCAAGAGGCTCGTCGGTGGAACTGTCTTCAGTGACCAGAATGCGGGTGTGCTGATTGTCGGCTATTTGCTGGGTTAATACGTCGACGGGGTCATTCAACTCGAGGTTATCAACGTCGTGGCGGGAGGTCATGATACTGCTGACGCTACGCTGGGCGAGCCCAAGAACGCGCTCAATCATATGGCGTTCTTGCTGATTAAATATTTCGTTGCCCTCGATATCTGAAATCATGTTGGAAGAGTGTGTGTCGAGTTCTGCTTCTTCATGCTTACCGCGCAACACCCGCAGTACGGTATCAGCCGTCCTTTCTCGCAAAGAGCGGCTGGATGAGAGAAATCGTCGCCGGTTGAACTGCGCCAGTTGATTCAGGGCCTCAATCATCACCGAGAAGCCAATCGCCGCGTAGAGGTAGCCTTTCGGGATATAGAATCCGAAGCCCTCGGCAACCAGACTAAAACCAATCATCAGCAGGAAGCTCAGGCACAGAATGACGATAGTGGGGTGAGCATTGACAAAACGGGTTAGAGGCCGGCTGGCGAGCAGCATCAGTAGGATGGCGATACACACCGCCGCCATCATCACTGCCAGGTTATCAACCATGCCGACGGCGGTGATCACCGAGTCGAGGGAGAATATCGCGTCGAGCACCACAATTTGCGCGACGACTGCCCAGAACTTCGCCCCGGAACGCTGCGCGCTATGTTCTTCATCCTTGCCTTCTAGCCGTTCGTTAAGCTCCATCGTGGCTTTAAACAGCAGGAAAATCCCACCCAGCAGCATGATGATGTCGCGAGCGCTAAACGAATGAGAGAACAGGTTGACCAAGGGGCGGGTGAGGGTAGCCAGCCAAGATATGGACGCCAGCAGCAGTAAACGCATTACCAGCGCCAGCAGCAGGCCCGTCACGCGCGCCCTGTCACGCTGCCGCTTAGGCAGTTTATCCGCCAGAATGGCAATAAATATCAGGTTATCAATGCCTAAAACAATTTCCAGAATGACCAGTGTAGCGAGCCCGGCCCAAATTGACGGATCGACGATCCATTCCATAGCTATTTTTTACCTTTAGGTTTAATGACGTGAGTTACATGTGAATGATGGGTGGCATGGCGTGAAAACTCAACTTTTCCCAACCTGCGGAGTAGGGCGAGTATCATCCATCAGGTTACTGCAGAGGCAGAGTACGTTGATATAAGGTTTATGAATGGCTCATAAATCATCAAGAATCGGTTAGAAAAAACGCGAACGAGGGAAACATTCTTAAAATTCAGCGTTTCGCTTACCGTTTGGGAAAGCTTACTGGTATCGTATCACCAAGTTAAAAATCGGTGTTTATTAGCTTTATGTGCTCCCCCGTTAAGGTTTGAAGGTCTATACTAGTGGGATCACGTGGAACGACACAGAATTGCTAAACGGTTTCAGTGCAGTGAGCTAGATGAGTGCTAATATTCTGACTGGCTGAACTTCCAAACTATTGGTTTCAAGGAGTATCCTTTACAATGTTAAAAGCTGTTATCCCTGTTGCCGGTCTTGGCACACGCATGCTGCCAGCAACCAAAGCGATTCCCAAAGAGATGTTGCCGATCGTAGACAAGCCTCTTATCCAGTACATTGTGAACGAATGTGCCGCTGCGGGTATTAAAGAAATCATCTTGGTTACACATTCTTCCAAGAATGCGATCGAAAACCACTTCGATACCTCTTTTGAATTGGAGAGCATGCTCGAGTCGCGCGTTAAGCGCCAGCTGCTGGAAGAAGTTCAGTCAATCTGCCCGAAAGGCGTGACTATCATGAACGTGCGTCAGGGGCAGTCAAAAGGCCTGGGCCACGCTGTGTTGTGTGCAAAACCACTGATCGGCAATTCTCCTTTCGCCGTCATTCTGCCAGACGTTCTGATGGATGACTCAACAAGCGATCTGCGTAAAGACAACCTTGCAGCCATGCTGCGTCGCTTCGAAGAAACCGGTAACAGCCAGGTTATGGTTGAAGAAGTGCCGGAAGAAGATGTGTCTAAATACGGTATCGTTGACTGTAACGGCGTTGAAGTTGAGCCAGGCGAAAGCGCACCAATGACCGCAATCGTCGAAAAACCCGATCAGAAAGATGCCCCATCTAATCTGGCAGTAGTAGGGCGTTATGTCTTCTCCGAAGATTTGTGGCCACTGCTGGCAGTCACCCCTTATGGCGCGGGCAACGAAATTCAGCTGACCGACGCTATCGCATTGCTCATGAAGAAGAAAACGGTAGAAGCTTTCACCATGACTGGCCGTTCACATGACTGTGGCGACAAGCTGGGTTATATGAAAGCCTTCGTTGAGTATGGCATCCGCCATCCTTCGCAGGGCGCAGCATTTGAGACTTGGTTGAAAGAGTTTACCGCTAAGTAATCACTGGTCTCACATAATATTCAAAGCACCATATACATGGTGCTTTTTCATTCAGTATCTATGATTATTTTCACTAAAAGAGACGCCTACTAATAGCCTAATTGTGTGATATTTAGGATAATTGCGACTTGCTATAAGTGATGTTAAGGGTAAAATTCTTACCGCAAGTTTACTTTTCAGATATTCAGTTTCATTTGTACAAGATTTTAGATACAGCAGGACTTCGACATTTAATCATGGTGTTATGAGCAAGTGCATTGGTAGCTTAAGAGCCAAGGGCGGTAGCGTGCCTAGTGTTTCTCTTTGATTAACAAGTATACGCAGGCGTCTAAAGGGTTGGATAACAGCTACATTTAAGACAATGAAAATACATTCAATAATTTGAATATTTCATTTATTACTGGCTGAAAAATGGATTTAGTCAGAACTCCCGTTAATGGATTTTATGAAATCATAATGTTTCGGGTTTTTAAAAAATGAAGTAGTTCCAATTACAAATCAGATTTAACATGGTGCAGTCATGCAAGAATATATCATCATATTTTTCAGCGCGTTAGCCACGTTGTTTGTTGCACGAAAAGTAGCACGAAGGGTGGGGTTGGTCGATAAGCCTAATGCAAGAAAACATCATGATGGACATATACCATTAGTGGGTGGGGTCTCAATATATATATCCATTTGGGTGCTTTTTTTACTGCAGCCTTCTTGGTTTCCAAATTTTATTGTGTACATTATTTGTTCAAGCATGCTTCTTATAGTAGGTGTATTAGATGATCGTTTTGATTTGCCAGTAAGGCCAAGACTTTTACTACAAGTCATAGTTGCAATAATTATGATGTATAGCGGGCTTTATTTGGCTACGTTAGGAAATATATTTTTTGGATATGAAATAAGGCTAGGATTTATTGGGTATTTTATTACTGTTTTAGCTGTAATAAGTGCTATTAATGCATTTAATATGGTTGACGGGATTGATGGACTACTTGGTGCTTTATCTTGTGTCAGCTTTGCATCTCTGGGAATTGTATTTTATCTACATGGTAGAACGGAACTTGCAGAATGGTGTATTTGTTTGATGATCGCCTGCATTCCTTATATTTTATTAAATCTTGGTGTGCCTTGGGGCCGCAAATTCAAAGTATTTATGGGGGATGCGGGAAGTACCCTTATAGGATTTACCATGATCTGGCTACTTGTTGTTGCTACACAAGGTCCAGATGCTGTTATCCACCCAGTAACAGCGTTATGGCTGATTTCTGTACCTCTAATGGATATGGTAAGAGTGATGATATCTCGGATGAGGAGAGGAGATAGCCCTTTTAAACCCGATCGTGAGCATCTACATCACATATTATTGAAATATGGTTTCAAGCATTCGACAGCATTAATAATAGTCCTGGCTATTTCTATAGGTTTCTCAGGTGTTGGTATTGTTGCAAACCAGATTAATGCATCTCAGCTTGGTATTTTAGCATTGTTTGTCATGTGTTTCGTGGTATTCGTATTGTCAATTAATAAGCTGTCAAGAAAATCAAAGTGTGAATGAACCAATTGTAAATAATCATTATTAAAGTGTTATTAAAAATCATTTCATTGTTGTTATCACTGAAATGATATTAAAACCTTCTGAGCCATAGAATAGTTATAAATTAAAGAGAGATAATATAGGTGAAAATTCTAGTTACCGGCGGTGCCGGCTTCATTGGTTCGGCTGTTGTGCGCCATATCCTAAACAACACTAATGATAGTGTAATCAATGTTGATAAGTTGACCTATGCAGGAAATCTTGAATCGTTGGGTGAAGCGGCTAAAAGTGAGCGTTATTCGTTTGTTAAAGCCGATATTTGTGACAAAGATGCTATTGCGAAGGTTTTAACACAACATCAGCCAGATGCCATCATGCACTTAGCGGCTGAAAGTCATGTTGACCGTTCTATAACTGGGCCAGCAGAATTCATTGGTACTAACATTGTTGGAACTTATACTCTACTAGAGGCGTGCCGTGCTTATTGGTCAACGTTGGAAGCGGCGCGTAAATCTTTATTCCGTTTTCATCATATCTCAACGGATGAAGTGTATGGTGATTTACCTCATCCAGATGAGTGTGAAAGCACTGATGCATTACCATTATTTACCGAAAAAACACCGTATTCCCCTAGCAGCCCTTATTCTGCGTCTAAAGCATCTAGTGACCATTTAGTCCGTGCTTGGCAGCGTACGTACGGTTTGCCTTGCATTGTCACAAACTGTTCAAATAATTATGGTCCATATCATTTCCCTGAAAAGCTGATTCCTTTAGTCATTCTCAATGCGTTGGAAGGTAAAAGCCTACCTATCTACGGTAAAGGCGATCAAATACGCGATTGGCTCTATGTTGAAGACCATGCCCGTGCGCTTTATGCCGTGGTGACTGAAGGTAAAATTGGTGAGACTTATAATATTGGCGGCCACAACGAGAAGAAAAATCTTGATGTCGTGCTGACTATTTGTGACATCTTGGATGAAATTGTTCCTAAAGAACAATCTTATCGAGAACAAATAACCTATGTCGCTGATAGACCTGGGCATGATCGTCGTTATGCAATCGACGCCGATAAAATAAGCAAAGAACTAGGTTGGACACCAATTGAAACTTTTGAAAGCGGTATCCGTAAAACGGTTGAATGGTATTTGACCAATAGTGTTTGGGTTGAAAACGTCAAAAGTGGATCTTATCAGTCTTGGATTGAGCAGAATTATTCGGAGCGTAAATAATGAATATCCTGCTTTTCGGAAAAACAGGGCAAGTCGGTTGGGAACTGCAACGTGCCCTTGCGCCTCTAGGTAATGTGATTGCTGTAGATTTTCGCTCTGAAGAGTATTGCGGAGATTTCAGCAACCCAGAAGGCATTGCCCAAACTGTTCGACTAATTAAACCCGATATTATTGTTAATGCCGCTGCTCATACTGCAGTTGACAAAGCCGAAAGTGAACAAGAGTATGCTCAACTTTTAAATGCAACTTCAGTTGAGGCTATAGCTAAAGAAGCCGCATCAATTGGCGCATGGCTAATTCACTATTCAACTGACTATGTATTCCCCGGCGATGGTGATATACCCTGGAAAGAGGAGGATGCGACAAGACCTCTTAATATTTATGGAGAAACTAAACGAGCTGGCGAAATAGCTATTCAGCAATATTGTCCAAAGCATTTGATTTTTCGTACAAGCTGGGTGTATGCAGGTAAAGGTAATAATTTTGCTAAAACAATTTTGCGTTTGGCAAAAGATAGAGAAGAGTTATCTGTCATCAATGACCAATACGGTGCGCCTACTAGCGCCGAATTATTAGCAGATTGCACTGCCCATGCAATAATAACCGCACTTCGTGAGCCAAAAGTTGCTGGACTCTACCACTTAGTTGCATCAGGAACGACGACCTGGTTCGATTTCGCCAATGTAGTAATTTCACAAGCCAAAAAAGCTGGCTTAGAATTAGCTGTGAAAAAAACGAATCCAGTCCCTAGCTCTGCTTATAATACGGCTGCTCGCCGTCCACATAATTCAAGATTAAATACTAGT
The DNA here is from genome assembly GCF_044430645.1 of Ewingella allii. NCBI lineage: Bacteria > Pseudomonadati > Pseudomonadota > Gammaproteobacteria > Enterobacterales > Yersiniaceae > Ewingella > Ewingella allii. The sequence goes on along the minus strand of NZ_JAWUDN010000010.1, from coordinate 25,968 downwards.
AAATTCCAAAATACATTTGGACTTACACTCCCAACTTGGGAGTCAGGCTTGTATCGTATGCTGGATGAATATTTTTCAGTTACAAAATCTTAAAATCCATAAAAGTTCTGAATAAAGTGCATTAACAAACATTGAGAAATAAATTATGACTTCACGTAAAGGTATTATCTTGGCAGGCGGTTCGGGCACTAGACTATATCCGGTAACTATGGCCGTAAGTAAACAGTTATTGCCAATTTACGACAAACCTATGATCTATTATCCAATCTGCACATTAATGCTAGCAGGGATAAAAGATATTCTAATTATCAGTACCCCACAAGATACACCTCGCTTCGAGCAACTTTTAGGTGATGGTAGCCAATGGGGAATAAATCTTCAGTATAAAATTCAGGAAAGTCCTGACGGGCTTGCTCAGGCGTTTGTAATTGGGGAAGATTTTATTGGTAATAACGATTGTGCTTTAGTTCTTGGGGATAATATTTTTTACGGCCATGATTTACAAAAGCAGCTAGAAAATGCTGTTGCACAAAAGTCGGGAGCCACTGTTTTTGCATACCATGTACATGATCCAGAACGTTATGGGGTTGTAGAGTTTGATAAACAGGGCAAAGCGATTTCTTTGGAAGAAAAGCCATTAGACCCAAAAAGTAATTACGCAGTAACCGGCCTGTATTTCTATGATAATAGTGTAGTCGAAATGGCGAAAAGCCTAAGGCCTTCTCCGCGTGGAGAATATGAAATAACTGACATAAACCGTATCTATCTTGAACAAGGGAGATTGTCCGTTGCGATGATGGGGCGCGGATATGCTTGGTTAGATACTGGGACGCATCAGAGTCTTATTGAAGCAAGTAATTTTATTCAGACCATTGAATTACGCCAAGGCCTTAAAGTTGCCTGTCCTGAAGAAATTGCATTTCGGAAGGGGTTTATTGATGCTGAGCAAATCAAAAAATTAGCTGCACCACTATCTAAGAATGATTATGGTCAATATTTACTGAAAATGGTTAAAGGTCATTAAATTATGAATGCTATAAATACAGATATTCCAGATGTCATAATTTTTGAACCGAAGGTATTTGGGGATGAACGAGGTTTCTTCTTTGAAAGCTTTAATATGAAGGTATTCCAAGAAGCGACAGGTCGAAATGTTGAGTTTGTACAAGATAACCATTCCAAATCAATTAAAGGTGTCTTGCGTGGTCTGCATTACCAACTCTCACCACATGCACAAGGAAAGTTAGTCAGATGTATCGCTGGTGAAGTTTTTGACGTGGCCGTAGATATAAGAAAATCATCACCTACTTACGGAAAATGGGTGGGAGTTAATCTCTCTGCTGAAAATAAACGACAGCTATGGATTCCTGAAGGTTTTGCACATGGCTTCATTACGTTAAGTGATCATGCTGAATTCGCCTACAAAGCAACCAGCTATTATAACCCTAAAGTCGAGCGAAGCATTTTGTGGTCGGATCCAGACCTAAATATTTCATGGCCCTTAGACGGTATAAAAGAGATCTGTGTTTCAGCTAAAGATCAAGCTGCTGCCTTATTTACGAACTCAGAGGAGTAATATATTAAGTTATGGCGAGGTTACAATTTCACAAATCTCGCCCCGTTGATATTAAAATGAGAATGTATAATAAGTGAAAAAAAATATTATCTTACTTTTTCTTGTTCAAGCATCGAATTATTTATTCCCACTGATTTCTTTGCCCTATTTGATGCGAATTCTCGGTGCTGAACATTTTGGTATCATGGCCATGACACAGGCATGGGTGCAGTATATGGTACTCTTTGTTGATTATGGTTTTAATTTTAGTGCAACACGACTTATCTCTATCAATCGTCATGATAAGAATAAAGTAAATAGAATATATACTGTCACTATAGTTTCAAAGGTATTATTGGCGACAACATCATTACTATTATTTTGCTTGCTGGGGCGTTTTTTTGTTGATGAAGAATTTTATAGTCTGACATTATGGGGAGCAGGTGCGGTTATAGGTACAGTATTATTTCCGGTATGGTTATTTCAGGGACTTGAAAAAATGCAAGGAATAGCAATTTTTACAGTTGTGGCTAAAGCTATATCGATATTATTGATTTTTATTCTTGTTAAAAATTCGAATGATATAAAATATGCTGTTTTCTGCCAATCGCTTGGTGTATTAGTATCAGGTTTTATCGCATGTATTTATATTAAACAATGTAAGATGGCCAGCTTTACATCATTTAAGATTAAAGATGTAAAAGAAACACTTGTGCTAGGATTCGATTTATTTATTTCTAATATAGCAATGAGTTTTTATACGACATTAAATATTCTTGTTGTTGGGGTTCTTGGCGGGCCTACGCTTGCAGGTTATTTCGCAGCAGCTGATAAAATACGTACAGCAGCTCAAGGTCTACTTACTCCTGTTCAGCAAGCAATGTTTCCTAGAGTAAGTGCCCTAGTACATGAGGGCAAAACATTAAATAATATTATGCAACTCTATGGAAAGAAATTTATACTCTTTGGGCTGACTATATCAATAGCGACCGCAATTTTAGGCTATCCGCTTTCACAGCTTTATTACGGTGAGAATTATCATATTTCCTCTCTAATTTTGTTGATAATGTCCCCAATCCCATTTGTTGTCGCGATAGGGATAGTATATGGCCAGTGGTGGTTAATACCGAATGATCAAACAAAGATAATCAGGCACACTTATATAGCTCTTAGCTTTATTCATGTGCTAATTGCGGTGATTTTTATGCACATCACACCAACTTATGGTGTTGCAATAAGTGTAATTATCACTGAGTCTGTTGTTTCATTTATCTTCATCAAAAAATCCTATAAAATAATGGAGAAATGTAATGAATCGAGTTAAGTCTCCATCATTTTTCCTTTTTTTATACATCTTTTTTTCTTTATTTCTTTGGCTTTGTCAGGATGGTATTAATTACCAAATTGGGTATGGTTTTTTTGTTCTTATCTTAGCTTATTGCTATTTTTTCTTGGGTGTGTATTTAGGCAAAAAGAAAAGAGTTAGTGAGTATACAACTTATAAAAGAAAGATTAATATTAGAAGTCTACTCCTATTTCTTCTATTCATAGATGTTCTTATTGTTATAAACTTATTATTCTCCTTCTGGGGGATAATAAACCAAGGTGGTTCATTATTACAGTATAGAACAAGCATATTTATAGGCGATACGATAAAAGTATATTATGGTGATTTTGCAGCTTATTTATTTATTTATGCTACCATAATACCTCTTCTTGGCATTAGCTTTGGCCTTTATGAGAAAATAACGCATAATAGATCAAAGCTACTAATCATTTCATTTTTACTGCTTTTCTGTAAAGAAGGTGTTTTATTTTCAAGATATTATATTTTTTCGGCTGTGCTTTCTGCAATATTGATGCTGTATTGTTATGATAAAAAAATGACTCTAAAAAAGGTAATGACTGTTTCACTTTTGTTCATCTCAGCAATGGTTGCTGCATTTGCGCTCAGAGGTGCTGATGGTTTGTTGAACAATATTGGGAATGCTTTGAACTACCTTATTGCAGGATACTCATTATTCACAAACGCTCTAGATTCAAATGATATTTCGCTACTTGGGAAACTATCTAGCCCTTTATCTCTCTTAGGAGTTGTGGGTGCCAAATTATATGATAGCACTCCATTCTTTGATAAAATTCAACAGTTTGTATATCTGGGTAATGCGGGTTTCTTTAATGCGTTTTATACAGCGTTATTGATACCCTATTTGTTTACTGGCGCGATTGGATTGATGCTCATTAGCCTTTTATTTGGCTATTTAATATCATTAAATGATAAAAGATTCATAGTGAGGAGTGGGTTCATTCCATTCAATTTGTTATTTTCATATTTATTATTATTCTTCTCGCACCAATTCTTACCTGTCCAGTTGTCTTTTTTCTGGGAATATACAATCTTATCTTTAGTAATATATTTTTTGATGTCAGCCTTAAACATGGAGATTAAATGAAAACATTGGCATACTATCTTCCTCAGTTTCATGAAGTTGAGGAAAATAATAACTGGTGGGGTAAGGGGTTTACTGAGTGGACGAATGTCAAAAAAGCGAAACCACTATTTAAAAACCATTATCAACCTAGAGTGCCTCTAAATAAAAATTATTATAATTTATTAGATAAAGACACTCTAATCTGGCAGGCTGACATTGCTAAAAAACATCATGTTGATGGTTTTTGTTTTTATCATTATTGGTTCAATGGAAGACAATTACTAGAGAAGCCAGCTCAAATACTTCTACAAAATAAAGATATTGATTTACCCTTTATTTTTTCTTGGGCAAATGAGCCGTGGACTAGAAGTTGGGACGGCAGTCATCGTGATGTTATAATGCCACAAGAATATGGTGATGAAAAAGATTGGCTTGAGCACTTCAACTACCTTAAGCCTTTCTTTGAAGATGCACGTTACATTAAACATAATGGTAAACCCATTTTCCTCATTTATCGCTCTGCTAGCTTTGATCGTTGTGAGGAGTGGATTGCCTACTGGCGAAAACTTGCCAGTGAAACATCGTTTAAAGATATCCATTTTGTCTCTACATTGACCTCCTTTAAACGTGACGAACGTGTGCTCGATTTTGATGCTTCGGTTAATTTTGAACCAATGTGTACTTTTGAACATTTCACTGGAAATGTGAGACCTTTCATTCGAAAAGTATTAGGCAGAATTAGGCGTGAAGCAAACCAGAAACTTAACTGTTGCTATGTCGAACAAAAACTTTCATATCAGTTTATTTGGAATCAAATTCTGAAAAAGGAATTTAATTCAACATGCTACTCTGGCGCTTTTGTTGATTGGGATAACTCACCAAGGAAAAAAACAAAATCATTAGTTATGATCGGCAGTACTCCGGCAGTTTTCAAAGAGAATTTCGATAAGCTTTATTTGAAATCTAAATCAAGTGGAGTCCCATATCTATTTGTGAATGCTTGGAACGAATGGGCTGAGGGTACATATTTGGAGCCGGATGAACATAACGGCTATCAGTATCTTGAGGCTATAAGAGACGTCGTTGAAAAGTATGAGGATAACTGAAATTTATGAATGTTATTTCCTCCGTTACAGTTACGTATAATCCTGAAATTGATTGTTTAGAACGTCAATTACAGTCTCTTAAAGGGCAGTGTGAGTTCTCAATTATCGTAGACAATGGTTCGGCTAACTTTAGTGAAATCGAAATACTTACACAAAAATATGGCCTTGTTTTAATAAGACTTGCCCAAAATATGGGCTTGTCTTATGCGCAGAATCTTGGTGTAAATAAAGCAATAGATTCTGGTGCAAACTATTTATTATTACTAGATCAAGACAGCATTCTCTCGCAGAGATTTACAGAGAAAATGCTTCTTATATATGAAAAACATAAACTGGGCATTTTGGGTCCTTCATTCTATGACCCTGCAACTAATGAACATTACCCTGGTACTAATTATCAGGGACCTTTTATAAAAAGAGAAAAAATAGAAGAGGTAACTGATGTTACTTTTATTATAGCATCTGGATCGTTTTTCTCTTCTGATGTATTTAAAAAAATAGGCCCAATGGAAGAAAAGCTTTTTGTGGACTATATCGATGTTGAGTGGTCACTTCGGGCTAAAAAAATGGGTTACCGTGTCGCAATGACAAATGTGACAGACATGGCACATACCATAGGAGATTCTCGACTTAATATATTTGGAAGGAAAATTTCTGTACATAGTCCACTTAGGCGGTACTTCTTGGTAAGAAATAGTTTTTTCATGATCCGACTTCCGTATATTCCAGTTGGCTATAAAATTAGAGAAGTGATATTTAATGTTTTAAGATCTATAATATCATTAATATTAAGTAAAAATAAATTTAAAACCTTGAAGATGATCTTCTGGGGGCTTAATGATGGTATTAAAGGTAAGTTTGGGCCATACACCCACGGTTGAGATTTGATGTTTGTTTTATATTAAATTCAAATTTTATTTAAATGAATTTTTTATCTCAGGCATAAATTAAACCTTTCCTAATTTAATTGGCAAAAAAATGAAAATTTTACATATCCAACTTCTGCCATTGCTAAGTGGTGTCCAGCGTGTTTCATTAAATGAAATGACTGCTATGAAATCAAATTTCGATTACAGTTTGATTTGTGCTTCACCCGGTCCATTGACGCAAAAGTTAGATGAAAATGGTATTAAATCATATTTAATACCTGAGCTTTGCCGTGAAATAAATTTTTCGAAAGATATTAAAGCTTTCTCCAAAATATTTAGATTAATTAAAAAAGAACAGTTTGATGTCGTTCATACTCACTCATCCAAAACCGGTGTATTAGGGCGCCTTGCAGCAAAATTGGCTGGGGTGAAGAAGGTAGTTCACACGGTTCATGGTTTTTCATTTCCTGCCGCGCAGTCTAAGCCATCTTATTTGCTTTATTTTTTTTTAGAATGGTTTGCTAAGTTCTTCACTGACGTCTTGATAGTTTTGAATCAAACTGACGCCGATATTGCAATAAAGAAGTTAGGATATGATAAAAAAAAGGTCTTTATTGTTCCAAATGGCGTCGATATAGCACACTTCAAGCCAGTTACAAAAAGTTTTGATAATGGAAAATTAAATATTATCATGGTCGGTAGGCTTTGGCGTCAGAAGGATCCTGAAACATTGCTAAGAGCCGCTATCTCTGTATTGAAAAATAACTATAATATTAGTTTGACATTCGTTGGAGATGGTGAGTTAAAGAATAATATGCAGACGGCTTCTATTGATTATCAAGATTCAATAAAATTTAATGGCTGGTGTGATAATATTTCTGAATTGCTAAGTGAAAGTGATTTGTTCGTTTTGCCTTCGCTTTGGGAAGGTATGCCTTTGGCTATTTTAGAGGCACTAAGTTGTGGGGTTGCTTGTGCTGTATCTGACATCCCTGGTAACAATGATCTTATTAGTAATGATTTTAATGGTTACTTATTCCCTGCTGGTGATGATAAGGAATTAGCCAATATAATTATTAACTATATTAACAACCCAAGTAAGTTAAGTGTTCACTCAATTAATGCCCGTCAGTTTATAGAAAGTGGCTATTCATTAAACGTTCGAAATGAGAAAATAAAAGATATTTATTTTAAATAAAACCAAATAATCAGAGCATTATCTTGATTATAAGTTGGTTTTTACAATGTTATTCCAGTCTTTTTTTCTTCACAATTTGTGTGTTTCTAGGTTAGCTTTTTCCTATTATAAATATCGTCAACCTTATTTACCAAAGACTACACATTTCCAGTAAACCTGAGTTAACATCAGAGTTACAATTAGTACGGCGTTGAAGTCGTAGTAACCATCCAAAAGATAGGAGTTTGTAATGTCCAAACAGCAGATCGGCGTTGTCGGCATGGCGGTAATGGGACGTAACCTTGCGCTAAATATCGAAAGCCGTGGTTATTCTGTGTCTATTTTCAACCGTTCCGGAGACAAAACCGACGAGGTTATTGCTGAAAATCCGGGTAAAAACCTTGTTCCTCACTATAGCGTCGAAGAGTTTGTTGACTCGTTGGAAAAGCCGCGTCGTATCCTGCTGATGGTGAAAGCGGGCGAAGCAACAGACAAAACCATTGCTTCACTGACTCCGCACCTTGATAAGGGCGACATCCTGATCGATGGCGGCAACACCTACTATAAAGACACTATTCGCCGTAACCGTGAACTGTCTGAGCAAGGTTTCAACTTCATCGGTACCGGCGTTTCCGGCGGTGAAGAGGGCGCATTGAAAGGCCCATCGATCATGCCTGGTGGTCAGAAAGAAGCTTACGCCCTGGTTGCTCCGATCCTTGAGCAAATTGCTGCTCGTGCTGAAGATGGCGACGCTTGTGTGGCTTACATCGGTGCTGATGGTGCAGGTCACTACGTGAAGATGGTTCACAACGGTATCGAATATGGCGACATGCAGCTGATTGCTGAAGCTTATTCTCTGTTGAAGCAGTCTCTGGGCTTGACCAACGAAGAGCTGGCTAGCACCTTCGTTGAGTGGAACAAAGGTGAGTTGAGCAGCTACCTGATCGACATCACAAAAGATATCTTCACCAAGAAAGACGAAGAAGGTACATATCTGGTAGATGTGATTCTGGACGAAGCAGCTAACAAAGGTACCGGTAAGTGGACCAGCCAGAGCTCTCTGGATCTGGGTGAACCACTGACTCTTATCACTGAATCTGTATTCGCTCGTTATTTGTCTTCCCTGAAAGATCAGCGCGTTGCGGCTTCCAAAGTACTGACTGGCCCAACCGTTAAACCTTTCGCTGGCGAGAAAGCAGAGTTTATCGAGAAAATCCGTCGTGCTCTATACCTGGGTAAAATCGTCTCTTACGCTCAAGGCTTCTCACAGCTGAAAGCGGCTTCTGACGAAAATAACTGGGATCTGAACTACGGTGAAATCGCTAAGATCTTCCGCGCTGGTTGTATTATCCGCGCTCAGTTCTTGCAGAAAATCACTGATGCTTACGCAGAAAACGCGTCAATCGCTAACCTTCTGTTGGCTCCGTACTTCAAAAATATTGCTGACGAATACCAGCAAGCGCTGCGTGACGTAGTCTCTTATGCAGTTCAGAACGGCATCCCGACTCCGACATTCTCTGCTGCGATCAACTACTATGACAGCTACCGTTCTGCGGTTCTGCCAGCTAACCTGATCCAGGCACAGCGTGACTATTTCGGTGCGCATACATATAAACGCACTGATAAAGACGGCGTGTTCCACACAGAGTGGTTGGATTAGGAATAACGTTCTATTTAGTATTTGATTAAAAAACGACCCTCATTAAGGGTCGTTTTGATTATTACGTCTATTAACTTTTGATATGAACAATGATTAGCAGTATGCGCTTGCCTATGCTATATGTCGTGATACATGCTTTTCGGTCCAATCTGAACAAAATGCTTGATTTTCAATTAGGTGTTTTCATTTTATCTTGACTATAATGGGTCAACAGATTTCATTCTAAGTGTATGCAAATTTTTTAGGAAAATCATGAATCAAGACGATAATAATTTAAAAGTGAACCATTCTGGCAGGTCAAATGAGGACTTTGATTTAATTGATGTCTTAATCCAGCTGAAAAATGGTAAATTCACAATTATTACTTTTGTTTTTATTGCTTTAGCTTTAGCCGTTATATACACATTTGTAGCGAAGGAAAAATGGACTTCAGAAGCAATTGTAACAATTCCAGATTCAGGGCAAATTGCAAACTATAATAACGCAATGAATGTCCTATATAGCCAGAATTTAAGTAATGCACCTACCGTTGCAGATATACAAGGGCGCTTCTTTGGTCGTTTTAACTCGGCAATTTCTGCTCTTTCTGAGCAATTAGATAACCAAGAGAACCCTGAGAAATTGACTATTGCTCCAGTCTCAAAAGATGGGCCAATTCCTCTTAAGATTACCTATACGTCGAAAACGGCTGGCGAAGCACAAAAAACCTTGACGACCTACATTCAGCAAATCAATAAGCGTGTTGTGACTGAAATGGATGATGATTTACAAGCAAACATCAATTTTAAAATTGATGACTTGAAAGATGCATTGTCTACTAAAGAAAAAGTTGCTCAAGAGAAGAAAAATAAACGTCTCGATGTACTTAATCAGGCATTAATCATTGCTGAGCAATCGAACATCAAAAATACTTTAGTGCAGCAGGCTGAAAATCTTTCTGAAGATACATTGTTCGTTCTGGGTAGTAATGCGCTTTCTTCAACGATTAAAAATGAAGCAACGCGTCCACTTCCTTTGGATGATACTTATTATAATGACAGGCAATCTTTATTAGCGATTACAGATTTAAAATCCAAACCTAGCGTTACTTATGCTTTACGGTATGTGATGAAGCCAAATTTACCAATTCATAGGGATAGTCCGAAAAAAGGTCTCGTAATAATACTCGGCGGGCTAATCGGATTAATATTGGGTTCAGTTGTTGTCATTGTGGGTAACGTCTTTAAAAATTACACACCTAGATAAAAATGCATATTAAAAAGGCCGGTTTATTTAATAAACCGGCCTTTTTTTTAAAAAAATCACTAAATTACTTCTTATGCCTCTGTCGCAAATTCTCAATCACCGTGCTCAGGTTCAAATCTTGATCCTGTAATAGCACTAACAAGTGGTACACCAAATCAGAGGCTTCGTTAGTAAGTTCGAAACGGTCATTGACCGTGGCGGCGAGGGCAGTTTCGACGCCTTCTTCACCGACTTTTTGCGCGATGCGCTTAGTACCGCTGGCGTAGAGTTTGGCGGTATACGAACTCTCCGGGTCAGCGTTTTTGCGCGAAGCCAACAGTTCTTCCAGTTGGAACAGGAAGCCCCAGTCGGTGGCGGCAGGATGGAAGCAGGTATTGTTGCCTTTGTGACAGGTCGGGCCGATAGGGTTGACCAGCGCCAGTAGGGTGTCGTTGTCACAGTCGGGATAGATGCTGACCAGATTGAGGAAGTTGCCCGAACTTTCGCCTTTGGTCCACAAACGCTGTTTGGTTCGAGAATAGAAAGTGACTTTGCCCGAATCCTGAGTCACCGTCAGCGCCTCATGATTCATGTAGCCCATCATCAATACTTCACCGGATACCGCGTGTTGGACAACAACAGGAATCAGATTATCGACTTTTTCCCAGTCCAGCTGGGCAATCTGCTCTTCACTTAAACGCGTGTTATTCAAAGTTTCATTACTCACAAGCGGATCTCCACGCCATTTTCGGCCAGATAGCTCTTCAGCTCGCCGATATTAATTATTTGTTTGTGGAACACGGATGCCGCCAGTGCGCCATCAACGTTGGCTTGTAAAAATGCATCGAGGAAGTGCTGTGGCGTGCCCGCACCGCCTGACGCGATCAGAGGAACGCGGCAAACGTTGCGAATCAACTGCAACTGCTGCAAATCATAGCCATTGCGCACGCCATCCTGATTCATCATGTTCAGCACAATTTCACCCGCGCCGCGTTCCTGAACTTCTTTCACCCAATCTTGAGTCTGCCAGGTGGTGACTTTGGTGCGCGCCTCGTCGCCGGTAAACTGGTGAACCTGATAGCTACCGGTTTCAGCGTCATGCCAAGTGTCGATGCCAACCACAATGCACTGCACGCCAAAGCGATCCGCCAAGCGGGTGATGAGCGTCGGGTCGGCCAGTGCAGGGGAGTTGATGGAAATCTTATCCGCGCCGAACTGTAAAATCTGCGCCGCGTCTTCTGCACTTTTAATCCCGCCCGCCACGCAGAAAGGAATGTCGATCACTTCCGCCACGCTCGATACCCAGCTTTTATCCACCACGCGCCCGTCGGAAGAGGCGGTAATATCATAAAACACTAACTCGTCGGCGCCTTCTTCCGCATAGCGTTTTGCCAGCGGCACGATGTCGCCGATGATTTCGTGATTGCGGAACTGCACGCCTTTGACTACCTGACCGTTTTTAACATCCAGGCAGGGGATTATCCGTTTTGCCAGCATGAAATTGCCTCCGTCACGCTAAATTTGCCGTCGAGCAGTGCGCGCCCGACAATCACGCCTGTTACGCCGCTATCGCGCAGTTGGGCGATATCATCCAAATTACCAATGCCGCCTGATGCCTGAAATGCCACTTGTGGATAACGCGCCGTGACTTCTCGATACAGCTCCACGTTCGAGCCGGCGAGGGTGCCGTCACGGGAGATATCCGTGCACAGCACGTGCTTGAGGCCGAAAGGCAGATACTGCTCGACCACTTGTTCTAAGGTGGCGTTGGAGTTCTCCTGCCAGCCGCTGATGGCCACGCATTTCGTGCCGTGCTCATCAATACGCACGTCCAGCGCCAAGACCAGCGCGTCAGCGCCAAAACGGCTAAACCAGCCTTGAACTGTCTCAGGATCTTTTACCGCCGTTGAGCCGATAACCACGCGGGTTGCGCCTGCAGATAACAGCGCTTCGACATCCTGCTCGGTGCGAATGCCGCCGCCGACTTGCACGGGCACGCTAACGCCAGCCAGCAGTTTTTTTAGCAGCGGGATTTGGCGGGCCGCCGGGTCTTTCGCGCCGGTCAAATCCACCAAGTGCAGCACTTCGGCACCCTGTTGCTGATAATCTTGCAATCGTGGCAGCGGGGCGCTGCCGTAATCACGTTGCTGACCATAATCGCCCTGATGCAAACGCACCACGCTGCCATCAATTAAATCTAAAGCGGGAATAATCATGGTGCTTACATCTCCAGAAAGTTTTTCAACAACTGTGCGCCTGCTGCACCGGAACGCTCGGGGTGGAATTGCACGCCGAAGAAATTATCTTTTTGCACGGCGGCGGTGAACGCCTCGCCATAAAGCGTCTGCGCGATGGTGTTCTCGCAGATTGGCATCGCGTAGCCGTGGACGAAATAGAAGTAAGCGTTCTCGTCGATGCCACGGAACAAGTGGCTGTCAGCGTTGGCAATCACCTGATTCCAGCCCATGTGCGGCAGAGGCAAACCTAAGTCCTGCATGCGTTGCACTGGCGTATCAATGATGCCAAGCGTCGCCACGCCGCCGCTCTCATCACTGCCGGAACCGAGCAGTTGCATGCCAAGGCATATGCCCAGTACAGGCTGAGTACAAGCCTTGATTAAGTCGATCAGCTCGCGCTGCTCAAGCTGCTCCATCGCAGCCTGAACTGTGCCGACGCCGGGCAAAAACAGCTTGTCGGCGTGCAGCACAATCTCCGGGTCACGGCTGACCTGCGGCTCATAGCCCAGACGCTGCACGGCGTATTTGACAGAAGAGAGGTTGGCACAGCCGGTATCAAGGATAACGACGTTCATCAAAGCACTCCTTTCGAGCTCGGCAAGGTGTTGCCGTCAACGCGGATCGCCTGACGCAATGTGCGGCCAAAGGCTTTGAACAAGCTTTCCACGCGGTGGTGATCGTTTTTGCCCTTGGTGCGCAGGTGCAGGGTACAGGCCATGGCGTAAGAGAGTGAGCGGAAGAAATGCTCGACCATCTCGGTGCTCAGGTCGCCTACGCGCTGATAGTTGAACTCGGCTTTGTATTCGAGGTGTGGGCGACCAGAAATGTCTAGCGCGCAGCGAGCCAAGCACTCGTCCATTGGCAGCACGAAACCGAAACGGCCAATGCCACGTTTATCACCCAGCGCCTTGTTCAAGGCTTCACCGAGTGCCAGCGCGGTATCTTCAACCGTGTGGTGGTCGTCAATATATAAGTCACCTTTAACTTCAATGTTCATGCGGAAGCCGCCGTGGGTGGCGATCTGATCCAGCATGTGGTCGAAGAAGCCGACGCCGGTGCGAATTTTGCTGTCGCCTTCGCGGTCCAGCCAGACATCTACGTCAATGGCGGTTTCGCGCGTCACGCGGTTAACCTGGGCGTGGCGGTCGCGTTTGGTCAGCTGTTCAGCAATCGCTGGCCAGTTGAGCGTATCGCGCTGGTAACGTAAGCCAGCAATGCCCATATTGGCCGCCAGCTGCAGGTCCGTATCACGGTCACCAATCACATAGCTGTTAATGACGTCCATCACGCCGCTGTCCAGATAACCCTTCACCAGCTCGGTTTTCGGCTTACGGCACGCGCAGTGGTCAGCAGGCAAGTGCGGGCAAATCAGCACTTCGTCAAACACAATGCCTTGTGAAGTGAGGATCTGCATCATCAGGTTGTGAGGCGGGTCGAAGGTTTCTTGTGGGAAGCTCGCCGTACCTAAACCATCCTGATTGGTGATCATCACCAGTTTGAAGCCTGCGCCTTGCAGGGCCAGCAGAGCGGGAATCACTCCCGGTTCCAGCGCCAACTTATCCAGACGGTCTACCTGAAAATCTTCAGGCGGCTCGGAAATCAGCGTACCGTCGCGGTCAATGAATAAGATCTTTTGTACTAACGGGCTCTGGCTCACATAGGCTCCTTGCTTGGGGCAAATTCATTATTAGTGGTTACTGCCGTCTGGCCTGCGCCGGGCAGTGGGCGCAGCGCGTCGATGACTCGCTGGCACTCGGCACGGGTGCCTACGGTAATGCGTAAGCAGCCGGAAAGACCCGGTTGTTTATTCTGATCACGTAAGATAATGCCCTGATCCCACAATGTTTTAAAGATCTGGCTGGAAGCAGTGAAGCGAGCCAGCACGTAGTTGGTTTCGCTGGTAAATACCTGTTCTACGCAGTCGCACTGATTTAATTGGTCGATCAGCCAGCCACGGGTTTCACTGATTTCTGATACCCGCGCACGCATAACCGCCAAGCCTTCATCACTCAGCGCCTGTGCGGCAATGTCGGCGACCGGCGTTGCTAATGGGTAAGGCGCGATCACTTTCATTAATAGAGCAATCAGTTCGCTGCTGGCTAAGGTGAAGCCACAGCGCAGTCCGGCCAAAGCAAAGGCTTTGGAGAGGGTGCGCAGCACGGCGAGGTGCGGATACTCTTGCAGCCAGCCGGCGACCGAGGCCTGCGGGCAGAACTCAATATACGCTTCATCTATAGCAACAATCGCCTTGCCGCGCGTGAATTCCAGCACGGCTCGCAAATCATCGGGATTGATCAGGTTGCCGGTCGGGTTGTTTGGGCTACAGATATAGACCAGCTTTACGCCGTCGAGCGCCGCCTCTATGGCAGGCAGGTTCAGTGACCAGTCTTCATTGGCGTCAATCGTGCGACCTTCCACGCCGATAGTCTCGGCGCTGACGCTGTACATGCCGTAAGTAGGCGGGCAATAAAGGATGGCGTCTTTGCCCGGCTCGCAAAATGCGCGGATCAGCAACTCAATGCCTTCGTCGGCGCCACGGCTGACGATAACCTGACTGGCATCCAGACCGGCGTAGGCCGCGTAGCGCTCCACCACCAGCTTCGGCTGGCATTCCGGGTAGCGGTTGAAAGTCTGTGCGGTGAGTTCGAACTGCGGAGCCAGCGGGTATTCATTGGCATTTAACCAGACATCGCCATTGCCACCCAGACGACGAGCTGACTGATAAGGTGTCAGCTCGCGAACGTTTTTACGGGCCAGCGCCTGAACGCTGAGATTGCTTTTATCACTCATTGTCCTTGCTCCTTCAGCGCATTGACGCGCAGGGTTACAGCATTTTTGTGAGCAGTCAGTTGTTCAGCCTGCGCCAGCGTTTCAATGGTGGTCGCCAGACCCAGCAAGCCCTGCGGCGTAAGCTGTTGTACCGTCATGCGTTTCTGGAAATCCGCCAGTCCGAGGCTTGAGTAAGTGGCGGTATACCCATAGGTCGGCAGCACGTGGTTGGTGCCCGAGGCGTAGTCTCCGGCAGATTCCGGTGACCAGTCACCGAGAAACACCGAGCCCGCGCTGGTGATGCTGTCTACCAAGGCTTCCGGCTCGCGGGTTTGTAAAATCAGGTGCTCCGGGCCGTAAGCGTTACTGATTTCAATACACTGCGCTAAGTCTTTCGCCACGATCAGGCGGCTGCTTTCCAGCGCCTGGCGGGCGATCTCTTTGCGCGAAAGCAGGGCAAGCTGACGCTCAACGGCTTCGGCGACGGCTTTCGCCATCTCAAGGCTTGGCGTCAGCAACACCACCTGTGAGTCCGGGCCGTGTTCTGCTTGCGACAACAGGTCAGAAGCCACGAAGTCAGGCGTTGCGCCACTGTCGGCAATCACCAGTACTTCGGAAGGTCCGGCTGGCATATCAATCGCCGCGCCATTGAGGCTTTGGCTAACCTGACGTTTGGCTTCGGTGACATAGGCATTGCCCGGCCCGAAGATCTTAGCCACTTTCGGCACGCTTTCTGTCCCGAAGGCCAGAGCCGCGATGGCCTGCGCGCCGCCGAGTTGGTAAACCTCGCTCACGCCGCACAGCTTGGCGGCATATAAGATTTCATCGGCAATGGGCGGCGGCGAGCAGAGCGTCACGCGCTGGCAGCCTGCGATTGCGGCTGGCGTCGCCAACATTAATACGGTGGAAACCAACGGCGCAGAGCCGCCAGGAATATACAGGCCTACCGACTGAATCGGACGAGTCAGCTGCTGGCAGCGCACCCCCGGCTGGGTTTCAATATCGACCACCGCCAGTTTTTGCGCTTCGTGGAAGGTGGTGATATTGCGTACCGCGTGCGCCATCGCCTGTTTCACGTCGTCGCCAAGGCGAGCCGAGGCGTCTTCGATTTGCCGGGCGGTGACGCGAATGTCGGCGACATCGGTTTTATCGAATTTGGCGCAATACTCGCGTAAGGCGCTGTCGCCCTCGTTGCGAACGCGGCTAAGGATCTCGCTGACTGACTCGGTGATTCGGTCAGAGGCGGAGATCGCCGGACGAGTCAGCAAATCGCGACGCTGCTCTTCGCTACACTGCTGCCAGTCAATAGGGGTGCTGAACGCGGTTGGCTGCATGGTCTTACTCCATCATTTTTTCGATTGGTAAGACCAGAATGGAGCTGGCGCCGAGGGCTTTCAGCTTTTCCATGGTTTCCCAGAACAGGGTTTCACTGCTGACCATGTGCATCGCCACGCGCTGCTGGTCGCCCGCCAGAGGCAGAATAGTAGGGCGCTCGGCACCTGGCAGCAGGCTGATGATTTCGTCCAAACGCTCGCTTGGCGCGTGCAACATAATGTATTTGGATTCGCGAGCCTGAATTACGCCCTGAATGCGGGTCATCAGGCGGTCGATCAGCAGCTGTTTCTCTTGCGGCATTTCGCCGTCGCGCTGAATCAAACAGGCTTTCGAACGGTAAATGACTTCCACTTCGCGCAGGCCGTTGGCTTCTAAGGTTGCGCCGGTAGAGACCAAGTCACAAATGGCGTCGGCCAGACCGGCGCGCGGTGCCACTTCGACAGAGCCGTTCAGCAGGCAGGATTTAAACTCTACGCCTTGCTTGTCGAGGTATTGTTTAAGGATGTGTGGGTAAGAGGTGGCGATACGGGCATTTTGCAGGCTTTGCGGGCCGGTGTAGTCGCAGTCCAGTGGGGTTGCCAATGAGAGGCGGCAGCCGCCGAAGTCCAGACGTCGCAGGGTGAAGTAACGCGGGTCTTCGCCCTGGGCGCGGCGGTTCAGCAGCTCTTCTTCCAACACGTTTTCGCCGATAATGCCTAAATCCACCACGCCGTCCATCACCAGCCCTGGGATATCGTCATCGCGCACGCGCAGGATATCGATCGGCATATTCTCTGCGAAAGCAATCAGGCGTTGCTCTTGCAGGTTAATTTTGATCCCACAGCGTGCCAGCAGTTCGCGTGAATCGTCGCTCAGGCGACCTGACTTCTGCATTGCTATCCGTAAACGTGATTTATCCAACATAAAAACCTCGACCTTATAAGTATTTAATTTTGTTGTGTTTGCTTAATTCTTTCTGAAGGGGGAGGGGTAAAAAAAAACCCTCGGAAGTCAATCTTCCGAGGGCTCTCTTTAGGTTCTGCGCCACTGGAAGATCTAAACAGTCTCCCAGCACCAAACGCCTGAAAGACTAGTCAGGGTGATGGTGATGATGGTGGTTGAACAGAACGTTAGTCATGAGTCTTTCTCTTATTGGTGGTGCTTAGTGTTTTAACTGCGTCGTCAATGCCATTAAAGGTATCATTCACAGCGCGTATCAATTCTTATGTCAATAAAACTAAACTATGAGGTAGCCGCGACGCAACCTTTTTTTAGGAAGATAAATTTTTCTTATCACCAGCGCTACTTTCATCTAAAACGTGAATGATCGCGTAGGAGAACCAGTCTGTAACATTTATAAGAAAAAGCTGACAGCTTCCGACATTGCCTGAACGAATGAACAGGCATAAATTGTTAAACTAAGTGGGATGAGAACTTTTCGGCCTTGATCATGCAGGAACGCATGGCGCGAACAGAATGGAGTAATAAATGAAAAAAGTCGCAATAGTGGGGTTGGGGTGGTTAGGTATGCCACTCGCAATGTCTCTGGCCATGAAAGGGTACGAGGTTGTCGGCAGTAAGACCACGCCGGACGGCGTCGACGCCGCGCGCATGTGTGGTATCAACTGTTTTCCTCTGGTCTTTAAGCCGGAGATGGAGTGTGAAGCGGCCGACCTGGACGTGCTATTAAATGTCGACGCGCTGATCATCACCTTGCCGGCGCGCCGGACGGTGGAGGGCAGTGAGCTCTATTTTCAGGCGGTTCAGCAGCTGGTGGACAGCGCGCTGGCGTACAATGTTGGCCGCATCATCTTTACTAGCTCGACATCTGTCTATGGTGATGGCACGGGAACCATGCGCGAGAACTCGCCGCTGCGTCCGGTAACGCCAAGCGGCAGAGTGCTTGAGGAGCTGGAAAACTGGTTCCATCGCTTGCCTAATACCTCGGTTGATGTACTTAGACTGGCGGGGCTGGTGGGCGCGGATCGTCATCCGGGACGCTTCCTTGCCGGCAAGACCGACGTACAGGGCGGGGACGATGGCGTCAACTTGGTCCATCAGGATGATGTTATTCAGGCCATCACTCTTCTGCTTGGCTTGCCGAAGGGCGGACATACTTATAATTTGTGCGCGCCGGTGCATACCCAAAAACGTCATTTCTATCCTGCCTTTGCTCGCCAGCTTGGGCTTACGGAACCGCAGTTTGCTGAAGTTGCTGAAGGGCAACCGAGCGGCAAGCTGATCGACGGCAGTCTCATCTGCAAAGAGTTGGGCTTCGAGTATCAGTACCCAGATCCTGAAATGATGCCGGTTAGCTAATCCGCCGCAAGCTAATCAATCGGAAAACCCTCTTAAAAGCAGAGGGTTTTTTTTGGGGTTATAAATAAAGAATGCCGATTAATAAGCGTAAATAAGGTGATAAAACTTAGCTGTTAACGTTTTCAGTTGAGCTTTTAATTATTTATTGATCAATATTGGAGGGTTTTAATAACTCTTTAGATGACCAATTTGTGATGGATATTTTAATTCTTCTTTACTATTACTCTGCGAAATAAATTTTCACCGCCCTTAGCTACGCTTCTGCTAGCACTTTTTGGACCTAAAATCCCACGCCTTATGTTGCTCTAATAATAAAAATCCTAAGACCGGTCCTAGCTTTTACTCTTTACTGGCATAAACCCCCTTGTGCATTTGGCGCTAAAGTTTTTGTCTTCGGTGCCGATACCTCTCTTGCCCCTACATTGGGCCACTCACTTTACCGTCACTTCTGTATCCTCCCTGAGGGCAGAAGGTTTTCTGCTGCAAAAATTATTTGTTACACACCTTGACTTTATGCGCTTATAAAGCCGTACTTACTGACGCAATCCCCTCGTTTAGCCCAGAATTACCCTGAAAAACCTTCCTAAACAGCACTCAATCTAGCCATTTTTGAATAAAAAGTTATTTTTCAGTCAATATGGATTTATGGCTAATACAGGTCTTATATGTAGATTATAAATCTAAATAAAATGTGTTAATCATGTTTTTGTATGGTTAGTTTCGCTTTAA
Source organism: Ewingella allii (assembly GCF_044430645.1). Classification (NCBI taxonomy): domain Bacteria; kingdom Pseudomonadati; phylum Pseudomonadota; class Gammaproteobacteria; order Enterobacterales; family Yersiniaceae; genus Ewingella; species Ewingella allii. Next base: position 6,577 of record NZ_JAWUDN010000010.1, on the reverse strand, counting down.
TCAGAAGTTGTACAAAATGATCTAAAAATGAATGAAAAAACGGGGCTGAGAAGGGATTTTAAGACGCATTTTTACTTTTGGTTAAATTTTGAGCTGATTTTTTACCCAAATCACTCTTTTTGGATAAAAATAAGTTTTATTATTGTGATCTGTGTCACACTTTATCCAAAATTCGCTGAGGCCTAGATTGTATGTGCTAATGATTCGGGGTTACATTTGCGTCGTATTAAGATTAATCCTAATAATGTATGTAAAAGCGTTTCACTGAATGACACGCAATCACAGCAACGGACCCTGCCGAAAAGCCACAACTGATAAATTATTAAATTTAATTAGCCGTGAAATTGTCACACTTATAGTTTGCATCAGGAACTACTTTGTATTGGCGGTGAATATAAAACCGCGAGATAAACCTGTTTTGTCCTCGCAAACATTTCTTTGAAAAAATGAAATGTGATGTTCATCGTCCAATGAGCCAATTGTTTTGATAGTAAAAAAATACTCTGTCGGACTAAAAAACCAAGCAGTGATTATATCTATCAACCAGTTATGAATTCATAGCTGACGGTATGGGGTAAACAAGCATGTCAGAATTGCTTAAACATATTTATGACATCAATCTGTCATATTTGCTGTTAGCACAGCGGTTAATAAACGACGAAAAGGCTTCCGCGATGTTCCGATTGGGGATCGACGATGTCATGGCTGACGCGTTAGCTGGCCTGACTTTGCCGCAAATGGTGAAGTTAGCTGAAACGAATCAGTTGCTGTGCCAGTTTCGTTTCGACGACAGCAAGACGATTGAGCGTTTGACGCAAGAGTCGCGAGTGGATGATTTACAGCAAATCCACACAGGTATTCTGTTGTCTAGCCATTTGCTGAAAGGGCTTTCAGCTAAAGACAGCAGCGCCTCTAAGAAAAGGGCATAACTATGTCCCTGATAAAAGCACCATCGACACCGAGAGAGGCTTCGGCCAGACCCGTCGAAAAAAGTATTGTTCAGGAAGCGCGGGATATTCAGTTAGCGATGGAATTGATTTCGCTGGGTGCCCGTTTACAGATGCTGGAAAGCGAAACGCAGCTTAGCCGTGGTCGGTTAATTAAACTCTACAAAGAGCTGCGTGGTAGTCCTCCACCGAAAGGGATGTTGCCGTTCTCCACCGACTGGTTCATGACGTGGGAACAAAACATTCACTCCTCTATGTTCTACAACGCCTATACCTTCTTGATGAAGAGCGGGCATTGCAATGGCGTTGAGGCGGTTATCAAGGCATATCGTCTGTATCTGGAGCAGTGTCCAGAGCAGCCGGGTGAAGCGCCGATTTTGGCCCTGACCCGTGCGTGGACATTGGTTCGATTTGTTGACAGCGGCATGCTGCAACTCTCTTCTTGCAACTGCTGCGATGGTTCTTTTATTACCCATGCACATCAGCCACGTCACGGTTTTGTGTGCAGTCTTTGCCAACCACCTTCACGAGCAGTAAAAAAACGTAAACTTTCCCCGGAAGCTGCCGATAGTACATCTCAAGAGCTGGACGAAAAGGTCAAGCGCGCAGTTTGAGATGATGTGGGCAGCAGAGTGCGACAGGTAACGTGATGATAAAGAGTGGTGAAATGCCACTCTTTACAATACCTCCCCAACATCCCCGATCGTTTTTTTGTTGTCTCCTGACGATACAAAAACCTCAATTCTCTCCTCAAGCGCGCTTTCCCTGGTCTGGCCTATACCCAAAAGCCACATCGAATTAAGGAATTATCGTGCTAGTACTCATCGGTTACATCGTGGTCCTGGGCTCAGTCTTTGGCGGCTTCATGCTGGTTGGCGGCGAGCTGGGCGCGCTTTATCAGCCCGCAGAACTGCTGATCATCGGCGGCGCCGGTATTGGTGCGTTTCTAGTTGGTAACAACGGCAAAGCCATTAAATCAACGCTTCGCGCACTGCCGAAACTGTTCCGTGCATCGCGTTACAGCAAGGCGCTGTATATGGATCTGATGGCGCTGCTCTATCGTTTACTCGCCAAATCGCGCCAACAGGGGATGCTATCGCTGGAAAACGACATCGATAATCCGCAGGAAAGCGACATTTTCACTAATTATCCGCGCATTCTTGCCGATAAACATTTGGTGGAATTTCTCACTGACTATTTACGACTGATGGTCAGCGGCAACATGAATGCTTTTGAAATCGAAGCGTTGATGGATGAAGAGATTGAAACCTACGAGCAAGAGAGCGAAGTGCCCGCCAATAGTCTAGCGCTGGTGGGAGATTCACTCCCGGCATTCGGCATCGTGGCCGCGGTCATGGGGATTGTTCATACCCTGGCTGCCGCAGACCGTCCGGCTGCAGAACTGGGGGCTTTGATTGCCCATGCGATGGTCGGCACCTTCCTCGGTATTTTGCTGGCCTACGGCTTTGTCTCCCCGCTGGCAGCAGTGTTGCGTCAGAAATGTGCTGAGAACACCAAGATGATGCAGTGCATCAAAGTGACTTTGCTTTCAAGCCTGAATGGCTATGCGCCGCAGATTGCCGTCGAGTTTGGTCGTAAAACGCTTTACACCTCCGAGCGTCCTTCATTCGTCGAACTCGAAGATCACGTTCGTCAGGTCAAATCGCCTAACAAGCAAGCGGAAGAAGAAAACGTATGAAGCATCAGAGTCATCCCATCGTTGTGGTGCGCAGGAAAAAGGCCAAGCACGGCGGCGGGCATCACGGCGGGTCGTGGAAGATTGCTTATGCCGACTTTATGACGGCGATGATGGCATTCTTCCTGGTGATGTGGCTTATCTCCATTTCCAGCCCGAAAGAGCTGGTGCAGATTGCTGAATACTTCCGTACACCATTGGCCGTAGCCATTACCAATGGTCCGCGCAGCAGTGACGCCACCAGCCCGATTCCGGGCGGCGGGGATGACCCAACCCAGCAGGATGGCGAAGTGCATAAGATGATCCAGTCGCAGGGCGACCAGCGTGAAATCGGTGATTTGCAGCGCCTGCAAGAGAAGCTAGAGCAGATGCTGATTTCCGATCCGCGTCTGAAAGATTTGCGCCCGCACCTGATGATTAACCTCACGGAGCAGGGGCTGCGTATCCAGATTATCGATAGCCAGAACCGCCCGATGTTCCAACTGGGCAGCGCCACGGTAGAGCCTTATATGCGCTATATCTTGCGGGCGATTGCTCCGGTGCTGGATGATTTTCCCAACAAGATAAGCCTCGCCGGTCATACCGATGATATGCCGTACGCCATGGGCGAACGCGGCTACAGCAACTGGGAACTGTCGACCGATCGCGCCAACGCCTCGCGCCGTGAATTAACCGCCGGTGGCCTGAGCGAAGGCAAAGTGCTGCGCGTGATGGGCATGGGTTCCACCATGCAGCTGAAAGACCATCCGTCCGGCGACGCGATTAACCGTCGCATCAGTATTTTAGTGCTGAATAAACATGCCGAAGAGGCCATCGAGCGCGAAAACAGCGAGGGTGAAGCCGTCACCATTAGCGACGCGGGCGAATTGAAAAAGATGGTTCCGGGCAGTGACACTCAGGCTCCGGCCCCGGTTGAGCCACCAAGCGCCAAGGCGTCATCGGCTTTCGCGCCGCACCTGACATCCAAGGAACCGCCAACAGAATCAACAACACCACCAACATCAGGGCAATCTTTACCGACGCAGCCCTCACAAGAACAACAACAACCCAAGAGTGAGACGGTGACTCCGGAAAGTTCTTCTTCGTCTAACAGACCAACCACGGCGATCCCTGCCGCGGCGGACGTTACGGCGCAACCGGCATCATCGGCAAGCCGCGATTCACAGCAGAGGTGATCACGTGAGCATGGATATTAGTGATTTTTACCAAACGTTTTTCGATGAAGCAGACGAACTGCTGGCGGATATGGAGCAACACCTGTTGCTGCTTGACCCCCAGACGCCTGATATCGAGCAGCTCAACGCGATTTTCCGCGCGGCGCACTCGATTAAAGGCGGGGCCGCCACCTTTGGATTCTCAGTTCTGCAGGAAACCACCCATTTATTGGAAAACCTGCTCGACGGTGCACGACGCGCAGAAATGAGCCTGAGCACTGACATCATCAACCTGTTTTTGGAAACGAAAGACATTATGCAGGAGCAACTGGACGCCTATAAATCCTCTCAGGACCCTGATGCTGAAAGCTTCGAATACATCTGCGCCGCGCTGCGCCAACTGGCGCTTGAAGCTCAAGCACAGCAGCAGGGCGCCCCGACGGTCGACCTCCACGTTGTGACGGAGTCAGCGGCGGTGAACACTGCGCCGACGGCGGCCTCGAGCGGCGGTTTACGCATTCTGCTTTCTGGCTTGAAAGAAGCCGAAGTGCCGCTGATGCTGGAAGAGCTGGGCAATCTTGGCGAGGTGCATGATGCTGTGCAAACAGCAAACAGTGTCGAAGCGACCCTCAACACCACGCTGAGCGAAGACGACATTAGCGCCGTGCTTTGCTTTGTTATCGAACCTGAACAAATCAGCTTTAGCCAGCCCGCCGCCAATGACGTCGAGCCGGCCGTTGCTGAACCACAGGCCGTGGCCGCGCAACCTGTCGCGCCAATTGAGGAAGCCGCGCCGCGCGCGGCACCCGCTCTGGCTGTCGTGCCTGACTCGACGCCACAGGCGAAAGCGCGCGCGCCAAAAGCCGCTGAATCAACCAGCATCCGCGTGGCGGTTGAGAAGGTGGATCAGCTGATTAACTTAGTCGGCGAACTGGTGATCACCCAGTCGATGCTGGCCCAGCGTTCTGACCTGTTGGACCCGGTGGCCCACAGCGATTTGCTCAACAGTATGGGGCAGTTGGAGCGCAACGCGCGTGACCTGCAAGAGTCGGTGATGTCCATTCGTATGATGCCGATGGAGTACGTTTTCAGCCGCTTCCCGCGTCTGGTCCGTGACCTTGCCAGCAAGCTGAACAAGCAGATTGAATTGACGCTGCTCGGCAGTTCGACCGAGCTGGACAAGAGCCTGATCGAAAGAATCATCGACCCATTAACCCACCTGGTGCGTAACAGTCTGGACCACGGCGTGGAGTCTCCCGACGTGCGTATCGCCAACGGCAAGCATCCGACGGGCAATCTGACCCTTTCCGCAGAACATCAGGGCGGGAATATCTGCATTGAAGTGGTAGATGACGGTGCGGGTCTGAACCGCGAGAAGATTTTGGCCAAAGCCGCGTCGCAGGGGATGAACGTCAATGACAATATGAGTGATGAAGAAGTCGGGATGCTTATCTTCGCGCCAGGCTTCTCGACTGCGGAAAAAGTGACTGACGTTTCAGGCCGTGGCGTGGGCATGGACGTGGTGAAACGAAATATCCAGGAGATGGGCGGTCACGTTGAAATCCATTCTCAACAGGGTAAAGGCACCACAATCCGCATCCTGCTGCCGCTGACGCTGGCGATTCTGGACGGTATGTCCGTCAAAGTCGGCGAAGAGGTGTTTATCCTGCCATTAAACGCGGTGATGGAATCTCTGCAACCTTTGGCTGAAGACTTACATCCGCTGGCCGGTGGCGAGCGCGTTCTGCAAGTGCGTGGCGAATATCTGCCGCTGGTCGAGTTGTACAACGTGTTTGACGTGACCGGGGCGAAAACCGAGGCGACGCAGGCCATCGTGGTGATCCTGCAAAGTGCCGGACGCCGCTACGCGCTGCTGGTGGATCAGTTGATCGGTCAGCATCAAGTGGTGGTGAAAAACCTCGAGAGTAACTATCGCAAAGTACCGGGGATTTCCGCCGCGACCATTTTGGGCGACGGCAGCGTGGCGCTGATTGTTGATGTATCAGCCCTGCAGGCGCTTAACCGTGACAAACGTGCCGTCGACTCGGCCGTTGCATAAAAATTTAAAACGAAAAAGCCCTCACTGGTGACGCCGGTGAGGCTCAATTTTAGCCGAACGATGAAGGGTGAATAACATGGCCGGACTTGCAACCGTGACAAAAATGGCAGGTGAAACGGTAGGACAGGAATTCCTGATTTTTACGCTGGGTGATGAAGAATACGGTATCGATATTCTTAAAGTGCAGGAGATCCGTGGTTACGATCAGGTAACGCGTATCGCCAACACGCCAGCATTCATCAAGGGCGTCACCAACCTGCGCGGCGTCATCGTTCCAATTATCGACCTGCGGGTGAAGTTCGCCCAGCAGAACGTTGAATATAATGAAAACACCGTGGTTATCGTTCTGAACTTCGAAAACCGGGTAGTGGGTATTGTGGTTGACGGCGTGTCTGACGTGCTCTCTCTGACTCAGGAGCAAATTCGCCCTGCGCCAGAGTTCGCGGTAACGCTTTCTACCGAATACTTAACCGGCCTTGGTTCACTGGGCGATCGGATGTTGATTTTGGTCGACATCGAGAAGTTGCTGAGCAGCGAAGAAATGGCACTGGTAGAAAGTGTGGCAAAAGCTTGATTTTGCCATTGGGGGCTGTGAGCCCCCAATCCCCCGTTTTGGTTTTTCATTTCAAAGTTAAATCTAAATTCAAATTCAAATTCAAATTCAAGGTCGTGGGCGTCGGCCCACACCGACCAAGGGAGGCGTAAACGCGCCTCCCTTGGA
>NZ_JAWUDN010000009.1:0-222005 GCF_044430645.1 Ewingella allii | reverse complement strand
TGCCTTCGCTTCAGGCTTCGAGCCTTTGGTCTCGAACCGTTCGCTCAGCGCCATTTTTGACTGCGGTTTTGAGGCATCTTGGCCGTGCCGTTTCAGTGGGTTTGGTTTTGGGGTTGTTTTTTACGGATTGGATGGAATGGTTCGGTGTAAATGCCAGTAGGTCGCGTTCAGAAGTGACGCCGAGGGAGTGGTTCGAGACCAAAGGCTCGAGCCGAGCGAAGCGAGACAGCGTTGCAAAGCAACGACCCGAAGGGCGAGGCCAGAGGCCGAGTAATCCCGAACTGAGGGGACCGCCTAAGCGGCGGCACTTCGCGACGATCACCGTGGCCGCTGAAACACGTCCATTCCAACCCTGCGCAGCCTCGATCTTTCAGCAGCAAAAAAACGCAGGATTCCAAAGGGTTTCGTTTAAAACCCTTTGGGCCAGTGTGGGCGGCGAGCCCACGACCTTGACCTTAAGAGCGGGTTTGGGCAGCCCCCCCAAAGCCCCCAAACATGGCTCAATGTTCAATACATTCCTATTGCCACTTTCTCGCTATTGATAGCTAAATTCCTTCGTTTATATCCATTTTAAAAAGGTTTGTTATAGAACCACTACTTTAGTTCTAAAGCCGTCACGGCGGACTTTGGTGGTGCTCACTTGCCAATAATAAAAAGGGTATATCCATGCAAAATATTCGCCGTTTGAACGCGGTTTCCCGCGCTCTGGCTTTAGGGCTTTTATTAACCACCACCAGCGCGGCTATGGCTGCTGACGGAACGCCAGTTCAGGGCGGCACCTTGATTTATCTTGAACAGCAGGCTCACACCAACTTATATCCACCAGCAGGCGGCTTCTATCCGAACGGCGGTATCCTTAACCAAATTACCGACAAGCTGACTTACCAGAACCCGGAGACGCTGGCGATTGAGCCGTGGATCGCTGAGTCATGGTCTTTCAATGCGGATAAAACCGAGTACACCTTTAAAATTCGCCCGGGGGTTACCTTCTCAGACGGCACGCCGCTCGATGCCAACGCCGTGGCGAAGAACTTCGACACTTACGGCTTAGGCAATAAAGAACATCACCTGCCAGTATCCGAAGTGATTAACAACTATGACCACAGCGAAGTGGTTGACCCACTTACGGTGAAATTCTTCTTCAAGAAATCCTCGCCGGGCTTCCTGCAAGGTACCGCCACCATTGGCTCCGGCTTAGTGTCGCTGAGCACGTTAAACCGCGATTTTGACTCGCTGGGCGATGCCACCCACATCATCGGCTCTGGCCCCTTTGTGGTCAGCAAAGAGACGCTGGGGCGCGAAGTCGATTTAACCGCGCGTAAAGACTACAACTGGGGGCCGAAAAACCTTAAGCAGCAGGGTCGCGCTAACCTTGATGGCATCAAAGTAATTGTCACCAATGAAGACAGCGTGCGCATTGGCGCGCTGCTGGCCGGTCAGGCTGATTTTATTCGTCAGGTTCAGGCTTATGACGAAAAACAGGCCAAAGACCAAAACTTCCCGATTTACGCTGCTCCGACTAAAGGCGTCAACGACGGCATCGCCTTCCGCCCTGATAATGCGCTGGTTTCTGATCTTCGCGTGCGTCAGGCGTTGCTGCACGCCACCAACTCTAAACAAGTGGTCGACACCCTGTTCTCCCCTAACTATCCACAAGCTACCTCGGTGGTGGCCAAAACCGCCGCGGGCTATGTGGATTTGAGCAACAAACTGACCTATGACCCGGCGCAGGCCAAAAAGCTGTTAGACGAAGCTGGCTGGAAAGCCGGGCCGAACGGCGTTCGCCAAAAAGATGGCAAAACCCTCTCTCTGACCGTGTATGAATCCCTGCCACAGCCGCAGAACAAAGAAGTGCTGCAACTGGTTTCCCAGCAGTGGGGTCAGGTCGGCGTGAAGCTGAATATCTTGGCGGGTGACGCCGGTAGCCGCGTGGCGGACAACCTCGACCCAGAGAAAACTGCCGCTTACGTGGTGGAAGTCGGCCGTGCCGATCCGGACGTCATCAAAAGCGCCTTCTACCCGACCAACCGCGACGTGCTGCTGCAAAAAGGCGGTTCAAGCAGCAAGGTGAAAAGCTTCCGTGACGACAAACTCAACGACCTGCTGACGGCGGTTTCTGCCGAAGTCGACCCGAAAAAGCGTCTGGCGCTGACTGGCGACGTGCAGAACTACCTGTTGGATCAGGCTTATGTCATTCCAATTTTCGAAGAACCGCAGGTGTTTGCCGGTGCTCCGTACCTCAAAGGCGTGAACTTTGAAGCCGTGGGCCGCCCAAGCTTCTACGGCGCATGGTTGGAAAAGCACTAACAGGCAGGAGTAGACAATGAGCCGATACTTTAGTGGTCGCATCGGGCAGGCAGTGCTGGTGCTGTGGGCGGCGTTTACCGTCTCCTTCATCCTGCTGCAAGTGCTGCCGGGTGACGCCATCCTTATCAAATTCCAGAATCCCGATATGGGACTCAGCCCGGCGCAGATCGCGGATATGCGCGCGGTGTACGGAGCAGATGTGCCGGTTTGGCAGCAATATCTGCACACACTGGGCAATTTCCTGCGCGGCGATCTGGGTTATTCGATTCAGGCAGGCGTGCCGGTGACGGAGCTGCTGAGCAGCAACTTCCCGCCGACGCTGCGACTGGCGGTACTCGGCTTTATCTTGGCGGCGGTGGTGGCGGTGGCCATCGCCTTCCTCTCCAGCCTGTTGCACTTCGGCTGGCTGAAGTCGGCATTCCAGTCATTGCCGTCGCTGTTTATTTCGATCCCAACCTTCTGGCTCGGCATTGCGCTGATCCAGTTCTTCTCTTTCCACTTACGCTGGATCCCGGTGATTAACCCGGGTGAATGGGTCGGGCTGATTCTGCCGATCGTTACGCTGGCGGTGCCGATTTCAGCCCCGCTGGCGCAAATTTTGATCCGCAGTATCGATCAGGTGCAGACCCAGCCCTTCGTGGCCGTCGCCCGTGCCAAAGGTGCGTCGCGCAGCGGCGTGTTGTGGCGCCACGTTGCGCGTAATGCCCTGCTCCCTGCCCTGACCATTGCCGGATTGCTGTTTGGCGAGCTGATTGCCGGGGCACTGATCACCGAAACCGTCTTCGGCCTTAACGGGCTGGGGCAGCTGACCCAGCAGGCGGTCAACAATCAGGATGTGGCGGTGTTACAGGCCATTGTGGTTATCTCCGCCGCCGCCTTTGTTGGCATCAACTTGTTGGTCGACTTGGTTTATCCGTTACTGGATCCGCGCCTTAAATCCACTGCCGGAGCGCACGCATGAGTAGCTTACCCATTGAGCAGTTAGGTCAGGAGAAAACACGCCTCGCGCCTCGCCCGAAAACCCGCAGCGCCCTGTTCACCCGCGTTAAGCCGGGGCTGATTCTGGCCTGGGCGGTGATGATCGTGGTGATTTTATGGGCCATCGCGCCGTGGCTGTTCACCTCTTATAGCGGCACGGAAGGCATTGCCGGGGCGCAGCGTCTGGCACCTCAGGCCGGACACTGGCTGGGCACCGACCAGCTGGGCCGCGATGTCTACGCACGCATTGTTTACGGCGCGTCGCACTCGCTGTCCGGCGCACTGGTTGCCGTGGCGCTGGGGCTGGTACTCGGCACCGCGCTCGGGCTATTCGCCGGCGCAGTTGGCGGCTTTGCCGATACTCTGGTGATGCGCATCGTTGACGTACTGCTGTCGATCCCCGGCCTGCTGCTGTCGCTTTCGGTCATTATTCTGCTCGGCTTCGGTACGGTTCACGCGGCAATCGCCGTCGGCGTCACCTCGATTGCCAACTTCGCACGCCTCGCGCGTTCAGAAGTGGTGCTGGTGCGTCACAGCGATTATGTCGAAGCGGCCTATGGCAGCGGCGGTACCTTCCTCGCGGTGCTGTGGCGGCATATTTTGCCCAACTCGCTGACTGCCGTGCTGGCCTTTTCCGCCCTGCAATTTGGCAGTGCGATTTTGGCAATTTCCACCCTGAGCTTCTTGGGTTACGGCACCCCGCCGCCAACCCCGGAGTGGGGCCTGCTGATTGCCGAAGGGCGTAACTACATTTCCACGGCATGGTGGTTAACCACCTTCCCCGGCATCGTGGTGGTGTTGGTGGTGCTTTCCGCCAACCGTATTAGCCAATCTTTCCGCAGGAGCCGTCGATGAGCCTGAATGTCAGCTTTAACCGCACCGCCGCCGAGCAGCGCACGCCGGTGCTGGCGCTGGAAGACGTCTCCATTGCTTACAGCAGCGGTACGCAGAGCCAGCGCGTGGTGCACAATGTCTCTTTCTCGATTTATCCGGGGGAAGTGGTGGCGCTGGTCGGCGAGTCCGGCTCCGGCAAAACCACTACCGCGCAGGCGATTATCGGCCTGTTGGCGGAAAACGGCCATTTGCAGGAAGGGGCGATTCGCCTTAATGGCACCGACATCAGCCAGTGGTCGCAGCGCCGCCTGGACGCGCTGCGCGGCGCGCGCATTAGCCTGATCCCGCAGGACCCGACCAGTTCACTCAATCCGGTGAAGACCATCGGCGCGCAGGTGGCGGAAATTTTGAACATTCACCGCCGCCTGTCGCGCAAGCAGCGCGACGAGCGCGTGGTGGAACTGCTGGCTCGCGTCGGCCTTTCCCACCCTGAGCTGCGCGCCAAGCAGTATCCGCACGAGCTGTCCGGCGGCATGAAACAGCGCGTGCTGATTGCCATCGCCATTGCGCTGCAACCGGCTTTAATCATTGCCGATGAGCCAACCAGCGCGCTGGACGTCACGGTGCAAAAGCGCATTCTGGATCTGATTGACGAGCTGCGTCAGGAGTTCGGCACCGCCGTGCTGTTCGTCACCCACGACCTCGCGGTGGCCGCCGAGCGCGCCGACCGCCTGCTGGTATTTCGTCACGGCAAAGTGCAGGAACAGGGCATTACCGCCGAGGTGCTTAGCGCGCCGAAAAGCGAATACACCCGCCAGCTGTTCGCAGATGTCCCCGCCCTCTCCGGCAGGCATCGCGCATCACTGCGCGCTACTGGCGGCGAAGCGATTTTGCGGGTTGAAAATCTGGTGAAGGACTTCTCACTGGGCGGCAAAGGCAAACCGGCTTTCCGAGCCGTGGATAATGTCTCCTTCACTATCGCACGCGGCACCACCCACTCGCTGGTCGGGGAGTCAGGCTCTGGCAAGACCACGCTGGCGCGTATTCTGCTCGGCTTCCAGCGGCCGGATTCAGGGGCGGTGTTAATCGACGGGCAGGATATTACCCAGCTGAAAGGCGAACCGCTGCGCCAGCTGCGTAAGCAGATTCAGCTGGTTTATCAGAACCCGTTTGCCTCTCTCGACCCTTCGCAAACGCTGTTTAGCGTTATTGAAGAGCCGCTGCTGAACTATGAACCTATTGCCGCCGACGAGCGCCGCCGCCGGGTGCACAGCATCGCCCAGCGCGTGGCCCTGCCGCTGGAACTGCTCAGCCGTAAACCGCGCGAACTCTCCGGCGGCCAGCGTCAGCGCGTGGCACTCGCCCGTGCGCTGATCCTCGAACCGAAGATTCTGGTGCTGGATGAAGCCACCTCGGCGCTGGACGTCACGGTGCAGGCGCAGATCCTCAGCCTGTTGCAGGAGTTGCAGGACTCCCTCGGCCTGACCTACCTGTTTATCTCTCACGACCTCGCCACCGTCCGGCAGATTTCGCACAGCGTTTCGGTGCTTAATCGCGGTCAACAGGTGGACTCCGGCGACGTCGAATCGGTGTTTGCTCATCCGGGCAGTGATTACACCAAAGAACTGATTAATGCGATCCCGGTCAATGGCCGTCATCGCGCTGCATAACTGAACAGCGTTAAGGAATTGAAATGAGTACAAAACGTCTTGGCTTTTTTACCCGTTTATTGGATGACGCCAGCCCGCAAGAGCGCTATCGCTTAGCCACTGAGCAGATCGTTTTTGCCGAACAGCAGGGGTTTGACGCGGCATGGGTGGCGCAGCACCACTTCCACGAAGCCGAGGGCGGCCTGCCCGCACCGCTGGTGTTTCTGGCACAGGTTGCGGCGCACACCCGTTTCATCCGTCTGGGCACCGGGGTGATCACGCTGGCGATGGAAAATGCGCTGCGCGTGGCCGAAGACACCTCGGTGCTGGATTTGCTCTCCGGCGGGCGTCTGGAAATTGGCTTAGGATCGGGCGGTACGCCGACCTCATTCCCGCCATTTGGCTTGGAAAGCAGCCAGCGCGGCGCGGTATTTAGCCACAACCTCAACACATTGTTACAGGCGTGGCGCGGCGAGCCGCTGGCTGGAACCGATAACCGTTTATACCCGGCTGCGCCTCAGCTGGTGAACCGCGTCTGGCAAGCCACGTTTTCCGTCGAAGGCGGCACGCGCGCGGGCTTGGCCGGTGATGGCCTGATGCTGTCACGCACCCAGCCGCGCCCGGCGGATGCGCCTAACCTGACGCTGGCCGAGATTCAAAACCCCATTATTGATGCCTACCTTGCCGCCCTGCCTGCGGGCGTCGAGCCGCGCATCATGGGCTCGCGCACCGCCTTTGTGACCGAAGACGGGGCCGAAGCGCGCCGACTGGCTGAGAAAGGCCTGCGCCGTCAGGCGGAGAACCATCGCGCCAATGGTCAGACGGTTCACGGCGACACCTTGGATGACCATATTCGCGCCTTTGACGCGCACATTGGCTCGCCGGATCAGGTGACGGCTTCCCTGAAACTGGACAGCGCGCTGGCGCGGGTGACCGACCTGTCATTCCAGGTTCACTCGATTGACCCGCCACACCCATACATTCTGCGCTCCATCGAACTGCTGGCCCGCCACGTCGCGCCAGAGCTGGGCTGGACGCGCCGCACGCCAAAATCCGTGACTTCACCTCTGCACGAACTTGTTTAAGGAAACGCCATGACTACCGCTCAAGATTTGCTCGACCAACTGGCTGTGATTGACGCTGGTTCAGAACTGGCGCAGGCGCGCGAAACTCGCGATGCCGCCACTCGTCACGCCCAAGGGAGCTACGAAACCATTTTTAGCGCCGACGACGGCGTGGATTTCACCTTGGCCGAACGTCTGTTGCTGGCTGAAAACGTCGCCCGCTGGCATGGCGACAGCCAGCTGGCTTCCCACTATGCTGAGCGCCTAAACGCCCTGCCCGATGAAGGCAACACGGCGCGTTTGGAGTCTGCACTCGACCACGGCGAACGCCTGAGCTTTAAACCGGCCAGCGCCACCGCCGCCCACTTACAGGCTTTGCAGCAGGCGGGCTGGTCATTAGACGCCATCGTCACCCTGTCGCAGCTGATTGCTTTTGTCAGTTTCCAGACGCGCCAATTGCGCAGCTACCGCTTGATTGGTGGTCATTCGGTGGAGAACGCCAGTGACCGGAAAGTTGCGGCGGGCCACTGGCGTCACGATGGCAAAACCCACAGCGGGCGCTCTGCGCCGAAGGTGTTTACGCAGGCCGAACTGGGCTGGGAGCCGTGGATCCCGTCGAAGAAGCTGGAAGAGTTTGATGCCGAGCAGCAGGCTATTCTGGCGCGCTTCGGCCATACCGACTCCGACTATTTCCGCCTGTTAGGCCGCAACCTGCCGGTCCTTGAGCAACGCACCCTGACCGACAAAGGCATTTTCTACACCAGCGGCGGCCTGCCGCGTAAAGAGCGCGAAATCGCCGCCACCGTTGCCAGTAAAATCAACGGCTGTATCTACTGCGCCTCGGTGCATTCGCGCAAAGCCAGCCAGTTGTCCAAGCAGACCGAAGACGTGCAGCGTCTGATCGACACCGCGCCGGGCGGCATTCTCAGCGAGGGGCAGTCCCCGCGCTGGCAGGCGCAGATCGACTTCGCCGCCGCGCTCTCCGCCACGCCGCCAACCGCCAGCAGCGCCCATATCGTCCGACTGCGCGAAGAGGGGCTGAGCACGCTGGAAATCGTCGACTTAGCGCAATCCACCGCCTTCTTCGCCTGGGCCAATCGCCTGATGTTAACGCTGGGAGAACCTTTTGATGACTGAGATTTCAACGCCGGAACAGGCAGTAGAAACGAAAACTGAGATAACGCCGCATCTCGACCACGCGGTGATTAACGTGGCCGGATTGCTGGATCACGCCCAGCAGCAATTCCGCCGCTTGGGCTTCCAGCTCACGCCGCGTGGGCATCATTCGCTGGGTTCGAGCAATCATCTGGCGATTTTCGGCGAGAACTATCTTGAACTTTTAGGTTATGAAGCCGCCAACGAGCACACCCGCAAAGACCTGTGGCTCGCGCCGCTCGGCCTGACCGGGCTAGTTTGGAAAACGCAGGACGCCTCGGCGGTATTCCAGCATTTGCAGCAGCAAGACATTGCGGGCTCAGCGCCCGCCGATTTTTTCCGTCCGGTGCAGCTTAACGACGGCTCCGAGCCGAATGCGCGTTTTCGCACCGTGCCGCTCTCCGCCGAGCGCGTGGCCAATGGCCGTAGCTTCTTCTGCCAGCACATCACGCCGGAGCTGGTGTGGCGCACCGAATGGCAGCGCCACCCGAACGGGGTGAGCAATATCACCGGTTTCGTTATCGCGACCTCCGCGCCGCAGGAGACCGCCAGCGTTTATGCCGAATTGTTCGGCGAGTCGGCGCTGAGCCACGGCTCGCACGGTCAAGTGGAGATCAAAGCCGGACGCGCCACGGTGCGTTTCATTCCCCCAGAGCGCGCCACCGCCCTGTTCGGCAAGATCCCCGAAGGGGAAAACGGCACGGCGCGCATGGTCGCGCTGGAGTTTGCCACCGCGTCGCTGGACTTGGTGAGACAAAGTTTGAAAGTCGGCGAAATTGCGTTTTCGGATACGCCGGAAGGCGTTGTGGTCAGGGCTGAAGATGCACTTGGGGTGGCATTGAGTTTTAGGGAATGAGTCTGGGGGCGGCTTGCGTTGGCATGCAAACTGGCCTTTAAGGTCAAGGTCAAAACCGTGCGCTGCCGCCACACCGGTCTTAAGGTCAACACCTTGCGTTGCCACGCAAACTGGCCTTTAAGGTCTAGGTCAAAACCGTGCGCTGCCGCCACACCGGCCTTAAGGGGCGCCTATCGCCGCGCCCCTTAAGAATCCCCGGCTCTTTACTGCGCGCTGTCGCTGGCTGGATGGACGTGTTTCAGGTACTTCAGTTATCCACCGCAAAATGTCGCCGCTTAGGCGGTGCCTTCGCTTCAGGCTTCGAGCCATAGGTCTCGAACCATTCGCTCAGCGCCATTTTTGACTGCGGTTTTGAGGCATTTCGACCGTGCCGTTTCAGGGGGTTTTGCTTTGCTCCTCCCCTATTTAGGGGAGGAGCAGAACGTCGTTCTGACCTTCAAATTGATGAAAAGTCTAAACTAACTCCCACTCGCGCATCTGTTTTTTGATTTCTCTTGCCGAGGCCAGCCGGATTTTTGGCACTGTCCATTGTGCAAACTGCTTCGTATAACGTTGTCGATTTTTCGGTGTGACGAAAATGATGTGGTGGAACATGTCCCAGTTCAGACTGTCTTTGCCCCCTTCCAGAGCGCCGTAGCGATGTTTTTCGAACAATGTCCGATTGAGATAACGCACAACGCTTAATGCCGTGGAGACATCCAGCACAATAATCCCCGTTGCTCTGGCGAGGCGCTGTGGCTGCAACTTCGAGTAATTGCCGTCAATAACCCATCTTTCGCCTTTTATCTCTTCATCGTGAAGCGCGATGAATTCCTCCGTTGGCCGAGGCTGCCACTGAGTGTTAGGTAGATGATACAGCCGGTCGAGATGAACAATCTTCAAATCCAACTTCTTGCCGATGGCATCAGCAAGCGTTGATTTACCACTATTAGAAGGACCCAAAATACAGATTCGATGACCAAGATCAGAAAGTTTCATGAGTACCTCAAAGAGCAACTGCTAAGCAAAAAGGGGCGGCATTATAAGCAACCCATTGCCAGCTTTCTACTTTGAAATAGAGAAGAGATAACACCAACCTAAACACTGGCTGACTGAAACGGCACGACTGAAAAGCCCCTAGACGGCAGTCAAAAATGACGCCGAGGGAGAGGTGAGAAACAACGAGCGGGGGTATACGAGTTGGTCCGAACCCGAACTGAGGGAACCGCCTAAGCGGCGGCATTTTGCGGTGAACACCGAGGTTTCTGAAACATGTCCGCCCAACCAGCGAAGCGCGCAGTGAAAGAGCCCGGGGGTCCAGGGGGCGGTGGTGATAAGCCGCCCCCTGGTCGGTGTGGGCCGAAGCCCACGGTTTTGACGTTGAAGTTAAAACTTCACGGCAGGTCTGGGCAGCCGCCCATCAAAACTTATAATCAACCGCCACAAAGTATCGACGACCATCCTCGTTATAACTGTAAGCATCGCGATTCAAGTCTTTATCCAGCAGGTTCAGCACGCCGGCGCGGATCTTCACGGCTTTGTTTACTTTGTATGAGCCGCCGGTGTCCCACATGGTGTAACCGCCCGGCGTCGCGCCGTTGTCGGTCACGGTGCGGGTCTGGCCTTTCATGTTGGCAGTCAGATAAAGATTCCAGTCGTCCTGCGGGTTCCAGTCAAGGGTGGCGTTGGCGGTGTGGAAGGGCAGCGTGTTGAGTGGCTTGTTGCCGCCATTGCTCAAGTCGCGCCCGTCGTTGTAGGTGTAGTTAAGCTTCAGGCCAAAGGCTTCGCTTAACGGCAGCTTCAACTCCGTTTCCAGCCCGCGAATACGCGCTTTGTTGACATTGTAATATTTGAAAATCGGATTGCCCGATTTATCAAAACCCACAAAGTTACTGTAGCTCGGTGCCTCCGCGCGGTCGCGGGTGCGGTTGATGCCAATCATGTCGTCAACGTCGTTCTGGAACACCGTGGCGCTGGCGGTGACATCTTCCAGCAGCCCCTCTTCGCCCGCGTAGTACAGGCCAAGTTCGACGCTTTCGCTGGTTTCTGGCTTGAGGTCCGGGTTACCGACGATTTGACAGGCGCCGCGACAGGAAGCGCTGGTCCAGTCGGAACTGAGTTGCAGCAGAGACGGGGCTTTGAACGCCGTGGCCCAGCCCCCTTTTACCGTCACGGTGTCGGTAGCGTTATAGACCAAATAAGCACGCGGCGACCAGTTCACGCCGTAGTTTTCGTGGTCGTCCATGCGCACGCCGCCGGTGAAGGCCAGATTTTCAAACATCCGCCATTCATCTTCGACAAAGATCGCATACTGGTTGGCCTGAGTGCTGCCGCTGCCGGACAGATTGATATTATCTTCCAGCTTGTCGTTGCGATACTCACCGCCGAGGGTGAATAACTGATTGATTTCACCCAGAGGCACGACAATTTTGCCGTCCAGCGAGTTGTTTTTCGAGGTAATAGTGTCGCTGTTTTTATTCTCAAGATTTTCGCCGTAGAAGCGCAATTCGGTATTCGCCCAGCCCCAGCGGCCATTGTGGCCCAGCGAGTAGTTTTCGCGCTCGAGACGGTTTTTATCCAGCGTGTCAGAATCGCGATCCTGACGGTTGAAACCATACCCGAAAGTCATGTCCTGATTGTCTTTTGGCGTCAGGGTGAATTCAGCATTGGCGTTGCGCATGGTGTAGCCCTCAATGCGCGGCAAACCGGCTGAACCACTGGAGGAATCCGTCTGATCTTTCTCACGTTTTCCCAGTGCACCGTAGACTTTCACCCCGAGCATGTCGTCAATTAACGGGCCGCTGGTGAAGAAATTACTGTTATAGCTATCGCCGCGATCGCGGTGCTCCTGCACGGTGGTATCCGCACTTAAGGTGCCGTGCCAGGCTTTGCCGACTTTGCGGGTGATGATGTTGACCACGCCACCCAGCGCGTCGGAGCCGTAGAGCGAGGACATCGGCCCGCGCACCACTTCGATGCGTTCGATGGACTCTGTGGGGATCCAGCTGAGATCAAAATCGTTATGGCGGAATACGGCGTTGCGCGAGTTAACGCGTTTGCCGTCGACCAAAATCAGCGTATAGCTACTGCTCAGCCCGCGAATACTGACGCCTTGACGGTTGTCGCCTTCGCTGGTGAGCTGCACGCCTGGCACGTCTTTCAGGACATCTTTCAGGTTTTGTACCGGCTTTTTATTTAAATCATCGTGGGTGATGACGCTAATACTGGCGGGAGCATCTTTGAGGTTTTGCTGCACCGAAGAGGCGGTAACGACTATCTGATCCTCGTTATCCTTTGCCTCTTTAGCGTCGTCGGCAAACACCGGAAACGCTGCGGTGAACAGCTGTGCGCATAATCCGGCCTTCATTGCCGGTGTCCATGTAACCTTGACCATGTTGCATTCTCTCCATGAGATAAAATAACAAGCGAACTTGTTAAATAGCCAATATCACCGGATGACAGGCGTGGGTGTGCCGCCCGGGATAAAGGATTGTTATTTGGTTTAGGCTCACAAATTGAAGGTTGAAGCATCAGGCCACTACTTTGGCGACCTGGTTATTTATAAAAAAGACTGCGCATATGCTCTACTTGTTTCGAGTTGCCGAAATGCAGCCAACGCATCTGCAGCTAGAAACATGACGGGCATTTTATATAGAGGGGGCGCTAACTAACCCATCAATCAAGATTTGCGGCGTTCCTTGCGAGCAGCGCTCGATACGTCCGCGCACGCCATAGACGCGTGCCAGACTGTCCGGCGTGATCACCTCTTCCGGCTCTCCATCGGCAATCAGATTGCCGTCTTTCAGCATCAATACGCGATCGCCGTGGCGCAGCGCGATATTGATGTCATGCACCACCACCACGGTGACGATATTGCGTTTTTGCGTCTCTTTGCGCACTAAGTCCATCACGTGGAATTGATAGTTCAAGTCCAGTGCAGACAAAGGCTCGTCGAGCAGCAACAGCGACGGTTGGCGAATCAGCGACTGCGCCAAGCCCACCAACTGCTTCTGACCACCAGAAAGCTGGTCGAGATAGCTCAGGGCCAGATGTTCAATCCCCAGCTGCTGCAACAGCGTCATCACCTGCTCGGTGGTTTCCGCCTGTTTGCCATTACTGCCAGAGGCGCGTTGAGCCACAATGATCGACTCCAGCACGTGCAGATGCACACCCGCAGGCAGCGACTGAGGCAGATAGACCACCTGCTCGGCGCGGCGGGCAAAAGGCATGGGCATCAGGTCGTGGCCGTCGAGGATCAGCTGCCCTTCGGCGCGATTCAGCCCGGCCAGCGAGCGTAGAAGCGTGGATTTCCCACTGCCGTTCGGCCCCAGCAGCACGGTAATTTTACCCCGTGGCAGCATCGGCACATTGAGGTCACTGATCACCAGACGTTTCGGGTAGCCCGCTTTAAAACCGCGGATTTGCAGCCCTTGGGTGGCCGCGTTCAAGTCAGTTTTTGCAGTAAATTCT
The DNA here is from genome assembly GCF_044430645.1 of Ewingella allii. Lineage (NCBI taxonomy): Bacteria > Pseudomonadati > Pseudomonadota > Gammaproteobacteria > Enterobacterales > Yersiniaceae > Ewingella > Ewingella allii. The sequence goes on along the minus strand of NZ_JAWUDN010000009.1, from coordinate 208,713 downwards.
AAAGTGGTATCAGACATCAGACGTTCCCCCGATGACGCAGAATAATACTCAGGAAGAACGGCACGCCAACCAGAGAAGTCACAATACCCACCGGAATAATGACGCCCGGCACCAGATTTTTTGAGGCAACGGAAGCCATCGACAGTACCAGAGCACCAATCAGCGCACTGGCTGGCAGGTAGAAGCGATGATCCTCACCGAACATCAGGCGAGCAATGTGGGGCGCAACCAGACCGATAAAGCCGATTGGGCCGACAAACGCCACCGCCAGCGCGGAAAGAATACTGATTCGCAGCAGAGTGCCGAGGCGCAGGCGGCGCACGTCGATACCAAAGCTGATGGCGCGATCTTCGCCGAGGCGTAGAGCGGTCAGCTTCCACGCGCTCATCATCGACCAAGGCAGCAGCACAAAGAAGGCCAGCAGCATCACGCCCAGCTTGACCCAAGAGGCACGCGCCAGACTGCCCATGGTCCAGAACACCAGACCTTGCAGTGTATCTTCAGTGGCAATGAACTGCATCAGCGAGACTAAGGCATTGAAAGTAAAGACCAGCGCGATGCCGAACAACACCACGCCGGAGCTGGCAACCCGCGTCCAGCGCGTGATGCCGTCGAGCATCAATGCGGCGAGTAAGGCGAAGATAAAGGCGTTAGCCGAGATAAACCACTGATCGGGCACGCCCGGAATACCAATGCCGAGCACAATCGCCAGCGCGGCACCGAAGGCCGCTGCCGAGGAGACGCCGAGGGTAAACGGCGACGCCAGCGGGTTGTTGAGGATAGTCTGCATCTCTGCCCCGGCGAGGCCGAGCGACATGCCCACCGCGATAGCCATCAGGGCATAAGGCAGGCGGATATCCCAAACAATAACGCGTGTCCCGGCATCCGCAGAGGCGGAATCAAACAGCGTTTGCCAGAGTGTACCGAGCGACAACCCCGATGGCCCCATCACAAAGTCGATCAGCAGCGAGGCGACAATCGCCAGCACCAGCACCAACATGATTAATAGACGGCGACGGACAATATTTTGGTAGCGTCCCATCACGCTGCCATCAGCCTGCGGGCTGGTATTCAGCAAGGGATCGGTAGTTGCGCTCATGTTTCTAGACATCTCAGTGATTTATAAATCTCAAACGTGCAGCAGCTTACTGCCCGCTTTCCTGTTTTTTGGCTTCAGTCCAGTAGGTGCCGGAAGGCTCTACCGCCAAAAACTGTTGGTACATCTGTTTCATGGTCTGCTCAGGATCTAAATCAGCAAACTTCTGCGGATAGAACCACTTAGCAAACGCCTGCACCGCCAACACGTTATACGGTGAGTTGTAATAATTGTGCCAAATACCGAAACTGTGCCCCTCTTCCACCGCCTTCAGGGTAGAAATCCCCTTGCGCTGAAGCAGCGGCGTGAAGCTCGCCTGAGCCTGCTCTGGCGTCACCTGCGCGCCCAGAATCAGACTGGTCGGCAGTGAGGTATCTCCGGCTTTCTTCGGCGCACCGCCACCGCTGGCGATGTAAATGTCCGGCTGGGAAGCGATCACTTTTTCCAGATTGACCAGTCCCAACGGACCCGGCAGCAGCGGCTTGGAAATGTTAACGCCACCGGCCAAATCGATGAAGTCGCCCATATTGCCATTTCCGGCTGAGCGGCAGCATTCATCCGTGGTTGATGCACGCAGTTCAATAAACACTTTCGGTTTATTTTCTTCACTCACCTTGCTGGTGACATCAGTTACGCGCTTGATATTGTTGCGATAAAACTGGATGTAATCCTGCGCCTGCTTTTCACGGTTGAGCACTTTACCCAGTAATTCCATACTTGGCAGAGTATTTTTCAGCGGCGAGGTGCGGAAATCGATAAACACCACCGGCACGCCCGCTTTCTCAAGCTGCCCAACTAACTCGCTGCTGCGGCCGGGGCCGTGCCCTGCAAGGCCAAAGATGGCGATATCAGGTCGCAGCGTCAGCACCTTCTCCGGGCTGATGCTGTCAGCCGTCGTAGTGCCAATCAGCGGTATTTTATCAATTTGCGGAAACTTCTCGCGATACACCGCATAGGTTTGAGGGTCCAGTTTACGGAAATCCCCCTGCCAGCCGACAATGCGGTCAAAGGGCTTCTGCCCTTCCAACAAAGAAACCGCGTAAAACAGTCGGCCTTCGCCCAAAACAATGCGCTGTACATTATCCGGTACGGTCACGGTTCGCCCGGCGATATCCGTTACGGTAACCGCTAATGCCTGTGTGCTGCAAAGCCCCAGAATCAGGCTAATTGCCGCGCCCTTCACTCCTGTAAAACGATATTTATCCTGCATAATCATCTTCTTGCAATTCCTTTACGTTTCCCTGAAGAGGGCATAACAATAATGGAAACGATAATAATTATCAATGCGATATGCAGAAGCTATTAAGACTACAGGATGTTCTGGCCGGAAAAAATCAATGGCAGGTAACAAAGCGTTAACCTGTACTACTAAAGGCTTCTCGATAAAAAAAGGCAGAGCTTTAGCCCTGCCTTTTCCATATCTTGCTGTTTTATCGGTTATTTATCTTGGTGCTCAGGAAATTCCATTTCGCTGTATTTCACGACTTTGGTGCCGCGAGTCCACTTGTAACCGAACCAGATGATCAGGAACAGCGGCAGGCCAATATAAGTCGCCGCCACGCCATACCAATCGATAGTATCTTTCAGGAACGCCTGATAGTTCTGACCTAAGGTGATAATCAAGCACAGCACAAAGGCGAAAATCGGGCCGAACGGGAAGAAACCGGACAGATAAGGCAGGTCCTTCAGGTCACGCCCCTGCGACACATAGCCGCGACGGAAGCGATAGTGGCTGATCGCAATCCCCAACCAGGCGATGAAGCCGGTCATGCCCGAGGTGTTCAGCAGCCACAGGTAAACCGTTTGGTTGCCGAACATGGAGCTGAGGAAGCACAGAGCCGCCACCACGGTAGTGGCATAGAGCGCGTTGCGCGGTACGCCGCCTTTGGACAGCTTGGCAAAAATACGCGGCGCTTTACCTTCGGAAGCCAGAGTAAACAGCATGCGCGTTGAGGCGTACATGCCTGAGTTACCGGCTGACAGCACGGCAGTTAGGATCACGGCATTCATTACCGCAGCCGCTGACAGCAGGCCCGCATTGCGGAATACCAGCGTGAACGGGCTGACGCTAATATCGCCCACTTCGTTGCGCAGCAGATTCGGGTCGGTGTAAGGGATGATCAGGCTGATCACCAGAATCGCCAGAATATAGAACAGCAGGATACGCCAGAACACCTGACGCACGGCGCGTGGGATGTTTTTGCCTGGATTTTCAGACTCTCCGGCGGCAACGCCAATCAGCTCGGTCCCTTGGAAGGAGAAGCCGACTATCATCGCCACGCCAATCATCGAGGCAAAACCTCCGGCAAACGGCGCATCGCCAATCGCCCAGTTATGCCAGCCCGCGCTTTCGCCACCGCGCATAATGCCGGTGATCATCAGCACGCCGACGATGATGAAAATGATCACCGTGACCACTTTGATCAGCGAGAACCAGTATTCCGCTTCACCAAAACCGCGCACGGAGATGTAGTTCAGCAGGAAGATCAGGCCAAGGAATAAAGCGCTCCAAATCCAGCCCGGCGTGTCGGGGAACCAGTAGTTCATCACCAGCTGAGAAGCCACGAGGTCAACGGCGATGGTCACTGCCCAGTTGTACCAGTAGTTCCAGCCAAGGGCGAAACCAAAGCCCTCTTCGACATATTTCGAACCATAGGTTGAGAAGGAGCCGGAAACCGGCATAAAGGCCGCCAGCTCGCCAAGGCTGGTCATCAGGAAATACACCATGATGCCGATTAACGCGTAGGAGAGCAGCGCGCCGCCCGGCCCTGCCTGAGAAACCGTCGCCCCAGAGGCAACAAATAAACCAGTACCGATTGAACCGCCAATGGCGATCATAGTTAAGTGGCGGGCTTTAAGCTCGCGACGCAGGCCAGACGGTGCCGGCTGCGAATTTTTAGTCGATGGTTGAGCCATTTTTGCCCTGTTTAAGCTGTTATTTGAAATTTTACGCGCGGATTGTAGCAAAACGTGACTGTCTGAATAGCAGGAACGACCTGTTATAAGACACCTTCATAATAGCCTAGGGATCATTAGCAAACCTTGGGGGTAATACGTCAAGTTGCAGGGTTATTCGCCCTGCAACTCACAGTATCTCACTCTTTATAAAGGGTCTTTACAGTAATCGAGGAAACGCGATAAGGCGTTGGAAATATGTTTCTGACGATGATGAATCAGGTACAGCTTGCGCACCAGCGGCGGAATGGGCAGGTGAATTTCCACCAAAGTACCACTGGTCAATTGCTCCGCCACCACCCGGCGAGATAAACAACTGATACCGATTCCATGGCGAACCGCGTGTTTGATTGCCTCGGAGTTGCCAAGCTCCATCACCAGATTGAAATCTGGCATTTGCGGGAGAAGCAGGTGATCCAGCACTTCTCGCGTACCTGAGCCGCGCTCGCGCAGGATCCAAGGCTCCTGAGCCAGCCTCTCCATGGTGACGTTTTTCCCCGCCAGCGGGTTGGCCGGGGCGCAAAACACCACCAATTGATCATCCAGCCAAGGCTGGGTGAGCAGCTCGGGCATGGTGCATGGCCCTTCAATCAGGCCGAGGTCAACGCGAAATTCCGCCACCGCGTTAATCACATCATCGGTATTGCCGACATTCAATTCCAGCGGCGTCGCGGGAAAATCCAGTCGGTAATTGGCAATCATTCCCGGTAGCATATAGTTACCGATGGTACTACTGGCGCCGATACGCAATGAACCATTGTCTTTACTGAACAATCGCTCGATTTCTGCCGCCTGCTCCAATAAAGCCAGAGCTTTAGGATAGAGCAGACGACCATGCTCGTTAATGACCAGCCGTTTCCCCACACGGTCAAACAACTGGACGCCGAGCTGACCTTCGATATCAGCCAGTGCTGCACTAACCGCAGATTGCGATAGCGACAGAACAACTGATGCCTGCGTCGTCGATCCGCTTTTCAACACCTCGGCAAAAACTTCAAGTTGTCGCAATGTAATGTGCATAAATGGTTATCCGTCACGCGAGCCACTTCGCCCGCGTTTTGTGTTGCTCATCAGAGGTTTTTTTAGTTTCAAAAGTGCGAATCGCAGAATGAACCATCCAAATCCGGCCTCATTCCTTTGGTTTCGTTTAAGTATAGCCGCAATGCACCTGTCAATCATGCTGAGCAACAGTTGTCATATTCTATACCGCTTTTTACGATAGGTTATAAAGTTATAATCAATTTCTTTTTTATATAAGCCGCGGTTAGTCTTATCTCAGGAATCACTGAGAAGGCCAATACCATGAATCATGCAACCCACCCACTCAACGAAAAACAGGCGCATCGCTTCTTCCCACAGCCAATGTGGTTTGGACGCGTTTTGCCCGGTTTAGTTCTCACCGGCGCTGTCACTCTCGTCTCCTTGTGGTTGAGCAACTTCCCGCAGCTGAACCATTTGGGGCTCAGCGCCCTGACGCTGGCGATTTTGATAGGTATGGTTATCGGCAACACGCTCTATCCGTCGATTCGACCTGTTTGCCACGACGGTGTGAATCTCGCCAAGCAGCGCCTGCTGCGCCTTGGGATCATCCTTTACGGGCTGCGCCTGACCTTCGCGCAAATCGCCGACGTCGGCGCGACCGGCATTCTGATTGACGCCCTGATGCTCTGCTCTACCTTTGCCCTCGCCTGCTGGCTGGGCAAAAAGGTCTTCGGGCTGGATAGCGAAACCTCCATGCTGATAGGCGCCGGCAGCAGTATCTGCGGGGCCGCCGCGGTGATGGCGACCGAGCCGGTGCTGAACGCCAAGAGTGAGAAAGTCACGGTGGCCGTCGCCACGGTGGTTATCTTCGGCACCGCCGCCATCTTTATCTATCCATGGCTGTGGCAGCTCAATCTGCAACACCACTGGGTTGATTTCAGCGCGGCGCAGTTCGGTATTTACACCGGTTCGAGCGTGCATGAAGTGGCGCAAGTGGTGGCAGCGGGTCAGGGCGTTAGCCCGGATGCTGAAAACGCCGCGGTGATCGCCAAGATGATCCGCGTGATGATGCTGGCCCCCTTCCTGCTACTGCTTTCAGGCTGGAAAAGCCGGGGCAAGGTGCAGGCTTCGCCAAACGGCGGCCGCATGAGCAACATCACCATTCCATGGTTCGCCCTGCTGTTTATCGCGGTCGCCGCCTTTAACTCGCTGGATATCTTGCCGCACAGCTGGATTGCGCCGCTGATCACCCTCGACACCGTGCTGCTGGCCATGGCGATGGCGGCGCTGGGCCTGACCACTCACGTCAGCGCGCTGCGTCAGGCGGGTTTGAAGCCGATTCTGCTAGCCGCCGTGCTGTTCATCTGGCTGATTGTCGGCGGTGCGGGAATCAACGGTTTGGTACAGCATTTCTTCGGCTGATAACAAACTCCTGAAGAGTTTTTAACACTTCTCTGCTGCATGCCAACCGCCAAGGCGCTATGATCCGAGCATAACAAGCATGAATCGCAGAGGAGTGAACATGAAGTTTATTGGTGCACATGTCAGTGCCGCGGGTGGCGTCGATCAGGCGGTTATCCGCGCGCACGAGCTGGAAGCCACGGCGTTCGCGCTGTTTACCAAGAACCAGCGCCAGTGGAAAGCCGCACCTCTGCCAGAGGATGTGATTGAGAAGTTTAAGGTCGCGTGCGAAAAATACGGCTATAGCAGCAATCAAATCCTGCCCCACGATAGCTATCTGATTAACCTCGGCCACCCGGTGGACGAAGCGTTAGAAAAATCTCGCGAAGCCTTCCTTGATGAGATGCAGCGCTGCGAGCAGCTCGGCCTGTCGCTGCTGAATTTCCATCCGGGTAGCCACCTGATGCAAATCGACGAAGATAAATGTCTGGAAAAGATCTCTGAGTCGCTGAACATTGTGCTCAGCCAAACCGAAGGCGTGACGGCCGTCATCGAAAACACCGCCGGTCAGGGCAGCAACTTGGGTTTTCGCTTTGAGCATTTGGCGAAAATCATCGACGGCGTAGAAGACAAAAGTCGGGTAGGCGTCTGTATCGATACCTGCCACGCCTTCGCCGCAGGCTACGATTTACGTACTGAAGAAGAGTGCATCCAAACCTTCAAACACTTCGAAGACGTGGTGGGCTTCAAGTATCTGCGCGGTATGCACCTGAATGATGCCAAGAGTGCCTTTAACAGCCGCGTTGACCGCCACCACAGCCTTGGTGAAGGTAACATAGGCAAAACCGTCTTTAGCTGGATGATGCGCGATCCGCGCTTCGACGGCATTCCGATGATTCTCGAAACCGTCAATCCTGATATCTGGAAAGACGAAATTGCCTGGTTGAAGTCCGAGCAGAAAGCTCAGAGCTAATCAGCTAAATCTGCAATAAACTCCAATAAAAAAGGGCGCCTGGGCGCCCTTTTCTTCTCCTGCTAACTCGCTATTACTGAGCAACCACTTTTGCCGCCAGAGCAGCATCGGAACGGCGCAGCAAGGCGTAAGAGACACCTGCCAGCAGCGTACCGGCGATAATCGCCACCAGATAGCCGAGGATTGGCGTAATTGCGCCTGGAATAAGCAGCACGAACAGACCACCGTGCGGTGCCATCAGTTTAGCGCCGAATGCCATGGAGAGTGCGCCGGTCAAGGCACCGCCCGCGATACAGCAAGGCAGGACACGCATTGGGTCACGCGCCGCAAACGGGATCGCGCCTTCAGTGATGAAGCACAGCCCCAGCACCATCGCCGCTTTGCCGCCTTCGCGCTCACCCTGTTCAAACTTCTTACGCGCCAGAATGGTCGCCAGACCCATCGCCAGCGGTGGCACCATACCTGCCGCCATAATCGCCGCCATTGGGGCATACACCGAGGAGCTGAGCAGCGTCACGCCAAAGGCATAAGACGCTTTGTTCACCGGGCCGCCCATGTCGGTACACATCATCGCACCAAGGATTGCGCCGAGCAGAACCGCGTTCGCCGTCCCCATGGATTGCAGCCAGTTAGTCAGGCCAACCAGAATTTTAGAAACTGGCGTACCCACCACGTAAATCATCACCAAGCCAGTAACCAAGCTCGCCAACAAGGGAATGATTAGGATAGGTTTCAGTGCTTCCATACTTTGCGGCAGACGCAGCTTGCTACCAATAAATCTGGCGACATAGCCCGCAAGGAAACCGGCGATAATCCCGCCGAGGAAGCCAGCGCCGGTGCTCACGGCCAGCATGCCGCCAATCAGGCCCGGCGTCAGGCCCGGACGGTCAGCGATGGAGAAAGCAATAAAGCCAGCCAGTACCGGCACCATCAAAGCAAAGGCGGAAGCCCCACCGATTTGCATCAAGGCTGCGGCCAGCGTGCCTTTCACTTCAAAAGCTTTAATCCCGAAGGCGAAGGAGAGCGCGATACACAGGCCCCCCGCCACCACCATTGGCAGCATGTAGGACACGCCGGTCAACAGGTGGCGATACGGACCTGCGCCCGTCTCTTTCTTCTTACCGGCAGCCGCCTGAGAACCCTGCTGTTTCGGCTCGAAGACTTCGGCTTCAACCAAGGCTTTGTCCAACTCCTGCTTGGTCTTTTTCAAGGCCAGGCCGGTGGAAGTGCGATACATCGGCTTACCGGCAAACTTCTCCAGATCCACTTCAATATCAGCCGCCACGATAACCAAATCGGCTTCAGCCACTTCTTCTGGCGTGATGGCGTTACCCGCGCCAACGGAACCGCGCGTTTCGACTTTCACCCACCAACCGCGTTTTTTAGCTTCGGTTTCAATGGCTTCAGCCGCTATAAAGGTGTGAGCCACGCCGGTCGGGCATGCGGTGATCGCCACAATGCGTTTCGGGCCATTGCCTGCCGCCGCTTTAGCCGGAGCGACTGCTGGTGCGACATAAGCTTTGGCTTCCGCCGAGGCGCGTTGCAGGAAGATTTTCGGCTCGCGAATAGCCAGTGCGACATCGCCAACAAACACATTTTTGCCGACCAGCTGGGCATCAGCCGGTGCGTTGTCACCCGCCACCACCACCAGCTCGGCGTCAGCGACGCTTTCAACCAGAGTGTGGCCTGTTTTCGCCGCAGCAGCAGCGAGCATTTTTTTCGCCAGTTGGCTGCGAGCTTGTCCCAGCGAACTGTCTAACATCAGCAGCGTTTTCATTCTGCCTCCTGCGGTCAATTAAAAGGTTTCAGATCAACACGGGCCATCATCGCTGCCAACTGCGGGCGATCGGTGACGCCGACGTTACTCTGGCTTACTGCCAAAGCAGCCACGGCGGTGGCGAGTCGTAAGGTATGTTCACTTGATTCACGCATCAGCAGGCCGTAAATCAGCCCGCCCACCATGGAGTCGCCGGCACCCACGGTGCTGACCACTTCACAAGCCGGCGGTTTGGCAATCCATGCGCCAGACGCGTTAACCCACAGCGCCCCTTCGGCACCCAGCGAAATCACCACGTGGGCGATCCCCTGGTCGCGCAAGGCGTGCGCGGCTTCAACCACGTCGCTCAATTCAGGCAACTTGCGTCCGGCCCAAATTTCTAATTCGCGGCGATTAGGCTTCACCAGCCAAGGTGCGGCTTTCAAACCGGCAACCAGCGCTTCGCGGCTGCTATCGAAGATGATGCACGGGCACTGGCTGCGCAGGCGCGTCATCCAGTCGGTAAAGGCTTCCGGGTCAACGCCGGTCGGCAGGCTGCCACAGACGGCCACCATGTCGAACTGGCCGAGCCATGAGAGGGAATCTGTGACGAAACGCTCCCAGTCCTGCGGCGTAACGTTAAAACCGGAGAAGTTGAAGTCGCTGACTTCGCCATCTTTCTCGGTCAGTTTGACGTTGATGCGGGTACGGCCGGAGACCACCTGAAAACGGTTGGCAATGCCAAGGTCGCTGAACAGGTGCTGAAAGCCGTCCTGATTGTCTTTGCCGAGGAAACCGCCCACGGTGACATCAATGCCTAAGTCTTTCAGAACCTTGGCAACGTTAATGCCTTTACCGGCAGCGTGCAGCCCGGCGGTTTGCACCAGATTCACTTCACCCCGTTCAATTTCAGGGCAGTAGCCGACTAAATCGTAAGCCGGATTTAAGGTAATTGTGGCAACTCTGCGACTCATGCTCCCTCCCCAAGACCCGCGGCAATAGCCTCGCCGATGGTTTTCAGTGCCAGTTCTGCATCTTCGCCCTTAGCGGTGAAGCGCAGGTGATGTCCTTTTTTCACGCCCAGCGCCACGACTTTCATCAGGCTGCGGCCGTTGGCAGGTTTACCGCTGCCATCGAGATTGGTCACGGTGATTTCACTGGTGAACTGCTTGATTACGTTAACCAGCGCGGTGCCCGGCCGGGCGTGTAAACCGTGTTCATTTCGCACCACGAACTCTGCCGTCAGCAGGTTGGTTTGCTCTTCCACCTCGCTGGTCAGCAAGGCCAGCACGCCCACGGCGTCCGCCGTCAGCAAGCGTTCAGCTTTTTGGCTGATCAACAGGTCACTGAGGTAGTTAAGGACGGTTAACGGCTGGTCGTCGGCCACGGCGATGGTCAACAGCGCGGCCACGGTTTCGCCTTCATGCTCAAAGGCTTTGGCGGCGCGGCTGAAGGTCGCGGCGCTTTGCAGATTGCCTTCGGTGCTGTCACTCAGCCAGATGCCTTGGCCGAGATTGAGCGGCTTGCGGCTGATAACGTCGCTGACGAACGCGGTGTCCGCCGCGCCAATCTGCTGCAAACGACCGGCATTCAGTGCCTGAAGGGTCATCAGGTTGTCGGCGGCGACGTCGAGGGCGATAAGCTGGGTGTCGAAGTGGAATTCAGCGGCGTTTTTCTCGCCCATCAGCAGGCTGCGCAGCTCTTCAGCAGAGTCGGTTTTCGCCATGCGTTCGGCCACGCTGTCATCACTTAATACGTGAGTCAGCTGGCGCAACAGGCTGAGGTGCTCGTCAGAGCGGGCCGCGATGCCAATCACCACAAAGGCGGTCTGCCCCTCTCCCCACGCAATACCCTGCGGGAACTGGTAAACCTGAACGCCGGTGTTGAGCACCAAGTCGCGGGTGTCAGTGGTGCCGTGCGGGATAGCAATGCCGTTACCCAGATAGGTAGAGGTCTGCAACTCGCGCTGCAACATGCCATCGACGTAGCCTTCGCTGACGCGCCCGGCCTGGGTCAGCGCAGCGGCAACCTGGCGGATCGCCTCTTGCTTATCGCTGGCTGACGCCCCGAGATGAATATCTTGCTGTGACAACTGGAACATAATTCTCCTCTCCTGCTGAATTTGAATCGTTTCAGCTTCATTGAGAAAAAAGGAGCGCTGCCAGATGAAACAGGTAATCGGACAACGCTGAAACGTTTCAAGCAGTCTCATTCTGGGCGATTTTTAAAGCAAGCATTCCCTGAATTGGCGTAACATTTTTTTGATGCCACGCACATTTTGCCCGTCAGAGGCCCATTTTCTACCCACGAAAAGCTAAAAGCTGAAGCTGTGCTGAAGTGCTCCTGAAGTGGCTGTAAGCTGACCTTAACGGCCAAGAGAGAGGCGAAAACCGATTCCACGGCGCGGCGTTTTTTACCACAAAGTGCGGTTTTATTATTCAGTATGGCAAATACACTGCTGTTTACCTTTTTACTGATTAAAACCGGTTTTTGTTTTTTTTAAACAGGCGTAACATTCGCGCGAATTTATTACTCTCCTAGACGGGTTTTCCCCTAAAAATGTCGACATCTACCGCTACAGCTCGCCGCCTCCCCGACATCACGTCAACGGCCTTTTTGATCGTTGCCTTCTTAACCGGGATCGCGGGCGCACTGCAAACTCCGACGCTCAGTCTCTTTCTGACCAGCGAAGTGCATGTCAGCCCCTTTATGGTGGGGATCTTCTTTACCGGCAGCGCGGTGATTGGCATTTTCGTCAGCCAGCTTTTAGCCAGTTGGTCAGACAAACGCGGGGACCGCAAAACGCTGATCCTCTATTGCTGCATTTTGGGCGCACTGGGTTGCGTGCTTTTTGCCTTTAACCGCAGCTACTTTGTGCTGCTGTTGGTGGGGGTGCTGTTGTCCAGCTTTGGCTCAACCGCTAACCCACAGTTATTTGCGCTAGCGCGCGAACACGCCGAAAAAACCGGCCGCGAAGCGATGATGTTTAGCTCGATTTTGCGCGCACAGGTTTCACTGGCGTGGGTAGTCGGCCCGCCGCTGGCCTTCGCGTTAGCCATGGGCTTTGGCTTTACCTTTATGTACAGCGCGGCGATGCTGGCCTTTCTGGTCTGCGGCCTGATGGTCTGGATGTTCCTGCCGTCCATGCCGAAAGCGCGGGTCAAAACCACCGCCACCATTGAAGCACCTCGCCGCAACCGTCGCGACACCCTGCTGCTTTTTATCGCCTGCACATTAATGTGGGCCGCTAACAGTATTTACCTGATCAACATGCCGCTTTACGTGGTGAACGAGCTGCACCTGCCGGAAAAACTGGCGGGAATTTTGATGGGAACCGCCGCTTGTTTGGAAATTCCCACCATGCTGATCGCCGGCTATCTGGCGCGCCAGTTGGGTAAACAGTTCCTGATGCGCTGCGCGGTGATTGCGGGGGTGGTGTTCTACGCCAGCGTGCTGTTCAGCACCAGCCCAATGGCGCTGATTGTTTCACAGTTGCTGAACGCCATTTTCATCGGCATTTTGGCGGGAATTGGCATGCTCTACTTTCAGGATTTAATGCCGGGTCAGGCGGGCGCGGCCACCACGCTGTTCACCAATTCAACCCGCGCAGGCTGGATTTTGGCCGGGTCGCTGGCGGGCGTCATTGCCCAGTTCTGGAGCTATCACGCCGTGTTTTATGCCGCTTTCGCGATGGTGGTCGGCTCGGTGTTTTGTATCTGGCGGGTGAAAAATGTCGATGAAACACCGGTAGAAGCGACAATCACGATCAATGAATGATGGTGCATTCATTACCGTCAATTAAGGCGCGGTATCCGCTTCCAGACGAGTGAGGTAGATCAAGGCGTCGTCGCGATGGGTATGACACATTTCGCGGCTGGCTTGCAGACTGGCACAGACCTTGGGGCGCAGCGGCGAAGTGAAAATGCCGCAGAGGAAATTGTCCGCCAGATGGATGCAGCGCGTATTGGCCGGTTTGCCGTTTGGCATCCCCGGTATCGGGCTGGAAATCGAGGGCGCAATACAGCAAGCGCCACAATTGGTACGGCAATCCATTAGCGCCTCCGTTTGGCGGGTTAATTGAGGCGCGACAATAACAGTCGCCCTTATCACTCTCCAGCGAAATCTTTCTCCCGCGACCACTTTCTGACTAGACTTTATGATGCGACAAATGGCGCTAAATCGGCGGCAAAGTGCGGGATAACGAGTAATCTGCTTGCCTGAAATCGGCGGCGCGAGTAACGTGTCGCCAAATATTTTTAACTCCCCTTATGACAGGTTATTTATATGGCACGTGCTAACGAAATTAAACGCGGCTTCGTTGTTAACTACGACGGTAAATTGCTGCTGGTAAAAGACATCGATGTTCAAAGCCCAAGCGCGCGCGGTGCCAGCACCCTGTACAAAATGCGCTTCTCCGACGTGCGCACTGGCGGCAAGGTTGAAGAGCGTTTTAAAGGCGACGACATTCTCGATACCGTCACCCTGACCCGCCGTAAAGTGAACTTCTCTTACGTCGATGGCGACGAATACATCTTTATGGATGATGAAGATTTCACGCCTTACACCTTCAACAAGGCGCAGATCGAAGACGAACTGCTGTTTATCCCGGAAGAAGGTTTGCAGGGCATGCAGGTCTTGACGCTGGACAGCCAACTGCTGGCGCTGGAATTGCCACAAACCGTGGATCTGGAAATCATCGAAACCGCGCCAGGCATTAAAGGCGCGTCAGCCAGCGCACGCAACAAACCGGCGGTCATGAGCACCGGTTTAAGCATTCAGGTCCCCGAGTATCTGAGCCAGGGCGACAAAATCCGCATTCATATCGCAGAGCGTCGTTATATGGGCCGTGCTGATTAATCAGCGGCGAATATGACTCCACATCAAGAGCGCTTCGGCGCTCTTTTTTATGCCTGAAAAGCTCGAGTTACATTCCGCACTCATTCCACTTTCGATCTACTTCACAGATTCCATCTGAATCTGGACTAACCAATTTTCATTTCTGTCGTATGACTTTACACTCGAAGTCCTGATTTATGGCCCCATTGTCATCTGCATCACCGCTCCTGGCAGGCCATTAAAGAAAAAGACCTATTTTGGCCTGACCAATTAATCTAATTCTTATCATTGGAGTGATGCATGAAAACAATCGCCACGGAACACCTCCCTTCGCAAGTTCAGCTTCCCCAATACGATCGCGACCAGCTGAAAAGCCGCATCGTGCATATTGGCTTTGGGGCTTTCCATCGCGCCCATCAGGCTTTGATGACTGACCGCGTGCTGAATAAGCAAGGTGGTGATTGGGGGATTTGTGAAGTCAGCCTGTTTGGCCGCGACAATCTGATTAAAGCGCTGCGCCAGCAGGACAACTTATTCACCGTGCTGGAAAAAGGGGCCGAAGGTAATCAGGCCATCATGATTGGCGCGGTGTGTGAAACACTGCATGGCCGGATCGAAGGCATTAACGCCGTGGTGGAGAAACTGGCTGAACCTCAGGTTGCCATTGTCTCACTGACGATCACGGAAAAGGGCTACTGCATTGAGCCAGGCAGCGGCAAGCTGGACCTCGACAACCCGCAGATTCAGCAAGACCTGACTGGCGAACAGACGCCGTCAACAGCGCCGGGCATTCTGGTCGAAGCCCTACGTCTGCGCCATCAGCGCGGTTTGCCCGGCTTTAGCGTGCTCTCTTGTGACAACATCCCGGAAAATGGTCACGTGGTGAAAAATGCCGTGCTGGGGCTGGCTCAGGCGCGCTCCGCCGAGTTAGCCGCGTGGATTGAAAGCCATGTCACCTTCCCGAGCACCATGGTGGATCGTATTGTCCCTGCCGCGACGGAAAACGCTCTCGACGAAATCACCGAGGCGCTGGGCGGCGTGGCTGACCCTTGCGGCATCGCCTGTGAGCCATTCATCCAGTGGGTGGTAGAAGATAACTTTGTGGCGGGCCGCCCGGCGTGGGAAGAGGTCGGCGCGCAGCTGGTCAGCGACGTATTGCCCTTCGAGCAGATGAAACTGCGCATGCTGAACGGCAGCCACTCATTCCTCGCATACCTTGGCTATCTGGCGGGTTATCAGTACATCAATGAATGTATGGAAGACCCTAACTATAAGCGCGCGGCACACAATTTGATGCTGAAAGAACAGGCGCCGACGCTAAGCGTCAAAGGCATTGATCTGGAAGATTATGCCGACAGCCTGATTGCCCGTTACAGCAACCCGTCGCTGAAACACCGAACATGGCAGATTGCGATGGACGGCACCATGAAGCTGCCGCAGCGCATGCTCGACTCCGTGCGTTGGCATCTGCAAAACGGCGGTGACTTCAGCCTGTTAGCCTTAGGGGTTGCGGGTTGGATGCGTTACGTCGGCGGCGTAGATGACGCCGGCGCGGCGATTGAAATCAAAGATCCGATGGCAGACAAACTGGCAAAAATTGTCAGCGAGAGTGAAGACGGCGAAGCGCGAGTCAGCGCCCTGCTGGCCCTCCACTCCGTGTTTGGCGACGCGCTGGCGAAAAACGCACAGGCCGTGGAGGCCATTCAGCAGGCTTACGCCAGCTTGCAGAAGCATGGCGCGAAGCAGAGTGTCGCCAATTACGTGGGTTAAGATGCAGAATTGATGCTGACACGGCTGCTTTCAGGCAGCCGTTAATCATTTAGCAGAGAGGGCGTGGATTCAAACAGATAACCATCGAAAGCCGGATCTTCAGCGTCCGACACCGCCAGCAGCAGCGTTTTGACATTTTCCAGATGCTGCCACATCGCCTGTTTTGCCGCTTTGGCATCGCGCCGCAGCACTGCTTGTAGGATTGTTTGGTGATCTTGCAGCCATTGATGGTGATCGTTTTTCCCCACGTGCTGCTGGATGCCGTGCCACATAGGGCTGCGATGGCGCACCTGCCACAGCTCCGCCACCATATTGGCTAACACGCTGTTTTGAGACGCCTGTGCCAGCAGGTTGTGAAACAGCTCATCGGCAGTTTCATCCACCACGCCCTGCTCGATAAATTGCCGCTCCATCTCAATAGCATCGCGCATTTTTAAGATGTCCGCCTTGGTGGCCTGGGTGGCGGCAAAGGCGGCGACTTCGCTTTCCACCAGCTGTCGCGCCTGAAGCAGCTCAAAAGGTCCAAATCCGCTATCCCCCTGAAAAGTACTCCACTTCCCCGACGGCTCCGGCTGCTGGGTCAGCACATAGACGCCGGAGCCTTTACGCACTTCAACCACCCCTTCTAGCTCAAGCATGATCAGGGCTTCGCGCACCACGCTCCTGCTAACGGCAAAGCTTTCGGCAATTTCTCTTTCTGGGGGCAGCCTGTCGCCCGCCATAAAATCCCCTGCCGCAATGGCGCTACGCAGTTTGCCGCCGATGTCCTGATAAAGCCGCATTGAATGACTCCAAGGGAGAATTGGTCTGGCAGATTAAACGAGGATTATTCGTTTAGCGCCATAGAATAGGGAAAAGTATATCACCGGGTTATTAGTGCAACGAGTATCAAGGGCGGGAAGTGCTGACGAGGTCAAAATTGGGCTGACCAAAAGCTGGATAGGTCAGGCCGAAAAGGAGGTAAGCGGTCGCTTTCCTCCTTGGTCGACATGAGTATTAGCCCGCTAGTTGTAACTAACGGTCATGATAGCCAGATGAGGATTGTTATTAACATTACGGGTAGAAACCTGCCCGATAGAGTGCGGCAGTGAAAAATTAGG
The DNA here is from genome assembly GCF_044430645.1 of Ewingella allii. Lineage (NCBI taxonomy): Bacteria > Pseudomonadati > Pseudomonadota > Gammaproteobacteria > Enterobacterales > Yersiniaceae > Ewingella > Ewingella allii. The sequence goes on along the minus strand of NZ_JAWUDN010000009.1, from coordinate 191,845 downwards.
AAGATTTTTAGTATCGATAGTGTTGGTCTGCTGGATGGTTTTACCGCCCCTGTAGCATTCACTGACCACTTTATTGGCGGACGTATTCAACATACATCCATCTTCAACGATGGCGCCATAAAAACGGATGGTGCCACCTGAAGAACTTACTGCCGCCTGTGTCATCCCTGAGGTACAAAATCCAAAAAACAAGATCGCAATGACTTTGTTCATGGGTGCCTCAATTACAGTTAGTTTACTTACGTGAAACATTAATTTAACCAATATAAAAATACAGACTTATCTGACAAATAAGTAGGGTTTCGCCTACAAGATTTTCTTATGCACAACGTGCTCTACACCTCTATTTCATCGGCGGAATACTGGATTTTCTTGATAGCTGGCGGCATCTTATTACTCCAAATAATGACCCATGACATGCAATGCCAATAAAACCGTTTATTTTCATATAGTTAACGTAACGCCTTTAATAAGGGATTTTTGATGACCAAAACCAATCTGATCACCGGCTTTTTGGGAAGCGGAAAGACCACTACCATTCGCCATTTGCTGGCTCAGAAACCTGAGGGGGAAAAGTGGGCGGTATTGGTTAACGAATTTGGTGAAATTGGCATCGACGGCGGCCTGTTGGCAGACAGCGGCGCGGTGCTGAAAGAGATCCCCGGCGGCTGCATGTGTTGTGTCAACGGACTGCCGATGCAGGTAGGCCTGAATATGCTATTGCAGCAGGCAAAACCGGACCGGTTGCTGATCGAACCCACGGGCTTGGGCCATCCGAAGCAGATTTTGTCGCTGCTAGGTTCCGAGGTGTACAAAAGCTGGCTGACCCTCAACGCTTCACTCTGCCTGCTTGATGCGCGCAATCTCAGTGACCAACGCACGGTGGAAAACGAGAATTTCCGCGATCAGCTGGCGGCAGCGGACATCATCGTGGCAAACAAGTCCGACGTTTATAGCGAGCACGACCATCAAGCGCTTAGCGCGTGGCAGAACCAGTGGGCCGCAGGCCGTGAAGTGGTGATTGCTGCTCAGGGGCAGATTGATATTAGCCTGCTGGACAAGCCGCGTTTAAACCAAGTTCAGCTACCCGACGGTGCGCATCATCACTCTCACCCTGCGCAAAAAGGGTTGGCGGCGCTAAGCCTGCCAGGCCATCAGCGCTGGCGGCGGGCGTTAAATCAGGCTGACGGCTATGCAAGCTGCGGCTGGATTTTCGACCAAGAGACGGTTTTCGACACTACAGGTTTGCTCGACTGGGTGCGCCTGGCGCCGGTAGACCGAGTGAAAGGCGTCATGCGTATTAAGGAAGGCACCTTGGTGGTCAACCGTCAGGGAGAAGATTTGCATATTGAAACTCGCCCGATGGCGCCCTTAGACAGCAGAGTTGAGCTAATTACTCGCAATGAAACCCAGTGGAATGAACTACAATCTTCTTTGTTGAAGATTCGTTTAAGTTAAGCGGCTTACCGTATCGCCCACAATATTACTTAACATTCGCTAATTAACAGGTCCCTACTTATGTGGCGTCGCAATATCCCCTCTATCCTGATACTGAATGTATTGGGTATTGCTTTGTTTTTATCTTATTACCTGCCCGCGAACCACGGCTTCTGGTTCCCTATCGACTCGTCGATTTTCTTCTATTTCAACCAACATTTGGCGACTAACCAGACCTTCCTGCACGTGGTAGCCATCACCAACAACCGGGCTTTTGATGGTATTTCACTGCTGGCAATGGGCCTGTTGTACTTTTCTTACTATATAAAGAGGGATACCGCCGGACGCCGCCAGATGATTTTGATTGGTTTCGTCATGCTGCTGACCGCCGTGGTGCTTAACCAGCTGGGGCATTTACTGCCCGTCAGTCATAAAAGCCCATCGCTGAGCTTCCCAGATGTGAACCGCGTGAGCGAATTGACCGGCATTCCGACCAAAGACTCTTCGGGCGACAGTTTCCCCGGCGACCACGGGATGATGCTACTGGTGTTCACCTGCTTTATGCTGCGCTACTTGGGTAAAACGGCCTTTAGCGTTGCGCTGCTGATCACCGTCATCTTCTCCCTGCCGCGCCTGATGATCGGCGCACACTGGTTTACCGACATTGCAGTAGGGTCATTGTCCGTGGTGTTAGTGGGAGCAAGTTGGTGGTTGATGACCCCGGCAAGCGACAAATTGGTAGGTTGGTTAGACAGAACATTACCCAAGTTGCGTTCAAAATAAGCCATTTTTAGGCCAAGCATATTTTTTAACATCTATTCATAAATATTATGGTTCGGCAGGTTAATCTCACACTGCCGAACTTTCCGTTTAGACATTATCTGGCATAGCTTTATTGAATTTTTATTACACAGCCCGCTTGTGCTGTGCTTTTGAGCCAAAGCCGTACAAATAACGCTCATCTCTTTTTACATTAACGCTAACATCACTTTACATCACAATTTCATATAAAAAATCCCGCAAAACCTCTCGCAATCCCTTATTCATTACGGTACTCTCCAAAACGCTTGCACAGAAATGTGGCATAAATGGCTTGATCCAAGAAAAAGTGTGTCGTAACGCACATTTCCCTCGTCAAGCGTTTGCTGCTCCTGTTTGCGGCAGGTAGTCTCGCTTCGTTTGGCAATTTATAACGATTAAATCGTTAAGGACTTCAAGGGATAACAACAACAATGGTCAAGTCTCAACCGTTTATGAGATATGTTCTGCGGCTGATACCCGCAATTGGCGCGGCAATTCTTCTCTCCGCGTGTAGTGGCACACATTCTTCGAATACAGAAAACGCGCAAACTGATATGCGTGCAGTAAATGACAAAGATGGTCTTCTACTGCAAGCCTCTCAGGATGAATTCGAAGCAATGGTTCGCAGCGTCAACGTAAAATCCAAAATCATGGATCAGTACGCTGACTGGAAAGGCGTTCGTTATCGGTTAGGTGGTGACAGCAAGCGTGGTATCGATTGCTCAGCCTTCGTTCAGGTAACCTTCCGCGAACAATTCGGCATGGACTTACCTCGTTCAACTTATGAACAAGAGGAAAAGGGCAAGAAAATCCAGCGCACGAAATTACGTGCCGGTGATCTGGTTCTGTTCCGTGCAGGCTCTACGGGTCGCCATGTAGGCATTTATTTAGGTAACGATCAGTTTGTTCACGCTTCCACCAGCAACGGTGTGATGATTTCAAACTTAAACGAAACTTACTGGAATAAACGTTTCCGTGAAGCAAGACGAGTTTTAGTTAGTGGTGAACATAGCTAACGTATAAATAAACTCTTGTTGTCCCAAGCCAAGCGAACTATAAAAAACGTCATCTCCGGATGGCGTTTTTTTTTGTTAATTTTATTAGGCTTCGTTATAAAAATATTTGAAGTTTATTTAATGACAGTTAATCATTTCTCTACGTTATACTTTGAATTCCGCAACATACTGAGTGAAGGTTGAAAAAATGGGGTTGAATTCGGCTCTCACCCATAGTGTTTTACCCAGACGTACTTATCTTATTCGAAGCCTATTTGCCGCCACCCTGCTCTTTTTCATTTTCTCTGCCGCAACGCTCTACACCATTGCGATAAAAAATAAACAGCAACAACAGCAAGTCAGCGATCGCACCGTAGAGTACAGCAAAGCGTATTTGCAAAATCTCACCGCAACCATGAAACGCCTTAGTCAGTTGCCAGAGAAAAACTGTGACATGGCAACCGATCAGCTAAGCCGCGACGCGGCCCTTACCCTTGGGGTTCGCGATTTCCTGCTGGTCCGTGAAGGCAGGGTCTACTGCTCGTCGGCGACCGGCGAAATGTCTCTGTCTGTGCAAGACTTTTTCTCCGGACTCGACTGGCGCAAGCCGCTGGATATTCAGCTTGAGCAAGGCACCAGTTTCATTCCAAACCGGCCGGTGATTGCCGTCTGGTATCGCAACCCTGACGTCAGCGACAGCGGCATTTTGGCCACCATTGAGCTGACGCTTTCTCCTTATATGCTGTTTGCCCAAACCGACGAAGGCTACCACGGCTTTGCACTGATAGTCGGCGACCGGGCACTGACCTCCATCGGCAGCTCGCTGATGGCGGTAAAAGATCTGCCCCATAGCCACTATTCTGAAATCAAAATCGATGACTATCCTTTCACTCTGCGCCTCTACGCGCCGCAGCTGACGGGTGAGAACATCCGCTTTACCCTGCTTGCCAGCCTGCTGCTGAGTTTGATGGTCGGCGCACTGATCTATTTCACCCTGATAAGCCGCCACAGCCCGGAGCGCGAAGTGCTGCTTGGCCTGAAGCACAACCAATTCTTTGTGGAATATCAGCCGGTGATGGAGACCCAAACCCTGAAAGTGGCGGGTATTGAAGCCCTAATGCGCTGGCAGCACCCGGTGGAGGGGCGCATTCCACCGGACATCTTTATCAATTTTGCCGAGTCGCAGGGATTGATCGAGGCGTTGACCCGTCGCGTGATGCAGCTGGCAGCCGCCGATGCCCATCGCCTGATGCAGGTCATGCCGCCAAAAGCCAAATTCGGCATCAATATTTCGCCGCATCACATGAAAAAAAGCAGCTTCCGCGATGACGTGATGGACTTCTTGTTCGCCATGCCAAAAGACTATTTTCAGGTGGTGTTTGAAATTACTGAACGCGGCATGGTGGATAACGAAAGCGCCATGCGGGAATTCAACTGGCTGCGTCAGCAAGGCATTGAAATCGCCATTGATGACTTCGGAACCGGCCACAGCGCGTTGATCTATCTGGAGAAATTCACGCTGGATTACCTGAAAATCGATCGCGGCTTTGTGATGTCTATCGACCAAAACACCCTGATCGCCCCGGTGCTGGACACCGTGCTGAAACTGACCGAAGAGTTAAACCTGAAAACTATCGCTGAAGGGGTAGAAACGGTTCAACAGGCCAAATACCTGCGTAAACACGGCGTCAGCCTGCTTCAAGGCTACCTCTACAGCAAGCCACTGCCGGTGGATGAAATCATCGATTACACTCGCCAAGTGAACGGCGGATTGCTCTCTCCTGAAAAGTAAAAGGTTCTTAAGGTTGAGGATTTCTCTCCATGGTACATTTTGTCTTAGACTCTGTTTGATACTGTGGTAAAACAGCAGGAATAAGATAAAAAGACGCTATTGGTAGCATTTTCAACCAGTTTGCCATCAGCAAATTTAGCGGCAGACATCCCGAGCACCTGAGGTGCCGGGAGCGCCCCCCTTTTAGTAGGAGCGACGTGCAGGATGTTTTCGCGACTCATCACAGCAGCTTTATTTTCCGCGCTGAGCCTTTGCGCTCAGGCCGAAGTTATTCAGGACAGCTACGCCTTCTCCGTTCTGGGTGAACCTAAATATTTTTCCAACTTCAGCAACTTCGATTACGTCAATCCGGCGGCGCCGAAAGGCGGCACCATTCGCCTGGCGGCCATTGGCACCTATGACAATTTCAACCGCTACGCCTCGCGCGGCAACCCGGCGGTGCGCAGCGACACCCTTTACGACAGCCTTTTTACCACCTCTAGCGACGAAATCGGCAGCTATTATCCGCTGGTTGCCGACTCCGCGCGCTATGACAGTAACTTCCGCTGGGTCGAAGTCGATATTAACCCACGCGCCCGTTTCCACGACGGCAGCGCCATCACCGCCAGCGACGTGGCGTTCACCTTCAGCAAATTTATGACCGAGGGCGTGCCGCAGTTCCGCGTGGTGTACAAAGGCGCCGAGGTGAAAGCCATTTCACGCCTGACGGTGCGTATCGTCCTGCCGCGCCCGGACAAAGATATGATGCTCGGCCTGCTCGGCTTGCCTATCCTGCCGCAGAAGTTTTGGGAAAAGCATAAGTTTAACGAGCCGCTTTCTACTCCGCCGTTGAGCAGCGGCCCTTATCGCATCAGTGATTACAAACTGGGACAGTTCGTCACCTACTCCCGCGTGCCGGACTACTGGGCGGCCAATTTGCCGGTCAACCGCGGGCGCTATAATTTCGACACCATTCGCTACGACTACTACCTCGACGACAGCATTGCGCTGGAAGCTTTTAAATCCGGTGCTTTCGACTTCCGTATGGAGGCTTCGCCGAAGAACTGGGCGACGCAATATAAAGGCGCCAACTTCAGCAAAAACTACATTGTGAAGCAGGATGACCAGAATCAGGCCGCGCAGGACACCCGCTGGCTGGCCTTCAATATTCAGCGCCCGCAGTTTAGCGATCGTCGGGTGCGCGAGGCGCTAACCCTGGCCTTTGATTTCGAATGGATGAATAAGGCGCTCTACTTCGGCTCGTGGCAGCGCGCTAACAGCTATTTCCAAAATACCGAGTACAGCGCCAGCAACTACCCTAACTCCGCCGAGCTGGCGTGGCTGGCTCCGCTGAAGGGGCAGATTCCCAACGAGGTCTTTAGCAAGCTTTATCACCCACCTAGCTCCGACGGCAGTGGTAATGACCGCACCAACCTGCTGAAAGCCACTGAGCTGTTAAAACAGGCGGGCTGGGAAGTCAGAAACCAGCAGTTGGTTAACGCCAAGACCGGCAAGCCATTCACCTTTGAATTGCTGCTGCCTGGCGGCGCGAATACCCAGTATGCCCTGCCCTTCCAGCATAATCTGGCGCGTTTAGGTATCAAAATGACCCTGCGCGAAGTCGATAATTCACAGTTTATTCGCCGTATTCGCCAACGGGATTTCGACATGGTGCCGAACGTTTACAGCGCGATGCCCTACCCCAGCCCTGACCTGCAAATTATCTGGAACAGCAAATACATTGATTCAAGTTATAACCGCCCCGGCGAGAAAGACCCGGCGGTCGATAAGCTGACAGACGAGATAGCCGCCAACCAAGGCAAGCAGGACGCCCTGCTGGCTCTGGGACACGCGCTGGACCGCGTGCTGACGTGGAACATGTATATGATCCCCATGTGGTACAACAACCACCAGCGCTACGCCTACTGGGACAAATTCTCCATGCCATCCATTCAGCCAATGAATGGACTGGAGCTGGACACCTGGTGGTATGACTTCAACCGCGCTAACCGTTTACCGGCAGAGCGGCGCTAAGGAGGGCCTGTGACATCCTACATCCTGCGCCGCCTGCTGCTGATCATCCCCACCCTGTGGGCGATCATCACCATCAACTTCTTCATTGTGCAAATCGCCCCCGGCGGCCCGGTCGATCAGGCTATCGCTGCGATTCAAATGGGTAAAAGCAGCGGCATCCCCGGCAGCGGCGGCGGCAGCGATCTCGGCAAAGCCTCGCCTGGCGTGGGGCAAGTAGGCGACAGCCAGTATCGCGGCGCGCGCGGGCTGGACCCGGAAGTCATCGCCGAAATTACTCACCGTTTTGGCTTCGACAAGCCGCTGCATGAGCGCTATTTCGACATGCTGTGGAGCTATGTGCGCTTTGATTTCGGCGATAGTCTGTTTCGCGGTTCCAGCGTCATGCAGTTGGTCAGGGACAGCCTGCCGGTGTCGGTCAGCCTTGGCCTGTGGAGTACGCTGATCATCTATCTGGTGTCGATTCCGCTGGGCATTCGCAAAGCGGTGAAAAACGGCACGGCTTTTGATAATTGGAGCAGTTCGCTGATCATCATTGGCTACGCCGTGCCCTCTTTCCTGTTCGCCATTCTGCTGATCGTGCTGTTTACCGGCGGCAGCTACCTCGACTGGTTCCCGCTGCGCGGCCTGACCTCGCCCAATTTCGACCTGCTTCCGTGGTATGGCAAAGTGACCGACTACCTCTGGCACATCACGCTGCCGGTGCTGGCGACGGTGATTGGCGGTTTCGCCACCCTTACCATGCTGACTAAAAACTCCTTTATGGATGAGATCCGCAAACAGTATGTGGTGACGGCGCGAGCCAAGGGGCTGAGTGAGAAGAAAATTCTGTATCGCCACGTGTTCCGCAACGCCATGCTGCTGGTGATTGCCGGGTTCCCGGCCACCTTTATCAGCATGTTTTTTACCGGCTCACTGCTGATTGAAGTGATGTTCTCGCTGCAAGGGCTGGGCCTGCTGGGCTATGACGCCATTGTGTCGCGCGACTTCCCGGTGATGTTCGGCACGCTGTATATCTTCACGCTCATCGGCCTGTTGCTGAACATTATTAGTGATTTCACTTACACGCTGGTTGACCCCCGCATCGACTTTGAGGCCCGCCAATAATGACGCTAAGCCCTCTGAATCAGGCGAGATGGGCGCGTTTTCGCGCCAATAAACGCGGCTACTGGTCGCTGTGGATTTTCCTCACGCTGTTCATTCTTTCTCTGCTTTCCAACATCCTTGCCAATGATAAACCCCTGCTGGCGAGCTATCAGGGCCAGCTGACGGTGCCGTTTTTGTTTGATTACAGCGAAACCACCTTCGGCGGCGAGCTGCAAACCCCGACCGACTATCAAGACCCCTTCGTCGTTGGGCAAATCGAGAAACACGGCTGGGCGATTTGGGCACCGATTCGCCACAGCTTTAACTCGATCAATTTCGCCACCGATCAAACTTTCCCTTCGCCGCCTTCTGCCGACAACTGGCTGGGTACCGACGGCGACGGCCATGACGTGTTGGCGCAACTACTGTACGGCCTGCGTATTTCGCTGTTTTTCGGTATCACGCTGACGGTACTCTCCTCGCTGATTGGCGTGCTGGTTGGCGCGACCCAGGGCTACTACGGCGGGCGTATTGACCTGCTGGGCCAGCGGCTGATTGAAGTCTGGTCGGGGATGCCGACGCTATTTTTAATCATCATGCTGTCGAGCGTGGTGCAGCCGAACTTCTGGTGGCTGCTGCTGATTAGCGTGCTCTCCGGCTGGATGATTCTGGTTGGCGTGGTGCGCGCCGAGTTTTTACGCACTCGCAACTTCGACTATATCCGCGCCGCGCAGGCGATGGGGGTCAGTGACCGGATGATCATGCTGCGCCACATGCTGCCGAACGCCATGGTGGCGACGCTGACCTATATGCCCTTTATCCTCTGCGGCTCGATAACGACCCTCACTTCGCTGGATTTCCTCGGCTTTGGCCTGCCGCCGGGGTCGCCGTCGCTGGGTAATCTGCTGCTGGCCGGGAAGAATAATTTGCAGGCCCCGTGGCTCGGCATCAGCGCCTTTGTTGCGCTGGCCCTGCTGCTTTCACTGCTAATCTTTATCGGCGAAGCCGTGCGCGATGCTTTTGACCCATCGTCAAAGCCGCAGCCAGTCTCCACCAAGGGCCGCTGATATGAGCCACTCTGCTTTGTTAGACATCCAACATCTCAGCGCGGCCTTCGAGCTGGGCGACACCTCGTGTCAGGTGATAAGCCAAGTTTCGCTGAAGGTTGATCAAGGGGAAACGCTGGCACTGGTTGGCGAGTCCGGCTCAGGGAAAAGCGTCACCGCGCTGTCGGTGCTGCGCCTGCTGCCTAACGTGACCTATCCCGAGGGAGACATTCTGTTTGCCGGCCAGTCGCTGCTCAATGCCAGTGAAAGCACCCTGCGCAAAGTGCGCGGCAACCAGATTGCGATGATTTTTCAGGAGCCGATGGTTTCACTGAACCCTCTGCACAATATTGAAAAGCAGCTGGCGGAAGTGCTCTCTTTGCACCGGGGAATGGGCCGCGAAGCCGCGCGCGGCGAAATAATCAGCTGTCTCGACCGCGTGGGGATCCGCCAGGCGACATCTCGCTTAGGGGATTTCCCCCACCAGCTTTCCGGTGGCGAGCGCCAGAGGGTGATGATTGCCATGGCGGTGCTCACCCAGCCCAAGCTGCTGATCGCCGATGAGCCGACCACAGCGCTGGACGTCTCGGTACAGGCGCAGATCCTCAAACTGCTCAACGAACTGAAGCAAGAGCTGAATATGGGGATGCTGTTTATCACCCATAACCTGAACATTGTGCGCCAGCTGGCAGATAACGTGGCGGTGATGCAGCACGGCAAGGTGGTGGAAACCCAGCCGCGCGCCCTGCTCTTCAGCCAGCCGCAGCACCCTTACACCCAGCGCCTGCTGCAAGCGGAGCCGCAGGGTCGCCCACGGCCGCTGGATAGCACCCAGCCGGTTCTGTTGGAAGTTAAAGACCTTAGCGTGACCTTTTCCCGTAAACGCGGCTTACTGCGCCGCACCGTTAGCAGCAAGCAGGCGGTGAATAAACTGAGTTTCAGCCTGCGTCGCGGGGAAAGTATTGGCGTGGTGGGGGAATCTGGCTCAGGGAAAAGCACCACCGGGCTGGCACTGCTGCGCCTCATTAGCTCGCAAGGGGAGATCCTGCTCGGCGGCAAGCCGCTGCATCAGTTGACTCGCCGCCAGATGCTGCCTTATAGAAGCCGGATGCAGGTGGTGTTTCAGGACCCCTTCTCGGCGCTGAACCCGCGCTTTACCGTGGAGCAGATTATCGCCGAAGGATTATTAGTTCACGGCAAGCTTGACGCCAATCAGCGCCAACAGCGGGTGATTAAGGTGATGCAAGAGGTGGGGCTGGACGCCGAAACGCGTCATCGCTATCCGGCAGAGTTCTCCGGCGGGCAGCGCCAGCGCATTGCTATCGCCCGCGCGCTGGTGCTCGAGCCGGAAATCTTAATCCTTGATGAGCCAACGTCGTCGCTGGATAAATCGGTACAGGCGCAAATTCTGGCCATTCTCAGCGAGCTGCAACTGCGCCTCGGCCTGTCTTATCTGTTTATCAGCCACGACCTGCGGGTGGTGCGCTCGCTGTGCCACCAACTGATCGTGCTGCGGGACGGGGAAGTCGTGGAACAAGGAGATTGCGAGGCGATTTTCCGTGCGCCAGCACACCCCTATACGCAGGAGTTGCTGTCACTGTCGGCCTTAGAAGATTGAAGCGCGGAAAGTTAGAAAGGGTAAAGCGCGGAGACAGTTTCAGCGATAGCCGCGCCGGTATTTTTCAGTCGGCAGAGGGTGGCGCTTTCATCGTCGCGTTTTACAAACAGGCAGGGCTGGCCGTCGCACTCGACGACAGAGCTTTCCACCTGAATCTCCTGCAAGCACTCGGTCAGATGGTGCATAACCTGCCACGCCACCTCGCCTTCGTGGCTCAGTAGCTTCAGTCCAATCAGGTTGCTGCCCTCTTCGCTACCCGGTAGCGGAATCGGTTCAACCTTGATGCCGTCAAAACCCGTTAACCAACGGTAACTTTGCGGCAAACGATGTACTACCGAAAGTTGGATATTATTCACGAGGATCCCCAGATGATTCACTCATTACTTCATTCACGCAAACGCTGCGTGTATAGCAAGTTATAGCCTTTGAACTCAAAGTGCGCTCGCCGATTCAACAAAATAATTAACATTATTGTAACTTCACGAACACAAAATGTTGGCTAATTGATGATTTTATGTCCAGCTCGTGGTCGTTCTGCGAGCCAGATCTCGTTTTGACCTCTTTGTAACCTTTTTCACCCCATATCTCAACCAATTTAATTCATCGGCGTTACTTTCTTGACTCTATTTTTTTACAATTTAAAAACATCTTTTGTTAAAGAATATCGCACGATTTGTTTTCACCCTTTTTAATTTTAGGATTATTATCCGCACCGTTTTTACTGCTTTATGTTTTTACTGCTTTCCCTTTCCTGAGCCCGCTTGGCTCATATTCCAATACCAGCGAGAATTGAAATGGATAATGATCCGTCAATGATTGATAACAATGCGCCCGAAAATGGTACCGGTTTCAGTCGCCGTGACCTGATTAAAGGGCTCACCTCTGCGATGGTGGCCACCACCTTACTCGGTTTTCCGTTCCTGACTCAGGCGGAAAAAGCCACGGCAGAAGCCTCCCCGGTAATTTTTGGTCAGTTCTACCTTGTCTCTCAAGCCGTCACTGAGCATAAGAATCTCAGCGAAGGGGCCTCAGCCCAAATTTTCAACGCCCTGTTGCGCGGCCAGTCCGACTTCCCTTTGCAGGTCAGTAGGCTACATGCCCTGGTTAACAGCAATCAGACAGCAAAACAGCTGCAAGCGTTAGCCAAACAGCAAGGTCTGGGCGATCTAGTGACTAACATCGTCACCGCGTGGTACACCGGCTCGGTCGGGCATGGTACCGATTCCATTTTAATCTCTTATAAAGACGCACTGATGTACCGCCCGGTGAGTGATGGCCTGATTGTGCCAACTTACTGCGGCAACGGTCCGCTGTGGTTCACCGCCGCGCCGCCAGCCGCCGCCATGCCCGAAGCGATGAGTGCCGACCGTTTCGGCCCGGCTACAGATACCAACCAAGTGAGTAAATCCTGATGAAAAAACCTGAATTTATGGCGAACGGTGATGCGTCCGCTGATGTGATTGTGGTCGGTTCTGGCGTAGTTGGCGGCATGATTGCCGATCAGCTGGTCAGTCAGGGTTACTCAGTGTTGGTGCTAGAGGCCGGTTTGCGCATTGAGCGCGCTCAGGCGGTAGAAAACTGGCGCAACATGCCGTTTGAAAACCGCGCTGGCTCTGACTATCAGGGGCTTTACCCGCAGTCGGAAAACGCCCCGGCTCCGCTCTACTTCCCAGAAAACAACTATGTGCATCTGACCGGCCCGAGCGCCAGCAGCTTTAAACAGGGCTATCTGCGCACCGTCGGCGGCACCACCTGGCACTGGGCAGCCTCCTGTTGGAGACACGTACCGAACGATTTCAAAATGAAAACGCTGTACGGCGTTGGCCGCGACTGGCCGATCTCCTATGACGAGCTTGAGCCTTATTACTGCCGCGCCGAAGAAGAGATTGGCGTTGCCGGGCCAAACGACCCCGAGCTGCAATCCCCTTCCGAGCGCAGCAAGCCCTACCCGATGGAGCAGGTGCCTTACGGCTATGGCGACACCCGTTTTGCCGAAGTGGTGAACCCGCACGGTTATCGCTCAGTGCCCATCCCCCAGGGCCGCAGCACCCGTCCGTGGAATGGCCGCCCAACCTGCTGTGGCAACAATAACTGCCAGCCAATCTGCCCAATCGGTGCCATGTATAACGGCATCGCCCACGTCGAACGCGCCGAAAACAAAGGTGCCGTGGTGCTAGCCGAGGCGGTGGTTTACAAAATCGATACTGACGAAAATAACAATGTCACCGCCGTTCACTGGCTGGACAACAAAAAGCAGTCGCATAAAGCCACCGGCAAAGTGTTCGCACTGGCCTGTAACGGCATTGAAACCCCGCGCCTGCTGCTGATGGCGGCTAATGAGAAGAACCCGAACGGCATCGCCAACTCGTCCGATCACGTCGGCCGTAACATGATGGACCACTCGGGCTTCCACTGTACCTTCATCGCCCAAGAGCCGCTGTGGATTGGCCGCGGCCCGGCGCAGAGCAGCTGCCTGGTTGGCCCACGCGACGGCGAGTTCCGCAAAGAATATTCCGCCAACAAGATGATCCTCAACAACATCAACCGCGTGATCCCGGCGACCTCCAAAGCCCTGCAAATGGGTCTGGTGGGTAAAGAGTTGGATGAAGAGATCCGCCGCCGCGCCATCTATGGCGTGGACCTGTCCATCAGCCTCGAGCCACTGCCAGACCCGAATAACCGCCTGACACTGAGCAAAACCCGTAAAGATCCCCACGGCCTGCCGTGCCCGGATATTCATTACGACGTCGGCGATTATGTGCGTAAAGGCGCAGAAGCGGCGCACAAGCAGCTGGAGCACATTGGTCAGCTGTTTATGGCCGATGAGTTCAACATCACCACCAGTCTTAATGCCAACAACCACATCATGGGCGGCACCATTATGGGCAGCGATCCGAAAGATTCTGTGGTAGACGGCAACTGCCGCACCCACGACCACGCCAACCTGTGGTTGCCGGGCGGCGGCGCGATCCCCTCTTCCAGCGTGGTCAACAGTACCCTGACCATGGCGGCACTGGGCCTGAAAGCGGCCGATGATATGGCGAAGAAACTGGCAGGTGCGGCATGAAAATAACGCTTCTGAAGGGCATCAGCCTCGCGCTGTTTGGCATCGCTTTGAATGGCGCGGCGCAGGCCGATCTGTCACAGGCAGAGCTGGCGCAGCAGGGCAAAATGGTCGCCAGCGCGGCCGACTGTCAGGCTTGCCACACCAATCCGGGCGGCCAGCCTTTCGCCGGGGGATATCCGATCCACTCGCCGATGGGCACCATTTTCACCACCAACATCACGCCATCCAAGCAGTTTGGTATCGGCAATTACACTGAGGAGCAGTTTGCTCGCGCGGTGCGCCAAGGGGTGCGCCCGGACGGCAAAAACCTCTACCCGGCCATGCCTTACACCTCTTATAGCCACATGAGCGATGAAGACATCAAAGCCATGTATGTCTACTTCCAGACGCAGGTCAAACCGGTCGAAAGCCCGACGCAAGAGACGGCGCTGCCCTTCCCATTCAATATGCGGATTGCCATGGCGGGCTGGAACTTGATGTACCTCGACAACACGCCGTTTAAACCGGATGCCAGCAAAAGCGCCGAGTGGAATCGCGGCGCTTATCTGGTCAACGGTGCCGGGCACTGTGACACCTGCCACACCCCGCGTAACCTGATGATGGGTTCGGTGACCGATAAGCCATTGGCTGGCGGCATGGTCGGGCCTTGGTATGCGCCAAATATCAGTTCAGATCCGGTGAGCGGGATTGGTAACTGGACCCAGGCTGAGCTGGTGGAATACATGAAAACCGGCCGCGCTAATGGCAAGAATCAGGCCGCTGGCCCGATGGCAGAAGCCGTCGAAAACAGCCTGCAATACCTGCCTGACTCCGACCTGAACGCCATTGCCTTCTACCTCAAGAACAGCCCCCCGGTGCGCGACCCTGAGGATAAGCAGTCTGCCGATACCTTTGGTAAAGCCTTTAACGTCGAGGAAGGTTTGCGCGGCGCCCATCCGGCCAACGCCAATGGCACCATTGATAGCGGCGCGGCGCTGTTCAGCGGCTATTGCGCCAGCTGCCACCAGCCGGACGGCTCGGGCAGCAAAAATCAGGCTTATCCATCGCTGTATAACAATACCGCGACCGGGCTGGGCAATGCGTCTAACCTGATTTCGGCGATTCTGTACGGCGTTGATCGCAACGTCGGCGACCACCACGTGCTGATGCCGAAATTTGGCGAAGGCTCTTATGTCGGCCAGCTTAGCGATCAGCAAATCGCGGATATTTCCAACTATGTGCTGACCCACTACGGCAACGCGGCGATTCAGGTGAATGCTCATGACGTCGCGGTGTTACGCGCTGGTGGGCCGATCACCCTGCTTGCCAAGTTGCAGCCTTATATGGCTCCGGCGATGGTGGCTGGCGTGGTTATCTTATTAGTGCTGATTTTCTGGCTGGGAAGACGGCGTGCTAACGCCTGATTGAGAGGAAATCAACACCCGGCGCTCTGCCGGGTGTTTTCATTTTAAGCTTGGTGCAGACTAGCCGCGCCCGACCAGCGGCATGGCCGACGCCATAATGGTCATGGATAACACGTTGGTATCCAGCGGCAGTCCGGCCATAAAGGCCACGGCTTCCCCCACTCTCTCTACCGGAATTACCGGCTCTTCGGCAATCTCGCCGTTGGCCTGCATCCTGCCCGCCAGCGCCAAATTCCCCATATCCGTCGAAGCATTGCCAATGTCGATTTGCCCACAGGTAATGTTGAAGGCGCGGCCATCCAGCGCCGTCGATTTGGTCAAGCCGGTGATGGCGTGCTTGCTGGCGGTATAAGGGGCTGAGTTCGGCCGCGGGGACTGGGCCGAAATCGAACCATTATTAATGATTCTGCCCCCCATCGGGCTTTGCTGTTTCATCAATCCCACCGCGGCGCGGGTGCATAAGAACGCGCCGGTCAGGTTGGTATTGATCACCGACAACCACTCCTGCACCGGCAACTGCTCGATGGGCAGGTCTTTGGCATTGGTGCCGGCATTGTTAAACAGTAGGTCCAGTCGGCCAAAGGTGGCTTGAATATCAGCAAACAGCGCATCCACTGATTCTGGATTGGTGACGTCCAGCTGGCGCGCAATCGCCTTCCCCGACGGCAGCTCTACCAGCGCCTGTTCCAGCTTCTGCGGGTTGCGCCCGGTGATGATCACCGTGAAGCCCACATTGGTCAGCGCTTTTGCCGCGTTCAACCCGATACCACTGCCACCACCGGTCACTAAGGCTATTTTGGTCATGATCAATCCTTTTAATTCAATGCCCGTTTACACGGCAGCCAGCATGCCACCGTCAATAAAGAGTAGATGACCGTTGACGAAATCGGAGGCCTTGGAGGACAGATATACCGCGCCGCCGATCAGCTCTTCCGGGTTGCCCCAGCGGGCGGCCGGCGTGCGTTTGCACAGCCAGTCGGAGAACTCTTTGTTATCCACCAGCGCCTGGGTCATATCGGTTTTGAAGTAGCCCGGCGCGATGCCGTTGACCTGAATATTGTAGCGGGCCAGCTCGACGCACATGCCGCGGGTCAACATCTTCACCGCCCCTTTCGACGCGGCGTAAGGCGTGATGGTGTCGCGGCCCAGCTCACTCTGCATTGAGCCAATGTTGATGATTTTGCCGCGTTCGCGTTTCACCATGTAACGCGCCACGGCCTGTGACACCAGAAACACGGATTTTTGGTTAACCGCCACGATGTCGTCCCAGTCTTTCTCAGGGAATTCGGTAAATTTGTGGCGGCGCTGGATACCGGCGTTGTTAACCAAAACGTCAATCGGGCCGATTTCACTTTCAATCTGGTCAATGGCGGCGTTCACCGCTTTGCTGTTGGTGACGTCAAACGAGATGGCGTGAGCAATAAAACCTTCGCCGCGCAACGCCTCGGCCGCCTTTTCGGTGGTGTCTTGCGAGGTGCCGTTGACGATAATTTCTGCGCCGTGCTGCGCCAGCCCTTTCGCCAGCAGGAAGCCAATACCGCGCGTTGAGCCGGTGACCAGAATTCTTTTATTATCGAGGGAGAACAGGTTTGTCATGATGGCGTCCGTCTATAAATAAGCTGTAAAAGTGAGGAATTCGATATGTCACACTTAAGCGGTTTATCGGCGGGCAAACTGTGACGCAGATCACTGTGCTCCGTGTTAACAAACTCTGTTACCACAAGCGTGATCGCTATCATTTTGCTAACATGTTTCCTGCATAATCATGCTTCTTTCTTCTTACAGGACCCTGCACGGATGAGAAACCAGCGCGTCACCTTGCAAGATATCGCGTTACTCGCCGATGTAACCAAAATGACCGTCAGCCGTTTTTTGCGTACCCCTGAGAAGGTGTCGCCCGAGACGCGCGATCGCATTGCTAAAGTCATGGAAGAGGTGGGCTACCCGCTGGAAGATGTCGAACGACCGCAAAAAACGCCACGCATTGGCATTCTGGTGCCCTCTTTTAATAATCAGATTTTCTCCGATTTGCTGGCAGGCATCGAATCTGTCACTTCGCAGCAGGGCTATCAGACGCTGGTAGTGAACTATGAGTACAGCAAAGAACGGGAAGAAGAGCATATTATCAATCTGCTGACCTACCAGCTGGCAGGTCTAATCCTGACTGACTCAGTACACACCCTGAAAGCTGACAAATACCTGAATGCCGCCGCCATTCCTATCGCGCAGGTGATGGACCTCGATGACACTCATGGCCGTATCGCGGTGGGTTTCGACAACTTTAAGGCCGGGTATGATATGGCTAACACCCTGCTGGCGAGCGGCAAGCAGCAGGTGGTCTATTTCGGCTCGATGTCCGACGCGCGGGACAAAAAACGCTACCAAGGTTACAGCCTGGCGATGCAAGAACGCGGGCTGGAGCCAATGCACATCACGCCGAACCGGGTGTCGTCGGTGTCGATTGGCGCGGGTATGTTAGCGCTGGCGCAGCAGCTCTACCCCGAGGTTAACGCAGTGTTATGTACTAACGATGATATTGCGGTGGGCGTGTTACAAGAGTGTCTGAAACAAGGGATCAAAATCCCCGAGCAGATGGCAATTTCCGGCTTCCACGGTCTGGATATTGGCCTCGCCACCACCCCGCTGCTGGCCAGCGTCATCACCCCGCGTTTTGAAATGGGCAAAGTGGCAGCGGAGATATTACTGAAAAAAATCAAAAACCTGCCGACCATTGAACGCGTCGACCTGCATTACCGCATCTCCCTCGGCGGCACCATTTAACTCCCCTTTATCCTCCCCTCGCCGGGGAGGAACCCAGATCACGTTACCAGTAACATCCTTTTTTAACATGATCCAACGTGACCTCAGTCACAAAATAGTTTCCTGAAAATGCTTTTATTAGGGCATCAACTGAGAAGTGCAGTGTCACTTTAAAGATAATCCGAATAGCAGCAGGTAACTGACATGACTTCACTGAATAAAGCGCGGGTATTAATTCTGGCTCCGGTAATGGATAGCCTGACTGAAAAATTGGAACAACAGTTTTCCGTTGAGAAATATTTTGAACAGGATGATCCGCACTCATTTCTGGCGAATAAAGGAAAAGGCATTGTCGGCTTAGTCACGCGCGGGGATTTCGGCGCAAAAAATAGCGTGCTGGAATTACTGCCGGACTTAAAGGTTATTTCGGTATTTGGCGTCGGCACCGATGCCATTGATGTAGAGTATACTGCCGATAAAAATATCCACGTCGAAATTACCGAAGGGGTATTAACCGACGACGTCGCCGATATGGCTTTGGCGTTATTACTCGCCACTTCGCGCAATATTTGTCAGGCCGACCAGTTTGTTCGCGACGGTAAATGGCCAAACGGCGGTTTCCCATTATCCAGCAAAGTCAGCGGCAAACGAGTGGGGATTTTCGGTATGGGTCAGATTGGTCAAGCCATTGCCCGCCGCGCGCTGGGCTTCGACATGACCGTGGCTTACGCCAGCAACCACAAGAAACCTGAACTTCCTTACACCTTCTACCCGGACGTTAAGCAGCTGGCAGCCGAAAGCGATGTGTTAATTATCGCCGTCTCCGGTGGCCCGAAATCAGCCGGAATTATCGATAAATCGGTATTTAACGCCCTGCCAAACAGCGCGCTGGTGATCAATATTTCTCGCGGCAGCGTGATTAACCAAGGCGATTTAATTCAGGCATTAACAGATAAACAAATCGCTGGGGCGGGTTTGGACGTATTTGCCGAAGAACCTCAAGTTCCACAGGAATTAATTGCCATGAACAATGTGGTATTACAGCCGCATTTGGGCAGCGCAACCCATGAAACACGTCAGGCAATGAGTGAGAAAGTCCTGAGCAATTTACATAAACATCTGGATTAGAAATATTGCTCCCACCCCATGACCTTAAAAAAAGGCGTTAATAAAAGCGCTTTATATAAGAACTGATGGACCCTTTGCCGGTGATGTAAATCACCGGTAGAGATTCCCTGTATAACCGAGGTGTTAACGATGGATAATAAAATCCCTAAAGCCCGTTGGTTACGCGTCATCACGCCAATATTAATCGCCTGTATTATCTCCTTTATGGATCGGGTGAATATTAGTTTTGCGATGCCCGGCGGCATGGATGCTGAATTAGGTATTACCGCCTCGATGGCCGGTCTTGCGGCAGGTATTTTCTTCATTGGTTATCTGTTCTTACAGGTGCCCGGCGGCAGCATTGCGGTTCACGGCAGCGGCCGTAAATTTATTGCCTGGTCACTGGTAGCGTGGGCGGTAATTTCCGTGCTGACCGGCATGGTCACCAACCAATATCAACTGCTGTTCCTGCGCTTCGCGCTGGGTGTCTCTGAAGGCGGGATGCTGCCGGTAGTGCTGACCATGGTCAGCAACTGGTTCCCGGATAAAGAGCGCGGGCGTGCAAACGCCTATGTGCTGATGTTTGCCCCGCTCGGCGGCATGATCACCGCCCCGCTCTCCGGCCTGATTATTGACGCCCTCGACTGGCGCTGGTTGTTTATCATCGAAGGTGGCCTGTCGCTGGCGGTGATGCTGTTCTGGTGGTTCACCATCAGTGACCGCCCGGAAGAAGCCAAATGGCTGTCCGAGCGCGAACGCGACTACTTGGTAACAGAGCTGAATCGCGAGCGTGAAGCCCTGCGCGCCTTGGCCCCGGTGCAGCGCGCGCCGCTGAAAGAGGTGTTCCTCAACGGCTCGATTCGCAAACTGATCATCATTAACTTCTTCTACCAGAGCGGGATTTACGGCTACACCCTGTGGTTGCCAACCATCTTGAAAAACCTGACCGGCGGCGACATGAGCTCGGTGGGCATGCTGGCAATCATCCCTTACGTCTGCACCATGCTGGGTATTTTGACCATGTCGGTATTCTCCGACAAAACCGGCAAACGCCGCATGTTTATTGTGCTGCCGCTGTGTGGCTTCGCCGCCTGTCTGGCCGCGTCGGTGATGGCTAGCGGCAATATCTGGGTTTCCTACGGGTTCTTGGTCGGCAGCGGGTTCTTCCTGCAGGCCGCCACCAGCGCCTTCTGGACCATCCCGAGCAAGGTCACCACGCCAGAAGTGGCGGGCAGCGCGCGCGGCGTGATCAACGGTCTGGGTAATCTCGGCGGCTTCTGCGGCCCTTATCTGGTGGGCGTGCTGGTGGGCCTGTATGGTCAAAGCACGGCGATTTACGCGCTGGTTGCCTCACTGCTGATTGCAGCGCTGGTGACCATGACGCTGCCGAAAGAGTGCGATATGGCGCTGGTTCCCGGCGCTCGCGCCAAGGCGATGGCGGATGACTACGCGCGGGCCAAAGCGTCGCGTAAAAGCCAGAGCGTGAATGCGCAGATTGCAGGATAAAACGAGGAGCTGGCTCCCTGCCCTAGATCGGGAGGGAGCCAGAGGAAGTGACTTAAGACTCTTTCGCCACGGCCGCTTTTAGCGGCCGACTTGCATATAAGTAGAGCATCATGGCGATAGCCACGCAGAACGCCATACTGATGGTCATCGGCCAGGCGCTGTGCGCAGGCACCATCGCCAGCAGCGCGGTGATTAACGCCCCGGTGCCGAAACGCAGGGTTCCCGCCAGAGAGGCCGCCGTGCCCGCCATGTGAGGGAAATCATCCATAATCACCGCCATCGCATTCGACGTGACCATGGCGATAACCCCGACATACCCCGCCACGCCGATAACCAGCGTCCAGAATGGCAGATTGAAGATGCACACAATCACCAGCCACAGCCCCATCACGAACTGCACCATCAGCCCAAAGCGGAACATCCACTCCGCCCCTTTGCGGCGAACATAGCGGCCGTTGATCACCGTCAGGATCACCAGCGCCACCACGTTTAAGGCGAAGTAGAAACCAAAGTTCTGTGGAGAAACGCCGTTCAGCTCGATATAGACAAAAGGCCCGGCGCTAAGGAAGGAGAACATCCCGGCGAAGGAGAAGCCGCTCGCCAGCATATAGCTCAGCACGCGCTTGTGGCGGAACAGCGAGGCGAAGTTGCCGAGGCTGGTGCGCAGGCGGAATTTCTGCCGACGCTCAACCGGCAGCGTCTCTTTGATATAGACCCCCACCAGCGTCGCGGCGATCAGCGCGGCAATCGCCATCGCCCAGAAAATCGCGTGCCAGCTAAACACCACCATCAGCAAGCCACCCAGCATAGGCGCCAGCAGCGGAGCGACGGTCATCACCAGCACCACGAAAGACATCATTCGGGAGAACTCGTCTTTGGTGAACATGTCGCGCATCAGAGCGTTGATCACCACGCTCGCCGCCGCAGCCGACAGGCCGTGCAGGAAACGCATGTGGACCAGTTGCTCAATCGACTGCGCCATTGCGCAGGCCGCTGCCGCTAACGCGAAGACCAGCACGCCCCAGAAGATAACCGGCTTACGACCAAGGCTGTCTGCCATCGGACCGTAGAAAAGCTGCCCAACGGCAAAGCCCAGCGTGTAAGCGCTGAGGGTCATTTGCACACTGCCCGCTGGCACGCCAAACTCTTTGGCAATGACCGGCATACTTGGCAAATACATGTCGATAGCCAGCGGCATCAACATCGACAGCAATCCCAAAATGAAGATCAAACCCACATGGGATACCCGTTTCTCTTCCACGTTCACCTGCTCCTTTTCACGACATAAAAATCATTAATTATCAGAGCCAAACCCTAAATCATTCGCGTTGCAACAAGGCGGCAACCGGGGTGAGCAAGGGCAGCCAACGCCGTTGCAGCGCGAAGGATGACGGGTTTATCGGCCAGGAACGTCTACGCTGGCTATCTCTGCTTCTGTTAATGGGCGGTATTCGCCCGGCTCTAGATCTTCATCTAACACGATGTCGCCAATGCGTTCGCGGTGCAGCTCCACCACGCGGTTACCCACGGCGGCAAACATGCGTTTTACCTGATGGTAACGGCCTTCGCTGATGGTCAGGCGCACGACGCACTCTTCCAACTGCTCCAGCACGGCTGGCTTGGTCAGCGACTCTTCATTGTGCAATTGCACACCGGCGGTGAACTGCGCGGCGGTATCTTCGGCCAGCGGCTGTTCGAGGGTTACCAGATAGGTTTTCTCGCAATGATGTTTCGGAGAGGTAATGCGGTGCGACCACTGGCCGTCGTCGGTCATTAAGACCAGACCTGTGGTATCGATATCCAGACGCCCTGCGGCATGCAGCTTGTAAGCCACCGGCTCTTCGAGGAAATAGAGCACCGTCGGATGATCGGGGTCATCGGTTGAGCACACATAACCCTGCGGCTTGTTGAGCATAAAGTAGCGAGGACCGGTGATCTGCTCCAGCACGTTGCCGTCGAATTCGACGCGCTGCTGGGGGTCCAGCTTTAGCGAACCGGTTTTGACGATCTCGCCGTCCACGGTCACGCGTTTGTTACGAAGTTCGCGCAGCGCGATTGCGCGGCTTACACCCAGCTGCTGGGCTAAAAATTTATCGAGACGCATTGAATCTGCCTAACCTTTCTTGGCGACCTCGCAGGCCGCTCTACTGATAAAATACAACACCCCGCCGCTACCAAAAGGCTGCTGACGGGGTTGAGAGTTATTCGGTACGTATCTTTGCAAAGCGTTAGTCATCGCAGAGCGTGACCAGAATTACGCGGGGGCAGCCGGGCTGCCGATGTGAACATTCAGTATAGCCGTGCTTGCCGCATCATCATAGAACCTTATCAATGAGAAACAAAAACACGGCACGCAGAGATAATCGCCATCAATGCCAAAAGTTGGCATACTCCATAACTGGCTTTATTTACAGTACTAACCTGTGTGGATTAACGTGACTGCTTTTACACTTCGCCCCTACCAACAAGATGCCGTTGACGCCACGCTGCGTCATTTTCGCCAACATGACGAACCGGCGGTGATTGTCTTACCCACCGGCGCGGGAAAAAGTCTGGTGATCGCCGAGTTGGCGCGGGTTGCCCGTGGCCGCGTGTTGGTACTGGCGCACGTCAAAGAGCTTGTGGCGCAAAACCACGCCAAATATCTCTCCTACGGGATGGAAGCCGACATTTTCGCCGCCGGGCTGAATATCAAACAGAGCAGCGGCAAAGTGGTGTTTGGCAGCGTGCAGTCGGTCGCGCCCAATCTGGCGGCCTTCGGTGGCGAATTTTCCCTGTTGATCATCGACGAATGCCATCGAATTTCTGACGACGAAAACAGCCAGTATCAACAAATTATTCATCATCTGCGCAGCAATAACCCGCGCCTGCGCCTGCTGGGCCTGACCGCCACGCCTTATCGGCTGGGCAAAGGCTGGATTTACCAGTATCACCATCAGGGCATGGTGCGCGGTGACGCCGACAGCCTATTCCGCGACTGCATTTATGAATTGCCGCTGCGCTACATGATTAAGAACGGCTTTCTGGTGCCGCCGGAGCGGCTGGACATGCCGGTGGTCAGCTACGATTTCAGCCGCCTGCAAGCCAACAGTAACGGCCTGTTTAGCGAGGCGGACCTCAATGACGAGCTGCGCCAGCAGAAGCGCATTACGCCGCATATCATCAGCCAAATTGTCGAGTTCGCCGCCGAACGTAAAGGCGTGATGATTTTTGCCTCGACGGTCGAACACGCGGGCGAAATCTACGGCCTGCTGCCCGCCGGGCAAGCCGCGCTGATCAGCGCCCAGACGCCTGCCATAGAGCGCGACCGGCTGATCAACCAATTCAAGCAGCAGCAACTGCGTTTTCTGGTCAACGTTTCGGTGCTGACCACCGGCTTCGACGCGCCGCATGTCGACCTGATTGCCATTCTGCGCCCTACCGAATCCGTCAGCCTATACCAGCAAATTGTCGGCCGCGGGCTGCGGCTTTCGCCGGGCAAAACCGACTGCCTGATTTTGGATTACGCCGGAAACCCGCACGACATTTTCACCCCTGAAGTGGGCAGCCATAAGCCGGGTAGCGACAACAAGCCGGTGCAGGTCTTCTGCCCTGCCTGCGGTTTCGCCAACATCTTCTGGGGGAAAACCACCGAGGACGGCACGGTTATCGAGCACTTTGGCCGCCGCTGTCAGGGCGTGTTAGAAGATGACGAGGGGGAGCGAGAACAGTGCGATTTCCGCTTCCGCTTCAAAAGTTGCCCGCACTGCGGCGCAGAAAATGACATTGCGGCGCGCCGCTGTCACCAGTGTCAGGAGATTCTGGTCGACCCGGACGACATGCTGAAAGCCGCACTGCGCCTGAAAGATGCGTTGGTGCTGCGCTGCGGCGGCATGAATCTGGAAAACGGTCGCGATGAGAAAGGCGAATGGCTGAAAATCACCTATTACGATGAAGACGGTGCCGACGTCTCCGAGCGTTTTCGTTTAAGCACACCCGCCCAGCGCATGGCGTTTTTGCACAACTTCCTGCGACCACATCAGCGCGCGCCGGGAGTGCCGCTTGAGTGGCAAACCGCCGCAGACGTGGTGGCCCAGCAGGTATTGCTGCGTCATCCCGACTTTGTGGTAGCGCGGATGAAAGGCCAGTTCTGGCAAATTCGCGAAAAAGTTTTCGATTATCAGGGGCGCTATCGGCGGGCCAATGAGCTGCGCGGATAACATCCAGATAGGCCTTTTAGTCCTAATGACAATCCGGTATAATGCCGCCCGCTTTCGCCTCGCGTGGAAGCTGTAATACTCAACTCGTCACTCGGTCGCAGGTGGCGGGGCAAACATTCTTATATAGAGAAACATACATGTTCACTATCAATGTAGAAGTACGTCCAGAAGCAGAGCAGGGCAAAGGTGCGAGCCGCCGCCTGCGTACAGAAAACAAATTCCCAGCTATCGTTTACGGTGGCTCAGCTGCTCCAGTTTCTATCAAACTGGACCATGATTCTGTTAAGAACATGGAAGTTAAAGCGGAGTTCTACTCTGAAGCTATTACTCTGGTTATCGACGGTAAAGAAACCAAAGTTAAAGTTCAGGCTGTACAGCGTCACCCGTTCAAGCCAAAACTGGCTCACATCGACTTCGTTCGCGTTTAATCGCTAACTGAGTTGTAACGCATCGGGACGCCGTGCGAGAACAAATAAGAAACGCCGCTTAATGCGGCGTTTTTTATATCCTTCATACTTGAAGCTGCCGCTGCGTTGGCCGCTCTCGCAACCCGAATCACTGACCAACGTCAGCTCATCGGGATTGACTCCATTGCCGCCTTGCTGCAACTCCAATTATTTCGGCTATACCTGTGTTCGTATTACTTTTTACTTACTCGACGATCGACGTTGCAACTGGTCGCGCAGATTCGGCGGTGTGCCTTTGATAGTTAACGTGTCGGTGGCCGGGTCCCAGAAGATGCGCTCGCCCATCAGCATGGCGTCGAAATTGATGCTCACCCCGCCGCCGCTACCGGCAAACTTGGTTAACTGGCGCAGCGTGCCGCGATCGGCCGGGAAAGTCTCTTCCAGCTGATAACCCTGCTCTTGGGAAAACTCTTTGAATTTCTTGTCGTCCCAGGGTGGCAGCTCGTCGGACAGCGCGTCGAGGGAGATCTCCTCCCCCGCCTGAAGCTGTTCGTTGCAGTAGCTATAGACCTGCTGGCGCACATTTTGGCGTTCGTTCTTATCCAACTGGGCTTCTGCGCAGAAGTCATCCACCGCCTGCAATAAGCCACGGTTTTGCGCTTTAGTGTCCAAGCCTTCTGCCGCAGCGAGGAAATCCATAAAGAAGTCGGACACTTTACGACCCACGCGGCCTTTCAGGAAGGTCAAATAGCGGGTGGATTCTGGATTGGTTTCCCACTCGGTTAAATCAATTCGCGCGACAATGTCGGCATGGTTGATGTCGAGATAGTGAATGCTGCTGACGTCCAGTTGCTCGTTAACACGCATACTGCTACGGCTGTTAAGCACGGCAATCAGTAAATACTCAACCGCCAGAAAGCGATAATGGCAGAACAGCACCACGCCGCCTTCGGCAAAAGGATATTTCGCCAGTTCATCGCGCAAACGGCCGGTGGCCCCGCGGCTAAAGCCAAGGAAATCCTCATCGCCTTTGCGGCAGGCGCGCAAAGACTCGGCCAGTTCGCTATCCTGATTAAACAGCCCATAAGCTTTGCTTTTCGCGCTGTACACGCGATGCAGTTCGGCCATCATCTCTTCAACCGCGGCATTCGGGGTTAACAGCGTATCGCGCAGCACAACGTCCAGCGTTTGCTCGTCACGCTTGTTCAACTGGTGTAGAGCAATCTGCTCGATATCCAGACTCATGGCTTCTCCTAAAATGAGTGTCTTTATATAAATGCTGTAGAAATATCTGAAAAGGGGGCGGCTTGGTGGAATGATTTTTTCGCCGAGGCGGGTATTCAAACACTTAATATAGAGGGCTTGCAACCGCAAAGCCTTGAAGTTGGAAACACAAATAAATACATCTCATCAATACCCCAACGTTCAACACATTATAAAAATGCGGAAACTGATGCCACGATACGTTAAGATATTGCACTTTGTCAGGCTTTGAGCACATTAATCCATGCCACAATCATCTCGTTACAGTGACGAACACGTTGAACAGATCCTTTCGGAACTGGCCACCGTACTGGAAAAACACCGCGCACCCACCGATCTCTCTTTGATGGTGTTGGGCAATATGGTGACCAACTTAATTAATACCAGCGTTGCGCCAACCCAGCGCAAAGCTATCGCAGGCTCTTTTGCTGGCGCGCTTCAGGCGTCAATAAGAGAAGATAAAGCCCATTAATCAACTATTTGCCCAAAACCTCTTATGGTGACAAATCGTCAGCGCTATCGCGAAAAAGTATCCCAGATGATCAGCTGGGGGCACTGGTTCGCCCTATTTAACATTCTGCTCGGTCTTGGACTCGGCAGCCGCTACCTCTTTGTCTCCGACTGGCCCTCTTCTCTCGAAGGACGCATTTACGCGTTGGTAAGTTGGCTTGGGCATTTCAGTTTTATTGGCTTCTCCGCCTACCTGCTGATCATCTTCCCCCTGACCTTTGTGGTGATGTCGCAGCGGCTGATGCGTTTCTTATCCGCCATTTTAGCCACCGCCGGTCTGACGCTGTTACTGGTCGACACCGAAGTCTTTACCCGCTTCCACCTGCACATCAATCCTGTGGTGTGGGAACTGGTGGTCAACCCCGGTCAAGGCGAGCTGGCCCGCGACTGGCAGCTAATGTTTATTGCCGTGCCGGTGCTGTTCCTGATCGAAATGCTGTTTGGCACTTGGGCATGGCAGAAGCTGCGCAGCCTGAACCGTCGCAATTTCGCTAAGCCGATTGTGGCGCTGTTTATCGTCAGCTTCTTTGCCTCGCACCTGATGTATATCTGGGCCGATGCCAACTTCTATCGCCCAATCACCATGCAGCGTTCAAACCTGCCGCTCTCCTACCCAATGACCGCGCGTAAGTTCCTCGAGAAGCACGGCTTGCTGGACGCACAGGCTTATCAGCAGCGCCTGATTGAGCAAGGCAACCCAGAGGCGCTGTCGGTAGAGTACCCACTCAATGACATTAGCTTCCGCGACACCGGCCCTAAATATAATTTGTTGATGATTGTGGTGGATGGTATTCACGCCTCAACCACGGTCAAAGACATGCCAGCGCTGACCGATTTCGCGCGGCAAAATGTTAGCTTCAACCAGCATTACAGCTCGGGTAATCGCGTGGATAGCGGCCTGTTTGGCCTGTTCTACGGGATTTCGCCAACCTATATGGAAGGCATTATTGCCGCGCGTAAGCCTTCTGCGCTGATGTCCTCGCTGGCGAAACAGGGCTACGAGTTTGGCCTGTTCTCCTCCGACGGCTTCAACAGCCCACTCTACCGTCAGGCTTTGCTGACCGACTTCACCTTGCCGACCCCAGCGGCGCAGGGCGATACCCTGACGGCTCAGCAGTGGCAGCAGTGGTTAGCCGCGCGCGGTAGCCGCCCGTGGTTCTCTTACGTGAATCTGAACGGCGTCTCGACGGCGCTGCGTCAAGGCAGCAATGCCGCCGTGCCGACTGGCAATGTCTTTATGCAGCGTTATCAGCAAGGCGCGAAAGAGGTGGATCAGCGTATCAGCGAGATCCTGCAAGACCTGCAAAAACGCGGCGAGCTGGATAAAACCGTGGTGGTGATCACCGCCTCCCACGGCATTGAATTTAACGAGAACGGCACTTGGGGTTCAGGCAACAACATGAACCGCGACCAGATGCGTGTACCTCTGGTGGTTCACTGGCCGGGCACCCCTGCCCAGTCGATTAATAAGCTGACAGATCATGAAGATGTGATGACCACCCTGATGCAGCGCCTGCTGCACGTCACCACGTCGCCAGCGGATTATTCGCAAGGTGAAGATCTATTTGCCGCCAAACGCCGCCATGACTGGATCTCCACCAGTGATAACGGCACGCTGGTGATCACCACGCCAACCCAGACGCTACTGCTGGAGCGCAACGGTGATTTCACGGCTTATGACGAACAAGGCAAACGCATCAAAGATCAGAAACCTGAACTCGGCCTGCTGTTACAGGTTCTGACCAATGAGAAGCGCTTTATTGCGGATTAGTTTTCAGACGACTCCACACTAAAAAGGCGTTTTCGTTGCAGCCAGTTTGGACACGGCCAGCACGGAGAAACGGCAGCGTACTCAAGTACGTGAGGCTTTCGAGTACTGCCCGGGTTCAAAATGGCAAATAAGATAGCCTTTTTAAAGCTGCGCCAGCCATAGGCGCAGCTTAATCCCCCAATATGACGTCCAGCCCGTCGTGGTACTCACCACCCTGCCCTTATCGATAATCACAAACGTCGGAGTGACGCCAATGTCCCACGAGGCGGAAATATCGCCGCGCGGGTCATTCACCACCGGCATGCTGATATTCTTGCCCTGCAAATAGCGCTCGATTTTGTCCTTATCCCCTGAACGCAGCGCCACGCTCAACACGTTGCCGCCGTTAGCCGACAGCTTGCCGACGTCCGGAGTGGTGAACTTACAGACGCTGCACCAGCTGGCCCAGAAGTAAACCAGCAGCGGCTGCTGCTGGCTTTTCTCATTGAGCGTCAGGGTCTGGCCATCGAGGGTCTGCAATGTCTGGTTGCCGAAATCGACCGGAGCCTGCGGCGCGCGCATGAAGTCCATGCCGAACAGCACCGCCATCAGCAGTACCGCGCCAACCAAGATCTCTTTAGCCCAACGTTTAGCTTTTCCCATCTTTCACCTTCTTCAGCTGGGCATTCACCAGCTCTTCTAAGTCCTGATAAGAGATAGCGCCGGGGATGATCTGGTCGCCAATAATGGTCGCTGGCGTACCCTGAATGCCCAGCACTTCGGCAATTTCCACGTTAGTTTTCAAGGTGGTATAGCTTTCTGGCGTGACTTTTACCGGCGGCAGGCCGACTTTGGCGATGGCAGCGTCGATGCTCTCCTCGTCATGCGGGCCTTTTTTCGACATCAGGCGCTGGTGCAGCGCCATAAATTTGTCCGGCTGCTGCTCCCACACGGTCATGGCAGCGCGAGCAGAGCTGATGGAACTGGCGCCACGGAATGGCAGCAGTTTTAGCACCACCGCGACGTCCGGATGCTCCTTCACAACTCTCTCCAGCAGAGGATCAAACTGCTTGCAGTAAGGGCAGTTGTAGTCGGTGAAGGAGACCAGCACCAGCTTGGCGTCTTTAGCACCAAAGCGCGGCGTGGCCGGGTCGCGGAACAGCATATCCTCCGGCGTCGGGTTTTGTGGCGCAGCCTGCGCTAAAGCCATCGGTGAAAGGGCCATCATTAAAATCAGCATTAAGGTTTTCATTATTTATCTCCACGGGCGTCTTGCAGCCCTTTTAAAACGGCGTCGCGAGTCAGCAGTGGCGATAAAATCTCACCCGTTGGCAGGCCCGGACCATAAATTTGGTTGAAAGGAACGGCAACGCTGCCGCGCTTTTGCAGGAATTCATTAATCGGTTTGGAAGGACGGCTCCAGTCACCGCGCAGGGCCACCAGGTTGTCGGCGGTCAGAGCTTTCTGCACGTCTTCGCGCAGTAAGACGTTAAATTTGTTGGCTTTGCAGGTGACACACCAGTCTGCCGTGACATCCACGAACACCACTTTGTTGTCCGCCACCGCCTGAGCAATCGCCTGCTCGGTTAGCGGCTGCCACTTCACGGCATCCTGTAATGGCTTAGCGCCGTTGGTATAGGAGAGCGCCGCCGCTAGCATCACCAGCCCTGCCACCAGCAGGCTGACACATAGGGCAATGGCGGTATTACGCGCCCCGTAGCGGCGCAGCGAACCCACCACCAGCGCCAGCAGGAACACCGCCGCGACAATCAGCACGCTTTGCAGACTGAAGTGGTTGAGCATCAGGCTGAGCAACCACAGCGACGCGGCAAGCATCAGCAAGCCGAGCGCCACCCGCAGGCGCAGCATCCAGCGCCCCGGACGCGGCAGGCGCAGCGCCAGTCCCGGCCAGGTTGCGATCATCAGCCACGGCAGGCTCATGCCGATGCCCAGCATCAGGAATAATCCCCACAGCACGGGCAGAGGTGCCGCCAGCGCGAAGGCCACGGCGGTGCCCAAGAAAGGCGCCGAGCACGGCGTAGCTAGCAGCGTCGCGAAAGCCCCTTCGGCGAAATTGCCCTTCAAACCGCCACGTTTTTGCGTCGCCAGACGGGTGGTCATGGCAGAAGGCAGGTTGATTTCGAACAGGCCCAGCAGGTTGGCGGTGAACAGCGCGGTCACAATCACCATAAAGCTGATAAACCATGGGTTCTGGAACTGAATTCCCCAGCCAAGGGTCTGGTTACTGTAGCGCAGCACGGTCATCAGCAGCGCCAGCGCGAGGAAAGAGCTGATAATGCCCGCCGAAGAGGCCAGGAACTGCACCCGAACGCTTTTACGGTCGCGCTGCTCCACCTGCAAAATCGAGCCGAGTTTCATACCCAGTACCGGCAGCACGCACGGCATCAGGTTAAGAATAAAACCACCGGCCAGCGCCATCAGCGCCACTTGCCACAGGGCAATGCTGCTCTGCGTGGCGGGTGCCAGAGGCTCCATCTTGAGGTCGAGCTGCTGGGCGATACCGCGATCCGCCAGCACCGCGCTGACCGGCTTGCCCGTCAAGTCTCCGGCTTTATCTCCCCACTCGTCGGTGACTGGCACGGTGATCTGCGCAAGCATGCCGTCCACCTTGACCGTCGGCTTGCCGAATGAGCTGCCTTCGAGGGAATCGATAAACAGCTCCGGCTGCTGCCAGCCTTGAGCGCGCTCGGCTGAAATCAACAAAGTGCCCTGCCGATAACCCGCCGACACCTTATCCGCCAGCCCCTGCGCAATCGGGATTTGCCCCATAGCGCTGGCAAAACGGCTGGCGAAATCGCCTTGGTCACCGCCTGCGCGCAGGTCCAGATTGAAGTCGTAATCGGTGAGGATACAGACATTGCTACAGGTCGGCAGGGTCAGGGTTCCCGCCAGTTTCTCAGGTACTTTGCCTTTGATAACAATCGGCAACGTCACATTGTCGTGATAGCCCTGCGTGGTTATTCCGGCGACGTCGAAACGCGCGGGAGTCGGCCAAGACCAGTCGGCCTTAGTTGATGGGTCTTGCCAGGCGATAACCGGCGCAACGCCGCCCTCACCCGGCGATCGCCAGTAGGTTTTCCAGCCTTTTTCGAGGCTGACAGACAGTAAAAGATGGGTTTCATCCGCCGCGCCGTCGGCAGGCTCAGCCTGAAAACGCACTTTGGCATGGCTGTTTTGCGGGCTTTCTAACCAGCCGGAATCCGCCGCATGAATGGCAGGTAGCCACAGCAGCAACAGGCTGGCAATCGCCGCCCTGAAGGCATAACGCATAAATTTTCTCCAAAAATAAAAGACAACATCCGAATCAAAAGGCGGACGTGTTTTTATTCCCGGAAGACGCAGAGCCGCAGATGCACCCGTAGTATCGGCACTGGAACGACTTCAGGCAGGCGAGTACGAAGAAGGGCCACGTTGCCAGGCGAGAGAAATGCCAGCAGCAAGCTAAAGACCAACAGCGCGAAATCAAGAATGGCAGGAGGAACGGAAAGCAGTGATTTGCTGCTCAACTCGCAAGGAGTGGGAGTTTCAGTCAGATCGGACGTCGGCTGGGATGAGACCGTTTGGGACACGGCGTCCTGACGCAGAGAGGCAGACAACGCGTTCAGCCCGGCGATGCGCTGCGTCATACAGGTAAGTATGACCAGACAAGCCAGGCAGAAAAAGAGCAGTGCTGAACGCCGTTTTTTATCCATTAATCCCTCATGAAAGTACGCCAGTATTCTAGCCACCGACCAAACATTCACAAGGATTATGTATCCGCCATTACAGGACTTTACGTTCAAGGTGCTGAAATGGCACCCAATCCGTCGCCTAAAACATTGGAATCGGCCAAGCGATACTGTATATTTAGCCAGTTAATTACCTATTAAGGATTGAGACTAAATGTTAGTAGAGCTGGTGTATGACAAACGCAATGTTTCCGGCATTCCTGATGCCAACGACAAAATCCATGCCGAATTAACCAAACGCGTTCATCGCCTGTTCCCGGATGCGGCGGTGAAGGTCAAACCGATGCAGGCCAACGGCTTGAACACCTCGGGCGCCAGCAAGCAGGACCGTTCGCAGTTGAACCAAATGCTCGAAGAGATGTTTGAAGAAGCGGATGAATGGCTATCCGTTGAATGAGACAGAGAAAGGTTCGCCATTAAGGCAAATAACGGGTAAAAGCTGCTCAGCAAGTCGTATTTACTTACAAAGGGCAATTGAATTAAACATAACCCAGCAACGGCTTATTATAATATGTCTATGATACTAAAAATCATATCAATCAGAATGATGAGTCCTGTTATTTCCGCTGGGTTTTTAACCATTTCTGGGTCCATAACCCCCTTCGCGACGGCAGGCTTGTCATTTTTGGCACTATCACGCCCATGACTTTGCGAAGTAAACATGCCTCCAAAAAAACCGACTAAGCCGGCTGCACAACCCCACTTTTATTCGAAGCGTTTTGCCCTTATTTGTGTTGGCATTTTGGGTTGTATGGCATTTTTACTGGCCCGCGTAGGCTATTTACAGCTGCTGAACCGCCCGATGCTTGAGCGTCAGGCCGACCAGCGCTCTTTGCGCTCCACGGTGATCCCAGCCGATCGCGGCACCATTGCTGACCGCAGCGGGCATCCGCTGGCACTGAGCGTGGCTTCCAAAGACATTATTGCCGATCCCTTCCGCGTCCTTCAGCTGCATAGCGATCTAAATAGCCCGAAATGGCAGTATCTGGCGCAGGCCCTGAACATGCCGCTGCCCCAGTTACAGCAAATTATTACCAGCGATCCTAATCGGCGCTTTGTCTACCTTGGGCGTAAAATCGAGCAAGGCATTGCCAATGATATTGCTCAGTTGCATCTGGGCGGCATTACCAGCCAGCACGATGACAGCCGCTACTACCCGATGAGCGACGCCGCCGCCAATCTGGTGGGGATTGTCGGCACGGATAACGAAGGTCTGACCGGCATTGAGAAAGGCTTTAATACCCTGCTCGAAGGCAAGCCGGGCATGCGCGAATACCGCCAAGACGGCCACGGCAACGTGATTGGCGTGTTGAAGGAAGTCCCGCCGCAACAGCCGCCAACGGTGAATCTGAGTATCGACAGCTTTATGCAGTACGTGATGTATTCACGCCTGCGCGCCGGCGTGATGCTCAACCAGGCGGACTCGGGTGCCGCCGTGCTGGTGGATGTGAATACCGGGGAAATTCTAGGGATGGCCTCCTACCCTTCTTTTAACCCGAACAATTACGCCGGCGTTCAGCCAAAAGACATGCGTAACGTGGCGATAAGCGACAGCTTCGAGCCGGGTTCTACGGTAAAACCTCTGGTTGTGATGGTGTCGCTGGCGCGCAAAATGATCCGCCCGGACTCGGTGCTGGACACCCACCCGTACACCGTCAACGGCCACTTAATCAAAGACGTCGGCCACTGGCCTGCGCTGACCATCACCGGCGTGTTGCAGAAATCCAGTGACATCGCGGTATCGCACATGGCGCTGGCGATGCCCGCACAGGTGCTGGTTGACCTCTACCACTCCTTTGGCTTGGGTAAACCGACCGACTTGGGCATTGGCGGCGAGAGTAGCGGCTACTTCCCGCTGCACCGCGATCGCTGGGCTGACATTGAGCGTGCGACCTTCTCCTTTGGCTACGGACTGCGCGTAACGCCGCTGCAAATCGCCCGCGAATACGCCACCATTGGCGCATTGGGCATTTATCGCCCACTGTCGATCACCAAGGTGACACCACCGGTGATGGGTAAGCGCGTGATGTCGGCGGACGTGGTGCAAACCGTGATCCATATGATGGAAAGCGACGCCCTGCCCGGCGGCTCTGGCCTGAGCGCGGCGGTGCCGGGTTATCGTTTGGCAATCAAAACCGGTACGGCGGAAAAGCTGGGGACCAGCGGCAAGTACGATGGCGGCTACGTCAACTACACGGCGGGCGTGGCTCCGGCCAGTAACCCGCGAGTGGCTCTGGTGGTGATGGTCAACAACCCGCAGGCGGGTAAACACTTTGGTGGTTCAGTGGCCGGGCCGATTTTCGGCCAAATCATGGGGCAGGTGTTGAATCATATGAACATTGCTCCTGACGCACTGGTGCCTGAGACGCCGCCGGAAACCATCATCAACGGCGGCCAAAAAACCAACTTAGTGCGCCGTAACGCCAGCTCAGAGTGATTTTTTACCCGCGCAGACTGGATTTCTGCGACTAATATGGGTAACTTCCCGCTTGTCTCGCCCAGCAAGGGTAAGCTAAGAGGAAGAGTGAAAACTCTGAGAAGTAAAACGATGAAACGGCTTTTTATGGTTTTAGTGGTCTTTGTCGCAGTGTGTGTCGCCGTTATTGCATTAAATATGCACGGCACCGGCCCTTGGTAATAGGTACCAGCCACTTTCCAGAGAGGGGTGATTTTGCCAACAGGTAAGCGATTTATCCTACTGATTATTGCGATTTTGGTTGGCATCGTCGTACTCGACGATATTATCGCGCGGGTTATCCACTGGATCTTACTGCACTAATCAATGGCCCGTTGGGTCGGAGCGAGTCCTCTCCGTCATCGGGTCATTTTTTGCCTTACCCCTGAATTTATAAGGGTTTTCTTTCTCAACAACACCTCTCTGCTACTTAAGGCTCCTGCGCCATCACGGCGAAGTTGTGTATAATAGCTTATCGAACATTAAGAAAGACGGGTTATGGCTCAGGACATTCATCTCACAATCGTCTGCGCACTCAGCAAATGGATCGAAGGCCATCTTGGGCGCGTTATCCACCTTGAAGAATTGGCTGAATACTCGGGCTATTCGCTGTGGCACATGCAAAAACTGTTTAAAGAATCTACCGGCATTTCGCTTGGTAAGTACATCCGTGAGCGCCGTTTGGCGAGCGCGGTCTATCAGTTAAGCAGCAGTGACACGCCGATTTTCGATATCGCGATGGATTTTGGCTTTGGCTCACAGTCGCATTTCACTTACATGTTCCGTAAGCGTTTTAACATCACGCCTTATGAGTTCCGCCAAAATCCCGATATCAAGCTAGAAGTCGCCCCGCCGCTGCATATCATTCATCAAAAAACGGCCTAAATTCGGTGTTAGAATCCAAAGTCGCTCAGTGAAGGATAATCATCCGGGCGACGCCCTAACGGCCAGTCGAACTTGCGTTCACTCTCTTTGATGGGCAAATCATTGATGCAGGCGTAACGGGCAAACATCTGACCTTCCTCATTAAATTCCCAATTTTCATTGCCGAAGCTGCGATACCAGTTGCCGGAATCATCACGCCATTCATAAGCAAAACGCACCGCGATGCGCGCGCCGTCGAAGGCCCACAGCTCTTTAATCAGGCGATATTCCAGCTCTTTGGCCCACTTGCGCTCCAGAAAGGCCACCACGGCGTCTTGCCCTTCGGCGAATTCACTGCGGTTTCTCCAGCGAGTGTCTTCGGAGTAAACCTGACGCACGCGCTGCGGATCGCGGCTGTTCCATGCATCTTCGGCTAAACGAACTTTTTCAATCGCGCTTTCACGGGTAAAGGGCGGCAATGGCGGTTTAATTGGCATAAGCACCTCAGGTTAGAAATTTAGGTAGACAACTCTGTCTACGTAATTAAACTAGCTCAAGTAGACAGAGTTGTCTACACTAACCATCGCCGAAAAATGAAATCAATCGCTGACTGGAAATCCTAATGCCTTTCTCTCCTTCTACCGACATCAGTACGCTGGCTGCTCGCGACCGCATCCTGCTGACGGCTCATCAGCTGTTTTACCGCGACGGCATTCGCGCCACGGGTATTGATCTGATCATCAAACAGGCTGGCGTGACCAAAGTGACCTTTTACCGCCATTTTCCTAGCAAGAATGCCTTGGTTTTGGCTTTTCTGGAGTATCGCCATCAGCGCTGGATGAGCTGGTTTACCAACAGCTTGCAGAAAAACATGGCGCAGCCGAATGCCCAACTCGCCGTTGCACTGCCAAAAACGCTGGAAGAGTGGTTCTGTGATGAGGATTTTCGCGGCTGTGCCTTTATCAATAGCGCGCTGGAATTCGCCGAAGCCCTGCCCGAAGTGACTACCCACGCGGCGCAGCATAAGCAGCAAATGGCTGAGGAGATTGCGCGTTACCTGCCTCAATCAGCACCCGATTTTATGGCGCAGGCCATTGCGCTGTTAGTGGATGGCGCGATCGTTAATGCGCAGATTGGCGGTGAGAATAAACAGGAGACTGCCCTGCTCTGCTCGGTGCTGGAGCTATGGCTTGTCCCGCGAGCAGCCTAGGCGACGGGCACAAAAAACGCGGCACGGGCCGCGTCTTCTGTTACTGCATCATTCTGTGTCTGAGAATGCCTGTCTCTGGTGGCAATGGTCCACCCGAACAGGTTAGAACTGGTACACCAAGCCAACCGCCGTGACGTTATCCGTGTTGATACCGGCATTTTGGGTGAACTGGTTGTCATCAAGCAGGTTGATTTTGTAGTCGACGTAAGTGGACATATTTTTGTTGAAGTAATACGTCGCACCCAGATCCACGAATTTGACCAAGTCCTGATCGTCGTAGTTGTTACCCACGCGGTCAGTACCCAAATCAGAGCCGCGAGTCTGGTTATAGGCCACGAACGGACGCAGACCGAAGTCGAACTGGTAGCTGGCGTAGGCTTCTACAGACTGAGCTTTGTTAGCATAACCGTAAGCTTCTGAATCCGTCGAACCGAAGCGTGACGCGTTATAGGACTGGGTAAACATCGCCGCCAGATAGACATTGTTGGCGTCATATTTCAGGCCGCCGCTGAAACCTTCGGCTTTCTTACCATTACCCATAATGCCCGGCGCGGAGTTCTGCTCGTCGGTGCGGTCTGAGTTGAAGAAGGCACCGGCCACGCTGACGCCAGCGCCAATGTCGTAACTCAGAGACGCACCGTAGCCGTCGCCGTTCTGCGTCAGGACGTCACGCGTACCCGGCTCACCGCCACCGCTGTCGTTTTTGCCTTGATATTGCAGAGCAAAGTTCAGGCCATCGACTAAACCGAAGAAGTTGTTGTTACGGTAAGTGGCTACGCCGTTGGTACGCTGGAACAGGAACTGGTCCGCGCCATAGGTGGAACCATCGAACTCTGGCTGTAAGTCGGTCCATGCCGCGACGTCGTACAGCACGCCGTTGTTACGACCGTAGTCGAATGAACCGTAATCGCCGAATTTCAGACCTGCAAAACCGTAACGGGTAAATGAACGGTTATCTTCACTTTCCGCCTGATTGGCTTGCACCTGATACTCCCACTGGCCGTAACCGGTCAGTTGGTCAGTGATCTGAGTTTCGCCTTTGAAACCAAGACGGATGTAGCTCTGATCGCCATCAGAACCTTTATCGCTCGAGAAATAATGTAAACCATCGACCAAACCATACAGGTCGAGTTTATTGCCATCTTTATTATAAACTTCTGCCGCACTTGCTGATCCTGCGACTAATAAAGCCGGGATCATAAGAGAAAGAATACGACGTTTCATTTTGAGCTATCCTCGTAGGGTGTCGAGCCTGCCACTGATTGATAAATGCAAGGTGAAGGTAAAACGTTTCGAATTATATGCTCGACATGGCAAATCCATTCTCTGGATATAAAGGGAATTAATCCAGAAAGAAAATGATACCAAATTAATGATAATGTTTCTGAACAATTATTAGATGTAAGAAAATATTAATAGAAGGGAACTTTTCGCTAGCTTTACACATGTTAAAATAAAGCACTAATCGCTAAAATACTGAAAAAACCTTACAAAACAACAAACTAAAATACATGACAGAGCACTAAGTGATAAAGCAAAAAAAGTGGGAATCTATATACTTTATCTCGCTATCATCATTATTGTTAATTATTACCCTCATTACCAGATTATCTGGAAACAACAACCGGTCTTATGACCGGTTTTTTTTTGCCAAAAATGCGGTAGTTTCTCTATGTGACATTCCCATGAAAATGTTATTTCCTCGCGGTAGTATAATAATAATAATTCGCAAATAATTTACTTTTGACATATTAACTCCTTATTTCCTACATACTCCTTCCGTATTTCTTATCGCTATTTACTTAATGCCTTCACATTTCCGACAGCATTTTATTAATATCCGCTAGAAAAATAACCAGTAATAATGACCATAAAACAGTCAGTTAATTAATCTTGCGGGTTTGCTCTCCACAAAGATCTCATTATTTGTACAGTATTAGTCACGCGGCGGGCGGATCCGGTACTATAAGAGCAATCTCGCTGATGTGATGATTTGCAACCGATACACTGTCGCCTATCTAAGGCACGTCGCGCGTTAAATTGATGACATCGCCCCCCCTATACGTCCCGAATTGAAGGAATCTCATGCCACAAGAGAATCAGCACGACAACCTCTCCAAAGCCAGAATGCTTCTGGCAACCCGCCGTTTTGTTAAACTCGACGAGTGGCTGTTGTCGCTGATGCGTGGTTGGCAAAACCAAACTGATACTCACAGCGATTACGGTCTGGTGCTGCATCCGGGTACGCTGATCGCCGGGGCTGAAAACCATACCGTTGATCCGCTGGATATCCTCAGTGACTGGGCGCAGCAGTGCCCGCAGAGCTACCACGCCCACGTGCTGCTGGGAATGTTTTGGCACGAACAGGCTTGGGTCATCCGCAATGCCAACGGTGAGCATGTAGAAGATAGCCAGTGGCTCGGCGCTCAGCTGTGCTGTGACTATGCCGTATTGGCGTTCCTGCGCGCCATCGAGTTGCACCCTCGCCCAACCCACGCTTTCCGCCACCTGATGAACCTGACCGGCGGCTTTGGCGAACCTTACTGGCTGCGCGACCTGTTCGCGGGCAAAGCCCCACTGCCGCTGCATGAGAAATTCAACATTGCCGGCAGTCAGGTATGGCAAACCGGCGTGGGCTATCTGCACGCCATTGGCGTCGAACCAGCCACTCACTGGCCGCAAAGCCTGCCCGCCGCGCTGCAGCAGACGCGCAAGGCAGAGGAAGAGGCGCTGGATTATTGGCTGCGCATGGCAATGTCGGTGCGCCACAGCGATGTCGGCACCATGGAGTCCTACCTGATTTTCCACTCTGCCGCCTGGGGCGGTGACGATAGCCAGCAAATGGCGATAATCGACGGCCCGCTGTGCGCCGAGTTTGACGAAGACGAGCGCAACCATTTCCGCGCCAACGCCCTGATTGACGCCCTCTCCGGTGAGATTGCCGATAAAGACTCCGAGCGCGCGCAGTACCTGCAAGCCCAGTTGCACCACCTGCTGGCTCAGCCACTGCCCGACGCCACCCGCATTCGCTTATTAGATTTGTACGGCACCTGCGCCGCCTATTGGCAGGATGACGATCAGGCCGGGCTGGAGATTTATGACCAGCTGTTCGCCGTCTCCCCGCAGGCCATGCCGGGCCATTTCGCCGCGATGTTTATTTCCAGAGCAGTGCTGGCGAATGAGCAACAGCAGGGGCTGCCGACGCTGACCAGCCTGCTGATTCGTGCTATTAACCGGCCTGAAAATCCGGTGCTGGTGGCCTATGCCGCCACGGCAGTGCAATTTGGTCTGTATGGTTTGCCGCAGCAGCCCGAGCTGAGTGATGACTTGCTTGACCACGCCGTTCGCCTGATCCAGCTGTCTGGCAGTGACAGCGCGGCCAAAGATTTGATCACCATCGCCCACGATATGGCGATTAACGATGACTTCGACGCCGCCCACTTCCTGATGACCGAAATGGCCCGGCGCGGCAATGCGCTGCACACCTACGAGCTCTATTTCTTCTACCGTAACGGCTGGCATCAGGAGGTTCCCGAAGCTTTCCACAGCGACAGCAATGCGCTGGAATGCGTGCTCAGCGCCGCCCGCTCGGGGCTGGTTCCAGCCATGTTTGCCTGTGCCAACGCCCTGCGCGAAGGCATTGGCGGTGAGGTGGATTACCAGCAGGCCATGCAGTGGTATCAGCGCGCGATGGACGCCGGGCACGCCTCGTCCGCCTACTGGCGTGCCAGCTGCGCGTTGGATCTTGGCCCGGAGCAGGACAAGCGCCTCGCGGCCGAGCAGTGGTTGCCGGAGATCTTAATGAATCCGTCCCATCCTGAGCGCAGCGAAGCGGCTTATACCCTCGGCATGGCGTGGCTGACGGGCAGCGGCGTGAAGAAAAACCGCCACATCGCCGGCCAGTTTATGGAGTTTGTGTTGGAGTTAGATCCAAGCTCCGACGCCGCGCGTCAGGTTCTGGAAGAGCTGAGCGGCTCGCTGCGCGGCCGCATGAATCTGTGGCAGGACAAGCGTAAATCCGACGAAGACGACGTGGTAGCTAAGTACCGGGTTCAGCCGGAGATTGAGTAAATCTTTCTTGCTCCTCCCCCTTGCCAGGGGGAGGAGCAGAACCCTATTCAAATCAACAAAACTCATCTTTCCCGCAGCGACTCTTTCACCTTATTCAGCGGCTTAATCAGATAATCCAGCACGGTTTTCTGGCCGGTTTTGATCTCTACGCTGGCCACCATTCCCGGCACTATTGGGAACTGGCGACCGGCTTTATTGGTTAACACGGCTTTGTCGGTACGGACATACACGCGGTAATAGAACTGGTCGCGCTTGACCTCATCCTGCAAGGTGTCTGGCGACACGCTCTCCACCTGCCCTTTCAAATCGCCATAGATCGAAGAGTCATAGGCGCTGATTTTCACCGTGGCTTCAAGGCCCGGGCGGATATAGGCGATATCGCGCGGGTTGATGCGGGTTTCAATCAGCAGCTGATCTTCAATCGGCACGATTTCCATCAGCTTGCCGCCCGGTTGCAGGACGCCGCCGACGGTGCTGACCTGAATATCTTTGACGATGCCGTGAACCGGCGAAAACAGCTCGGAGCGCGTCACCTGATCCTCTTTACCGGCCATCACTTGCAGCTCGGCGTCGAGGTCGGCGTTGTTCTTCACCTGCTCCTCACGGGCGCGAACCGCGTACTGGTTGATAGCATCATCGATTTTGCCGCGCAGCTCGCTGGACTGGCGCTGGAGGCGAATCACTTCCACCTGCCCCGCCGCGCCTTTCGCCACCAGCGGCTGGGTCATGCTGATCTCCTGATTGACTAGCTTTAGCGACTGTTGCAGGTTGCTGACGGTTTCGTCACGGTTCTGTTTTCGCGATAAATAGAGCTGGCGCTCGCGGGCTACCAGTTCCGGCGATTTCATAGTCTCCGGGCTGAATTTCAGCGGCGCGCCGGTCAACTCGGCGCTTAAACGCTCCGAAGACGCGCGCAGCGTGCGCACTCGGGAAGCCGCCTCGCCGTAGTTGGACTGCGAACGGGTTGGGTCGAGCTGGGCCAGCCGTTGGCCGCGATTGACAATGGAGCCTTCCTGCACCAGCAGCTTCAAAATCACCCCGCCGTCGAGGGAATCAATCTGCTGCGCCTTGCTCGATGGCGTGACCTTGCCCGTGCCGACCGTCACCTCGTCGAGGGTAGCGAAGTAGGCCCAGACAAAAAACAGCACCAGCCCAATCAGGGAAACCCAGACAATTCCCGACACCTTTTTCTGTTGAGCGTCCAGCTCATCGTGCAATGTTAAATGTGCCATATTCAGTCCTTATGCGCTCAGGCTGCGCCCTGTTGGTTACCGGAAGCAGCCGCGACGGCCGGCGTGGCGGCGGTGTTAGCGACCGCGTTACCCAGAATTTGATCGCGCGGGCCGTCGGCGATAACCCGGCCGTTGTCCATCACCACGATGCGATCCACCAGCTTG
Source organism: Ewingella allii (assembly GCF_044430645.1). NCBI lineage: Bacteria > Pseudomonadati > Pseudomonadota > Gammaproteobacteria > Enterobacterales > Yersiniaceae > Ewingella > Ewingella allii. Next base: position 149,342 of record NZ_JAWUDN010000009.1, on the reverse strand, counting down.
AGCAGCGCCGGACGATGGGTGACCACCACCAGCGTGCGGCCCGTCAGCCAAGTGTTCATCTGGCGAATAACATAGTCTTCCAGCTGTTCGTCCATCGAGGCGGTTGGCTCATCTAAAAGCACCACCTGCGGGTCACGCAGGATCAGGCGACTCAGCAGCACCATCTGGCGCTGGCCGCCGGACAAGCCGCGCCCGCCCTCATTAATAATCTTATCCAGACTCGAGGCATCGGCCTGCACCATAGAGAGCGCGCCGCTGATCCTCAGGGCTTGCAGCATCTCCTGATCGGTGGCGTGCGGATAACCCAGCATCAGGTTTTGGCGCAGCGTGCCGAAGAACAGCCGCGAATCCTGCGACAGATAGCCAAGCTGGCGGCGCACGTCGGCGGGTTCGATGCGTTTCATGTCCACGCCGTCGATGATCACCTTGCCCTGCGACGCCTCGGCCTGGCCGGAAAGCAGCTTCAGCAGGGTCGATTTCCCGGCACCCACCTTGCCCAAAATCGCTACGCGCTCGCCCGGTTTAATCTCCAGTTGGCCAATCCCCAGCACGTTCGGCGAGTTCTCTTTGTCATAGGTATATTGCAGATTGCGCAGTTGATAGTGCCCGCTCAGGGTCGGGCAGTGCGACAGCTCGGCGTCTTCCGGGCGGTCGATAGGCTTTTTCAGCAGATCGTCCAGCCCTTTCATGGCGCTTTTGGCGTGCTGCCAGCGTGAGAACACCATGGTCAGCTGCATCAGTGGCGCGATGGTGCGGGAAGAAAGCATGCTGCTCGCCACCAGCGTACCGGTAGTTATGTCGCCGCTGAGCACCAGATAGACCCCCGCCACCAGCATGCCAGCGTAGGTCAATTGCTGGACCGTCGAGGCCCAGCCGGTCAGCCGCGCGCCCCACAGACGCTGCTTCATGCCGACCGAGGCGCTGACTTCGTGAGTCTGTTCCCACTGGCGCTGGAAATAGGCTTCGGCCTGTAAGGCTTTAATATCTTCAATGCCTTCAATGGTTTCCACCAGCACCGCGTTGCGCAGCGCCCCTTCGCGCATCCCCTCTTTCGCCAGCTTCGCCATCGGCCACTGGATCAGAATGCCGGGAATGACAATCAGCGGAATAGCCAGCAGCGGAATGATCACCAGCGGCCCGCCGATAAAGAACATGATGCCGAGGAACAGCAGCACGAAAGGCATATCGGCGGCGGCACTGACGGTGGTGGAGGTCAGCAGTTCGCGCACCTGATCGATTTCACGCAGCTGCGAAATGAAGGAGCCGGTGGACTTTGGCCGGTCATCGTTTTTGATGTTCATGGCGCGCACAAAGAACAGCGACGAAACCTTGAGGTCGATGCGTTTGCCCATCAAATCTGACACCAGCGTGCGCATCAGGCGAATAACGTATTCCAGCGCGGCGGCCAGCACCACGCCGAAGAACAGCACCCACAGGGTGGGCAGTGACTGGGCCGGGATCACCCGGTCGTAAATCTGCATTGAGAACAGAATACCGGCCAGCGCCAGCACGTTACCAATCACCGACGCCAGCGAAATCTCTGCGATTTTACGCCCCGCGCCGCGAAAGTTATCCCAGAACCAGTGCTTCTTATAGGGTTGAACGAACTCGTCAATGCGTTGGTCGCGACCGCGCGCCGCCACGCCGACTAAAAACACCGGGCCAGAGCCTTGTTGAAGTAAGGTGGAAAGCTCGGTGGAGCGCAGCAGGTCGCCGCCGTCAGTCAGCCAGTAGTCGGCCTGACCGTCATCGTGCAGCCGCTCAATGACCGCGATGCCGCCCTGCTCGAGCTGGATAATGGCTGGCAGCACTTCCGGCCGCCAACGGACCTTAGTCCAGCTGACCATGCCAACCTGTAGCCCAATCAACCCACTGAGGCGGTCAAGCTGGCGGCCCAGCGACTGATTTTCAAACCAGCGCATTTGCTGGCGCAGATAGAGCGGGTCAGAAGGTTTACCAAAAATTTCAGCCACGCGCACCATGGCGCTGATCCAGACATCAATCGACGGCGGTGGAGCCTTGGCCGTGGCGTTAGAGCGGGTTTCTTCACTGTTCGTTTCGGTACTCATATCGCCTCTTTACGCATTCTGTGCGGACAATCGTTTTATAAAGGGTGGTCAGAGAGAAGGAATGGTGTCACCAGTCTCTTTTTGTCGGTCGATGCCCAACATATCCACCAGATTGTCTACGGCTGCGGCATAGCGCACTGTGGCATCCCAGCCGTCGTACAGCGCGCCGATGCGCATGGTGTCAGCCTGAAAAACGTCTTGCTCGACGCTGAGTAAGTCGTTCAGGCTGCGTTTGCTCAGTTTGTACTCGTCCTGATAGACGCTGCGGGTGTGCGTCGCGCTGGCGTATTGGTCCTCGCCCGCCACCTGCCTCTGCTGGCCGCCAATCATGTCGGCATAGGCCGTGGAAGCTTTCTGGTTGATGTCCAGCTTGGCCTTTTCCACATCGGCCTGCGCCGCCTGGCGCTCCCCCTCCGCAGCACGGGTTTTGGCGCTGACCGCGCCGCCCTGATAGACCGGCGCATCCACCGCCAGCTGGAGCTGGTCGTCCCAGTAAGAGCCGCCGCTGCCTGCGGCATTCTGGTAACGGGTACGTCCCGCCTGTACTTTGATGGTTGGCCAATGCTGCGATTCCGCCTGATTCACCCGCTCAATCGCCGCCTGCTGCTTGGCCTGAGCGGCGCGAACCAGCGCGCTGTTTTCATAGGGGATTTTGTTGAGTGTGACTTTTTGGTTGAGTAAGCTTTGCGGTAAATCCGGCAGATTGTCGGAGACCACGCCGGTCAGCACGGTGAGCTGGGCCTGCGCTGAACGCTGCTGGGCGCGGTATTGTTCGACGGTGGCGCGCATCCCGGCAATGCGGGTTTCGGCCTGTAACACGTCAGATTGCGAGCTTAACCCCGCGTCGGCGCGCAGCTTGGCGGTGTCCGCCACGCGTTGCAGTGATTCAATGTTATCGCGAGCCGCCACGCTCAGCGCCTGATAGCGCTTCACTTGCAGATAGGCTTGCAGCGTACTCAGCGCAACGTCGGTCATGGTGCCGTAAAGGGCGTAACGGTAGGAGTCGGAGAGGCGTTCTTGCTCGTCGATACTGCCGCCGGTGCGCCCAAAGTCATACAGCAGCTGGCTGAGCTGAATGCCGCCAGACGCGTTGTTATCCAGCGTGCCGGAGGAGTCGGTTTGGCGCGACTTACCTGCGGTCCCCTGCAAAGAAATTTGTGGATACCAGGCACTTTTCGCCACATCAAGGTTGCCCGCGCCCACGCGAATTTGCGCAGCCGCCTCGGCTATCTGTGGGTTGCGAGCAAAGGCGCGCAGTATGGCATCTCGTAATGTCAGGCTAGATCGCATCTCCTCGGTAGGTGCTGCTTGCCAATCAAACTCTGGCTGTTTTTCAGCCGCGAATACTTTCCCACTGTTTGCACCAGCAACAACTATCCATATCGTCCCCAGTACCACGGCAAATTGCCGCGATGATTGTTTCTTTTTCATGAGCGACACCACTTTTCTCGCCGGATTATTATTATTTTTCAGCCTTTTCTGGCCTTACCCATTCGTTTACTGCCTAACGCTCATTGCAAAAAAAATGCCCCCGGCGCTTACACGCTCGGGGGCTTGACTCTTAGCTTTGCTGTTGTACGTGCAGACCGTGCTGAACCAATACGTCTCCCAACGTGTTGGTGCTAGCCAGCGACGCGTTGTGGTAGACGTCAAACGTCAGGCCATCCACGGTACGCTGTCCGGTTTCAGTCCAAGCACCATCACTTCCTGTGACCAGATTCACCAGACTTCCCTCGCCGCCTTTGATGATCACTTCATCATTGGCCGAGTCTTTAACCGACTGTGCTTCGAGCAGGTTCAGCGTAATGCTGTTCGTGCCAGAGTTACCGAGGTCAAAGATGTCGATATGCTCGACTTTGAAGCCCAACAGGGTCAGATCCAGATGCTGGTTGGTGCCGCCAAGTTGCAGGGTATCCACGCCAGTGCCACCGTCGATATGACCGAAGTCCAGCGTATCCACGATGATGATGTCGTTACCTGCCGTACCCACAACATCCTGCTGGGTATGCTCAACTTCAATCGTCACGCCGCCGATGGAGAACGCCGTTTCAGCATGGGCCGTGGTGCTGGTGTCGGTAGACGCCACCTGCGCTCCGGCATCCGCCGTGACCAGTGGGTCGGTCAAGGTGCTTGCCGCGTGGTGAGTGGTGTCAGTGGTTGAGGTATCGCTGCTGGTGGAATGCAGCGCCGCCACCGCGTGGGTGTCGTCCGTGGCCTGTACATCCAGCGACTGCGCTTGCAGCGAGATCAGTGGGCTACCCGCCGCCAGCCCCACGTGGAGGTTGATGCCGTTACCCGCCAGATCCGTCGCCTGAAGTCCAACCACGTTACCGGTCAGCGCGCCCAATAGAGTGAAGAGGTTATAAGCCGCAAACACCTCACTGCCGAACTTCGCCTGCCACGAACCGTCTGCCTGCACTACCGCGCCAAGAGTGGTACCCAGCAAGGTGACGCTGATAATGCCGCCCTGCCCGATGTTGGCGCTGCTGCCTTTCAGCGTCAGGCCCGCACCGAGGATGCCACCAATCAAGCCAGTCAGAGAGCCAAGGCCGTCGAGGGAAACCAGCGGCAGGGCGTGTGTTTTGATGACCAGCGGGCTGGTTTGGGTGGTGATGTTACCCACCGCATCGGTGATGGTGACTTTGACCGTGGTTGCGCCATCGGCAAGCGCCTTCAGCTCAGCCGCGGTAAAGGTGACATTCCACGCGCCGTTAGTGATGGTGCCAGTATGAACCACCCCACCTACGTTGACCGACACCGAACCGTTCTGCACGTTAGTCGTGCCGGTCAGCGTGGTGTTGCTGCTGGCTTCGGCCAGATTGAGGAAGCCGTCACCGCCAAACAGCGTGCCCAGATTCAACGTTGGCAGAGTATGGATACCCACGGTGACATTAGCGCTGGTATCCACGGTGTGGTTCGCGGCGTTGGTGACAGACACACCTACCCCAACCGTACCGTCAAGCAGGGTTGAAAGCAGGCTTGGCAGCACGTTGACGGAGAAGGTGCCGTCTGCTTTCACCACCGCCGACAGGCTGGCCCCGCCGATAGTCACCGTCACGGTAGACCCTTCAGCATTGGTGGTTTTACCACTGATAGTCTGCGTAACCAGCGCTTGCACCGCATTCAGCAAACCATTGTTGAACAATGGATCCAGCGTGATGGTCGGCAAGGCATTGGCGATCACATTCACCGCGTTGGTGATAGTACCGACGTTACCCACGGCATCGGTGAAGGTCGCGGTGACGTTCTGCAAGCCATCGGTAAGAATGCCTTTCAGATCCAACGGCGGTACGGTGACGCTAAATGCCCCGCCCACGCCGACGGTCGCCAGATAGGTTTTCCCGTTGAGGGAAATCTGCACCTGAGAACCGACAGAGACGTTGGTCGCCACGCCGCTGATGGTTTGACCGGTCAGCAGGTCAACCACGCTCAGCACGCCGTCACCAAAGATTGGGTTAAGTACAATCGATGGCAGGTTGTGAATACCGACGTTCAGGCCGGCGTTGACGCCGTTGGTGTTGCCCGCCGCATCCGTGACCGTCACGCCGACGTTGAGGTTGCCATCCAGCAACTGGCTCAGCTGCAGTGGCGTCACTTGCACGTTGAACTTACCGTTGCCATCGACAGTGCCGGTAAGCACCAATGGCCCCAGCGTAACTTTGACCGACGAGCCGGCCGTGGCGTTCAGCACGGTGCCGCTGATGGTTTGGGTCAGCAGCGCTTCGGCCGCGTTGAGCACCCCGTTGCCACCAAACAGTGGGTCCAGCACCACTTTCGGCAGGCTATTGATGATGACGTTGGCATTCACGTTGGTCGAACCGACGTTACCCGCGTCGCTCACTACCGACACGCCGATAGCCAAGGTGCCGTCAGCCAGCGCTTTCAGGTCGCCCGGTTGCAGCGTAACGGCAAATTTGCCGCCCGCGTCGGTTACGCCAAGGAAGGTTTTGCCGCCCAGCGTCACTTTCACCGTGGTCCCCGCCGTAACGCCGGTCACCACGCCGCCAATGACCTGCGACGTCAGTGCATCCACCGCGCCCAGCACGCCATTGTGCAGAACGTCAGTCAGGCTGATGGTTGGCAAGGTGACGTTAATCGCCGCCTGCGCGCCCACGCTGGTGGAGTTGCCGTTGGCATCGGTCAGCGAGACATTGACGCCGAGGTTGCCGTTGGTCAGGCCGCTTAACAGGTTAGATGGCACAGTGACACTGAAGTGCCCAGTGGCATCAACCTGCGCGGTCAGAGGCGTGCCCCCGCCGACTTGCACCGAGACTGTGGTACCCGCCGCGACATTTTTCACCACGCCGGTAATGGTCTGGTTCAGCAGGATATCCGCCGCGTTCAGCAAGCCATCGCCAAACAGCGGATCCAGCACGATTTGCGGCAGATTGTGCAGTGCCACGGTCAGCGGGTTCAGCGCCTGAGTCAGCACGTTGCCCGCGGCATCAGTGGCGGTCAGAATAACCGGCACCACACCGTCGGCCAGACTTGCCAGAGCACCCGCAGGGATAGGGATGCTGAAAGCGTTATTGAGCACGGTTCCGGTAAAGGTCAGCGCACCGACCGCAATCTTAACAACGGTGCCGTCGGCCGCGGTCAAAGCACCGCTGACAGTCTGCTCAGCGCCAGAAACCACGGTATTGAGGATGTGGTCCACATTGCCCAGACCGGAGGTCAAGTCGCCCAGCACTGGCAAGATTTTCGCCACGTTGAGGTCGATAACCTGCACTTTGGTGTTACCCGCGGCATCGGTCAGCACGACGTTTAGCGCCAGTGGACCGTTTGGCAGATTAGCCAACAGCGTCGGAGGAATGCTCAGGTTAAATTGACCATTCACACCGACATCGGCCGTGATCGTTTGTCCGCCGATTTCCACCGCCACCTTGGCACCGACCCCCGCATTGGTGGCGACGCCGCCAATGGTTTGGGTCAGCAACAGGGAAGCCGCGTTGAGCACTCCGCCCACCAGCCCGCTGGTGATATCCAGATCCAACAGGCTGTTGAACAGCACGTTAATGCCCACATCGACGCTGGTGGTGTTGCCGGCCTTATCGGTGACCGACGCGGTGAGGACGTTTGGCCCATCCAGCAGACCTGACAGGCCCGTTGGCAGGATATTAGCGCTCCAGGCTCCTCCCGGCTGAATCACCGCAGTACCCACGGTGACGCCAGCAATCTTGATAGTGACGGTCTGCCCTGCTTCGGCGCTGGAAGTACCGGTCAGCAACTGCGTGACCAACCCTTCCGCGAGATTCAGCACGTTGTCGCCCGCCAGCACGCCCACGCTCAGCAGAGGTGCTGCGGTGTTGGTGGTGAAGGTATGAGGCGTGGTAGTGACGTTACCCGCCGCGTCACTCAAACTGGCACTGATGGTGTTTGTACCCGCTGGCAACCCTTGCAGATCCGCCGCCGGAACCGTGGTGCTCCATGCGCCACCCGCACCGACCAGCGCGGTATAGGTTTTGCCGTTCAGGGTCACTGTCACCGTACGGCCAGCTTCCGAGGTCGAGGCGGTGCCGCTGATGGTCTGGTTAGCCGCAGCTTCAGTTCCGTTAAGCACGTCATCACCGGCGAAGGCATTGACGGTCAAGGTTGGTGGAGTACGGTCAACCACGATGGTTTGTGTCACTGTCGCCGTCGTGCCATTAAGGCCAGTCATCGACGCTGTAACGGTATAGTTACCATCCGTTGGGAAGGTGACTAATTGCGACAGCCCGACAATAGTCCAGGTACCGCTAGCGCTTGGCAGTGCTGGGAAGGTGCCCACGACTGGAACACCGTTAACAAACACGGTAATTAACTGCGGAGTCAGTACAGTTTGGTTATTCAGATACTGACCGGTAAAGGTCATGATCAAGCCGCCATCATCCGTTGAGTTGATGATGTTATCGACACTGATTGGGTTAAGTGTCAGGAACGCCGGAGGAGGCGTCAGATTGACCGTAATATCATGGATATCTGGCGTCGCAGCATTGCCCGCAAGGTCAGACACGTTGGCCGTGATATTGGTTGCACCATTACTTAGCGTCTGCAGCTGAGCAGGCGTAAGAGGGATGCTCCAGCTACCGTCGGCCTGAACAACAGCGGTCAAACCGGTGAGTGAACCGACGCTGACGGTAACAGTTCGCCCAGCCTCAACGTGAGTCGTGGTACCACTAATCGTTTGCGGTGCGCGGCTTTCACCGAAGTCCAGAACGTTATCACCCGCAAACGTACCTACCGTCACGGTTGGCAGCGCAGCAGGGTCTGTCGCAATGCCCACCAGAGAAATTGCCGTGTTGGTGTTACCCGCCGCATCTGTCGCAGTGACGGTGATGGTCTGGCTGCCCTGCGGCAGAGTCGCTATCTGCGCCGGAGTTAAGTCCAACACCCAGGTTCCGTCAGTGACGGCGGCGGTGAAGACTTGCCCACCGATATTGACGCTAACGCTGGTGCCGTCCGTGATACCGCTTATCAATGTTCCCGCTGCCGCTTCGGCCAAATTAATGTAGCCGTCGGTGGAAACGTTGTTCACGGTAACCACTGGCGGTGTGAAGTCAGTGGTGAACGCAAATGGCACAGTTTTGGTGTTGCCGCTGGCGTCGGTTGCCGTGATGTTGATGGTGTGATCGGTGCCAGTCAGGCCGCTCAGCGCGCCCGCAGGCAGAGCCAGCGTCCAGCTACCGCCAGCCGTGACGGTGGCGTTATAGTTGGTGCCATTAACATCGATCACCACTTTCACCGCTTGGCCCAGGCCAATAAGGCCAGTGTTCCCCTCAATGGTGAGAGGTCCCGCTGCTTCGGCGATATTCAGCACATTATCCGCACCAAACGGCTGGTTGGTGATGCTTGGGTTAGGAATGTTCAGATCAACCGTAAACACTTCTGGCGAGCTGATATTGCTGTTGCCGTACTGGTCGATGCTGGTCACGGTGATGGAGTGCGTCGGCAGCCCGGCGATATCCGCCAGTTCAGAAGCGGTTAGATCCAGCGTCCATTTGCCGTCTGCGTCCACGGTAGCGGTCAGCGGCGTAGCGATACCCGCAATGGTAACCGTCACGGTTTGGCCAGCGCCGGTGATGCCAGTAGAGCCGCTGATAGTCTGGCCTGCGGCCAATTCAGCAGCGTTGAGCACGCCGTCACCAAACACCAAGTCTATAGTTGGGATAGGTGGTGGCGTCAGCTGAACAGAAATATCTCCGGCTTTGGTGCTAACGTTGCCCGCCGCGTCGGTGACGGTGACGGTGGCGGTCCAGGTACCGTTCGGCAAGCCTTGCAGGGTTGCGGCATCCAGCGGCAGCGTCCATGTGCCGTTAGCTGAATTCACATCGGCAGTATAATCCTTACCGTTAAGGTTCACCGTCACTGTCTGACCATCAGAAGTGATCCCGGTGGTACCGCTGATAGAGCCACCCAGCGCGGCTTTTTCAATGTTAATCGCCCCGCCGAAGCTGTCAGTGAGCGTCGCCACCGGCAAGGTATTGATGTAGGAGGTGAATAGCACATCGCTCGACACGCTGTTGCCCGCGGCATCGGTCACCGCCACGGTCAGGGTGTTTTGGCCGTCGGTCAGGCCCACCAGCGTCGCTGTTGGGATAGTCGCCGTCCAGGTACCATCTGGACCCACTACCGCCGTCACTGACTGTCCCCCAATCGTCAATATCACGCTGTCGCCCGGCGCGACTTTGCCGGAGATGATCTGGTCAGCGCCTGACTCCAGTTTGTTCAATGCGCCATCGCCAAACAGCGGATCGACGAGAGAAGCCACAGGAGGCGTCAGGTCGACCGTCACGCTGTGCGACGCCGAGGCCGGGTTGCCCGCCGCATCGGTGTAGCTCACGGTAATGGTGCCTACGCCGTCCGCAATATTTTGTGGCGTGATAAGGCCCGGTGCCACGGTGGCGGTCCATATGCCATCAGTTACCGTCCCGGTCACTTGTACACCCGCGATATCGACCTGCACCTGCGTACCGTTTGGCAGATTGGTGCTGGTGCCGGTGACAACGAAGCCATCGGCAGCCGCGGTGATATTAACGAAATCGAGTGCCTCTAGCGTCAGGACTGGCAAGTTGTTGATTGCCAGCTCAATTGCCGGATTAACCGTAATGTCTGCCACATTGCCTTGAGCATCGGTCACGGTGGCGGTGATCACCAGTGGGCCATCGGTGGTGATGGCTTTCAGGTCAGCCGCTGGGATAGTCAGCGTCCAGTTGCCGTCTTCAGGCACCAGTACCGGGTAAGGCTTGCCGTCGACGGTCACGGTGACCGTCAGGCCCGCCGGAGCCGTACCGGTAATTGGCAGGCCGAGTGCTGCTTCCACGGCATTAACAATGCCATCGGCACCAGCATCCACCACGATAGTCAGCAGCGGAGGCGTGGTATCTACCGTCACCTGATGGGTGCCGGTCGCCACGTTTTCAGCAATATCATTACCCGTCGCGGTAATGGTGTATTCCTGATTTTGCAGCGCCTGTACGTCGGCGACAGGAACGGTGGTGCTCCATTTTCCGTCATCTCCAACGATCGCCGTGTAAGGCTTACCGTTGAGCGTGATGTTAATGGTTTCGCCCGCCACCAGGTGGTTGGAGGTCCCACTGATCACCAGAGGCTGGTTGTGCTCGGTGCTGTTGATGACGTCGTCACCAGCAACTTTATCAATGGTAATGGTTGGCAAGTTAGCTTCGCTCGCCAGCACATTGACCTCGTGACTCGCCGATGCCGGGTTACCCGCCAGACTGGTGGCGTTAGCCGTGATCGTGGCCTGACCATCACTCAGCCCGGCCAGATCGGCAGCCAGCACCGTGGTGGTCCAGTTACCCTCTCCATCAACCACGGCGGTGTAAGTCTTGCCGTTGAAGGTCAAGGTAACTTCACGCCCCTCTTCAAGCTTGGTCGAGGTGCCGCTGAGCACCAGATCTTGACCTTTCTCAGTGGCGTTGATGTAGTCATCATTAGAAATCGTATTGATGGTCAGCGTCGGGGTGTAGGCCGCGCCAGCCTCAATGGTGAATTCATGGTTGATGGTGGTGGTGTTGCCCGCAGTGTCAGTCAGGGTGGCCGTAATGGTGTGAGGGCCATCGCCCAGAGCTTGCAGCGCGTCGTTAGGCAGTGGAATTGACCATTTGCCATCCGTGTCGACGGTGCCTTCATAGGTCACGCCGCCCAGAACCAGACTCACTTTGACGTTTTGACCACTGTCGCTGACTGATGCAGTCCCGGTCAGGGTGATAGGTTGCAGCAGTTCAGCGGTGTTGATGATGTCGTCACCCGCCACCAGATCAACGGTCAGCGTTGGTGCTACTGTGTCGACGGTGGCCTCAATGGTGCTGCTGCCGGTAGCGCCGGACGCGCTGGTCGCGGTGACTTCAATGCTCAGCGCCCCTTGTGGCAGGCTTGCCAAGGCGTTGGCCGGTACGTCCAGCGTCCATTGACCATTGGCGTCCACGGTGGCATCAAAGCTGATCCCGCCGATGTTCACCTTCACGGTTTGTCCCGCGCCGGTCGCGCCGGTGGTCCCGGTCAGCGTCTGCACTTCAGCCAGCTCGGTACCGTTGAGGATGGTGTCGCCGAATGGTGCGTCGATAGATGGGAACAGCGGGCTAGGCACGCCAGTGACATTGACGGTGCCGTCAACCAGGGTTTGGTTGCCCGCCGCGTCAGTGACCGAAACGCTGTATGGATGGTCGCCGACCGCCAAATCGCTCAGGGCATTTGGTGGCACCAGCACAGACCAAGAACCGTCGGCCTGAACCACGCCGGTGTAGGTATGGCCGTCAATAGACACGGTGACCGGACGACCTGCATCGCCGATGTCGCTGGTCCCTTGGATCAGGAAGCCCGTCGCCACTTCGTCGGTGTTCAGCTTGTCATCGCCGGTCAGTGGCTCAACGCTCAAGGTTGGAGCCGTCAAGTCTACGGTCACATTGGTAGTGGTTGTGCCCGTGTTACCCGCTGGGTCTGTGACAGTCACCTGTAGAGGCGAGGAGCCATCAGTCAGGCCATTGAGCGCGTTAGCCGGGATTGTGACCGACCAGGTGCCGTCATTGTTAACCGTGCCGGTGTAATCTACCCCGCCAATGTTCACGGTGACTTTCTGGTCTGGGCCGACAGCGCCGGTGTTACCCGTCAGAATCTGATCGGCCGCCGCTTCAGGCTTGCTCAGCACGCCGTCGCCAAATGGCGTATTCAGCACTGGGACTGGCAGTTGGGTGAAGACACCCACTGGCTCAGTGACCGTGGTGCTGTTGCCCGCCGCGTCTGACAGGGTGGCGGTTAAAGTGTATTGACCATTGGCTAAGCCCAAGAGCGCGTTAGCTGGGATCTCCGTGGTCCACTTGCCGTCCCCCCCAACTTCAGCCAGATAGGTTTGGCCATTGATGGTCAAGGTAACGTTGCGCCCCGCGTCAGCAGGATCTGCGGTACCACTCAGCGTCACGGCGGCAGCCGCTTCGGTTGCGTCAATGTAGCCGTCGCCCGAAATTGGGTCGATAGTCAGGGTTGGCGCGGTGAAGTCGACCGTCACGTTAGACGTGAGAGGCGTGCTGTTGCCCGCCGCATCGGTGGCAGTCACGGTGATCGCGTTATCTGTCTGCGGCAGCGCCTGCAAATCAGCCGATGGGATGGTCACTGTCCACTGACCGTTGCCACCCACTGTGGCGGTGTAATCTTTACCACCGAGCGTCACGGTCACGGTTTGACCATCGCCAACTATGCCGGTAGAACCACTCAGCGTCTGGCTGGTGGCGGCTTCCGCCGTACTCAGCAGGCCGTCGCCAAAGGGTTGATTGATAGTTGGTGCGGGCAGTTGGTGCGTGTAGACATCCAGCGTGACGGTGCTGCTGACCGCGTTGCCTGCGGCATCGGTTGCGGTCACTTTCACCGCCAGCGGCCCGTCGCCAAGCAGCGCAAGATCGGCTGCCCCAACCGGCACGGTCCAAGTACCGTCCGCGCCAACGGCGGCGGTGTAGGCTTTACCGTTCAGAGTGACAGTGACGTTAGCGCCCTCGGCCACGTTGTGCGATGTCCCGCTGATGTTGATGCCTGCGCCCGCTTCCTGCGCGCTCAGTTTGTTGTCACCGGTGATTGGGTCAATCGCCAGACCACTCAGCTCGGTGTTGATGGTCAGTGGCAGAGAACCTTGCGCCGGGTTGCCTGCTTTATCAGCCACTTCGGCGGTCAAGGTGCTTGAGCCGTCGGTCAAGGCAGTCAGGTCAGCCGCTGGAATTTGCACGCTCCATGCGCCGCTGGCTCCCACGGTGGCGATGTAAGTTTTGCCATTCAACGTGATGGTCACTTGCTGTCCGGCTTCTACATTGGTGGTGGTACCACTCAATGTTTGGTCGGCCAGGCGTTCGGCCCCGTCGATCACGTTGTTACCCGCAAAGGCATTCAGCGTCAGGGTTGGTTGAGAATCAACGCCGGTTGCCAATGTAACATTGGAGGTCTGGGTGGTGGTGTTGCCCGCTTCGTCAGTCAAGGACACGCTCAGCGGATACTGCCCGCTGGCCACGCCGTTCAGCACGCCAGCCGGAATATTTACCGTCCAACTGCCGTCACCGCCCACAACGCCGGTATAGGTAGCGCCGTTGAGGTTCACGGTGATGGTTTTACCTGCTTCGCTGACGGAAGCCGTCCCTGTCAGTTCAATCGCCGCCGCTGCTTCCGCGCTGCTGACAATCCCGTCGCCGGCCAGAGGATTCACGGTCAGCGTTGGCGCGCTCAGGTCAACGGTCACATTGCTGTTAATAGTGGTGCTGTTGCCGGCGTTATCGGACGCCACCACCACGATCGGGTTGCTACCTTCCGGCAGAGCTTGCAGATCGGCCGATGGAATGCTGATCGTCCAGCTACCATTGGCGGCGACGGTGGCGGTGTAGTCATGGCCGCCAAGGGTGACGGTGACGGTTTGGCCGTCGCCCGCTTTGCCGGTAGAGCCAGTCAGCGTTTGCGCCGTGCCTGCTTCGGTAATGTTTAGGAAGCCGTCGCCGAATGGCGTATTGATGGTTGGTTCTGGTACCACATTGTCAACGCCAACGGAGACGCTATTAGTCAGCGTATTGCCGTTAGCATCTTTAGTGACTGCACTGACCGTGGTGGTGCCTGGGTCAATTCCCGCCAGTTCAGGGCTGGTGAAGTTCACTAACCAGCGGCCATTGGCCAGCACTTTTACGGTATGCGACACAGTACCGAAGGTTACTACCACGTCGGTGCCCACCGGCACGCCGTAAGTCGTACCCGTAACCTGAATACCGTTTTCCGTTTCCACCGCGTTGATGACGTTATCGCCCGTTACCGGGTCAATTGCCACGCCGTTCTCAGTAATATTTACCGTGAAGTTATCGGTGCCAGAGGCTGAGTTACCGGCCTTGTCCGCCACTTCTACCGAGATAGTTTGAGTGCCGTTAGTCAGCACCTGCATATCGGTAACCGGGATGATGACGCTCCAGCTGCCGCTCTGCTGAACTTCAGCCGTGTAGGTGTGGCCGTTCAGGGTGATTTTAACGATCTGGCCCGCTTCCACGTTGGCCGTGGTGCCGTTCAGCACTTGCGCCGTTTGGACTTCCGCACCGTCTACCGCGTTATCGCCACCAAATGGATTGATGGTGATAGTCGGTTGGATACTTGGGTCGGAAACCACGTGGATGGTATTGGTGGTGGTGGTGCCGTTGCCCGCCGCATCGCTCAACGTAGCATTGATAACAAAATCACCATTGAGATTGTTCAAGGCACCGGCTGGCAGAGCAACGCTCCATACGCCGTTCGGCCCAACCGTCGCGGTATAGCTTTCATTGTTCAGCGTGATGGTGACTTCGCGCCCGGCCTCAGAGACAGAAGCCGTCCCCGACAGGGTTAACGACCCTGCGGCTTCGGCCAGGCTGATTTGCCCATCGCCCGCCAGCGGATTGATAGTCAGGGTTGGCGCTAGCGTATCTACCGGCACAGTAGCACTGATAGTCTGGCTGTTACCGGCGACGTCTGTCGCAATCACCTGAACCGGCGCCGTGCCGTTCGGCAAGTTGCTCAATACGCTGGACGGAATGCTGACGCTGAAAGTGCCGTCATTGGCGACCGTGGCGGCAAATTGCTGGCCGCCGATGATAACTGTTACATTCTGGCCTGCGCCTGTTACGCCGGTGGTGCCGGTAATGGTCTGCCCAGCGGCGGCTTCGCTGCCATTCAAGGTGCCATCGCCAAACAGCGTATCCAGCACCGGGGCTGGCAGGTTGTGCACGTAAACGTTAACGCTGCCGGTGGTCGAGATAGGGTTCCCGCCGCCATCGGTGGCGCTCACCTCGATATTCTGCACGCCATCGGTCAGTGCCTGAATAGCAGCTGCTGACAGTTGAATGCTCCAGGTGCCGTTGGCGGCAACATCCGCCTGATAATTCACGCCGCCGATGTTAACGGTGATCGCGCCCACGCCAGCAGGGACGTTGAAGGTGGTCCCGCTGATGGTCACGCCTGCCGCAGCTTCAATGGCATTGATGTTGCCATCCACGGAAATAGGATCGATGGCGATACCGCCTAACAGATCGTTAATCTCAAACGGACGGTTTCCAGTCGCTTGGTTGCCGGAACTGTCACTGACCGTCACGGCAAAGTCTGCCGGGCCATTGCCAGCATCGGACAGCGCCGAAGCTGGAATAGTCACGCTCCACGTGCCGTCTGCCCCCACGATACCGGTGTAGGTTTTGCCATCAAAAGTGACAGTAACCGTGTTGCCCGCCTCGACGTTGGTGGTGCTACCGGTCAGCTTCTGGTCAATCTGAATTTCTGCGCCGTCCACGATGTCATTGCCCGCAAAGGCGTTAACAGTCAGCGAAGGCTGAAGCGCCGGATCGGCGGCGACGTGTACGGTGTCAGTGGTGACGGTAGTGTTGCCCGCGGCGTCAGTCAGCGTGGCGGTGATGGTAATATCACCATTTATCCCGGTCAGCGTGCCGGCTGGCAGGTCAAAGGTCCATTTACCGTCTTCGCCAACAATGACGTTATGCGGCTCACCGTTTACATTGAGAACCAGCGTGCGGCCGGCTTCAGAAGCCGATGCCGTACCAGTAATGGTGATAACGCCAGCGGCTTCATTGAATGAAATTTTATTGTCAACGGCCACAGGATCGATAGTGACGTTTGGCGCAAGGGTATCCACATCGACCGCAATTGGGGTGCTAATACCGCTAGAGTTACCGGCAGCATCTTTCACTTCGGTGGTCAGGCTGTGCGGGCCTTCGGCCAATGGCGTCGTTGGGGTATAAGACCAGTTACCCGTGCCATCAACGGTCACGGTTGCCAAGACGGTATCGCCATCACGAATAGTGACCGAACTGTTCGGCTCGGCCTTGCCACTCAGGGTTGGCGTGGTGTCGTTTGTCGCGCCGGTGATTGGCAAATCATCGTTATTCACCAGTTTAACGTCGGTCGCAGCACCCGGCGCCGTGGTATCAATTTCCACAGCAATTGGGGCACTGATGCCGCTGGAGTTACCGGCCGCATCGCGCACTTCGGTGGTCAGACCGTGTGGGCCTTCCGACAGCGGATCTTGCAGCGTAACGCTCCAGTTACCATTTTCATCAGCAATGGCGCTGCCCACGATGGTGTTGCCATCACGCACAATGACTTTGCTGCCCGCTTCGGCTTTGCCGCTGACGGTTGGCGTGGTGTCATTGGTGATGCCATCCACCGGCAGGCCGTCCTCATTAAGGATTTTCACCGCCGTTGCCGGCTCAGGATCGATAGTATCGATATTCAACACGATAGGGGTGCTAACGCCGCTGGTGTTGCCTGCGGCATCGGTGACTTCAGTGGTGATGCTGTGTGGGCCTTCGGACAGCGGCTGATCCAGAGTCAAACTCCAGTTGCCACTGCCATCAGCTTGTACGGTGCCAAGTACGGTGTCGCCATCACGAATAGTGACGATGCTGCCCGATTCGGCTTTACCGCTGATGGTTGGCTGGGTGTCATTGGTGCTGCCGTTAGTGCCGATCGGCGTGTTTTCACCATCGGTTATCTGCACGTCGGTGGCTGGCGAAGGCGAGCTGGCATCCACGACAACAGCAATTGGGGTAGTTGGCGGGCTAGCGTTACCCGCAGGGTCAGTAACCACCACGGTCAGGCTGTGATCGCCATCGCCCAGCGGTGGATTCGGTGTGAAGGTCCAGTTGCCGTTGCCATCCACCGGCGCGGTGCCAATCACCGTGCCGCCATCGCTGACGGTAACGGTGCTGCCCGGCTCAGCTTTACCACTCAGAGTTGGGGTGTTGTCGTTGGTGGTGCCGGTGATTGGCTCGTTGGCGTCATTGACCAGCGTGACGTCAGTTGCCGCACCCGGCGCGGTGGTGTCAATTTCAACCGCGATAGGTGCACTCACGCCGCTAGAGTTGCCCGCAGGATCCGTCACCTGCGTCGTAATGTTGTGAGTACCCTCGCCCAGCGGCTGGGTTGGCGTAACGCTCCAGTTGCCATTGCCGTCGGCCACGGCGGTACCAATCACTGTATTACCGTCGCGAACGGTAACGGTACTGCCTGCTTCAGCCTTACCGGTAATGGTCGGCGTAGTGTCGTTTGTCGCGCCATTGATCGGCTGGTTAGCATCGTTAACCAACGTCACATCCGTCGCCTCGCCAGGCGCGGTGGTGTCGATAACCACCACGATCGGCGTACTCGGGGTACTGGTATTTCCGGCTGGGTCAGTGACTACGGCGGTCAGACTGTGGTCGCCATCGCCCAGTGGCGGGTTAGGTGTGAAGGTCCAGTTGCCGCTGCCATCCACCGGCGCGGTGCCGATCACCGTGCCGCCATCGCTGACGGTCACCGTGCTGCCCGGCTCGGCTTTACCACTGAGGGTTGGGGTACTGTCGTTGGTGGTGCCAGTGATAGGTTGGTTGGCATCGTTGACCAGCGTCACATCAGTCGCCACACCCGGCGCGGTGGTGTCAACGCCAATGGTCACGCCCTTGGTAACGGTTTGCCCGTTGGAGCCGGTTACGCTGACGTTGGCCACATAGGTGCCGTCCGCCAGACCTTGCAGGTCGCCCGCGGGCAGAGTGATGCTCCATGAGCCATCTGCCGCCGTGGTGGTGGTGTAAGTTTTGCCATTGAGGCTCAAGGTCACGGTCTGCCCGGCGGCGACGTTGGCCGTCGTGCCGCTAAACACCTGTGAGCTACCGACTTCGGCTTTATTCAAAACATTATCGCCGGCGAAGGTTGCCAGCGTTAGGGTAGGATCTGGGTTCGAACCGCCAGGTTGTCCTGGCTCTCCGCCATTGTTGCTACTGCCGCCACCGCCGCCACCGCCGCTACTCGCAGCAATGGCAATGCCCGCGCCTAATGCCACGACGCCAAGCACTGCGCCGAGAATGGCCGGATCGAAGTTGGAGCCGTCGAGGAGCAGCGCGCCGACGTCTGGCACAGTTTCATAACCCGGCACCACCGCTACGGCAGAGCCGGGAGCAACGCCGGTATCGACGAAGGTGGCATGTTCAATCGGGTGCACGCCGTCATCAAAGATCAGCTCGCTGTGGTGGCCTTTGCCATCGGTGGTGAAGAAGCCTTGATAGCGAACTGTGCTGCCATCCTGCATGTGCAGGATAAGATCGTTCCCCGCGCGCTCGTAGCTCGCAACCGCCGCGCGCGTAGCATGGACACGTACAATGCTGAGTTGGTTGAGATTGACGGTCTGGCTGGCGCCGGACACTTGGGAAATTACGCTGCCGTTAGTACGGGAAAGTACGTCGACGATGACATTGCCTTGTTGAGCCATGCTGTGTGCCCCTTAAACCCAGAGTAAGTAAATACGCACCACAAAAGTTCCTTTTCGACAGAGTCAAAAAGCGAACTGCGGTGAATTTTAAGATCATGAAAACAATGATTTACTTTCCAACTGGCGTAGGGTGCTGCATGTAAATCCAACAAAAAGGCAATAATATTTCCTGTTTTTCACAGGTTTTTTTAGAAAAAAGTCAGGCTTGAATTTGCCTTAACTCCAATAAGTTATATGCATGATTTAACCCAAATACATTAAAAAATTGTTATCAATACGATAAGAAAAATGAATCGAAACATTTTGAAATATAAGTTTGACGGCGTTATTTTTGTCGTCTACGCCATAAAATTTGACTTTAATTACTTGATGATCAAGAAATTTGACTTAAGAGAGAGTTTTAAGGATGTGCTACTTTTTTGCTTAGTTAAGCTTTTTTCATCTTAAAAAAGCATAACTAAAACTTAACGATTGTGTGATCGACACTAAAATTTCACATTTTATTTACACAGCAAAAGCAGACAAATAGGATTATTGGTAGTAACACGATAAAAACTGGGCTGCTAAAATATGCCGCCTGAATTCAAAGGTTCAGTTGCCACCTTGTGTCGGGTATGTGATAAAGCACAGTCCTGTAACGCTTTTTTGTTTTCTTTATCTCAACGGACGTTCGATATCATGCCCAGCCACGACTGCCAACCAGCCTCTGCGCCGTCAGATTCTGCCCCTCTTCCCGGTGTTGCTCAGCAACACGCCACGCGGATCATTTTCTTCTTGTCTGGTTTTGCGATGGCGGCGTGGGCGCCATTGGTGCCTTTTGCCAAATTACGCTTAGATATCAGCGACGGGACGCTGGGTTTGCTGCTGCTGTGCATTGGTGCAGGTTCAACATTTTCCATGCCGTTGACCGGCTTTCTCACCGGTCGTTTAGGCTGTAAAAATGTTATTTTGCTTGCTGCAACAATGCTTTGCCTCGACCTGCCTTTCCTTACTCTGGCCGACGGCGTGGGCACAATGGCATTAGCGCTGCTGGTGTTTGGTGCCGCGATTGGCATGGTGGATGTGGCGATGAACGTGCACGCCGTGGTGGTAGAAAAAGCCAGCGGCCGCGCAATGATGTCGGGTTTTCACGGATTTTTCAGCCTGGGTAGTATTTTTGGCGCACTGGCGGTGACACTTCTTCTGTACTTCGGACTGACGCCTTTTCAATCAATTTTACTTGTGGTCGCGCTGATGATTGTGGCGCTTATTCCCACCACGCCGCACTTCTGGCAGCACACCCGCAATAGTAGTGACGAACCGATGTTCGTCTTGCCGCGCGGCTGGGTGATTTTCCTTGGTCTGCTGTGCTTTGTGATGTTCATGACCGAAGGCGCCATGCTCGACTGGAGCGCGCTGTTCCTCGCCACCGAGCGCGGCGTCAGTAATCATCAGGCAGGAATTGGCTATGCCGTTTTCTCTGTCGCCATGACGGTGGGCCGCCTGACGGGGGATCGCATTATCAGCATCTTGGGACGGTTCAAGGTCCTGCTGCTGGGCAGCCTGTGCGCCAGCCTCGGCGTTATCCTGCTGGTCAACGTGGAAAGCTTGTGGGCTGCGGGAATTGGATTCATTATGACGGGGTTTGGCGCCTCTAATTTAGTGCCTATAATGTTCAGCGCAGCGGGCAATCAAACCTCCATGCCAGCGAATTTGGCGATTGCTTCTGTGACAACGCTTGGCTATGCCGGTATTCTTGCTGGCCCAGCCTTAATTGGTTTTATTGCTCAACTCAGCAGCTTATCGGTTGCACTAAGTTGCGTAGCCGTCTCGCTGCTGCTGGTTACAGCCAGCGCGCGCGCCGTGACTCGATAATCAAGGAAAAGCGTCACCCCTATGCCAAGTAAATATTTGTCGCTGACGTCGACTAACATTACGCGTTTTTTCTGGTTGTTCATCCTGCTGCTGGCCATGGGCCTGGGGATGTATGGTTATAATTACACCAACGCCTATTTGCGAGATAAAGAGAGAACGCTGCAAACTACGGCAGAATTGATGCAAAAACGCATTGATCACTACCGCTATATGACTTACCAGATTTACGACGACTTCACCGGCACGGCACTGACACCTGAAGCCACCGCCGAGCAGGAAGTGCGTCTGCGTCAAGACATGTACTTCATCAATAAGCCGCATAAAAAAACTGATGCGCTGATTTTTGGTACTCATGACAGCTCAACCCTCGACCTGACCCTCAAGATCTCCTCTTACCTTGACGATCAGTGGGGAGCCAAGAGCCAGCCCTATTCTATGTACTATCTGAATGGCCAGGATAACAGCATGATCCTGATCACCACTCAGCAACTACAGCAGCAGGATTCGCGCCTTAAAGAGAATTACTTCACTAATACTCTGCAAGCGCGCCGCGCCGAGATGCTCCAGCAGGCCAACACGCTGGATGAGCGCGAGAGTTACTCCAATCTGCGCCATTCGCGTCTGGCGAATGAGGCTTTCTTCTCGCTGCGCACCACCTTTAACAACCCCGGCCATTTGGCGACGGTGATTGCTTTTGATCTGCCGATGACGGATCTCATCCCGCTGTCGATGGCGCGCGATAACTTCCAGATAACCAACAGCAGCGATGCCGTCAACGAAGGCGATCCAGAGCAAAGCACCGACACTAGCGGCAGTATTGCGCTGCAGGGTTGGTCGGTGAACTTCGCCGCGCCGCTGAGCAACTCGCCGCTGATCCTGACCTATCACGTGCCGGTGGTCAGCATCATCGTGGATTTGACCCGCAACAACTTCTGGCTGGTGTTGATCAATCTGCTGCTGCTGGCGCTGGCGATGACCGGCATCTACTTTATTCGCCACCAGTACATTCGCCCGAGCGAGAATATGGCGGCTCAGTTGCACACCCAGCAGGCACTCAATCAGGAGATTATCTCCAGCCTGCCGATTGGCTTACTGGTTTATAACTTCAGCAATCACAGCGTGGTGGTGAGCAATAAAATTGCCGACCAGCTGCTGCCGCACCTCAGCCTGAACAAAATTGCCAATATGGCCGAGCAGCACCACGGGGTGATCCAAGCCACGGTGAACAACGAAGTTTATGAAATTCGCATGCTGCGCAGCCAAATCTCGCCAGAGACTTATCTGTTCTTGCTGCACGACCAAGATAAAGAAGTGATGGTAAACAAGACGCTGCAACAGGCGCGCCGCGAGTTCGATAAGAACCTGCAGGCTCGCAAACTGATGCTGCATAACTTGGGTATTGAGCTGAATCAGCCGCTGAATGAGTTGAATGACTTAGTGCAGTCGCTGAGTGAAAGTCAGGACGACCGCGAGCGCCAAACCCTGCACGGCCGCCTGTTGAATGAGTCACGCAACGCGCTAACGCTGGTGGATAACATCACCCTGCTCACCCGCCTTGAAACACAGGACTGGCAGCCGTCCCATCAATCTTATGGCCTTTCGGCGCTGGTCGATGAACTTTTGCTGCAGGCGCTGCCTAAGGTTAATCAGAAGGGATTGATGATCCTCAATCATTACCATCCTGAACCTGATTTAAATTTACTGGGTGATGGCCAGGCCTTGAAGAAGGTGCTGTCGCTGCTGATTGATTACGCCATCGTCACCACCTCGGTGGGCAAAATCACCTTAACCACCGAGCATGATACTGAGCATCCGGGGCAGCTGATTTTCCACATCACTGATACCGGCAGCGGCATCTCTAAGGAAGAGTTGAGTAACCTGAATTATCCGTTCCTGAGTCAAACCATGGTCGATCGCTTTAACCACGGCTCGGGGCTGACCTTCTTCCTGTGCAATCAGTTGTGCAAGAAGCTGGGCGGCCAGTTGGAAATTCGCAGCAAGATTGATATCGGCACGCGCTACACCGTGCGTATCAAGCAGACGCTGGAAGAACAAGAAGATCAGGCAGCAGATGAAAAGCTGCTGGATGACGTGACGCTGCTGCTGGATATCACGTCTGAGGAAATTCGCGGGATTGTGACGCGCGCGATGAATGCTTACGGTGCAGTGTGTATCGTGGCGGACGAGCGTCAGGTAACGCGCGAGTATGACGTTTTGCTGACAGATAACCCGCAAAACAGTGACAAATATACCCTGCTGCTGACCAGCGATGAAGCCGGTTTCCAGCAGTTGGAGAAGCATTATATCCGCGTCAATTACAACATCAGCAGTGCGCTGATCGACGCAACCCTACTGTTAATCGAACAGCAGTTTGCTGAATCTGATGACAGTATTTCATCCGAAGAACCCGGTGAAGACTCTCTCGAGTTTTATGAAAAACAGCTAAAATCAAGCGATTACTACCAGCTGTTTGTCGAGACAGTACCGGAAGACCTAGATAAACTGTACAATGAAAATGAACGTCGTGATTTTACATCGCTTTCCCAAACCGCGCATCGCCTTAAAGGGGTATTCGCCATGCTGAACTTAACCCCGGGCAAACACCTATGTGAAACGTTAGAACAACATATCGTCGCTGGCGACGTACTGATGATCACTGATAACATTAATCACATTGATTCTTTTGTCTCCAGACTGCTGCAGCAAGGTAGCTAATCACATGAATAATATGAACGTAATTATCGCTGATGACCATCCTATTGTCCTGTTTGGTATTCGTAAGTCACTTGAACAAATTGAATGGGTAAATGTGGTAGGTGAGTTCGAGGATTCTACTGCGCTTATCAATAGCCTGAGCAAATTGGATGCTCATGTTCTGATCACCGACCTGTCTATGCCAGGCGATAAGTACGGTGATGGCATTACGCTTATCAAATACATTAAGCGCCACTACCCACAATTGTCGATTATCGTCCTGACCATGAACAACAACCCGGCTATTCTTAGCTCGGTGTTGGATCTGGACATCGAGGGTATCGTACTAAAACAAGGCGCGCCGACCGACCTGCCAAAAGCACTGGCTGCTTTGCAGAAAGGGAAGAAATTCACGCCGGACAGCGTGGCTAAATTGCTGGAAAAAATCAGCGCTAATGGTTACGGTGACAAGCGTCTTTCGCCGAAAGAGAGCGAAGTTCTGCGCCTGTTCGCAGAAGGTTTCCTGGTCACTGAGATTGCGAAGAAGCTTAACCGCAGTATCAAAACCATCAGTAGCCAGAAGAAATCCGCCATGCTAAAACTGGGCGTAGAGAACGATATCGCACTGCTGAACTATCTCTCATCGGTGAGTTCTCAGCCGGTTGATAAAGAGTAAGTTCAATCAGTAATTACAGGCTCTACGCACGAAAAAGGCACCCTTGAGGTGCCTTTTTTAATGCCTGTTTTACCACTTTCGTGGTGCCCGCGCGGGTAGCTAGACCTTAGTGTCACGCAGTCGGCGTACCGATTTGCTGTAGTAAGCCAGCGTATCGCGCAGGGTTTCCAGCGTAACAGGCTTCGACAGGCAGTTATCCATCCCAGCCTCCAGACAGCGCTGGCGCTGCTCGGCCAAGGCATTGGCCGTCACGCCAATCACCGGCAAGGTGTAACCCAGCTCGCGTAGTTTCTGCGTCAGGCCATAACCGTCCAGCTTCGGCATGTTAACGTCGCTAAGCACGATATCAATTTGGTGGACGTTCATCGCATCCAGCGCATCCAGACCGTCATTGGCGGTGACCACCTGATAACCCATAGAACTGAGCTGATCGGCCAGCAAACGGCGGTTGATCGGATGGTCATCGACCACCAGCAGGTTGATATCGCTGTTGTCTTGGGTAGTCAGCGCGCCCAAAGCTGGCAGGTTCAACCCGCCCTCTTCCGACTCATCTTCCAACTGATAAATCCGGTTGAGCAACGCCGTCACTTCCAGCGGCGTCGAGGTGCTGTGCACCCAGTAGCCCGGGCGCGTTTCCAGCGGCAGTCCGATATGGTCGATGCTAAATTCAATCTGCGCGGCCAGCTCGCCGTTGTACATCAACAGGGTATCAGTGATGAGCACGTCTTCAGCCTGAAGAATGCAGTCAGGCTGCCAGCGCTGGACATTTGCTCCTTGATGGCGCAACAGCTGGGTCAGGTAGCTTTCGAGGTGCGCGTTACGGATTTCCAGCCACAGGTTTTTACCCTGCCACGCATCAAGCGGCTTTTCACATGGGAAAGTGGCGTTATACAGCGGAATTCGCACGGTGAACTGGCTACCCAGCCCTGGCGCAGAGTCTACCGAGATATCGCCATCCATCAGATTAATCAGCTTCTCACAGATAGCCAGCCCCAGCCCGGTACCCTGGAAGTGACGCTGCACGCCGCTGCCCACCTGGAAGAATGGGTCAAACAGACGGGTGATTTCGCGCTCAGGAATACCACAGCCGGTGTCGCGAACCTGGAACTCCATATAGTTACCACAGGTGCGCGCATGCAGCACGATACAGCCCGTATCGGTGAATTTAATCGCATTATTAAGGATGTTCGACAGCACTTGCTGCAAGCGCACTGGGTCGCCCAAGAACGACATCGGCACGTTATGCTCGATAAAGCAGTACAGCCCAAGATGCTTCTTCACCACCAACGGCAGATAGTTACCAGCGATATGGGTGATGACTTCTCGGCAGGAGAACTCCTGCGGCTCGATTTTCAGCTGCTCAGACTCAATCTTTGAGAAATCGAGGATATCGCTGATGATTTTCAGCAGCAGTGCCGACGAGTTATTCATCGCCGTCACCAGACGGTCAACCCCCTGCGGCAAGCCCTGAGTTTGCAGCAAATCGAGATTACCTATGATGCCGTAGAGCGGCGTACGTAACTCGTGGCTGACGGTTGCCAAGAACATGGATTTAGACTGGCTGGCCTGCTCGGCGGCGTTAGCCATCTCCTGCAATGACTCTTCCATTCTGACGCGCGCACTGACGTCGATCAGCACGCAAATTGCCACGTCTTCATTGCGGTAGCGCGAATGCACAAAGCTCAGCTGAATGTTGTTATTGTCTTTGGTGATGACATCGACAAAGTTGACCTGCTGGTCACAAATAATCCGCGTGATGCGCTGGCGGTCTTCCGCCGTCAGCATGTTGATGTAGTTATGCGCCAGCTCGTTACTCAGGATATTCACGCCATCGCTGATACGCAGAATGGAAATCCCCACCGGCGCAGACGCCACTATCTTGTGGTTAAACTGCTCGTGCTCTTCAAGGCGGAAGGCGTTCTGCTCAGCGGGCAGGAAGATTTTCCGCTCGAAAACCCATGCCAGAATAAACAGCAGCAAGGCAGAGAAAATATTCAGCAGAACGGCGTTAAAAATAAGAATTTTAAAGCGTTCAATGACCGTGTTAAACGGCAATGAATAGACCACGCTGAGGCTCGACGGCGATAAGGACTTCTTATAAACCAAATCGTTATAGCCATTCATGTAGCCGAAATAGGTCGACTCTGACGGGAATCCGCCCAGGATCGAAGGATTGCGCCCGCCCTCAGAGAAACTGAGCAAAGGTTCGTTATCGGCATTGAGGATCGTCACCCCCGTGTGCAACGATGATGGTGTCACCATATCTTCCTGGCGCAGCGTCTGCTGGATGCCCATCAGCGCTTCCAGCTTGTTTCCGACATAAATAGGCGTCAAAACATAGAGATAGCCCAAATCTTTATTCGGGCCGGGTGAAACCCAGTACAGGCTGTTCTCTTTATCCTGATTCTTACCATTACGGTACTTGAGGATTTTCTCATGCAGCGATTTCAGAACGTTGCTGTTGTCGCGTTCAATGGGTTGGCTGTTGAGGCCGAAATCGACCATACACAGGCTTTCGCCACCGATGAAGAACACCCGGTTGAGATCGTAAGCATCGGAAAAATTGTCTTTCCAATAATGGATCATGTTACCGAGTGAATTGAGCGAATTGCGGTAGCTATCGTTAAGCTGGCTGCAATCAGATTCTGAATAGAGTGGATGATAAGTTGGCTGAATATTCTTACTGGTAATGACACCGTTGATGATGTCGAGGCCGTTCATCGAATCACTAAGGCGCTTTTCGGCCATGTATTTAACATCCCGCATAATATCTGCGGAATTCTTAATGTAACTCTGCGCCTGATCGTAATTGAGATTGTCCTCATCACGGATTTCCGACTCTTTGTTGTGGAAAATATTCAGGACATAGAATGTCGTCAGCAACGCGCCCAGCGACCACAGCATAAACGCCAATACCCTGAACAGGTAACGGGAGATGCGCAGCGTTGTTCTAAAAGAGGTTAAATATTTCAAAGGACTACCATCGACATTGCGGAGTCACCACAGGGCGGAAAACGACAGTTAGAATACACTATTGTCGCAGAGACTAAAAAGGGCACAACCTAAATAGGATGTGCCCTTCTGTGCGTTTCAAAGCGACTGAAACTTACTCTTTTTCAGCGTCTTCGTCGTCAGCATCATCTTCGACAGCTTCGTCGTCCGATTCTGTTTCATCTGGCAATTCAGCTTCCTGAGCAGCTTCCAGCTCACCTTCAACCGTTGCTACGCCATCCAACTCTTCGTCTTCAACTGGCTCGGCAACGCGTTGCAGACCAACCACGTTCTCATCTTCTGCGGTACGGATAAGCGTCACACCCTGGGTGTTACGGCCTACGGTACTCACTTCAGAAACGCGAGTACGCACCAGCGTGCCTGCATCGGTGATCATCATGATCTGGTCCGCTTCATCAACCTGAATCGCGCCAACCACTGGACCATTACGCTCGCTCACTTTGATGGAGATAACGCCCTGTGTTGCACGAGACTTAGTTGGGTACTGAGCAGACTCGGTACGCTTACCGAAACCATTCTGCGTTACGGTCAGGATACAACCGTCGCCGCGTGGAATGATCAGGGAAACAACGCTATCACCTTCGCCCAGACGAATACCGCGAACACCGGTCGCGGTACGGCCCATCTTACGCACGGCTTCTTCAGAGAAGCGCACCACTTTACCAGCCGCAGAGAACAGCATGACTTCATCTTTACCGTCAGTCAGGTCAACACCAATCAGCTCATCACCCTCGTTAAGGTTGATGGCGATGATGCCAGCGCTGCGTGGGCGGCTGAAATCAGTCAAAGCAGTTTTCTTCACGGTACCGCTGGCAGTTGCCATGAACACGTGACGCCCTTCTTCGTACTCGCGCACTGGAAGGATGGCGGTAATGCGCTCGTTCGGCTCAAGCGGCAACAAGTTGACGATTGGACGACCACGCGCACCACGGCTGGCTTCTGGCAATTGGTACACTTTCATCCAGTACAGACGACCACGGCTGGAGAACATCAGGATCGTGTCGTGCGTATTGGCGACCAGCAGGCGGTCGATGAAATCTTCTTCTTTAATACGTGCAGCAGACTTACCTTTACCACCGCGGCGTTGCGCTTCGTAGTCGGTCAGAGGCTGGTACTTCACATAGCCCTGATGCGACAGCGTCACTACAACGTCTTCCTGATTGATCAGGTCTTCGATGTTGATGTCGGAGGTATTGGCGGTGATTTCAGTACGACGCGGATCGTTGTACTGGTCACGAATCGCTTCCAGCTCTTCACGGATAACTTCCATCAAGCGATCTGGATTTTCCAGAATCAGAATCAGTTCCGCGATTTGCGTCAGCAAGTCTTTGTATTCATCCAGCAGTTTTTCGTGCTCAAGGCCGGTCAGTTTCTGCAAACGCAGATCCAGAATGGCTTGGGCTTGCTGCTCGGTCAGGAAGTATT
Organism: Ewingella allii; assembly: GCF_044430645.1. Taxonomy (NCBI): domain Bacteria; kingdom Pseudomonadati; phylum Pseudomonadota; class Gammaproteobacteria; order Enterobacterales; family Yersiniaceae; genus Ewingella; species Ewingella allii. The sequence goes on along the minus strand of NZ_JAWUDN010000009.1, from coordinate 120,877 downwards.
TCCCGTCGTGAATACCAAATTCTGGCTCCAGCCACTCAGGGCGCGCCGCGTCGTCACCGGCACTTGCCAGCATCGCTGCGACGTTACCCAGATCCCATGAACGGGCAATCAATCCGGCTTTGGCTTCCGCAGGAGACTGGGCTGCGCGGATCAGTTCAATGATAGGATCGATGTTAGCCAGAGCGATGGCCAGTGCTTCGAGGATATGAGCACGGTCACGCGCTTTGCGCAGTTCGAAAATGGTACGGCGCGTCACCACTTCGCGGCGGTGGCGCACAAACGCGGACAGGATCTCTTTCAGGCCCAGAATCTTTGGCTGGCCCTGATGCAGAGCAACCATGTTGATACCGAAAGAAGTCTGCAGCTGCGTCAGAGAGTAGAGGTTGTTCAGAACCACTTCACCGACCGAATCGCGTTTGATTTCAATCACAATGCGCATGCCGTCTTTGTCAGACTCGTCGCGCAGTGCACTGATACCTTCAAGACGTTTTTCCTTCACCAGCTCGGCGATCTTTTCGATCAGACGGGCTTTGTTCACCTGATAAGGGATCTCGTGAACGATGATGGTTTCACGACCGGTTTTGGCGTCAGCTTCCACTTCCGCGCGGGCACGAATTAGGATCTTGCCACGGCCGGTGCGATAGGCTTCTTCAATACCACGGCGACCATTGATGATGGCGGCGGTAGGGAAGTCAGGCCCTGGGATGTGTTCCATCAGCCCTTCAATGCTGATGTTTTCATCGTCGATATACGCCAGACAGCCGTTGATAACCTCGGTGAGGTTATGTGGCGGGATATTGGTCGCCATACCTACTGCGATACCTGACGCACCGTTAACCAACAGGTTAGGGATACGCGTCGGCATGACCGCAGGGATTTGCTCGGTGCCATCGTAGTTCGGCACGAAGTCGACGGTTTCTTTTTCAAGGTCTGCCAACAGTTCGTGGGCAATTTTTGACATGCGAATTTCGGTATAACGCATGGCTGCAGCGGAGTCGCCGTCTACCGAACCAAAGTTACCCTGCCCGTCCACCAGCATATAGCGAAGTGAAAAAGGCTGAGCCATACGAACGATGGTGTCATAGACCGCGGTATCACCATGTGGGTGATATTTACCGATAACGTCACCGACCACACGGGCCGATTTCTTATAGGCTTTATTCCAGTCGTTACCCAGAACGTTCATTGCGAAAAGTACGCGGCGGTGCACCGGTTTCAAACCATCGCGCACATCTGGCAACGCACGCCCGACGATAACGGACATGGCGTAATCCAGGTAAGAGTTTTTCAACTCTTCTTCGATGTTTATCGGTGTGATTTCTCTGGCAAGGTCGCTCATGGAGCTGCTATCCCTCTACTGATTATTCATTGCCGGTGCCTGTATAGGCAAAGGTGTAAAACTATACCACAAAGCTGAGATCTGTGGAAAAGAACCTCCCTATTTCGCGCTATTTTAAATCCAAATTGTCGGCCTGATTCAAACCTTTGGCGCTGCTCCCTCTTCTTTGCACGGCAAACGCCAGCATTTCGCGCAAAGATTCGCCACACAGACAAAACTGAACCTCGGGTGAGGAATATGTATAATCCGCCCTATCAAGCTATAGGGAGTTCATCACGCTCATGAATACAGCATCGACTAATAACACGCAGAATATCGACCACGACGAAATCGCCAAGTTTGAAGCCGTGGCTTCGCGCTGGTGGGATTTGGAAGGCGAATTCAAGCCGCTGCATCGCATTAACCCACTGCGCCTTAACTATATCCTCGAACGCGCCGACGGCCTGTTTGAGAAAAACGTCCTCGACGTCGGCTGTGGCGGCGGCATCCTGAGTGAAAGCATGGCCGTCGCGGGTGCGCATGTAACGGGTCTGGATATGGGCGGTGAGCCTCTGCAGGTGGCCCGTTTGCACGCGTTAGAGAGCGGCGTCAATGTCAGTTATGTTCAGGAAACGGTAGAAGCCCACGCCGAAGCCAACCCACAAAAGTATGATGTGGTGACCTGCATGGAGATGCTCGAGCACGTCCCGGATCCGGCCTCGGTAGTGGCTGCCTGTGCGCGTCTGGTTAAGCCGGGCGGCCACGTGTTCTTCTCCACCATCAACCGCAACAACAAAGCCTGGTTAATGGCTATTTTTGGTGCCGAATACGTTCTGAAAATGGTTCCAAAAGGCACGCACGACATCAAAAAATTCATCAAACCGTCCGAGCTACTGGCGATGGTTGACCGCACTGATTTGGTCGAGCGCGGCATCATGGGCCTGCACTACAACCCATTGACCGATCATTTCAAACTCGGCAAAAACGTTGATGTGAACTACATGATTCACACACAAGCCCTGGCCGATGAGAAAAAATAAAGCACAGGTTTAGCCCTGATGCTGGTATTAACGCGCAGAAAATGGTTTTTAAACCAGATTCTGCGCTTGTAACAAACAGTAAAATCTTAGTTTTTAGCAGTTTGGCGAGAAGTCTGTTAGCTACATCTTTTTTTAGAATAGTTAGCAACACTAATATAGCGTTTTTTTCTAATGTTTAAGAAATCGGCAGTCGATCAAGTTTTCAAAAAATATAAGAAAATCGTATTGTAGATATTGACAGTTTAACCGCCCCAGCAACCACGTACACTCCAGCCCCACCCTGATAAATTCTCCCCAACTTATCCACAAAAATGGCCATTTTGTTCACTTGCAAAAGGCACATCCAACCACTATCTTGTCATCAGAAATTAACAAACCCACAATATATAGTGTTTATATCCTGAGCAGCACACAATGCGCAGATTAGACAGATTTCGCTGGGAATCTGCGTTTCGTCAGGCCCTTTATAAACCTCTAAGGTACAGCCCCTAATGAATCAGAGTCTTCTTGTTACTAAACGCGATGGCCGTAAAGAACGCATCAACCTTGATAAAATTCACCGAGTCATCGACTGGGCTGCCGAAGGGCTTCAAAACGTCTCTGTTTCGCAAGTAGAACTCCGTTCCCACATCCAGTTTTACGATGGGATTAAAACCGGCGACATCCACGAAACCATCATTAAAGCGGCTGCGGACCTGATCTCTAAAGATGCCCCGGATTATCAATATCTGGCTGCGCGTCTGGCGGTGTTCCACCTGCGTAAAAAAGCTTACGGCCAATTTGAGCCGCCAAAACTTATCGATCAGGTTAATCGTATGGTCGATATGGGTAAATATGACAAACATCTGCTGGAAGACTACACGGCTGAAGAGTTCGAGCAGATGGACAGTTTTATTGACCACTGGCGTGATATGAATTTCTCCTATGCCGCGGTGAAGCAGCTGGAAGGTAAATACCTGGCGCAAAACCGCGTGACGGGCGAAATTTATGAAAGTGCTCAGTTCCTCTATATTCTGGTCGCCGCCTGCCTGTTCTCTGGCTACCCGCGCGATACCCGTCTGGATTACGTTAAACGTTTCTATGACGCCATTTCGACCTTCAAAATCTCGCTGCCAACGCCAATCATGTCCGGCGTGCGTACCCCTACGCGCCAGTTCAGCTCTTGCGTGCTGATCGAATGTGGCGACAGCCTCGACTCCATCAACGCCACCTCAAGCGCTATCGTGAAATACGTTTCTCAGCGCGCAGGTATTGGGATTAACGCTGGCCGCATTCGCGCGCTGGGTAGCCCAATTCGCGGCGGTGAAGCTTTCCACACCGGCTGTATTCCTTTCTATAAGCACTTCCAGACCGCGGTGAAGTCCTGCTCTCAGGGCGGCGTGCGTGGTGGTGCTGCCACCCTGTTCTACCCAATGTGGCACTTGGAAGTTGAAAGCCTGTTAGTGCTGAAAAACAACCGTGGCGTCGAAGGCAACCGCGTTCGTCACATGGACTACGGCGTACAGATCAACAAACTGATGTATCAGCGTTTGGTGAAAGGCGGCGACATCACCCTGTTCAGCCCGTCTGATGTCCCGGGCCTGTACGATGCGTTCTTCGCAGACCAAGACGAATTCGAACGTCTGTACGAGAAATACGAGCAAGACGAGAGCATCCGTAAGCAGAAAGTGAAAGCCGTTGAGCTGTTCTCCCTGATGATGCAAGAGCGCGCCTCCACTGGCCGTATCTACATTCAGCACGTTGACCATTGCAACACCCACAGCCCGTTTGACCCGGCTATCGCGCCAGTTCGCCAGTCTAACCTGTGTCTGGAAATCGCCCTGCCAACCAAGCCGCTGGACGATGTTAACGACGAAAACGGTGAAATCGCGCTCTGTACGCTGTCTGCTTTCAACCTCGGCGCTATTAACAGCCTCGACGATTTGGAAGAGCTGGCAACGCTGGCGGTTCGTGCGCTCGACGCCCTGCTCGACTATCAAGATTACCCAATCAAAGCCGCAAACCGTGGCGCGATGGGCCGCCGTACTCTGGGTATTGGCGTCATTAACTTCGCATACTATCTGGCGAAGAACGGCGTGCGCTACTCCGACGGCAGTGCGAACAACCTGACGCACAAAACCTTCGAAGCGATTCAGTACTACCTGCTGAAAGCCTCTAACAACTTGGCGAAAGAGCAAGGTGCTTGCCCGTGGTTCAATGAAACCACTTATGCACAGGGCATCATGCCTATCGATACCTATAAAAAGGATCTCGATGCCATTTGTGATGAGCCACTGCACTTAGACTGGGACGCGCTGCGTAAAGACATTAAAGAGCACGGCCTGCGTAACTCCACGCTGTCTGCCCTGATGCCGTCTGAGACTTCTTCGCAAATCTCTAACGCCACCAACGGCATTGAGCCACCGCGCGGCCACATCAGCATCAAAGCGTCGAAAGACGGGATTCTGCGTCAGGTTGTTCCTGAGTACGAAACCCTGAAAGACCAGTATGAGCTGCTGTGGGATATGCCAAACAACGACGGCTACCTGCAATTGGTGGGTCTGATGCAGAAATTTATCGACCAGGCGATTTCGTCTAACACCAACTACGACCCGGCGCGCTTCCCGAACAGCAAGGTGCCAATGAAACAGTTGCTGAAAGACCTGCTGACCGCCTATAAGTTCGGCGTGAAAACCCTGTACTACCAAAACACTCGTGACGGTGCTGACGACGTGCAGGAAGACATGAAAGCCGAAGCTGCGGACGATTGTGAAAGCGGCGCCTGCAAAATCTAATTGTCTGTTTTTAATTAAATAATTTATATAAAACCCCCGTCAGGGGGTTTTTACTGAGAATTCAGAGGACGTTATGGCCTATAGCACTTTCTCCCAGAACAAAAACAACCAACTTCTTGAGCCGATGTTCTTCGGTCAGTCTGTTAACGTCGCGCGTTTCGACCAGCAGAAGCATGAGATTTTTGAAAAGCTGATCGAAAAGCAGCTCTCCTTCTTCTGGCGTCCTGAAGAGATTGACGTTTCTCGCGACCGTATCGACTTTCAGGCGCTGCCAGAGCACGAGAAGCACATTTTCCTCAGCAATCTGAAATACCAGACCCTGTTGGACTCCATTCAAGGCCGCAGCCCGAACGTCGCCCTGCTGCCACTGATCTCGATTCCAGAACTGGAAACGTGGGTTGAAACCTGGGCGTTCTCTGAAACCATCCACTCACGCTCTTACACCCACATCATCCGTAACATCGTGAATGATCCGGCGCTGGTGTTTGACGACATCGTCACCAACGAAGAGATCCTCAAGCGCGCCAAAGACATCTCTGGCTACTACGACACGCTGATTGAAATGACCAGCTACTACCACCTGCTGGGCGAAGGTACGCATCAGGTTAACGGTAAAACCGTGGTCGTAAACCTGCGTGAGTTGAAGAAGAAACTCTACGTCTGCCTGATGAGCGTCAACGCGCTGGAAGCCGTGCGTTTCTACGTCAGCTTCGCCTGCTCCTTCGCCTTCGCCGAGCGCGAACTGATGGAAGGTAACGCGAAAATCATCAAGATGATCGCCCGTGACGAAGCCCTGCACCTGACCGGCACCCAGCACGCGCTGAACCTGCTGCGCTCTGGATCTGATGATCCAGAAATGGCGGAAATCGCCAAAGAGTGCGAGCAAGAGTGCCACGACCTGTTCGTGCTGGCCGCGCAACAAGAGAAAGATTGGGCAGAATACCTGTTCCGCGACGGCTCTATGATTGGCCTGAACAAAGACATTCTGTGCCAGTACGTCGAGTACATCACCAACATCCGTATGCAAGCGGTTGGCCTGACTGCGCCATTCAAAACGCGCACTAACCCAATCCCATGGATCAACGCATGGCTGGTGTCTGACAACGTGCAGGTTGCGCCACAAGAAGTGGAAGTTAGCTCTTACCTGGTCGGTCAGATTGATTCAGAAATGAATGCTGACGATTTGAGCGATTTCGAGTTCTAAGATGAGTCAGCCAACCGTAACGCTTTCAGCCAACGGTAAGCGGCTGGCCTGTCTGGCCGGCCACAAAAACCTGCTGGAAGTGTTCGAGCATCACGAAGTGCAAGTGGAATACCAATGCAGGGAAGGCTACTGCGGCTCCTGCCGCATGCGCCTGGTCAGCGGTGAAGTCACCTACAGTGAGAAACCTCTGGCATTCCTGCTGGAAGGCGACGTCCTGCCCTGTTGTTGCCTGCCGGTGGGGGACGTCGAACTGGAGTTTTGATGTGGGGGTGTGCGGCCCCCACTTGGCCGCTTTAAATTCAACTTCAACTTCAACTTCAACTTCAACTTCAACTTCAACTTCAAGACCTTGCGTTGCCACGCAAACTGGCCTTTAAGGTCAAAACCGTGCGCTGCCGCCACACCGGCCTTAAGGGGCGCCTATCGCCGCCCCCTTGCCGGTGTGGGCCGGTACCCACGGTTTTGAATTTAAAGATTTAAAAGCGGGCCTTGGGCAACCCGCCCCAAAAAACTACGCCTTAGCCACACGCTCCAACCACGGGTAGTCCGCCACCGGATCCCAGCCATTCAGATACCGCCGCAGCATATCCATTGCGACCATCGCGATAGTCTCTTGGCGCAGTGCTAAAGCATGGCGGCTGGCGGTATAGCGGATGGTGAGGCCACTGGTGCCAGCCGGTGTGTGCAGCGCGAGGCTCAGCTCCTCGCCGGACATGGCGCCGACGGCTAAAGCCAGCTGGACCTGATTCTTCTCGGCCAGTTGCTGGGCGCGGGCCAGAATGCTCTGCAGCGATTTCTCCGGGGCCGGTTCGGCATCATCAGGCAACAACTCACCCGCCGCCAGTGGCACATCGGCGCTTTGCAGACGCCAGTTGAGCAGGCCGCCGGTGAAGCTCTCGCTGACCGAAAGACGCAAGCCCTGATCCAGCAAATGCTCGGCAAGACGCGCCGGCAGGCCGCCAAAACCTTCGAAAATAGTGCTTTCACCCGCCACTTCGCGCACGCGCTCAAACGCCTTATGCATCGCCGCTTCTTGCGAACGCGGGCCGGTGACTTTCAGCTCGATGATTGGCGAAGAAGAGCGATAGCCCAGGGTGACACCCTCAGGCAGCACCATCTGATCTAGCTCATTGGCAAGGTCACTTTCACCACGGCCAAAGGTGGTCAAACGCAGACACAGCGGGGCTTCCAGCGATGGGTGCTTCTTGTGTAAACGCGGAACGATTTGCTGCTCCACCATCACTTTGAATTCGGAGGGTACGCCGGGGGTGAAGAAAATCTGACAGCGGTTCAACGTCAGGCTGAATCCACAGGCGGTGCCTACGGGGTTATCCAGCACTTCGGCGTTGGCAGGAATTTGCGCCTGCTTGCGGTTGGACACCGCCATTGGGCGGCCGCGCTGCGCGAAGAAAGCTTCCATGGTGGCAATCCAGTCGGCATCCTCCACCAGCTCGCCCCCACAGGCGATAGCCGCCGCCTGTGCGCTTAAATCATCACTGGTCGGCCCTAGACCACCGTTGACGATCAGCACGTCGGCGATGTAGCTGCGCTCTTTCAACACGCTCACCAGCTCATCCAGACTATCGCCGACCGTTTCGCGACTGGTCATCGGCAACCCCTGCTCGAACAGATAGTTCGCCAGCCACGCCGCGTTGCTATCTACTATTTGCCCATGCAGCACTTCTTCGCCCGTACTGAGCATCTCGACCCTAAGCATTCTTTTCTCCTCTTATTTGTCCTTCCACTGTAGAAAGCCTGAAGCCGAAAAACAATTGCCGGGGCACAAAGTGATATTCCAAACGAAAAAAGCCTGCTATATGCAGGCTTTTAAATTTAAAGCTGGATATCCCTAAAGATTTCGCTCTGTAACAAGGCGGCAACTGAGCAAATCCCCAGAAGCTTACATCAGTAAGTGACTGGGGTGCGCGAAGGCAGCCAACACAGCTACAGCATGAAAGATGACGGGATATATCCCTAAAGATTTCGCTCTGTAACAAGGCGGCAACTGAGCAAATCCCCAGGAGCTTACATCAGTAAGTGACTGGGGTGCGCGAAGGCAGCCAACGCAGTTACAGTGCGAAAGATGACGGGATATTAGAAGTTAACAGCACCGCCGAGATATGCCCCATCCGCCAGGATGTTGTCACGCTTACCGTCTTTATTATCCAGCGCCAGATAGCGGTAACCCACGCTTACCGTCACCAGAGGGATGGCGGTCAAACGAATACCGGCGTCGCCTTCTTTGTAGTTAGAGATGCCGCTAGACAGGGAATCTGGAGAGTAGTAGTAGCTGCCGTACAGGCTGAACAGGCTACCTACTGGCAGCTGCAAGCCACCGCCGACTGCCGCCGCGTAACCTTCGTCGCCCTGTTTAGGATTGGTATACAAACCTTTGCCGCCAACGGTCGCCATGAATGGACCCAGTGGGATGTTGTAACCCAGACCCAGACCAGCTACGTCGCCGTCATCGTCGTTGTGGGTCCAATCGCCGCTCAGCGCGATACCCGGAGTGGTGGTACCGAGGCCCACACCGAAATTGGTGTAATGTTCGCCAATTTCACCGTTGACACTGATGGCGCTGGCAGAGGCCGCGACCAACATCAAACTGGCAGCAGCGCCAGCGACTAAAAGTTTTTTCATTTTCATTCCCGAATGTTCATTAAACGACAGATAAACCATCCCGCGAAGTCTAAAGCAAATCAGCGTCATGCAACAACCTTGAATGTTTTAAACCTCCGTTTTAAATAAAAAAAAATGTAAGAAACAACCACAAAGTTTATGCGCGTAACGTTCCTGATTGAAATGATAACTCCTGCCTATTTGCCCAGTATCAACATCAAGGCTAAAAGATGGGGGTAGAGTTTACTGACCTAAGGAAAGGCAAACTCGCGAAGGGAAGCCGTACCGCAATACCTTTTTGAGGAATGGGCACCGCCCTTTTTAGCTTTAAACACCCACCGATTAATTGACTGGAAGGATCTAACCAATGAGTAAAAGAGGACTCACAACCGCCGCTGGAGCACCGGTTGTAGATAACAATAACGTGATCACCGCAGGCCGCCGTGGCCCCTTGCTGCTGCAAGACGTCTGGTTTCTGGAGAAGCTGGCGCATTTTGACCGCGAAGTGATCCCAGAGCGTCGCATGCACGCCAAGGGTTCAGGCGCCTACGGCACCTTTACCGTCACCCATGACATCACTCAATACACCCGCGCAAATATCTTTGCCGAAATCGGTAAGCAAACTCCGATGTTTATCCGTTTCTCCACCGTAGCGGGCGAGCGCGGCGCAGCAGACGCCGAGCGCGATATTCGTGGCTTCTCCATCAAGTTCTATACTGAGCAGGGTAACTGGGATTTGGTTGGCAACAACACCCCTATTTTCTACCTGCGCGACCCGCTGAAATTCCCAGATTTGAATCACGTGGTTAAACGTGACCCGCGCACTAACCTGCGCAATCCGGCTTACAAATGGGACTTCTTCTCCCATCTGCCTGAAGCACTTCACCAGCTAACTATTGACGCCAGCGACCGCGGCCTGCCTAGATCTTATCGCCATATTCACGGTTTTGGTAGCCACACCTTCAGCTTTATCAATGAGCAAAACGAGCGTTTTTGGGTGAAATTCCACTTCCGCTGCCAGCAGGGCATTCAAAACCTGATGGACGACGAAGCGGAGAAACTGGTGGGAAGCGATCGCGAAAGCTCGCAGCGCGACCTGTATGAGGCCATTGAGCGCGGCGACTTCCCTCGCTGGAAACTCTTTGTTCAAGTCATGCCCGAAAAAGAAGCTTCCGAGCTACCTTACAACCCATTCGACCTGACCAAAGTTTGGTTACACAGTGACTATCCGCTGATTGAAGTGGGCGAGTTTGAGCTGAACCGCAATCCAGAAAACTACTTTGCCGAAGTTGAACAAGTGGCGATGAGCCCGGCCAACGTGGTGCCGGGTATCGGCTTCTCCCCTGACCGTATGCTGCAAGGCCGTCTGTTCTCTTACGGCGACGCGCACCGCTACCGTCTGGGCGTGAACCATCATCAAATCCCAGTTAATGCACCAAAATGCCCGTTCCACAACTACCACCGCGACGGCGCGATGCGCGTTGACGGTAACAGCGGCAACGGCGTGACCTATGAGCCAAACAGCGCAGGTTTGTTCCAAGAGCAGCCGGACTTCAGCGAACCGCCGTTGACTATCGAAGGGGCGGCGGACCACTGGAATCACCGCGAAGATGATGATTACTTCACCCAGCCACGCCTGTTGTTCAACCTGCTGTCTGCAGATGAGCAAGCACGCCTGTGTGGCCGTATCGCCGGTGAGCTGAAACACGCTTCGCCAGACACGCAAAAACGCCAACTCGATCTGTTCTACAAGGTTGATCCGGCCTATGGCGCAGGTGTGGAAAAAGGCCTTAAGGCGTAATACCTGACGCTTGGGTTTTAGATAAGCGTCATAAAACAAGGGCCGCCCTGTAATGCAGAGCGGCCCTTTTTATTAGCGATAATGAACTGAAAGCTCAGGCAGTTTGCTGTGAAAGCCACTCCTGAAGATGGCGACGCGAGATTTTAATCCCCCCCTGCGCAATGTCCGCAGGCAGGTCGAAATAGCGCACCGGCTGCTGGAAACGCGCCAGTTTGCCCTCCAGCCATTGGGAGAGCATCTCAAACGGCATCTCTGCTGAGCGATCAATCAGCGCCACCGGCCTCTGGCCAAATTCGGCGTCAGCCATCGGCAACACGAAAGCGCGCTCAACGCGCGGATGCGCCGCCAACACGCGCTCGATGTCCTCGGGCTGAATCCCCTCCCCGCCGCTGAAAAACAGATTATCCAGCCGCCCGGCGACGTGCAGCTCATCGCCCCGCCACGCGCCTCTGTCTCGAGTATGCAACCAGCCGTCGGCGTCGGTGAGCTGAGTCAGCTTGCCCTGCCACCAATAACCGGCTGCCAGACTTTCGCTGCGGATCAGGATTTCATCCTCGACGATCATCACTTCCCGCCCGGCCAGAGGCTCGCCGACGCCCGCCGAACCGTCGGCGCGTTTGGCCGTCACCGTCGACGCCGTTTCCGTCATGCCGTAACCACACCAGCAGCGAACTCCGGCGCGTTCGGCGCGCTGGGTTAACTCGAGGGGAATGTCCGCCCCACCGAGCAGCACGTCGGTTAACGAGGCGGGCAACTGCTGCTGGTTGAGCAGCCGCCAGAGCTGGGTCGGCACCAGCGAGGCGTGACTGCAGTCTTGCAGCGCCTCAGCGAGCGGCCGCTCTTCGGCCACCACCAGCTGGGCACCGGCGGTCAGCCAGCGCCAGACAATGCCCTGCCCCGAGACGTGAAAAAGCGGCAGGGAAAGCAGCCAGCCGTTATTGGCGTTGAAAGGAATGAGGCCCAGCACCCCGCGCGCGCTGGCGAGATGCGCCGCGACGCTGTGCGCGGCGGCTTTAGGTAGCCCGCTCGAACCCGAGGTTAACGTCAGGGTGGCAATCCGCTGCGGCGGATAATTTGGTGTCACCCCGCCATGGCCGTGGAACAGGCTCAGGGCAGGGATTTCAGTGACCAGCGGCTCATCGCTCAGGTCGAGAATAAAGTCGATATCCAACTGGGGTAATAGTGGGTCACACAAGGCGGCAGGCAGCTGCGGGTTCAGCGGCAGAAGCCTGGCTCCGGCTTGAATCAGCGCCAGATAGCATAACAGCGCGTTAAGGCTATTTTTGCCACGCAGCGCCACGCCACGGCCTTCGGCCACGCCCTGCTGGACGAAACCGGCACTAAGTGAGTCAACGCGCTGCTGCAAGTCTTGCCAGCACCAGGCTTTCCCCGCCGATTTAATGGCAATGGCAAAGGGCGTTTTGCTCGCCCAGGCGTGCCACGGCCACTGGGTTAATTCTGCCATACCACCTCCAGCGCGGATTCATCCAGCAGGGGTTGGTCGGCGTCAGGCCAAGGGCGGACCAGCTGCGACTGGATGAGATCCAGCGTGTCGAGGCCCGGCTGGGTGTCGGGCGTCAGCCACGCGGCCATGCGCGCCAGCTGGGTTAAACCGAGGCTGGACTCAATACTTGAGCTGATCACCGCCTCAAGCCCGGCGCGATGGGCTTTGGCAATCAGTTCGCGGCAGCGCGTCAGGCTGCCGGTCAAGGTCGGCTTGATAATAATCGCCGCCAGCCCCTGTTCGGCGCGAATTTCAAAGCCCGCCTCGCGCACGCTTTCATCCCAGGCAATGGCAATCCCGCTGGCGCGGGCAAACTCGCGCGACTGTTCGCGGGTCTGACAAGGCTCTTCGATAAAGGCGATGCGCGAACGCAGCGCGGGGGCCACGTAACGCGCAAAGGCGTCGGCCTTGGCGGGCGTCCAGCTGCGGTTGGCGTCCAACCGCAAACGCAGGTGCGGCAAGGCTTCGAGCAGCATGCTGACATTCAAACCATCCCCCACCGCCTCGTACAAACCGACTTTCACCTTGGCAATCGGCTGGTGGGCAAGTCGCTGATAGAGCGCGTCCGGGTCGCCCTGACACAGGGGCGCGCAGGCGTAATTCCCCGTCTGCGGCAGTGCGTCGCGCAATTCGGCATCCGCCATGCTCAGACCAAAAGCCACCGACGGCATGGCATTGAAGGCCGATGCCAGCGCGCCGAGCGAAGCCCCTTGCAGCCACTGGGCCAGCGCATGCTGCACGCCCTGCTGCGCCTGTTCCACGCTTTCCAGACTAAAGCCCGGCAGCGGCGCAATTTCCCCCCAGCCGCACTTTTCGTCCTGCCACAGCTGCACCAGCAGGCCGTCGCGGGTCTTCAGACGTTGATTTCTCAACACAATGCCCGCCTCCATCGGCAGGCTATAACGGTACAGCGTAGCGCGGCGCATTAAGGATTACGCTTGAATTTGCTGAAGTCCGGCTGGCGTTTTTCGTTAAACGCGTTGCGGCCTTCCTGACCTTCGTCGGTCATGTAGAACAGCATGGTGGCGTTACCCGCCAGCTCCTGCAAACCGGCCTGCCCGTCGCAGTCGGCGTTAAGCGCGGCTTTCAGGCAGCGCAGCGCCATTGGGCTGTTTTGCAGGATTTCGCGGCACCAGCGCACGGTCTCTTTTTCCAAATCAGCCAGTGGCACCACGGTGTTGACCAAGCCCATGTCTAGCGCGGCGGCGGCGTTATACTGGCGGCAAAGGAACCAGATTTCGCGCGCCTTCTTCTGGCCGACGATGCGCGCCATGTAAGAAGCGCCCCAGCCGCCGTCAAAGGAGCCGACCTTCGGCCCGGTCTGACCGAACACCGCGTTGTCTGCGGCAATGGTCAGGTCACACATCATGTGCAGCACGTGGCCGCCGCCGATGGAGAATCCGGCGACCATCGCCACTACTGGCTTTGGACAGGTACGGATTTGGCGCTGGAAGTCGAGCACGTTCAGGTGGTGAACGCCGCTGGCGTCCTGATAGCCGCCGTAGTCGCCGCGCACTTTCTGGTCGCCACCGGCGCAGAAGGCTTTGTCGCCTTCTCCAGTCAGCACAATCACGCCAATGTTGTCGTCATAGCGCGCATCTTCCATCGCGCGGATCATCTCTTTGACGGTCAGCGGGCGGAAAGCGTTGCGCACCTGCGGGCGATTAATGGTGATTTTGGCGATGCCGTCCGCCGACTTGTGATAGCGAATATCTTCGAATTCGCCGCTGCAATCGAGCCACTCAATCGGGGCGTACAGCTCTTTTTCATCAGGATAAATCATGTTCAACTTCCTTTAAGACAGGTGAAGTAATGAATGCCAGCGCCTGACGGGCAAACTCAGTCGGATTCGCGCGATGGGCGTTATGCCCGGCATTGGCGATGGTGCGCAGCGGGAAACCGGCCTGCTGCGCGAGAAGGGTAAATTTCTGATCCAGCGCGCCGCATAGCCATACCACCGGCAGCGCGAGTCGCGACAAGGGCTGGCGCAGGTCGGGCTGTACCGCCAGAGAGGTCGCTCCCAGCATGGTGGCAATCGCCGGACCGTGGTTGCTGGCGCGTAAATCCACCAAGCGCTGGCGCTGGGCGTCGCTCAGGTCGCCAAATACCGGTTGGCGATACCAGAGTTGCAGCACCTGCTCGATGGGCTGGAAGCGAAAACGGGTGATCCACAGCTGGTCGTGATGACGGCGCTGCTGGCGATCGCGCAGGGTTTTCAGACCGGGATTGGCCCCTTCCACCAGCACGCCTCGCAGGCCACGGCTATCACCATAGCAGGCGTGATAAAGGCTGATTCGCCCACCGAGTGAATAACCGAGCAGCCAGTAGTCGTCAATTCCCAACTGCTGCAAGGTGGCGGTGAGTTGCTGGCTGACGTCGGCAAAACCGGCGGCGGTAATACTGGCGGAACGGCCGTGACCGGGCAGATCGACCAGCAAACAAGGCCACTCGCCGAGGTGCGGCAACAGTGATTGCCAATCCTCGCCGCTACCCAACAGGCCGTGAAGCAGCACCAACCAAGGGCGTCCGCTGAGATGAGTATTAACTTGCTGGCAATTGAGCATCAGAGCGCCCCCGCCTCAGCCACCAGCTCGCGCAGCATCGCCGCGCCGTCGCCGCTGGCCACTTTTAGCTCGACCAGCGTCGCGCCTTGGCGCTGCCAGCCGTTTTGCACCGCGTCGGTTAGCTCATCCATGCTGGCCGGGCTGATATAGTGCAGGCCGAACATCGCCGCCGCGTGGCTAAACTCCACGTCTTGCGGCATGCAGTAAAAACGCTGGCGCTGCTCCTCTGGCGTCGGCAACAAAGAGAAAATCTGCCCGCCGTTGTTGTTTACCACCACCATCACCGTTGGCGCGGAGCATTGGCGCAGCAGGGCCAGCGCGTTTAAATCGTACAGCGCAGAGAGATCGCCAATCAGGATGAGCGTCGGTTTCTGCGTGGCGCGTTGCACTCCGGCGGCGGTAGAAATCAGCCCGTCGATGCCGCTGGCCCCGCGATTGGCAAACAGCGGATAACTCGCCGGAAGCTGCGCCAGCGAGTCCACCAGCCTGACCACCAGACTGTTGCCGACAAACAGCTGGCCGTTGGCTGGCAGCAAGGCCGGTAAATGACGCGCCAGAGAAGCTTCGCCAAAATGGCTCGCCAGACGGCTTTCGACCAGAGCCATCACGCGTTGAGAAAGAGAATTTAGCGCCCTGGCCCAAGGCTGTTGAGGCTCGGCGGGGTGCAGCTTCAGCCATTCGCTGACGGCGATTTGGATGCGCCGCCCTTGATGCTGCGCCGGGTCGAGGCGGCCGGGCATCGGGTCTATCAGCCAATACTCCTGAGGCTGGCAGGCGGCCTGCCACTGCAACAGGCGTTTGCCGGTCAGGCTGCCGCCAAACTGAATCACTAATTCCGCCTGAGCCAATGTCTGTCGGGCCTCTGGGTGCGCCAGCCACAGGTCGGCACAGGGCAGCGGGTTGCCGGTTTGCGATTGCACGTCGCTGATTAGCGGCCAGCCGAGGATTTTAGCCCACCGCGCCAGCTGTTCGCCCTCTTCGGCGGCGATGCGCCCAGCGATAATCACTCCGCGCTTTTGCCGCCACTGCGGCCAGTCGGCTTCAACCGGCTGACGCAGAGTTGGCGGCGTGCGCAGCCAAGGCTGGCGGCCCTGCCACCATTCGCCCAGCGCCTGCGACCAGTCGAGATAGTCATCCCCCTCCTCGCCGTACAGCGGCTCGGCGAACGGACAGTTGATGTGCATGGCACCGTGCTCCAGCGCTGACAGGCCGTTGTCGATAGCCGATACCAGCCAGCGTGCGCTGATGTTCGGCGTCGGTCGCGGTAGATTGAGGTTTTGCCGTGGGTGGCTGGCAAACAGTTCTGGCTGGCGAATGGCCTGATTGGCGCCGCAGTCGATAAGCTCCGGCGGGCGATCGGCGGTGAGCATGATCAGCCGTTCGCCGGTCAGCCCGGCTTCGATAATCGCCGGATAGAGATTCGCCACCGCCGTGCCGGAAGTGACAATCACCGCCACCGGCTGGCCGCTGGCCTTGGCTAAGCCGAGGGCCAGATGCCCCAGGCCGCGCTCATCAAAATGGGTGTGGCAAATCAGCTTGGAGTTGCTCGCCGCCGCCAGCGTCAGTGGGGTTGAGCGCGAGCCGGGCGCGATGCAGACGTGCTGCACCTGATGGCGGGTTAAGGCTTCTAATATCAGCGTGGCCCAGCGGCGATTAAACATGGCGGTAGCTTGTGTTGATGGCATGGATTGACTCCGGCGAACCCGATTCAGCCCGCCCTAACGGCAGGCAGTTCATGGTACTGCTGTCCGGCGGACTCGGCCGAGTGCGCCCCCTCGTCTAACAGGGTGCGCAGCCCTGCGGCTTTATTTTCTATCTCCCGCCACTCCTGCGCGGCGTCTGAACCGGCGACAATTCCCGCCCCGGCAAACAGCTCGAGTTGGCTGCCCTTCACGGCGGCTGAGCGCAGCGCCACGGTGAATTCGCTGCGCGTCAGGCTGAGATACCCCGCCGAACCGGCGTACCACTGGCGGTCAAAAGGTTCGTGGCGAGCAATAAATTCTCGCGCGGCCTGTCGCGGCAAGCCGGCCACGGCGGCGGTGGGTTGCAGGCGTTGCAGGCAGTCGGCGTCGTCAGCCTTCGCCAGCACGGCCTGAATACTGCGGCGCAGATGCTGCACTTTGCGCAGGCGAAGGATTTCGGCGGGCATCACGTCCAAAGAGCGCGCCCCGCCCTGCAATCGCTGGCAAATGTCGTCAACCACCAGCATATTTTCGCGCTGGTTTTTAGGGTCGTTGAGCAGCCACTGGCCAAGGGCGCGGGCCTGCTGATGGTCATCGGCGGCGGCCACGGTTCCGGCCAGCGCTTCGGTAAAGAGTTGGCGCTTTTCGCGCAGGAACAGCCGCTCAGGGCTGGAGCCGAGGAATGCCTGCTGCGGCGCAAACGCTAGCATGAAGTGGTAACAGTGATGATTCACCGCGCGGCTGGCGGCCAGAAAAGAGGCCGGATTCAGCGGCTGGCTGAGGGCCAGCGTGGTTTTGCGCGCCAGCACCACTTTGTCGAACTGGTTATGCTTAATCCCCCTGAGCACGGCGTCGATCATCCGCGCCCACTGCGGCTGAGTGGGCAAATGTTGGTAGCGCACCACCTGAGACTTCAGCGCCGGTAAGGCGCGAGCGCTGACCAAGGTGCGGAGAAAGGCGCGCACTCTATGGGCTTCTTCGCGCAGAGAAACCGGGCTATAAAGCTGGCAACGCAAAATGCACTGGCCGTCGCGACGGCTGATTTCAATACGCGGCAGAAACAGCGCGTGGCTGGCCTGTGCGCCGCCCATGCCGTCGTTGAAGGCGTTCAGCCCCCAAATGCGCAGTTCAGGAAAGTCCGGATATTGCTGTAAGAAGTGCTGGGCGGAAGGCATGTCATCGAAGTTTGCCGCGTCGCCGCACAGCACCACTTCTTCGGCGTCGTCGCGCTGCTGCCAGTAGAATTTTGGGTAACAAGGCTGGGCGTCGAGCCATTCCAGCATGCCGCCGTGGGGTTGTTCAGGGAGTCGATAAGTGAACTGCCGGAGGCCAGCCATGTCGGGAAAACTCCCCAACAGCGCCGAATCCAACTGGTCAAGAATTGCTGAAATCTGTTTCACCGCCACCTCAGCCGCATCCGAATGGTTTGATGTCAGGCAGAATGCCCTTCTGGATCAAAAAACGGGTTAGATCAAGTACGGGTGAATTATGCGGCGTTAGCGGGATTTAAAATATGCGGCAGATCAAGGCAGAGCCAGAGCCTATAGATATGAAGGGGTAGTGACTCATTCAGAGGGGTTATAAGGCAGAAAACAGAGAGGCAGCCGAAGCTGCCTCTGGGACGATATTGCCGAGCTTAGCTTAGCGACGCAGCAATAAGCCGATCACCAAACCCACGGCTGCACCGGCACCTACGCCGTGCCACGGGTTTTCGCGCACGTAGCTGTCGGTTTGCTCAGCCACCTGACGCGCCTTGGCGCAGTAAGAGTTCGCACCGTTGCTCAGGCGAGATTTTACCTCTTCCAACGCCTGCTCCGCGCGGCTTTTAATCTCGATATATTTTTCATCTGCTTTGTCACCGGAGGATTTCAGCACCTCTTCCAGCGTTTCGGAAAGCATTCTTAAATCATCGTCCAGTGACGCCTGCTGCGGTTCAAATTGGTTCGACATGGTTATCTCCTTATTTTGTGATTATCACGATACCCATTAACCCTAGCGCAGATTTGCCATAAACGCAGGATCAAAAACGGAGAGAACCGCTGTCGCAGGTCTTTTAAGAACCTTCTGACCGCGTCACCGGCGGGAATGGCGGCTTATCGCTCGCCAATTGTTGAGCCGAAGCACGCTGCTTTTCACGACGCTCCGCCAGCCACAGGCCGCTATTTTTCATCGCATAGCCAAACAGCAGGCCGACCAGCAGGGATAACACCACCTGACGCCAGTCGCCTTGGGCAGCGAAAGTGGCACAGGCGCCGATGAAAGTCCCCGGCACGAAGGCAAGCCACTGTTGCCAGGCTTGGATACACATCAGGAAGGCCACCACGCCGGTGAGCATGTAGCCCAGCAGCGTCCACTCAGGGCGCAGCGAGCTGCCAGCAATAATCACTTCGGCCCAGAACACGCCACTCAGGCAGGTCAGCGTGCTGATGACCAGACCGCGCAACCCGCCCTTCGGGCAGGCGAAATAAGCCGTGCAGCCGAGGAAGCCAGCCCAGCTAATCAGTCCCAGACTGATAGCCACCCAGCCCCAGATGCCGGAGAGAATGCCGGTAGTAATGGCGATCATCACCAATACGTTCATGATGTGTAAATCCTGTGCGATTCTGAACAAGCGCGCAGTTTACGCATCGGCAAAAATAATGGAATGGGTTAGATCACAATATCGATGTAATTTATTGTTGAACGTACATACAAACGTGATTTTCATCACACTATTGCAATGAATTGTACAAATAGTGCCCATAAAAAAACCGCCCATCGAAATGAGCGGTTTTCAGTTTTGCTACTGCGTCAGGCTATCAGAACAGCGGTTGCGCCATCTGAACTAGCGTGATCAGCGGCTGTGGATAGATACCGAGCAGCAGAACCAAGATCGCCGAAATCAGCACAACCACACCACCCGCAGTCAACGCCCAGTTGTTTGGCGTATCGCGAACCAGCTTGTCAGGTGCGCTCAGATACAAGCTCACGGTCACGCGCAGGTAGTAGTAAAGACCAATCGCCGAACCCACCACCACGGCACCGGTCAGCCACCACAGATGCGCGGTCACGCCGGTCGCAATCACGTAGAACTTACCGATAAAGCCTAAGGTCATTGGGATACCGGCCAGTGACAGCATCATCACGGTCATTACCGCAGACAGGATTGGCTTGTGCCAGAACAGACCACGGTAAGAGAACAGTGATTCTGCGTCCGGACCTTTGTACGGGCTAGACATCAGGCTAACCACGCCGAAGGCACCCAGGCTGCTGAACAGATAACCGGCCAAGTAAACCCCGACGGTTTCCATCGACAGCTGGTGAGTCTGTACTGCAATCAGTGCCACCAGCAGGTAACCCAAGTGCGCGATTGAGGAGTAACCCAACAGGCGCTTGATGTTGCTCTGGCTGATAGCCATCAGGTTACCGACCAGAATCGAGCAGAAGGCGATGATGCCCAGCACGACGCGAATCGCTTCGCTGTCGGCCACCGGCGCGTACAGGAACAGACGCATAACCACGGCGAAGATAGCAATCTTGCTGGCAGTGGCCAGGAAGGTTGAAACCGGAGCCGGCGCGCCCTGATACACGTCTGGTGTCCACAGGTGGAAAGGAACCAGTGACAGTTTGAAGCCCAGACCCACAATCATCATGCCCAGACCTGCCAGCAGCAGCGGCTGGTGCAGCATCACGCCGTCGGCCAGGTTTTTACCCAGCGCCACGAAGCTCAGATCACCAGACTGCGCGTAGATCAACGCCATGCCGAACAGCAGGAATGACGACGCCGCAGCGGACAGCAGCATGTATTTGATGCTGGCTTCCAGTGAGCGTTTTTGACGGTAGGCATAACCAATCAGGCCGAACAGTGGCAACGAAATCAGTTCGATTCCGAGGAACATTGACGCCAGATGGTTAGAGCATGCCAGCAGAATGCCACCCAGTGCGGCAATCAGCACCAACAGGTAGAACTCTTCCCGGTTGTCCGGATAACCGGCCAGCCAAGGATAGGCAAAGGTGCTGGTAGCCAAGCTCGCTAGCAATACCAACCCAATGTAGAACATTGAGTAACCGTCAACACGAAGCAGTGGAGTGACGTCCTGCGGCCCGACCTGCCCTACATAGTAGAGGGAAAGCAGAGCCACGTTCAGACCGATAACTGTCAGTGTGGCATTCAGGAAATGGTCGCGTCGCCACGCAATGGACAGCATCACCACCACCACTGTCAATCCGACGATCATCAGCGGTAACAGTGCGATCAGATTTTGAAGTGTAAATGTCATGGCGAGTTACGGCCTTGTCGTTGAAATTGTTGAAACTGATGATCCGAACCAGTGCTGCACGTTAGCCATCGCTGCGCTAGAGGTATCGAGGATTGGCTGAGGATAAACACCCAGCGCCACCAGCAGTACCACTAACAGCAGAATGATAGACAGTTCGCGTGCGGTCATGCCCTGCAGCGGCTCTTCTGATTTTGCTTTGCCGTAGTAAGCGCGCTGCATCATCACCAAAGAGTAAACCGAAGCAAAGACCAGACCGAAGGTCGAGATGACAGTGATCACCGGAACAATCGGGAAGCTGCCAAATAGGATCATGAATTCACCGACGAAGTTACCGGTGCCCGGCATACCCAGTGTTGCCACTGCGAAGAACAGCGACAGCGCAGGCAGGTACTTAATCCGCCCCCACAGTCCGCCCATCAGACGCATGTCGCGGGTATGCAGACGCTCGTATAACTGGCCGCAGATGATGAACATACCTGCCGCAGACAGGCCGTGAGCAATCATCTGAATCACAGCGCCCTGGTAAGCCAGTTGGCTGCCGGTGAAGATAGCAATCAGTACAAAGCCCATATGCGAAACAGAGGTGTAAGCAATCAGACGTTTGATATCGGTCTGAGAGAACGCCATCCACGCACCGTAGAAGATACCGATAACGCCCAGCCACATAGCGATTGGCGCGAACTCATGCGACGCATTCGGGAAGAATGGCAACATGAAGCGCAACATGCCGTAGGCTGCGGTTTTCAGCAAGATACCTGCCAAGTCAACAGAACCCGCCGTTGGTGCCTGACTGTGTGCATCTGGCAACCAGCCGTGCAATGGCACGACCGGCATTTTCACCGCGAAGGCGATGAAGAAGCCCAGCATCAGCAGGTATTCAACGTTGTGCGACATCGGAGTCTTCAGCAAGTCAGCGTAGTTGAAGGTCCAGGTGCCGGTCGCGTTGTAGTGCACGAAGACCAGACCGAGGATTGCAATCAACATCACCAGACCGCTGGACTGGGTATAGATGAAGAACTTGGTTGCTGCGCTGATACGTGTTTTACCGTCTGACGCTTTGTGTCCCCATAAGGCAATCAGGAAGTACATCGGCACCAACATCATTTCCCAGAAGAAGAAGAACAGGAACATGTCGATTGCCAAGAACACGCCGATCACGCCGCCGAGGATCCACAGCAAGTTCAGGTGGAAGAAACCCTGATACTTCTGGATTTCACGCCATGAACAGAGGATAGCCAAGACGCCGAGTAACCCGGTCAGCACCACCATCAGCAAGGACAGGCCGTCCAATGCCAAGTGGAAGCTGATACCAAAGCGCGGGATCCACGGCACAGAGAACTCTGACTGCCATTGTGGAATGCCGGTCGGGCTAGTTAATGAATAACCACCCTGCAACCACAGTTGCAGGGACAGTGCTAAGGTCAACCCCATCGAGATCAGCGCAATCCAGCGCGGTACTTTGCTGCCGAAACGCTCAGTCTGCCAACACAGCAGCCCGCCGATAAAGGGGATAAGAATTAGCCAAGGAAGTAGCATGGCGTTTTGTGTCCCTATTTGTTCGTACTATCTGTTCTTAAAGAATCAGCAACAGTGCCAAAACAACCACTGCTCCCAAACCCATGGACGCGACATACCAGCGTGTCTGACCGTTTTCACTTAGCGTCAAGCCACGGTTCCCCAAACGGGAGAACACAGCAGGCAGATTCATCAGTGAATTCAGTGGATCACGTTGCAGCAGCTTAGCGATGGCCAGATACGGCTTGACGAAAATCATGTCGTATAACCAGTCGAAGCCCCACGCGTGGAACCACCAGACCGTGAAGAAGCGGCCAATGGCGCTTTTCGCGATGCTGTTTACCAGTGAGCGTTTGCCAAGGTACAGCGCGGCTGCCAGCAAGATGCCAACAATCGCCACAACGCCCGAGGTGATTTCCAGGGTCAGTACACTGCCGTGCGCCAGCTCAGTCGTCTCAGGCAGTACGCCTTTCAACGGTGGCACGATCATCGCACCGATGAAGGTGGACAATACCAACAGCACCAGCAGTGGCAGATGGTGAGTAATGCCTTTGCCCGCATGCGCTTTAATCTTCTCTTCGCCGTGGAACACGATGAAGATCATGCGGAAGGTATATAGGGAAGTCATAAACGCCCCGACCAGACCTGCAATCATCAGATTGAGATGGCCGTTTGCCCATGCACCCGCCAGAATTTCATCTTTACTGAAGAAGCCCGCAGTGATAAGTGGCAAGGCAGATAGGGCTGCACCACCGACCAGGAAGCAGACATACACCAGAGGAATCGATTTACGCAGGCCACCCATCTTAAAGATGTTCTGTTCGTGGTGGCAGGCCAAAATGACCGAACCAGACGAAAGGAACAGCAGCGCTTTGAAGAACGCGTGCGTCATCAGGTGGAAGATGGCGGCATCCCACGCCTGCACGCCCAATGCCAAGAACATGTAGCCAATCTGGCTCATGGTGGAGTAAGCGAGAACGCGTTTGATGTCGGTCTGAACCAGTGCGGCAAAACCTGCCAGAACCAGCGTCACTGCGCCAACAATACCTACCAGGTGCAGCACTTCAGGCGCCATCAGGAACAGGCCATGAGTACGTGCAATCAGGTAAACACCGGCGGTAACCATGGTCGCGGCGTGGATCAACGCAGATACCGGCGTTGGACCAGCCATGGCGTCAGCCAACCAGGTTTGCAGCGGAAGCTGTGCAGATTTACCCACTGCCCCACCGAGCAACATCAGCGTCGCCCAAGTGATAGCGGTGTCGCCAACGGCCAGTTTCTGCGGAGCCAGTACCATCAGCTCGCGGAAGTTCAGCGTACCCAGTTCGCGGTACAGGATGAACAGTGCGAAGGCTAAGAACACGTCACCAACGCGGGTCACGATGAAAGCTTTCATCGCAGCAGCGCCGTTGGCTGGGTGGGTGTAGTAGAAACCGATCAGCAAGTAGCTGCACAGGCCCACGCCTTCCCAACCGAGGTACATCAGCAACAGATTATCTGCCAGTACCAGAATCACCATGCTGGCGATAAACAGGTTGGTGTAAGCGAAGAAGCGCGAGTAGCCCTCTTCACCGCGCATGTACCAAGACGCGAACATGTGGATGAAGAAGCCAACGCCGGTCACCACGGACAGCATGGTCATCGACAAGCCATCCAGCGTCAGGGTAGCGGCGATGTTGAAGTCGCCCACTTGCATCCAGTTCCACAGGTTCTGGTTGAAAACTTCATGGCCAGCAGCGCGCTGGGTCATGAAATCAATACCGACATATAGGGTCGTCAGCGCAGCCAGACCAATAGAACCCACACCTACGGTGGCGGAAGTATTCTCAGACCAGCGACCGCGTGAGAAGGCCAGCAGAACGAAGCCAATCAGCGGGAACAGAATTGTTAAATATAATAGGTTCATCCGCGCATCTCACTGACAGTGTCGATATTCAGGGTGTGGCGACGGCGATAGAGTTGCAACAGCAACGCCAGACCGATACTGGCCTCAGCCGCTGCCAGACTGATTGCCAGGATGTACATCACCTGACCATCAGCTTGCCCCCAATAGCTCCCAGCCACGATGAACGCCAACGCCGCTGCGTTGATCATCACTTCCAGACTGATCAGCATAAACAGCAGGTTGCGACGGACAAGCAGCCCGGTCAGCCCCAAAACAAACAGAATTGCGGCCAGGATCAGGCCATGCTGTAGAGGGATCATGCTCTCTCCTCCGTTTTTCTTTTCGCCATCTCAGTGGTCGCTGGTGCGTCACCGAACACTTCGCCCGGCTTGCTTTCGCGGCCAATGTGGAAGGCAACAACCAAACCGGCGAGCAGCAACATAGATGCCAATTCAACCGCCAGAACGTAAGGGCCAAACAGCGCGATGCCTACTGCCTTCGCGTCTACCATGGTGCCTTCGATGCCGTGAGTGTGCAGACCAAGAATCGAGGTGATCATCACGCCCAGCAGGACCAGCGACAGGATGGAAGGCCCAATCCAGGTCGCCGGTTTCAGCCATGCACGTTCTTGTTCTTCGACATTGCCCAAGTTCAGCATCATCACCACGAACACGAACAGCACCATAATGGCACCGGCATAAACGATGATTTCCAACGCACCGGCGAAGTACGCGCCCAGCGAGAAGAACACCGCGGCGATCGCCAGAAGCGAGACGATCAGATACAGCAATGCGTGAACCGGGTTGGTGTGCGTGATAACACGCAACGTCGCCAACACGGCCACCACGGCTGCAATGTAAAATGCAAATTCCATGCTTGCGGCTCCTTAAGGCAACAGACCTTTGACGTTGATCGGTTTGGCTTCGTTTTCAGCTTCGCCTTTCGACTTGCCGTCAACTGCCATACCGGCCATCCGGTAGAAGTTATATTCCGGATATTTACCCGGACCCGAGATCAACAGATCTTCTTTCTCATACACCAGATCCTGACGTTTGAACTCACCGAGTTCAAAGTCCGGCGTCAACTGAATGGCCGTAGTCGGGCAAGCTTCTTCACACAAACCGCAGAAAATGCAGCGCGAGAAGTTGATGCGGAAGAACTCCGGATACCAACGACCGTCTTTATGTTCAGCTTTTTGCAGCGAAATACAGCCTACTGGACAGGCTACCGCACACAGGTTACAAGCAACGCAACGCTCTTCGCCGTCCGGATCGCGCGTCAGCACGATACGTCCACGATAGCGCGCAGGGACGTTAACTTTCTCTTCCGGGTACATCTGGGTTTCGCGCTTGGCGAAGGCATGCATGCCTATCATCCACAAGCTGCGAACCTGGGTGCCGAACCCGACAACTATCTCTTTCAATGTCATGGCTAAATCACCCCTTATTGCGCGTTGTACAAGATGACCGCAGCGGTCGCCAACAGGTTAAGTAAGGTCAACGGCAGGCAAACTTTCCAGCCGAAAGACATCACCTGGTCGTAGCGGGGACGCGGCAAAGCAGCACGGATCAAAATGAACATCACCATGAAGAAAGCGGTTTTCAGCGCAAACCAGATAAACGGCGGCAAGAATGGACCCTGCCAGCCACCGAAGAACAGCGTCACAATCAGCGCTGACACGGTAACGATACCGATATATTCGCCCACGAAGAACAGACCGAATTTCATACCGGAATATTCAATGTGGTAACCGTCGGCCAGCTCTTGCTCAGCTTCCGGTTGGTCGAATGGGTGACGGTGACATACCGCAACGCCGGCAATCGCGAAGGTCACAAAGCCGAAGAACTGCGGAATGATGTTCCACATGTGGGCCTGTGAGTTAACGATGTCCTGCATATTGAAGGAACCCGCCTGTGCTACCACGCCCATCAGAGACAGGCCGAGGAACACTTCGTAGCTCAGGGTCTGGGCCGACGCACGCATTGCCCCCAACAGGGAGTATTTGTTGTTACTGGACCAGCCAGCGAACAGCACGGCGTAGACGGTCAAACCCGCCATCATCAGGAAGAACAGGATGCCGATGTTCAGGTCGGCGGCGAACCACGTTGAGCTCACTGGCACGATAGCGAAAGAGATCAGCATTGAGCTGAACGCAATCATTGGCGCCAAAGTGAAGATCGCGCGGTCGGTGAAACGCGGAACCCAGTCTTCTTTAAAGAACATTTTGATCATGTCAGCAACGAGCTGCAAAGAGCCGCCCCAGCCAACACGGTTCGGTCCGTAACGGTTCTGGAACAGACCGAGCAGACGACGTTCGCCGAAGCTCATGAATGCGCCACACACCACCACGACCAGCAAGATCACGACGGCTTTCAGAACCGCAATCAGCACCTCAACAACTTCAGGTGTAAACCAGCTCATCGTGTTGCCTCCCGCAGATTTTCAACCGTTGCGCCCACCAGAACCGGAGAAATTCCCGGCAAGCCCAGTGGCAGACCAACCTGTCCCTGATGCAAGGTTTCGCTCAGACGAACTGGCAGAGTCAGGGTCTGGCCGCCGCAGGTGAATTCCACCTGAGCACCGGCGTTAACGCCCAACTGCGCCGCATCGGCTGGGTTAACCATCACGTAAGGCTGTGGCATACGCTGCTGGATCACGTGCGAACGCTGGCTCATCTCTTCACTACCAAACAGGTGGTAGTAAGGAGCAACGCGCCATTGGTTGCTTTCCGCCGCGAAGGCCGCAGGAATGGTGGTGAAGTAGTCAAGGCTGCCCTCGCCTGCTTCAATCATACGCACGCCCGGATCGCCAAAACGCAGACTGCCACCGACTTCGCTCTGGAACTTGTTCCAGGCTTGTGGTGAGTTCCAACCCGGCGCCCAGGCAAACGGCACCTGATTACGTTCAGCTAACGGGTTGTTGTTCCCTTCCATGGAGAAGGCGAACATGGTGTCTTTATCTTGCGGCTGACGTGGTTCATGCACGCTGATGTTAGCGCGCATCGCAGTACGGCCACTCGAACGGTGCGGAGAACGCGCCAGTTTCTGACCGCGAATGCGGAAGCTGGCGTTTGGTGCAGCTTCAACCATGCCTTTCAGCTGTGGCAGAGCGGCGACGCAGGCTTCGATCACGTGGTCTAACTGAGTCCAGTCAACGTGACGGCTGTTAAGGGTTGAGTGCAGCGAGTGCATCCAACGCCAGCTTTCAAGCATCGCAACAGAAGTGTCGTAATAAGCCGGGTCATAAACCTGGAAGAAGCGCTGGGCGCGGCCTTCCTGGTTAACCACGGTACCGTCACTTTCTGCGAAGCTGGCCGCAGGCAGGATAAGCGTCGCTTTGTCCATGATGCGGGTACGCTGATGGTCAACAACCAGCAGGTTTTCAACTTTAGCTAATGCTGCATCAACTTTGGCTTCTGGCGCCTGACGGTAAAGGTCATTTTCCATCACGATTGCGCTGTCTGCGCCGCCGTTAGCCAACAGTTCGAGCGCGGCGTCCAAAGTACCGCCGCCAATCATTGACAGACCGATGCTGTTAGAAGAAGTCGCGACGAAGGTGATACCTACATCGCTGCCGCGCACTTTCAAAGCTTTCGCCACGTTGGCTGCCGCTTCGATGATGGCGTCGCTACCCGCATTGCTGCCGGTAATGATCAGCGGTTTACGTGCACCGGCCAATGCCTGCACGATCACGTCGATTTTCTTGTCGAGGCCTTCAGCCAGGTCGGTGACAGCCGGAGCAGACTCGTCCAACCCGTGGGCGATAGCGAAGCCGAAGCGGGCTTGCTCATCTACCGGCGCGCGGTAGTTGTATGCCGCGATGTCATCGAGCTTGGTGTTATCAACGTTGGTGATGAACAGCGGGTGCTTAGCGTGCTGACCGATGTTCTGTACCGCCGCGATTTGCCAGTCGGCAACGCGCTGTGCCGCAGCCATTGCGCGAGCTTTGCCTTTTACTGCCTGACGAACAGACAAGGCAATGCGCGCGCCGGTTTGGGTCAAATCTTCACCCAGCACCAGTACGGCGTCGTAGTCTTCGATTTCACGCAGGGCTGGCGTGTGAACGCCGCTGTTGCGCAGAACGTTGAGCATCAGCTCAAGGCGGCCTTGTTCGGCTGCGTTGATACCGGTGTAGAAGTTCTCTGCGCCGACTAGCTCGCGCAGCGCGAAGTTGCTTTCGAGGCTTGCGCGCGGAGAACCAATACCGATGGCTTTTTTCGACTGACGCAGAATATCTGCCGCGCCCTGCATCGCTTGTTCAGCGTTCAGTTCGATCCAGTCGTTGCCACGCAGCTGCTGTGGTTTCTTCGGACGGTCTTTGGCGTTGACATAGCCATAACCGAAACGACCACGGTCGCAGAGGAAGTAGTGGTTCACGGTGCCGTTATAACGGTTTTCGATACGACGCAGTTCGCCATAGCGCTCACCCGGGCTGGTGTTACAGCCGACGGAACACTGTTGGCAGATGCTTGGCGCAAACTGCATGTCCCATTTACGGTTATAACGCTCAGAGTGCGTTTTGTCGGTGAACACGCCGGTCGGGCAGACTTCTACCAGGTTACCGGAGAACTCGCTTTCCAGCGGGCCATCTTCCGGGCGACCGAAGTAGACGTTGTCATGTGCGCCGTAAACGCCCAAGTCTTTACCATCCGCGTAGTCCTTGTAGTAACGGACACAACGGTAGCAAGCGATACAGCGGTTCATTTCGTGAGAGATGAACGGGCCGAGATCTTGGTTGTTATGAGTACGTTTGGTGAAGCGATAGCGACGCATGCTATGACCGGTCATGACCGTCATATCCTGCAAGTGGCAGTTGCCGCCCTCTTCACACACCGGACAGTCGTGTGGGTGGTTAGTCATCAACCACTCAACCACGCTCTCACGGAACTCTTTGGCTTCGCCGTCATTGATGGAGATAAACGTGCCATCGGATGCCGGTGTCATACAAGACATCACCAAACGACCGCGCGTATCTTCCGCGTTTTGGTATTGCTTAACCGCACATTGGCGGCAAGCGCCGACGCTTCCCAGCGCCGGATGCCAGCAAAAATAAGGAATATCGAGGCCAAGAGAGAGGCAAGCCTGCAACAGGTTGTCCGCTCCATTTACATCGTATTCTTTGCCGTCTACATGAATCGTAGCCATAGTCAGCATGCTTCCACGTGGCCCACCTTTCAGCGGGCGTTAATCAAAAATTCTTGCCGGGTTGGCGTATATCGTTCGACAGCGCGTCCCTTGTTCTGGGATTTCGCGCGCAGCGGGCTCACGTCCGCCGCTTGGTGCCTTCACTACCAGCGCTGTTTCAGCAGGTTGTTTGGCTGAATACCGCCAATCGCCCGCGCATTGCTGTAATGCTGCTTGGCGATGCCCGCCTCAAACTCGTCCCGGAAATATTTAATCGCACTCTGCAGTGGCTCCACGGCACCCGGCGCGTGTGCGCAGAAGGTTTTGCCCGGACCAAGCTGGCGGCAAAGCTGCTCGAGCGTTTCGATATCGCCCGGTTGGCCTTCGCCACGTTCCAGCGCGCGGAGGATCTTAACGCTCCACGGCAAACCGTCACGGCATGGCGTACACCAGCCGCAAGATTCACGAGCGAAGAACTCTTCCAGGTTACGCACCAGGGAAACCATGCCAATTTCGTGGTCAACGGCCATTGCCAGCGCAGTACCCATACGGCTACCCGCTTTGCCGATGCTTTCGAAATCCATTGGCAGGTCGAGGTGGTCGCCGGTCAGGAAGTCCGTCCCTGCCCCACCCGGTTGCCAGGCTTTGAATTTCAGACCATCGCGCATGCCACCGGCATAATCTTCGAGGATTTCACGTGCGGTGATACCAAACGGCAGCTCCCAAACGCCCGGATTTTTCACTCGACCGGAGAAGCCCATCATTTTGGTACCGGCATCATTACTTTTGCCTGCGGAAATACCTTTGTACCAATCCACGCCGTGCTCAACGATAGCCGGCACGTTGCACAGGGTTTCAACGTTGTTGACACAAGTTGGCTTGCCCCATACGCCAGACGATGCTGGGAAAGGTGGTTTGGAACGCGGGTTAGCACGGCGGCCTTCAAGGGAGTTAATCAGCGCGGTTTCTTCACCACAGATGTAACGCCCTGCGCCGGTGTGCACCACAAGTTCAAAGTCAAAACCGGTACCGAGGATGTTTTTCCCCAGGAACCCAGCGGCTTTGGCTTCTTCAATGGCTTTACGCAAGTTCACTGCTGCTTCGATGTACTCGCCGCGCAGGAAGATGTAACCACGGTAGGCTTTCAACGCGAATGCGGCGATCAGCATGCCTTCCACCAGCAGGTGTGGCATTTGCTCCATCAGCATACGGTCTTTATAAGTGCCCGGTTCCATCTCATCGGCGTTACAAAGCAGATAGCGGATATTCATGCTTTCGTCTTTCGGCATCAGGCTCCACTTTAAACCGGTGGAGAAGCCTGCGCCGCCGCGGCCTTTCAGACCTGCGTCTTTGACTAGCGTGACCACGTCATCCTGAGCCATACCTTTCAGCGCTTTCTCAGCACCGGCGTAGCCATTTTTGCTACGGTATTCGTCGAGGAAAACCGGCTGCTTGTCATCGCGCATACGCCAGGTCAGCGGATGCATCTCTGGCGTGCGGATAATCTGTTTTGGCGTAAATCCCTGGAATGTCATGAGTAACGCTCCAATAATTCACCAATGTTTTCCGGCTTCAGGTAGCTGTGAGTGTCCTCGTCGATCATCATCGTCGGGCCTTTGTCACAGTTACCCAAACAGCAGGTCGGCAGCAGGGTGAAGCGACCATCTTCAGTCGTTTGGCCCGGCTTGATGTGCAGCTGTTCTTCGATTGCCGCCTGAATGCCTTGATAACCGGTGATGTGGCACACCACGCTGTCACAATAGCGAATCACGTGGCGGCCCACCGGCTGGCGGAAGATTTGGCTATAAAACGTTGCCACACCTTCAACGTCACTGGCAGGAATATCGAGGATTTCAGCGATCGCGTAAATGGCACCATCTGGCACCCAGCCACGGTGTTTTTGCACGATTTTCAACGCTTCGATAGAGACCGCGCGGGCATCTTCGTAGTGATGTTTTTCGTGCTCAATCGCTTCACGCTCAGCGTCGTTAAGCTCGAACGCAGCAGGTTTTGCGGTCGGCTCGGAGACGTTGATGTACTGAACCTCTGAGTCTTTATTGATATCTGTCATCGTTAGCGGTCCACATCTGACATTACAAAATCGATACTGCCCAGGTAGACGATCAAATCGGATACCAGGCTGCCACGGATAACTGACGGGATCTGCTGCAAATGCGGGAAGCTAGGCGTACGAACGCGGGTACGGTAGCTCATGGTGCTGCCGTCGCTCGTCAGGTAGTAGCTGTTGATCCCCTTGGTCGCTTCAATCATCTGGAAAGATTCTTGCGCAGGCATGACAGGACCCCAAGACACTTGCAGGAAGTGCGTGATCAGCGTCTCGATATGCTGCAGCGTGCGTTCTTTCGGTGGCGGCGTGGTCAGCGGGTGATCGGCCTTGAACGGGCCTGCTGGCATATTGGCGTAGCACTGTTCCAGAATGCGCAGACTCTGACGCAGCTCTTCTACTTTCAGCATCACGCGCGAGTAGCAGTCGCTGACGCCGTCGCCCACTGGCACTTCAAAGTCGAAGTTTTCGTAACCAGAATATGGACGCCATTTACGCACATCGAAATCAATACCGGTAGCGCGCAGACCTGCACCCGTGGTACCCCATGCCAACGCGTCTTCCGCGTTGTAAGCCGCAACGCCTTTCGAACGACCAATCAGAATGGTGTTTTTCAGGGCAGCTTTAACATAAGAGTCCAGACGAGCAGGCATCCAGTCGAGGAATTCGCGCAGCAGACGTTCCCAGCCTTTCGGCAGGTCGTGTGCAACACCGCCGATACGGAACCAGGCCGGGTGCATACGGAAGCCGGTAATAGCTTCGATCAGATCGTAAATTTTCTGACGGTCGGTGAACGCGAAGAATACCGGGGTCATCGCACCGACGTCCTGAATGAACGTACTGATGTACAACAGGTGACTGTTGATACGGAACAGTTCAGACAGCATCACGCGGATGGTGTTAACGCGGTCGCCTACGGTAATGCCTGCCAGTTTCTCAACGGCCAGCACGTAAGGCATTTCGTTAACGCAGCCGCCGAGGTATTCGATACGGTCGGTGTACGGAATGTAGCTGTGCCATGACTGGCGCTCGCCCATTTTTTCCGCACCACGGTGGTGGTAACCCACGTCCGGCACGCAGTCGACAATCTCTTCGCCATCAAGCTGCAAGATGATGCGGAACGCACCGTGCGCAGACGGGTGGTTTGGACCGAGGTTGAGGAACATGAAGTCCTCGTTTTCGGTACCGCGCTTCATGCCCCAGTCTTCAGGCTTGAAAGTCAGTGACTCCATCTCCAGATCTTCTTTCTGCTTAGTCAGCTCGAAAGGATCGAATTCGGTAGCACGGGCCGGATAGTCTTTACGCAGCGGGTGCCCTTCCCACGTCTGAGGCATCATGATGCGCGTCAGGTGCGGGTGGCCGTCGAAGGTAATACCGAACATTTCCCACGTTTCGCGCTCATACCAGTTGGCGTTCGGGAACACCTTGGTGATGGTCGGAAGGTGCAGGTCGTTTTCTGACAACGCCACCTTAAGCATAATGTCGCGATTACGCTCAACGGAAATCAGGTGATAGAAAACGGAAAAATCCGCGGCCGGTAAACCGTCGCGGTGAGTACGTAAACGCTCATCTACGCCATGCAGGTCGAACAGCATGACATAAGGCTTTGGCTGTTTTCGTAAAAAGGTGATCGCTTCCAGTATCTGTTCGCGCTTGATCCACACCACGGGTATGCCGGTACGGGTCGGTTGAACAGTAAAGGCCTCAGGCCCAAAACGGTTACGCAATTCGCCGATGACCGGATCATCAAGATGATCTCGGGTTTGCCATGCTGGCTGAGCGGTGTCTTGCGTCGTCAAATCTGTCATTTTATTTTCACCACACTAAATGGTCATTTATGCCGTAAGGGGGTGTATCGCTACCAACCGCCCCTCAGGGTTGACTCTCAGACCGCAGTGTTAAATCTCGTCAGGAGACTTCAGATTCGTCACGGCGATACGCTCTGCGCGTTTACGCTCTTTCTCAGATTGCATATTCGCGCGGTAAACGCCCTGATCCCCAACAACCCACGACAGCGGGCGACGTTCTTTGCCGATAGATTCTTGCAGCAGTAACAGGGCCTGCATGTAAGCTTCCGGGCGCGGCGGGCAACCTGGGATATACACATCAACCGGTAAGAACTTATCTACACCCTGAACCACGGAGTAGATGTCGTACATACCACCGGAGTTGGCACATGCGCCCATCGAGATAACCCATTTCGGCTCAAGCATTTGGTCATACAAACGCTGAATAACCGGGGCCATCTTGGTAAAACAGGTTCCTGCTACTACCATGAAATCGGCCTGGCGCGGAGAAGCACGGAGAACTTCAGCACCAAAACGAGCAACGTCGTGTACCGCAGTAAACGACGTCACCATTTCAACGTAGCAGCACGAAAGGCCGAAGTTATACGGCCAAAGGGAGTTTTTGCGACCCCAGTTCACCATCCCATGCATCGCCTCTTCGAGGTTCCCCATGAAGACGCTGCGCTTTACCTGTTCTTGCAGAGGATCACCGACGATCTCTTGCTTTTGCAGGGGGTAACGGTCGTTCTCACCGTCCGGGTCTATGCGGGTGAGCGTATAGTCCATCTTATTGCCTCGCTATTACTTACTGCGGATGACTGTTGGTGTTAATCGCTGGGCTCGGTTTAACAGGTCCTTTCGAACGTGTTGGTGTCCAGTCCAATGCGCCAATACGCACTAGATAAAACAGACCGGCTAACAGGACTAAAATGAAAATGGCGGCTTCGACGAACCCGACCCACCCGCTTTCACGGATAGAGGTTGACCATGCATAGAGATACAGGGCTTCCACGTCGAAAATGACGAAAAACATCGCGACTAGATAGAATTTGGCGGAAAGACGCATGCGGGCGGTACCCACGGATGCGATACCAGATTCGAAAGGCGTGTTTTTGTATCGCGCTCTGGCTCTCCCGCCAAGGAACGCTGCACCCAGTAACATGAGGCAACAAAGACCTATTGCGACGATCAGAAATACCGCGAACGCCCAGTGTTGAGCGATAACTTCAGTGGTTGTTG
The DNA here is from genome assembly GCF_044430645.1 of Ewingella allii. Taxonomy (NCBI): domain Bacteria; kingdom Pseudomonadati; phylum Pseudomonadota; class Gammaproteobacteria; order Enterobacterales; family Yersiniaceae; genus Ewingella; species Ewingella allii. The sequence goes on along the minus strand of NZ_JAWUDN010000009.1, from coordinate 86,498 downwards.
ACATACTCTTAGCTTACTCATCAAAAGCGGCGCAATTGCATCTGCTCTTTAACGGCAGCTTGCACACCACATCGATTCAAGGGAAGGATTAATAACCACACCGTTTCACGGCTTATAAACGGTTTAAGCCAGTGATTTACTGTGGGCTTTTTACTCCTTTCTATAACCTTTTGTCAACTTAGACAAAAGTATCTCCACATTAATTTACATGCTTATCATTTTATTAACATATCATGCGACGTCGATGTGCTAAATCGAGTCAGTAAAATAGTTTGATAGAACAAAGGCATGTTCTCGGGATTTAATGCTTCGAGCCAAACAATAGCATTGTCGCAGGAATAAGCGTTTCTTCCACTCACTAAACAAGGTTATTTTTTTGATCCAGGACACAGTTTGGGCAAGTTTGATGGTAAAAAGCGCAGCGATTTAACAACTTTTTTTGAAAAACTTAAATTCCAAAGCAGTTTTTCGCTAAGGATTAGGATCGAAAACAGAGGCGTTTTAGCGCGTTTTTAGGCTTTCTGGATCGAAGAAAAGAGAGGCATTCTGGCAGGGGAGTGCTGAGGTTTAGCGAGAAAAATACGCATCAGCATTAAAAAATTCGACAAAGCCTTTATTTTGGTTACTTTGACTACCTCTTTATAAGCACAACACTTTACCCCCCATCCCCGATAAGCTTCAGGGGTGGGGGTAAAGTGGCGCAGAAGATCTGCTTAGAGTTTAGGCTCGGCAACCACGCTGCGGTCATCGTCAGCCACTGAGCTTTGAGCATAGGCGCTCAAAGAGTAAGGGTCATTCCCCTGCTCCACAGCATTAAAAATCGCCATCGCTAACTCGTTTTCACTGTGTGAGTTCTTATACAGCACGTACTGAGTGTCAGGCAGGCGCGGTAGGCCTTCCTGCTCGCCCAAAACGCGCAGTTCAGGACTCATCATCTCAATTGGCCGTGCCGTCACCCCTAAACCTGCTCTTACCGCCGCACGAATGGCAGACAGCGTAGAAGCCACGTAAGCAATACGCCATGGAATACCGGCTTGGTTCAGGTAATCGATTGCCATGGTACGGTAAGGGCTAGGTTCATCGAGCACAACTAAGGGCACGCTGTCGCCAGACGGGTATGAGAAGTCAGCGGAGCAATACCAAAGCGTTGGCGATGTACGCAACACAATATGCGGATGATCGGTGCTGGTCACCGTGGTGATCGCTAAGTCAATTTCTTCATTTTCGAGCATAGACAGCATAAACGGACTACGCTGTACTCTGACGTCGATAGATAACTTGGGATAAATCGATGTCACCCGGCTCAGCAAAAACGGCAATATGGTGTCAGCAGTGTCGTCTGATGCGCCAATGGTGATGCCACCCTGTACATTGCTGTACATAAGGGAGGTACAGGCTTCATCGTTGAAGCGCAGAATTTTCCGAGCATAGCCAAGCAGTTGAATACCGTGTTCGGTCAATAACTTATTACGTCCGTGTCTGGCAAACAGCTCTTTACCTACCAGTTGTTCGAGACGCTGCATTTGTTGACTGACGGCTGATTGTGTACGGCATACGGCGGCTGCGGCTGCGGCAAACGTATTTAAATCAGCAACTGCAACAAAAGTCCTCAGCAGATCAAGGTCAAGATTGAGGATTGGACGATTTGCATTTGTCATAGTTTTTCTTCACTTTTAAAATCTAATAACAAGCTACCCTGATTGATGCGGCAAAGTTCCCGCAAAATGCAGAATACCAGATATGACGCATACTCACTCATTAGATAAGCGGAAATGAGAAATATTTCTGCAATACGAATCCATTTTATAGGAACAATTCCCTTTTTTATGCTCTAAATGACCAATTATCTGCTCAACCTAAATTAATAAAAATGATTAGAACAACTAAATTGAGATTTTTTAGTCATATTTATCTGAGAGTTTTTATTGCGTCACAGAGCCGCAGACAGCAAGCCCTGCGGGGAAAAACCGCATTAAACTCACACAGAAATATAAGCATTATTAATTAATGTATTTGACCTAAAGAAATATAATTCAATAAATTCATTGATTCACACTCGAAGACATACTTTGTATGGGTCTAATGAGTTAAACCAACCTTAAGAATTTTCCCACAAATTTTAGAATGAAGTTTGTATCTCAATAGAAATATATTCGTTAGCTGAACTTACAGAGTACTGACAAAAGCATTGGCAGAAAATGCGAATCAGCTCTGTTAATTTATCCAGTCTCAGTAAACAATACATTGAGGTCTATTAGGATATCTTTTATACACTAAAGAGACACCTAAGAACCCAACTCAGTTCAATTTTTTAAATTTCTCTTATTATCCGGTGACTTACAAAGTGATCTTTGAGCATTAATGGCTCTTTCTGTACTCCCTGCATTACGCCTATGGGCAGTAAGTGCATCCACACAGAGCATCCATCTAGAAAAAAGTGAAAATGTAGTGTTTAACTCCACGTTAAAAATACAACGCCTCTACTTACTTCACTAACCACAGGGTGAGTAATGTTTTGCACCAAAGCTGGGCACTGCCCTTCAAAAGAGGTCTGAGTGAGAGTAAATTGGCTGCTTCGCTTTGTTCCACGGCATTGGCGCCAAGGAAGAACAGGCTTTACATAAAAGGCTCACCATTACATGTCCCCGATTGAAAAATCCCGCAAACTGGACAACGTCTGCTACGACATTCGCGGCCCGGTACTCAAAGAAGCAAAACGTCTGGAAGAAGAAGGTAATAAGGTCCTCAAACTGAACATCGGCAACCCTGCCCCGTTCGGTTTTGACGCGCCTGATGAGATTCTGGTCGACGTTATCCGAAACTTACCGACCGCTCAGGGTTACTGTGACTCGAAAGGCCTTTTTTCTGCCCGTAAAGCCATCATGCAGCATTATCAGGCGCGCGAAATGCGTGATATCACCGTTGAAGATATCTATATCGGCAACGGCGTGTCTGAACTGATCGTGCAATCAATGCAGGCGCTGTTGAACACCGGCGACGAAATGCTGGTTCCGGCTCCTGATTACCCACTGTGGACCGCCGCAGTTTCGCTGTCCGGCGGTAATGCCGTGCACTATCTTTGCGACGAAGGAGCAGACTGGTTCCCGGACCTCGACGACATTCGCGCCAAAATCACCCCGCGCACTCGCGGGATTGTGATCATCAACCCGAACAACCCGACGGGCGCGGTTTATAGCAAAGAGCTGCTGCTGGAGATCGTCAAGATAGCTCGCGAGCACAACCTGATCATCTTCTCTGATGAAATCTACGACAAGATTCTGTATGACGACGCCGAGCACATTTCTATCGCTTCGCTGGCGCCGGACTTGTTGACCGTTACCTTTAACGGCCTGTCGAAAACCTACCGCGTGGCGGGTTTCCGTCAGGGCTGGATGGTGCTGAACGGGCCGAAAAAACACGCCAAAGGCTATATCGAAGGTTTGGAAATGCTGGCGTCGATGCGCCTGTGCGCCAACGTGCCGATGCAGCACGCCATTCAAACCGCGCTGGGCGGCTACCAAAGTATCAGCGAGTTTATTCAGCCGGGCGGTCGCCTGTATGAACAGCGGGACAGAGCCTGGGAGTTGATCAATCAGATCCCGGGGGTCTCCTGCGTCAAGCCGAAAGGCGCGCTGTACATGTTCCCTAAAATCGACGCCAAGCGTTTTAATATTCACGATGACCAGAAGATGGTGCTGGATCTGCTGTTACAGCAAAAAGTCCTGCTGGTTCAAGGCTCGGCGTTCAACTGGCCGTATCCTGACCACGTGCGCATCGTCACCCTGCCGCGCGTCGACGAACTGGAAATGGCCGTGGGTAAACTCGGTCGCTTCCTCGAAACCTATCGTCAGTAAGTTCGTCCATCAAGGGCGTCGCGCCGCCGACGCCCTGCTCCTTCCCAATGATTTTTGTTGTTATCAGGGTGACACAGCCTCGTTCCATGCTCACAATAGTGTTCATTCGCCGTAGATATTTGAGAGTGTTATGAGCCAAAGCCACTTCTTTGCCCACCTGTCTCGTTTGAAATTGATTGGCCGCTGGCCGCTGATGCGCAATGTGCGTACTGAGAACGTCTCTGAGCACAGCCTGCAGGTGGCTTTCGTCGCCCACGCCCTGGCCCTGATCAAAAACCGCAAGTTTAATGGCAACCTCAATGCCGAGCGCGTCGCTCTGCTGGCGATGTACCACGACGCCAGCGAGGTGCTGACCGGCGACATGCCGACGCCCATCAAGTATTACAACCCGCAGATCGCCCACGAATACAAAAAGATAGAGAAAATTGCCCAGCAGAAGCTGATCGAGATGCTGCCGCTGGAGCTGCAGGATGATTTCCGTTCATTGATTGACGAGCACTATTACAGTGAAGAGGAAAAACTGACGGTGAAACAGGCGGATGCCCTATGCGCCTATTTGAAATGTCTGGAAGAGCTGTCGGCGGGTAATAACGAATTCAAGCTGGCGAAGGCCCGTCTGGAGAAGACGCTGGCGCTGCGCCAAAGCCCGGAAATGGACTACTTTATGGAGGTCTTCATTCCGAGCTTTAGCCTGTCACTGGATGAAATCAGCCTCGACTCCCCGCTTTGAGTGCTTAAAACGGAAACAGCAGCGGTACAAGAAACACGCTGATGGCCATCACCATCAGCGTAAAAGGCACGCCAATGCGAATAAAGTCGCTGAAACTGTAATTGCCCGGCACCATCACCAGCGTATTCACCGGTGAAGAAACCGGCGTCATAAAGGCCGCCGAGGCCGCAATCGCAATGATCATGGTGAAGGGATAAGGCGACAACCCCATTTGCTGGGCCGTGGCAATGGCAATAGGCGCCATCAGCACCGCCGTGGCGGTATTGGAAATAAACAGGCCGATGGTCGCGCAGAGCACAAACAGGCTGAGCAGCATGATGTGCGGGCCATAGCCGCCACTGACGTCCATCAGCCCTTTGACAATCAGCGCCACCCCGCCGGTTTTCTGCAATGCCAGCGCAAAGGGCATCATCCCCACGATAAGCAGCAGGCTCGGCCAGTGAATGGATTTATAAGCCCCTTCCATGGTGATACAGCGGAATTTGCCCATCAGCAGGCAGGCAACAATGGCGGCAATCACGTTCGGCACTTCATCCGTCAGCATCAGCGCCACCATCAGCGCCAAGCAGAACAACGCGTGCGGGGCCTGACTGACGGCGGGCGCGACGTCATCCACCTCGGCGGGCAGATTCAAGACAATAAAATGATGAGTTTGCTGCTGAAGCTGGCGGATAAGCTTCCAGTCGCCGATAACCAGCAAGGTATCGCCCAGCTGAAGTTCTTCGTCGATAAGCTTGCCTTCAAGGGCTTCGCCGTTGCGGCGAATGCCAACCACGTTAAGCCCGTAACGCGAGCGGAAACTCACCTGCTGCAAGCTTTTGCCCAGCAGCTCGGAATCGGGAATTAGTGACACTTCCGCCATACCTACGTCGCGCGACTGCTCGGAGAAGTAGTCGCCGCGCAGCACCATCGGCTCGAGTTTTTCATCGGTCAGAAATTGCCTGACCGAAATTTCGCTGTCCGCCATATCAATGAGCAGCACGTCTCTGGCCCGCAGCTCGGTGCTGCCGGTGGCGCTGACCATGATGCGGCGGAATTTGCGCCAGCGCTCAATCCCCACCACGTTGGCGCTGTAGCGCGAACGCAGGTGCACATCATCCAGCGTTTTACCCACCAGCGGAGAATCCGGGCGGATCGCCATGCGCCTTGCCCTGCCGGTTAAGCGATAATCGCGGATCAGGTCACGGAAAGTACGGCGCTGCCAGTCCTCTTTTTTAGCGCCGCTGTTTTCGCCAGAAAGCCAGCGGCGGGCGATAAGCATGTAGCCAACGCCCATAATCAACACCACCAGGCCAATCGGCGTCACGCCAAAAAAGCCAAAACCGTCAAAGCCTTCGCGCAGTAACTCGCTGTTAACCACCATGTTAGGCGGCGTCGCGACCAGCGTCATCATGCCGCTGATAAGCCCGGCGAAGCTCAGCGGCATCATCAGGCGGGCGGGAGACGTTTTCATTTTAGCGGCGACGCTTAACACCACCGGGATGAAAATCGCCACCACGCCGGTCGAGCTCATAAAGGCCCCCAGCCCGGCGACGGTGATCATCAACAGCACCAGCATGCGCGTTTCGCTGTTGCCCGCGACCTTCATCAGCCATTCGCCAACTTGATAAGCCACGCCGGTTCGCACCAGCCCGTGACCAATGACAAAGAGTGCGGCAATCAAAATAACGTTCGGATCGCTAAACCCGGCCATGGCCTCGTGCAGCGTCAGGGTGCCACTCATCACGAAGGCGACAATCACCAGTAAAGCCACGACGTCCATGCGCAATTTATTGCTGGCGAACAGCACCATTGCGACAATTAAAAGCAACAACACCCATATCAGTTCACTGGTCAAAACAAGGCTCCGTTTGTGATGAAAAGTAAAAGGCCGCAAGCTGAGACACCATGCCTGAAAGCATGCCATAAAAAAACCCCGCCGAAGCGGGGTTCATATCAACGAAATCGTCGTTTTTATCAGCAATATGCTATTAACGCAGGCCAACCATCACTTTCTGGCCGTCAGCTTCCACCACGATAACTTCAAGGGTGCTCAGATCCATATCGACCTCTTCGATCCCCGGAGTGTCTGAAGGCGCGTTAACCGCAATCACTTTACAGCCTGCCGCCAAGCCCGCCATCACACCGGCGGCGGCGTCTTCCACCACTACGCAATCTTCTGGCGCTAAACCAAGAAGCTCGGCACCCAACAGGTAAGCATCAGGCTGCGGCTTTCCGTGTTTAACTTGTTCCGCGGTGACAAACACTTCTGGCTTCGGCAAATTGGCCGCCGCGTGGCGGGCATGGGCCACGGCCACGGTGCCTGACGTGACAATCGCCCAAGGAATATTGTGGCGATTTAATTCGCTAAGCAGTAAATGCGCCCCCGGCAGCGCGGTGACGCCTTCAGTGTCGGTGGCTTCAATCTGCTCGAGCTTTTGGAATTCGCGCTGGATGTTCTCTTCACTTTCGCCCGGCATAAAATGACGCAAAGAAGTGATCGCCTGCTTGCCATGAATAAACGCCAGCACCTCTTGCGGGCTGATGCCGCGACTCAATGCCCAATTAATCCAGGCGCGTTCTACCGCAGGCAATGAATCGACTAACGTTCCATCCAGGTCGAACAAGAAACCTTTACACTCCACAATCAACTCCTTATCCCCTTTATGCGTGAAGCCGCAGCTTTATTGGCTACGGCTTCTTCATTCGGGTTGCAATTTAGGCATTAATAATCTGCGCGATCTCGACCGCGCTTAGATGATATTGGCGTGGACATGCCTGCCAGACGGCGAGCATACGCTGGTATTTTTCCCACATTTTGGTCTGTGAGTTGAACCCATGGGTTCCTGAATCGAAGTCAGTATAGCGGCCTTCGGTGTTCACCATAAAGCGAACATAGCTCAAATAGCGGGATTCTGTTGCAGCGTCGAAGCCAAGGAAATCCAGACGGCGGCGATCCAGACCTTGAGTGTCTTTAAGATTGGTCCATGAAACCTGCATCGCGTGGTGCATTTCCATGATGTTGATGACAGTACGGCAAGTTTCTTCCGACAGTTCGCCAAAGTCGCGATCCAGCTCGCGCATTTGCAGACCAAAGCCGCGCTCAATTACCGTTTGTAACCGGCGATAGCGATCGGCATTTTCCGAGTCCAGCATGGTCATCATTTTATATTGATTGGATAAAATCAGGCGTTGGGCGTTGGTCATTTCCATCGTGAATTTCCTCAAGTATGCATAATGAACAAAGCATGACACAGGGCAAACTAGCGTGAAATCTCAAGCTGACCATTCTTTGATTTAGACACATAAACTGAGTGGAAATGAAGTGGATTCACTATTGATGGCTACTATGGATGACAGCGCGGTAAGACAAAAAATGGGCAAAGTAAAACGGATGCCCGGCATCCGTTAAATATCATCGAGGAAGGTTTTGTCCAACTGCTTGAAGGCGCGTTTTAACACGTCGGCCAGAGACTGATAGGTCGGGGTACCTTCTACCGGCGCCAGCGCCTGCCCTGCTTCGGCCAGCTTATTACGCACATCGTGGAACCAGCTCAGCAGCGTTGGTGGCAGCGGCGTTAAAGAGCGGCGTCCTAACCACCACAGACCTTGCATCGGCAAGCTACAGGCAAAGATAGAGGTGGCCACCGCCGGGCCGAGCTGGCCGCCGAGAGCGATTTGCCAAGTTAAGGTGAAGACGGCCAAAGGCGGCATAAAGCGCACAGCAAAACGCGTCGCCGTCGAAATTCGGTTCTCGGGGAATACCGGCGCCAGACGCTTATCGGCTGGCCAGGTCTTCATATAATGTTGCCCGCGCTGGAATACCTGAAACCAACTGACTGAACCTGATGGCTTACTGGTCATGGGTGCACCTCAACTTCACATATAATAATTAAAAAATAGTTGTAAATAACAAACGGGATTTTAGCACGATTAAATATATTTTGTTTTTGCAGGCACCAGTGGGTATCCTGTCCCCGCAAATTCGGGGCGTTGCTTCATCTTGCCTCCGCTTGGTGCCTTTTGTAATTAATTATTGTCTTATTTGTTAGCGTTTTTACCGATTAAAGCCCTAATAAGTAGCATTCTGAGGGGTCTGACGCACTCATTGAGAGATGTATTGTCAGCATAAGAGGTGATTAATCACCGCCCGGTTTCGGCCGTTGGCTGAAGATTCCCCAGCTTTATCACTGTCATGCCGCTTTTCTTCGTTGGCATGATGTTAATCATAATTGTCACCGCCATTATGCGCTACGCTTGATGTCTGATTGACGATTTATTAACCACGTGTTTTGTTTTTATCTTAAACAGCACCAACAATAAATAGGTACTTCCATGTCGAGTAAGCTAGTTCTGGTTCTTAACTGTGGTAGCTCTTCCCTTAAGTTTGCCATCATTGATGCTGCGAATGGTGAAGAGTACATCTCAGGTTTAGCCGAATGTTTCCATCTGCCAGAAGCCCGCATCAAATGGAAAATGGACGGTGGTAAAGAAGAAGCCGCACTTGGCGCTGGCGCTGCGCACAGTGAAGCTCTGAAGTTCATTGTTGACAATATCCTGTCCAAAAAACCTGAACTCTCTGCTGAGCTGGTGGCTATCGGTCACCGTATCGTTCACGGCGGCGAAAAACTGACCAAATCAATGCTTATCGATGATGCAGTCATTCAGGGTATCAAAGAATCTATCCCGTTTGCACCGCTGCATAACCCAGCACACCTGATTGGTATCGCCGAAGCGTTGAAATCCTTCCCGAAACTGGCTGATAAAAACGTGGCAGTGTTCGACACGGCGTTCCACCAGACCATGCCGGAAGAGTCTTACCTCTACGCTCTGCCGTACAGCCTGTACAAAGATCACCACGTTCGTCGCTACGGCGCACACGGCACCAGCCACTTCTACGTGACGCAAGAAGCTGCGAAAATGCTGAATAAGCCAGTGGAAGAAGTAAACCTGATCACCTGCCACTTGGGCAACGGCGGTTCTGTTAGCGCAATCCGTAACGGTAAATGCGTGGACACTTCCATGGGTCTGACCCCGCTGGAAGGTCTGGTAATGGGTACCCGCAGTGGTGACATCGACCCGGCTATCATCTTCCACCTGCACGACGCACTGGGCATGAGTGTTGACCAGATCAACAAAATGCTGACCAAAGAATCTGGCCTGCTGGGCCTGACTGAAGTCACCAGCGACTGCCGCTATGTAGAAGATAACTACGCGACCAAAGCTGACGCTAAACGCGCCATGGACGTCTTCTGCCACCGTCTGGCTAAGTACATCGGTTCTTATGCAGCCCTGATGGAAGGTCGTCTGGACGCCGTGGTCTTCACCGGCGGTATCGGTGAAAACGCCGCGATGGTTCGTGAATTCACACTCGACAAACTGGGCCTGCTGGGCTTTGAAATCGACCACGAACGTAACCTCGCAGCGCGCTTTGGCAAGTCTGGCGCTATCAACAAAGAAGGCACGCGTACCGCGCTGGTCATCCCGACCAACGAAGAGCTGGTTATCGCTCAAGATGCGGCTCGCCTGACCGCATAAGATGCATCCCACTGCCAGCGCCTGCTGGCAGTTTTCTTTAATTAGGCGAGCGTAGCCAGTCTGGAAGCAGCCGCGTTAAGCAGTCATCGCACCTTCCTTACTCAAGTTCTACGTCCGTCTGGCATTCCAGAGAGGTTTAGCCGTGTCCCGTACAATTATGTTGATCCCTACAGGCACCAGCGTCGGTCTGACCAGCGTCAGCCTTGGCGTGATCCGTGCCATGGAGCAAAAAGGCGTTAGCCTAAGCATCTTCAAACCTATCGCCCAGCCGCGCACCGGCGGCGATTCGCCAGACCAAACCACCACCATTATCCGCGCCAACTCCAGCGTACCTGCTGCTGAGCCGCTGAAAATGAGCCACGTGGAAAACCTGTTGAGCTCTAACCAACAGGACGTACTGATGGAAGAGATCATCGCCCGTTACCACGAAAACACCAAAGATGCAGAAGTCGTGCTGGTTGAAGGTCTGGTGCCAACCCGCAAGCATCAGTTCGCCAACGCCCTGAACTACGAAATTGCCAAAACCCTGAATGCCGAAATCGTCTTCGTCATCGCGCTGGGCAATGACTCTCCGGCACAGCTGAAAGAGCGCATTGAGCTGGCACGTAGCAGCTTCGGCGGCAGCAAAAACAAAAACATCACCGGCGTTATCATTAACAAACTGAACGCCCCGGTTGATGATCAAGGCCGTACGCGCCCTGACCTGTCTGAAATCTTCGACGACTCCACCAAGGCAAGCGTTGCTAACGTTGACCCAAGCCAGCTGTTCGCTAACAGCCCGCTGCCGGTGCTGGGCTGCATTCCTTGGAGTTTCGAGCTGATCGCCACTCGCGCCATCGACATGGCAAAACACCTGAATGCCCGCGTTATCAATGAAGGTGACATCCAGACTCGCCGCGTGAAATCCGTAACCTTCTGCGCGCGCAGCATTCCGCACATGCTGGAGCACTTCCGCCCGGGTTCACTGCTGGTGACCTCTGCTGATCGTCCAGACGTACTGGTTTCAGCCTGTCTGGCGGCGATGAACGGCGTGGAAATCGGCGCTATCTTGCTGACTGGCGGCTATGACATCGACGATCGCATCAACACCCTGTGCGAGCGCGCATTCAAAACTGGCCTGCCGGTCTTTATGGTGGATACCAACACGTGGCAGACTTCCCTCAGCCTGCAAAGCTTCAACCTTGAAGTGCCTGCTGATGACCACCAGCGCGTTGAGAAGCTGCAACAGTACGTGGCTTCCCACATCAACAGCGACTGGATCAACTCCCTGAGCGCCCACTCCGAGCGTTCACGCCGCCTGTCTCCTCCGGCGTTCCGCTATCAGCTGACCGAACTGGCGCGTAATGCGAAAAAACGCATCGTGCTGCCAGAAGGCGACGAGCCGCGTACCGTGAAAGCCGCGTCGCTGTGTGCTGAACGTGGTATCGCAGAATGCGTGCTGCTGGGTAATCCAGAAGAGATCCAACGCGTTGCCGCTGCTCAGGGTATCGAACTGGGCAAAGGCATCCAGATTGTTGACCCGGTTGTGGTGCGTGAAGAGTACGTGGCCCGCCTGGTTGAGCTGCGTAAAAGCAAAGGCATGACCGAAGTGGTTGCCCGTGAGCAGTTGGAAGACAACGTGGTTCTCGGCACCCTGATGCTAGAAAAAGGCGAAGTTGACGGTCTGGTATCCGGCGCGGTTCACACCACGGCGAACACCATCCGCCCACCATTGCAGCTGATCAAAACGGCGCCGGGCAGCTCGCTGGTTTCTTCCGTGTTCTTCATGCTGCTGCCTGACCAAGTGCTGGTTTACGGCGACTGCGCCATCAACCCGGACCCAACGGCTGAACAGCTGTCTGAAATCGCTATCCAATCTGCGGATTCCGCCGCGGCCTTCGGTATCGAACCACGCGTGGCAATGATCTCCTACTCCACCGGTAACTCGGGTGCAGGTAGCGACGTTGAGAAAGTGCGTGAAGCGACTCGTCTGGCGCAGGAAAAACGCCCGGACCTGATCATCGACGGTCCACTGCAATATGACGCCGCAATCATGGCTGACGTGGCGAAGTCCAAAGCGCCAAACTCGCCGGTAGCGGGTAAAGCGACCGTGTTCATCTTCCCAGACCTGAACACCGGTAACACCACCTATAAAGCAGTTCAGCGTTCGGCTGATTTGGTCTCAATCGGGCCAATGCTGCAAGGCATGCGTAAGCCAGTCAACGACCTGTCTCGCGGCGCGCTGGTTGACGATATCGTCTACACCGTGGCACTGACTGCGATTCAATCTGCACAAGCTGAAGCAGCAGCTAAAGCTTAATTTCCTGCCTGCTCAGAATGCAAAACGCCGACATTACGTCGGCGTTTTTTTGGGCTTCATTCCGTTACAGCAGCTGTTTCGCCGCCTCCAGAATGTGCTCGGCGGTCAGGCCGTACTCCTGCTGCAAGAAATCCTGCGTGCCTACTTGGCCGTAGCGCTCCTTCACGCCCACGCGGCGCATCGGCACCGGCGCATGTTCGACCAGCACTTCCGCCACGGCTGAACCTAGCCCGTTATGGATGCTGTGGTTCTCACAGGTGACGATTTTGCCGGTTTTGGCGGCGTACTGCTGAATGATCTCTTTGTCGATAGGTTTCAGGGTGAACATGTCGATAACCGCCGCGCTGATGCCGTCACGAGCCAGCATCTCCGCCGCTTTTAAGGCCTCAGCTACCATAATACCGTTGGCAATCAGAGTGATATCATCGCCGTCGCGCAGCAGGTTGGCTTTACCGATGGTGAAGGTGGAACCCTCTTTATACACCTGAGTCGCCTGTTTGCGGATGGTGCGCACCCAGTAGAAGCCTTTCAGATCCACCAGCTGCTGTAAGATATCGCGGAACATCACGGCGTCGGTGACTTCCAACACAATCGAGTTCGCTAAGCCCCGCACAATGCCCATGTCCTCGAAAGACATGTGCGTGCCGCCATTGTGGCAGGCGGTGACACCGGCGTCAGAGGCGATCACCTTGACGTTATTCTTCTGGTAATCCAAAGACATAAACAGCTGGTCGAAGCAGCGACGGCTGGCGAAGGCGGTGAAAGTGTGCACGAAAGGCACGCGCCCGGTCAGAGACAGGCCAGCGGCGACGCCAATCACGTTGGCTTCCATGATGCCGCAGTTAATCACGTGCTGCGGATGGTCACGATGCACGCCGTCCATCGCCATGGCGCTCATCAGGTCAGCTTCGAGAGCGATAATTGGCGTGTTCTCAACGATTTTTTCCCGCACCACGTTGCCGTAGACTTTGCGCATTTCGATGTTGTCGGGTTTCATTTCCAGCGTAACTTCAAACATGGGCGGCCTCCAGTTCAGCAATTGCGTTTTCGATTTCCAGTTTCACATCCGGGGTTAATCGCAGGTGGTGCGAGTTAGCCAGTGATTCCAGATACTTCACGCCCTGTCCTTTCACGCTGTCGAGCACGATGGCCAGCGGGCGCTGCTCGCCCTGACGTACCGGCGTCAGCGCGTTTTGCAGGGCCACAATGTCATCGCCTTTGATGGTCAACACGTCAAAGCCAAAGGCGCTGAACTTACCGGCTAAATCAAACGGCTTAATCACTTCATCCAGCAAACCGTCGAGCTGCTGCTTGTTGTAGTCGATAAACACCGTCAGGTTGTTGAGGTTGTGGTGAGCAATAAACTGGAAAGCCTCCCAGCACTGGCCCTCATTCAACTCACCGTCGCCCACCACGCAGAACACGCGATTATCGCGTTTCGCCAGTTTGTGCGACAGCGCCATGCCGGTGGCAATGGACACGCCCTGTCCCAGAGATCCGGTCGTTGCATCCACGCCAACGGTGCGCAGGCGATCAGGATGGCTCGGCAGCTTGGTGCCATTCTGATTTAGCGTTTTCAAATCGTCCTGCGGGAAGTAGCCTTTCAGCGCCAGCGTGGCATAAAGCGCCGGGCCAGCGTGGCCTTTCGACAGAACAAAATAATCACGCTCTTGCCAGTCTGGCTTGGTCGGGTCGATACGCATCACGTCGCTATACAGCACCGCCAGCGTTTCGACCACCGACATGCTGCCGCCGTAGTGACCAAAGCCTAATCCGGTGAGCATTTTTAGGGTCTCAATACGGATTTGACGAGCAAACTCACGAACCTCTTGGACATCTTTCATGTTTATTGGTCCTTATTTTAGTGAGCACTTGGCTCGGCCTGTTAATGACTAACAGGCCTTACCTTGTGCTTTCCCGGATGGTTAGTGGTACTTAGGAAGAATTACTTTTCGCTTACTGCTTTTTCTGCGGCTGGCTTTTTCGCCAGATAGTTGTAGGCCACCAGCGCGGCGAAGATAGCCACGATCAGCGCCATAATGGCTTCTTTCGACATAAAGCGAGCCAGGTTGCCGAGCAGGATACCAATGACGCCGAAGTCAGCATCGGAGAAAGTGGCGTTGGCGAAGCCCAGCGCACCCAGTACCGGCAGTAGCAGAACTGGCAGGAAGGTGATCAGCACGCCGTTGGCAAATGCGCCGACCATCGCGCCGCGGCGACCGCCGGTGGCGTTACCGAACACGCCCGCCGTTGCGCCGGTGAAGAAGTGCGGAACCACGCCCGGCAGAATCAATACCAGATTGAATTGACCCAGCAGGAACAGGCCCACCAAACCGCCGAGGAAGCTGAACAGGAAACCAATCAGCACGGCATTTGGCGCGTAAGGATAGACGACCGGGCAGTCCAGCGCCGGGCGAGCATTCGGCACCAGCTTCTCAGAGAAGCCGACGAATGCCGGAACTATTTCCGCCAGAATCAGACGCACGCCTTGCAGGATGATGAACACGCCCGCCGCAAAGGTGATAGCCATGATGATGGAGTACACCAAGTAGTTCTGGCCCGCGCTGTAAGTCTGCTCAACGAATACTTGGCCCGCGAACACCGCGAGGATCAGGTAGATGATGATCATGGTCAGCGAGATAGAAATCGAGCTATCGCGCAGGAAGCTGAGGTTCTTCGGCAGGTTCATCTCTTCGGTTGAGCGCGAACCTTTACCGACCTTGCTACCAATCCAGCCGGACAGCACATAACCGATAGTGCCGAAATGGCCGAATGCCACGTCGTCATTGCCGGTGATGCGACGCATATAGCGCTGCGCCAGTGCCGGGAAGAACGCCATGATAAGACCCAGCGTCAGGGAACCGGTGAACACCAGACCCACGCCTTCAAAACCAGCAACGGTGAGGATAACGCTGATCATACAGGCCATGTAGAAGGTGTGGTGACCAGTCAGGAACACGTATTTCAGGCGAGTGAAACGCGCAACGATCAGGTTGGCCACCATGCCGAACGCCATGATCAAGGCAGTAGGCGCACCGAATTTCTCCAAAGCGATAGACACAATCGCTTCGTTATTTGGAATGATCCCCTGAATACTGAAAGCATGTTCAAACATGCCGCCTAAAGGATTGAGTGCCCCGACTAATACCGTGGCACCGCCCGCCAATACCAGAAAGCCTAATATTGTTTTTACCGTGCCTTTCACCACATCGGAAAAGTTTTTCTTTTGTGCGACCAGACCGATCAACGCAATAAGACCGACCAAAATAGAAGGCACTTTTAATATATCAACCACAAACTTGAGCGTTTCCTGGATAAACATATACACCTCTTTATTTTTAGAATAATCGTCTTATCACACAGGATATTTTTCGAAGTGGGCGACTAACTTGGTTTCCAGCTCATTAATATCCACAATGTTAGTAATGACCACTAACTGATTCTCTGGAATGCTGGCGCTGGCGGCGATGTCTTTCGCCATCACGAAGAGATCCGCTTCGCCCGGAATGGCAGAAGAGAGATCTGAATGCTCAACCACGGCCTGAATATTCAACTTTTTCAGCACTTTCTTGATGTTCATCTCCACCATAAAGCTGCTGCCTAAACCTGAACCACAAATCGCCATAATTTTCATGTTATTTACCTGTGTTTTAAAGTTTGTAGGGTAATTCACCAGTATTAGCCTGATGTATACCGTATTACGCATCCATGATGAACTGACGTTATTCCATTGGTTCAGGAATTAGAATTTAGAGATAATGTCCTGAATAGTTTTAATGTCTTTCGCTGCAAATATTTTTTGCATTTCATCTTCGCTGGAAAATAACTCAGCCAGCTCAGAAATTAATTCGATATGGCTGTGTTTATCCGGTGCCGCTAACATCACTACGCTATAAACCGGATCATTATCTTCTGAATTGAATTTCACGCCGTGAGGCAGTGTCAGTAAAGATAATCCTAGCCCCTTGGCACCCTCTTCAGGACGGGCGTGCGGCATGGCAATACCCGGTGCCAAAACGTAGTACGGACCCAACTTCTCATGCTGTGCAAAAATCGCCTCAACGTAATCAGCGGTGATGGTGCCATTCGCCAGTAGAGGTTCAGCACTGGCTTTCACGGCGTCGCGCCAGTCAGTGATGTCGTGTCTAATGTGAATCGTATCTGGTGTCAGCCAATCATTAAGCATTGCAACTCCTGACTCTTATTTTTGGAATTCTTACTTGGTGTGTCAGTGGGCCTAAAGGTCGCCATAGTTAAAAGCATTAACAACCTCCCCCGATCCCATTAACGATCCAGACTCTACTCAGCGATAGCGTTAACATCTGTGATGCAACTCACAAAGGTAGCGCTACCAAACTTCTATCATTTGATTCTGTGATAGCGCTATCAAAAATAATCACCCTCGGGTATCAGACAACATTGGAGATGAGAAATAAGGATATACTTTGTCCACGATTTGCCGATAATTCATCACATCTGCCGCTGTTACCCCTGCCGTTCTTGCGGGAACCCTCCGGTTTGCGGCCCATTTTAGATTGCGATGCCCTGCGCGAGATGCGCAGTTGAGAGTCAGGATAGTGAATGTCGATTAACAAAAAACGACGCAGTACCGGAAGAGTGACGCTGGCCGATGTCGCGCAACTCGCGGGGGTCGGGAGTATGACCGTGTCCCGGGCGCTAAGAACGCCGGAGCAGGTTTCGGATAAACTGCGTGAAAAAATTGAAGAAGCCGTCAGCCAGCTCGGCTATTTACCCAATCAGGCCGCCAGCTCGCTCGCTTCCGCCTCTTCCTACACTATTGCGATGATTGTCCCAAGCCTGTCAGAGCCGGGTTGTGCCGAGATGTTCGCCGGGTTGCAAAAAATCCTGCAACCCGCCGGCTATCAAATCATGCTGGCGGAGTCGCAGCATCGTCTCGATCGCGAAGAGAAGCTGCTCGAAACCCTCCTGTCTTACAACTTAGCCGCCGCCATTTTGCTTAGCGTCGAGCACTCGCCGAATGTGCGCAATTGGCTGGATAATACCTCGATCCCGGTGCTGGAGATTGGCGCGCTGACCGAGTCGCCCATTGATATGAATATTGGCATCGACAATGTCGAAGCCATGTATCAACTGACCAAAACGGTGATCGACCGCGGCTATAAAAACATTGGCATGCTGTGCGCCAATCAGGAGCAGTGGATTTTCCAGCAGCATCTGCAAGGCTGGCATAAAGCCATGCTTAAGGCACACATGTCGGTGCATCGGGTGATCAATTCCGCGGAACCGGCCAGCTTCACCACTGGCGCGCACCAGCTGCCGGAGTTCTTGCTGGCGTGGCCTGAAATCGACGCGCTGGTGTGCGTTTCCGACGAGCTGGCCTGCGGCGTGCTGTACGAATGCCAGCGCCGGAGAGTGAAAGTACCGGATGATTTAGCCGTGGTGGGTTTTGGTAACAGTGACGTGAGCAAGGTATGCCAGCCGCCCTTGACCACCATTGCCATTCCACACAAAGAGATTGGCATCCGCGCGGCGCAGGCCCTGCTGGCGCGCATTAACGATGAAGAGTGGGAAGAGGTCGCGATTGCCTCATCACTCTGCCGTCGCGATAGCTGTTAAAACATGATTTATCTGCAGAAATGCAGAGGGCGGCCCAAGCCGCCCCTTGGTGCATTTTACTCAGAAGCCATTAAGCTCCGTCAGCGTTTTTGCTTTCCTGAACATCACCCAGTGAGAAGGAAGAGGTTTCAACCGGCAGCGGATCGCCCGGTAAGATTTTCTCTTCGCGAACCAACGGCTTACCGTGTTCTTTCTCATTATTGCGGGTCATCCACAGCGACAGCGCTTTCAGCGAGTCTGGGGTGAATTCGTCACAACGGGCAGTGATCTCTTCTGGCGTCATCCAACTGACTTCGTCGATCTCTTCTTCCTGCAAGGCAAAAGGACCGTGGGAAACACAGCTAAACAACGCGCCCCACACGCGGCACTTGTTTGGCTCTTCGAAGTAGAACATGCCGTGCTCAGCAAAAGGCACGCCGGCAATACCCAGCTCCTCTTCTGCTTCGCGACGGGCGGAATCCAGCACAATCTCCCCACTCTGCACCACGCCGCCGGCGGTGGCATCTAACCAACCAGGGAAGAAATCTTTGGTCTCGGTGCGTCTTTGCACCAGGATTTTACCCATGCCGTCGTGAACCACGATGTAGCTGGCACGATGGCGCAGGCACTGAGCTCGCATCTGTTGACGGCTAGCCTGGGCTATAACTTCGTTCTCTTCGTTGACGATATCAACCCATTCGCCGGTGCCGGTGTTCTGCTCTTGTTCCGCCATCCTATGAAACCTTCTAAGGGTAAAATTGAGTATCCGCTGATTCTATCTGTCTCTGCGGGGGCGCTTCAATAGCCAGAGTGGCATTGTTCCACGCTTAAAGCTAAGACAGTCCGGGCCGGAAACCATCAGACTAGTCTCACAGTGCCAACCAAGCTTAACTGATATGTTAACCTAAAGTTGATAGTTTGCGGATGTTGCACCCGAGTCAGTAAGAATTCAACGCTATTCTTTGATTATCAGAATCCCGCTCTGCCGCATGTCGGCCACAAAATCTAATAACGCAGGAGGCATTATGATTGATTTATATTACGCGCCAACACCCAATGGACACAAAATCACGCTCTTTCTGGAAGAAGCCGAAATACCCTACCGAATTCAACGCATTAACATCAGTTCCGGCGACCAGTTCAAACCCGAATTTCTCGCCATCTCGCCCAATAATAAAATTCCGGCCATTGTTGATGACCAGCCGGTCGATAACGGCGCGCCGATTAGCGTGTTTGAGTCCGGTGCCATCTTGCAATATCTCGCCGACAAAACCGGCAAACTGCTCAGCCAAGAGCTACGCGAACGCACCTTGACCCTCCAGTGGCTCTACTGGCAAGTCGGCGGATTCGGCCCGATGTTGGGGCAAAACCACCATTTCACCCACTTCGCCCCGCAGCCCGTCCCCTACGCCATCGAGCGTTATCAGCAAGAAACCAAACGCCTGTACAACGTGCTCAATACCCAGCTGGAGAAAAACGCCTATATTGCTGGCGAAAACTACAGCATTGCCGACATCGCAACTTACCCATGGGCGGTATCCCACGAGCGGCAACGTATTGATCTGGCGGACTATCCTGCCGTGCGCAACTGGTTTGAACGGATTAAGAATCGCCCTGCGACGCAAAAAGCCTACGCCGTGGCCGACAACAAGTAGCTCACGCTCAGCCGTTCTTATCCCCAATGCGGTGAGTTTTGCCGATACCCGCGCGGGCTATCGACGCATCGGGGATAATAAATATTCACTCAGGATGTGCTCCATATCGCGGGTTTAGTGCGAGGAGTAACCTATGCTAAAAAGAAGCCTTCTAATGGGCATTCAATAAGTTAAGGAGCCAGCCATGAAAATCTTGATAACCGGTGCCACCGGCCTTATCGGGCGCCGACTCACCGAACGCCTGCTCGGCCAGTCGCACCATATCACGGCGCTGACTCGCTCCCCCTCTCGCGCCGCCAAAGTGCTCGGCCCGCAGGTGCTGCTGTGGGAGTCGCTGGAAGATAAAACCTCTTTAGACGGTTTCGACGCGGTGATCAATCTCGCCGGTGAGCCAATTGCCGATAAGCGCTGGACCAAAGATCAGAAGCAGAAGTTATGCGATAGCCGCTGGCAGGTCACCGAGCGACTCGCCACCCTGATTAACGCCAGCCAGAAGCCGCCGTCAGTCTTCATCTCAGGCTCCGCAGTGGGCTATTACGGCGACCAAGGTCAGGCGTTAGTACCCGAAGATGAGCCGCCAAATAAGCAGTTCACCTGGCAGCTCTGCGCCCGTTGGGAAGCCCTGGCTTTAGCCGCAGAGAGCGACCGCACCCGAGTCTGCCTGCTGCGCACCGGCGTAGTCTTAGCCCGTAAAGGGGGCGCGCTGGCGAAAATGGTGCTGCCCTTCCGCGCCGGTCTCGGCGGCCCGTTCGGCGACGGCCAGCAATATATGCCGTGGATCCACATCGACGACATGGTCAATGGCATCATTTTTCTGCTAATGCACGAAACCCTGAGTGGCCCTTTCAACATGGTTTCCCCTTACCCCGCCCGCAACGAACAGTTCAGCGCCTTGCTGGGTGAAGTGCTCCACCGCCCGGCCTTTATGCGCGTGCCTGCGGGCGTTGTGCGCCTGTTGATGGGTGAGTCTGCCGTTCTGGTGCTAGGCGGCCAGCGAGCCGTACCGAGAAGGCTCGAGGATGCAGGTTTTACTTTTGGGCATCAGGAGTTGAAGGAGGCGCTGGAGAACGTTCTGAAGGGGTGATTGGGATGGGCTTCCCAAGCGAGCCTTTTAAAATCTTTAAATTCAAATTCAAGGTCGTGGGCATCGGCCCACACCGACCAAGGGAGGCGTAAACGCGCCTCCCTTGGAACCCTGCGTTTTTTCTCGCTGAGAGATCGAGGCTGCGCAGGGTCGGAATGGACGTGTTTCAGCGGCCACGGCGTTCGTCGCGAAGTGCCGCCGCTTAGGCGGTTCCCTCGCTGCGGGATTACAACCCGCGTAAAATCACGCGGTTTTCCACCTCTTGCTCGGCGTCACTTCTGAACGCGACCTACTGGCATTTACGCCGTGCCGTTCCATTCCACCTCGCAAAAAATATAAGAAACCCACTGAAACGGCACGATTGAGAAGCCTCAAAACCGCAGTCAAAAATGGCGCTGAGCGAGAGGTTCGAGACCTATGGCTCGAGTCGAGCGAAGCGAGACTGCGTTGCAAAGCAACGACCCGAAGGGCGAGGTCAGAGGCCGAGTAATCCCGTGGCGAAGGAACCGCCTAAGCGGCGACATTCTTTATTGATAGGGAGGGCGGTGGATAACAGGTGTACCTGAAACACGTCCACCCAACGAGCGGAGCGCGCAGTAAAGAGCCGGGGATTCTCAAGGGGCGCGGCGATAGGCGCCCCTTGAGGCCGGTGTGGCGGCAGCACACGACCTTGACCTTAAAAGCCAGTTTGCGTGGCAGCGCACGATTTTGAAGTTGAAGTTAAAAGCGCCCCGAAAGCCGCCCTCTTTCCTACTCCTTGATGTCCGTCTGGTAGAAAATATGTTTCCCAAACGGGTCGACTTCATACCCGGTCACTTCTTTGCGAACGGGTTCGAAAATCGTCGAGTGGGCGATAAACACTGCCGGAGCCTGATCGTGCATCACTTGCTGCGCCTCTTCGTACAGCGCGACGCGTTTGTCGTGATCGGTGGTTTCTTTTGCTTCGGTGATTAACTTGTCGAATGGCGGATAGCACCACTTGGCCGAGTTAGAACCGCCTTTGGCTGCGTTACAGGTGTAGAGCGGGCCGAAGAAGTTGTCCGGGTCGCCGTTGGCGGTGGTCCAGCCCATCAGCGCGGCCATGTGCTCGCCGTTGCGGATGCGGGTCTGATACTCGCCCCACTCATAGCTCACAATATGCGCCTTCACGCCAATTTTCGCCCAGTCGGACTGAATCATCTCGGCCATGCGGCGGGCATTTGGGTTGTACGGACGCTGAACCGGCATCGCCCACAGATCGATATCAAAACCATTCGGGAAACCGGCTTCGGCTAATAGCGCTTTGGCTTTTTCTGGTGAGAAATCGTAATCCACCACTTTATCGTTATAGCCCCAGACGCCGGTCGGCAGCAGCGTTTTAGCTACTGTCCCGGTGCCCTGAAACACGGCTTCGATGATTTGTGGCTTGTTGATCGCCATGCTCAGCGCCTGGCGCACTTTCACATTGTCCAACGGCGGTTTTTGAGTATTGAAGGACAGGAAGCCGGTATTCAACCCGGATTTGCTCATCAGATTAATGTCTTTATTGGCGCGCATACGGTCCAAGTCAGCCGGATTCGGGAATGGCATCACCTGACACTCATTCTTCTCCAGCTTGGCGAGGCGCATCGAGGCATCAGGCGTGATGGTGTACACAAGACGGTCAATTTTCGACTTGCCCTGCCAATATTCCGGGAAAGCTTTGTACAGCAAGCGCGTGTCTTTCTGGTACTGCACCAGCTCGAACGGGCCGGTGCCGATAGGATTCATATCCACTTTTTCTGGCGTACCGGCTTTCAGCATCTGGTCGGCATATTCCGCCGAGAGGATTGAGGCGAAATACCATGCCAAATCAGCAACAAACGGTGCTTCAGGGCGCGTTAGATTGAAGCGAACCGTATAGTCATCCACCTTGTCGATGCTGCCAATCAGGTCCCCCATCTTCAGGCTATCGAAGTTGAGATAAGTCCCGCCCGACACCTTGTGGTAGGGGTTGTTTTCGTCTTTTTGGCGCATGAAGGAGAAAATCACGTCGTCAGCGTTGAAGTCACGGGTTGGCGTGAAAATCTTGCTGCTCTGGAATTTCACCCCTTTGCGCAGATGAAAAGTGTAGGTTTTGCCGTCCGGGCTGATGTCCCAGCTTTCGGCGAGGCTCGGCACTAAGTCGGTGGTGCCAGCTTTGAAATCGACCAGACGGTTATAGATAGGCACCGCGCTGGCGTCTACCGAGGTGCCCGAGGTGTAAAGCTGCGGGTTGAACTGCTCTGGCGAGCCTTCGGAGCAATAGACTAAGGTCTTGGCGGACACGCCGCCCGTCACTGCCAGGGCCAGTAAACCGGCGCTTATTTTGAGGATGTTGTGTTTCATAGTTTTCCCTGTCGTTGTGTTTAATAACGCTTATTCTTCGTGGTGCATCTTTTAAAAACAGATTAACATTCAGGCAACAGTTAGTAATACTCTGTTATATATGAAAATCTTCTATGTAAGCAAACTTAGGGGTCATAATGTCGACAACAATCGAAAAACAGCTTACCGAACGTTTCTTTCGCTACCTGTCAGTGAGCACGCAAAGTGATGCCCACGCCACCACCCTACCCAGCACGCCGGGCCAGCACACACTGGCGAAATTACTCGCCGACGAACTCAAAACGCTGGGGCTGCAAAACATTCAAATTGATGAACACGCCACCGTCACCGCCGTGAAGCCGGGTACCAAGCAAGGCGGGCCACGCATCGGCTTCATCACCCATATTGATACCGTGGACGTCGGGCTCAGCCCGGACATTCACCCGCAAACCCTGACCTTCACCGGCGATGACCTCTGCCTGAATAAAGAGAAAGATATCTGGTTGCGCCCGTCAGAACGCCCGGAGATTTTGCCCTACAAAGGCCAGGAGATTATTTTTAGCGACGGCACCAGCGTGCTCGGCGCGGACAACAAAGCCGCCGTCACTGTGGTAATGACCCTGCTGGAAAACCTGCGCGACGACCAGCAGTATGGCGATATCGTCGTGGCCTTCGTGCCCGATGAGGAGATTGGCCTGCGCGGCGCGAAGGCGCTGGATCTGGCACGTTTCGACGTAGACTTCGCCTACACCATCGACTGCTGCGAATTGGGCGAAGTGGTGTATGAGAACTTCAACGCGGCGGCGGTAGATATCCGCTTCACCGGCGTGACCGCCCACCCGATGTCTGCCAAGGGCGTGCTGGTCAACCCACTGTTAATGGCCCACGACTTCATCAGCCAGTTTGACCGCGCCGAAACCCCGGAAAACACCGAAGGCCGCGAAGGCTATGTCTGGTTCAACGGCATGAGCGCCACCCAGCAAGGCGCAGAGCTTAAAGCCTCTATTCGCGACTTCGACAGTGACAGCTTTGCGGCGCGCAAAGTCAAAATCCAGCAAGTGGCGAAAGAGATTCAGGCCAAATACCCAACGGCCAAAGTCTCGGTGGAAATCAGCGATACCTACAGCAATATCAGCAGCGCCATTGGTGAAGACCGTCGGGCGATTGACCTGATTTTCGGGGGCTTACAGCAGATTGGCGTGGAGCCGAAGGTGATCCCAATGCGCGGCGGTACCGACGGCGCGGCGCTGTCGGCGAAAGGCTTGCTGACACCAAACTACTTCACCGGCGCGCACAACTTCCACTCTAAGTATGAGTTCCTGCCCGTCAGCTCCTTCGTGAAGTCTTATGAACTGACCGTGCAGCTCTGCCTGCTGGCCGCCAAGGGCTAATGCAGTAAGGTCCTCCCCTTCAACCGGGGAGGACGCTTTTGTTGCTTCTTTTTTCTTACTTCTGTTTTCTTACTTCCAGCTATTACTTCAAAGCACCTGACAAGAACTGCTGCAAACGCGCCGATTTCGGGCTGCCGAACACTTCTGCCGGATTGCCCTGCTCTTCAATCACACCCTGATGCAGGAAGATCACATGGCTGGAAACGTGACGAGCAAACTCCATCTCGTGCGTCACCACCACCATAGTTTTGCCCTCCTCCGCCAGCTTCTGCATGATGCGCAGGACTTCCCCCACCAGCTCGGGGTCCAGCGCCGAGGTCGGCTCATCGAACAGCAATACTTCAGGCTCCATCGCCAGCGCACGGGCGATAGACACGCGCTGCTGCTGGCCGCCCGAAAGGTTAACCGGGTATTTCCCCTGAGCGCGGGCGTCGATACCCACTTTGTCGAGATACTTCACCGCGCGCTCGCGGGCTTCGGCCTTGCTCAGCCCCAGCACCTGAATCGGCGCCTCCATGACGTTTTCCAGCACCGTCATGTGGCTCCACAGGTTGAAGTGCTGAAACACCATGGTCAGCTTGGTGCGCAGCAGCTGAAGCTGCTTCTTGTCGAAGACTTTCAGCTGCCCGTCGGTGTCGCGCACCATACGGATGTCCTGATTATTAACGCTGATAGAGCCTTCGCTCGGCTTCTCAAGGAAGTTAATGCAGCGCAGGAAAGTACTTTTACCGGAACCGGAAGATCCAATAATGCTGATCACATCACCGGCGTTGGCGGAGAGCGACACGCCTTTCAAAACTTCATGTTCGCCGTAACGTTTGTGCAGGTCGATAACCGCTAATTTGTTGTCTGGCATAGTGTTATATCCGCAAAATAATACTTATTAATGAGCTTGAGGCTTAACGTGCGCCAGCCAGCGTCTTTCCGCCAAACGGAACAGACCAATCAATACAAAGGAGATGCACAGGTAAATCACCGCCGCGATGCCGAACGCGTAAAACGGCTGATAGGTTGCCGAGTTAATGTCGCGGGCAATCTTCAAGACATCCGGGACGGTGGCGGTAAACGCCAGCGCCGTGGAGTGCAGCATCAAAATCACTTCGTTGCTGTAGGCAGGCAAAGCCGTGCGCAGCGCCGAAGGCAAAATGATGCAGGTGTAGAGCTTGAAGCGCGAGAAGCCGTAAGCATTGGCAGCCTCAATCTCGCCGTGCGGCACTGCGCGGATCGCACCGGCGAAAATCTCGGTGGTGTAGGCGCAGGTGTTGAGGGTCAGCGCCAAAATCGTACAGTTCAAGCCGCTACGGAAGAAGGCGTTGAGGAAGTCCGTGCCGCGCACGATCTCCAGACTGTACATGCCGGAGTAAAACACCAGCAGCTGCACATAGAGCGGCGTGCCGCGAAACACATAGGTGTAGAGCCAGATAGGCAGACGAATAAATTTATTCGACGACACGCGCCCGACGGCCATCGGCACCGCCAGCAGCCCGCCCATTACCACTGAGCTAATCAGCAGCCACAGCGTCACCGCCAGCCCGGTAAAACGGTAGCCATCGCTGTAGAGCAGCGACATGCCATATTGTTGCAGGATCTCAATCATAGGTCCGCCCTCTTCACACCCAGCGAATAGCGGCGTTCCAGCCAGAGCAGCACACCGTTAGAAACCGTGGTAAACACCAGATAAATCACCCCGGCAACGATGGCGAAATAGAAAGGTTGATAGGTGCCCTTGCCCGCCAGCACCGTGGCTTTCACCACGTCATTCAGGCCAAGCAGGGAGACCAGCGCGGTAGCCTTGAGGATAACCTGCCAGTTGTTGCCAATGCCCGGTAAAGCAAAGCGCATCATGGCGGGGAACAGGATCCGGCGAAAAATCTGCCCGCCGCTGAAGCCAAAGGCGGTGGCTGCTTCAATTTGCCCGCGCGGCACGGCCATAAAGGCCCCACGGAAGGTTTCGGTGAAGTAAGCGCCATAGATAAAGCCGAGCGTGATGATACCGGCGCTGAGCGGATCGATATCAATCTGCGCCATGCCCAGTGATTCCGTCAGGCTGTTGAGGACGATTTGTAACCCGTAGAAAATTAATAACATCAGAACCAAGTCCGGCACACCGCGGATGAGCGTGGTATAGCAGCCGAAGATCCCGGAAATCAGACGACTTTTTGAGAGCTTGCCACCGGCACCGATAAGGCCGATAACCACCGCCAGCAGAACTGAGGAGATCGCCAGCTCAAGCGTAACTAAAGTGCCCTGAATGATGACTTGGGAATACCCATATAGCATGCTTTTTTCCTGTCTTTGACCGACATCTGTCGCAGGTTATCGTTATGCTGACACTGTTACGCAGACAACTGTGATACAGACAACTTTTATACAGACCAAAAATACAATTTTATGGCTGAGTGCGGCCTACCCTGACGGCAGGCCGCGAGCATCATCAGGCTAAGAGTTAGTCGCCGTAGACGTTGAAGTCGAAGTATTTCTTCGCCAGTTTGTCGTAAGTTCCGTCTTTACGCATTGAGTCAAAGGCTTTGTTCAACGCGGCTTTCAGGTCGCCATCGTCTTTACGCAGGCCCATACCGGTACCCACGCCAAAGAATTTGTCATCTTTCACTGATGGGCCAGCGAACACGTAATCTTTACCCGGAGCCTGTTTCAGGAAGCCTTCGCTGCCTGCCACTTCGTCTTGGAATGCGGCGTCAAGGCGGCCTGAAGCCAAGTCTGCATAGATCAGGTCTTGGTTCTGGTAAGCCACCACGTTCACACCTTTTGGCTGCCACTCGGCGTTAGCATAGGCTTCCTGCGTTGAGCCTTGCAGCACGCCAACGTTTTTGCCTTTCAGCGCGTCCAGAGTAGGAACCAGCTTGGTGCCTTTTGGCGCGATCAGACGGGCGTTAGCCGCGTAGAGTTTCTCGGTGAAGTCGATCTCCAGTTGGCGTTTTTCGGTAATCGAAAGTGAAGAAATGATGGCGTCGATTTTCTTGGCTTTCAGCGATGGGATCAGCGCATCAAAGTCACTTTCGACAAAAGTACATTTGATTTCTGCGCGTTTGCACATCTCATTGGCTAAATCGATGTCGAAGCCAACCAGTTTGCCGCTGGAGTCTTTGGATTCAAACGGGGCATAAGTCGGGTCTGTGCCGATCTTGATTGCTGTCGGAGCAGCTGCGAAAGCGCTACTTGCGCTGGCTAAAACCAAAACCAGAGGAAGAACTTTGAACAACTTTTTCATACATTAGCCTCAGTCATTAATCGTCTGTTGTGGTTGGTCGTTTCTGTTGTGATTGAACGTCTTTTTATTATGTTTGCAGCTTATTTATCAGGCGGGGAATATGAATCCCCCTGATTTTACTATGCAGTTTTCATGCCTATTGTGTCTCGGCTGGGTTAACCGGTCATTGCTCGCCCGATGCGATTAAAAATGCATCAAGATAGTTCTGCAAATCAGCAAGATGAATAAAGCACAGGAACAGATTGCAATAAAAATGCACCAAAATGAAACAGGCAATGTTTGATTTTGGTGCAATGTTATCAATTTGTGCAAAAGGTGGGCGTAAATGGTGAAGAACGACTAGCGACTGCCCTGCCATCGAACAAAAAGATCTTCCGGCAGCTCTATGTCAAATTGATCAATGACCCGATTCACGGTCTGATTGATGATGTCATCGACGCTGGTTGGGCGATGATAAAACGCCGGCACCGGCGGCATGATCACCGCGCCAAGCTCGGCGGCTTGCGTCATCAAGCGTAAATGCCCAAGGTGCAGCGGGGTTTCTCGCACGCAGAGCACCAGACGGCGGCTCTCTTTGAGCACCACGTCGGCGGCGCGGGTCAGCAGGCCGTCGGTGTAGCCATTGACGATGCCAGATAGGGTTTTAATCGAGCACGGCAGGATAACCATCCCTCCGGTGCGAAATGAGCCAGAAGAGATGCTGGCGGCAATATCACGGGAATCATGGACGACGTCGGCCAGTTGCTGCACGTCGCGCAGCGTCAAATCGGTTTCCAGCGTTAAAGTCTGGCGGGCGGCATTGCTCATCACCAGATGGGTTTCGATCTCCGGCACGCTTTGCAGCACCTGAAGAAGTCGAACACCAAAAATTGCGCCACTCGCGCCGGAAATGCCGACAATAAGTCGTTTCATGAGACTGCCTCTGAAAAGTTGCACTGAATTCAGCGCCAATACTGACATAAAAAAACGCACCCGCCCAAGATGAATTGGACGGGTGCGTGATAGCGGCGACAACTTGGCATATCTCTGTTAGAGCTTACCTTGGCGAAACTTAGCCTTCGTTGTGCATTTCCAGATTTTCAGCTTCCTGCTGGCCGCGTAACGCCTGGGCGTCGTCGTTGCGCAGGGCTTCGAGATATTCGAGGTAGTTCTGATCCACGTCTTTGGTAACGTAAACGCCGTCAAACACGGAACATTCGAACTGCTCGATATCCACGTTATCTTCTTTTACTGCCGCAATCAGATCGCTCAGGTCCTGGAAGATTAACGCGTCGGCGCCAATCATCTGGTTGATTTCACTGACTTCGCGACCGTGAGCAATCAGCTCGTTGGCACTTGGCATGTCGATACCGTAAACGTTCGGGAAACGAATCTCAGGTGCCGCAGAGGCCAGATAAACGCGTTTCGCCCCGGCTTCGCGCGCCATCTCAACGATTTGCTGAGAAGTGGTACCACGCACGATGGAGTCATCCACCAGCAGCACGTTTTTATCTCGGAACTCAGCGCGGTTTGCGTTGAGCTTGCGGCGCACCGACTTACGGCGCTCCTGCTGGCCCGGCATGATAAAGGTACGGCCGACATAACGGTTCTTCACAAAGCCCTGACGATAAGGCTTGTCGAGGATACGGGCGATTTCCAGCGCGATATCGCAAGAGGTTTCCGGGATAGGAATGACCACGTCGATATCCAAATCTTCCCACTCACGAGCAATTTTCGCGCCCAGCTTCTCGCCCATGCGAACACGTGCGCTGTAAACGGAAATCTTGTCGATGAAGGAGTCCGGACGCGCAAAATAGACGTATTCGAACAGACATGGGTTGTACTGAGGGTTTTCAGCACACAGGCGGGTGAACAGCTGGCCTTTCTCGGTGATGTACACCGCTTCGCCCGGCGCGACGTCGCGCAGGAACTCAAAACCTAAGGTGTCGAGCGCCACGCTCTCCGATGCCACCATGTACTCATTGCGGCCATCTTCCAGAGTGCGTTTACCGATAACTAGCGGGCGGATCCCGTGCGGGTCGCGGAACGCCAGCATGCCGTGACCGATGATCATCGCGACGCATGCATAAGCACCGCGGATTTTCAGGTTCATGGCGGATACGGCAGCAAACACATTATCAGCTTCCAGCGGGTAGTGCTGGAAACGGTCGAGTTCACTGGCCAGAATATTGAGCAGAATTTCAGAATCAGAAGTGGTGTTAACGTGGCGGCGTTGGCCTTCGAACAGGTTACTTCTCAATTCGTGAGCGTTGGTCAGGTTACCGTTGTGGGCCAAGGTGATGCCGAACGGTGAGTTGACGTAGAAAGGTTGAGCTTCTGAAGCGCTGGAACTGCCAGCCGTAGGGTAGCGAACATGCCCAATACCCATGTTGCCCTGCAAGCGTTGCATATGGCGTGCTTCGAATACATCTCTCACCAGACCATTGGCTTTCCGTAAACGGAAGTTGTTATTAGCATCAATGGTGACGATGCCCGCAGCATCTTGCCCACGGTGTTGTAACACCGTTAACGCATCATAAATCGACTGGTTTACCGGCGCAAAACCGGCGATACCGACAATACCGCACATGTTGTCTTTTCCTCATCAGCGCTGCCAAAAACTAGAGATGTTTTGGCAAGAAACTCGACGTGCTCTGCAGGTAGTCAAAGAACCACCTGATGATATAACTGAACTGTGGGATCAACTGAGACTGTTTCCAGTCCTCACTTTGTGAAAAGCCGGTAAAGGTATCCAGGAAGAACAGCATCGCGGAAACAATCAGTACGCCACGCAGTGCGCCGAAACACACGCCTAGCACTCTGTCTGTGCCGGATAACCCGGTTCGCTCAACCAGTGAACCAATCACATAGTTGACAATTGCACCTACGATCAACGTCGCGATGAACAAGATGGCAATTGCGATCCCGTTTCGAACTAATTCATCTTCGAAACGTGTGAAATAGATGGCGAGATAGGGGTAATAATGGCTGGCAACGAAGAAGGCGCAAGCCCAGGTTACCAGTGATAAGGCCTCGCGAACAAAACCCCGGATCAGGCTAACTAAAGCAGAAAACCCAATTACCGCAATAATGACGTAATCAATCCAGACCATTAACGTATTCCAATGTATAGACCAGTAAAACCCGTCTCCTATCCATTTCGCGGCGAATTCTAACAGAAAAAGAAAACGTTTGCGTAGGGGAAATCTGCGGGTTAGGAAAATTATTAACAGCGATGAAAAAAACCTCAATCATCGCAGAAACCTATAAAATTCCGACCTCAGAATCTTATAGAAAAAGGGCACAAAACGCGTGCCCTTTCCGATTATTTCTTAAGATTTAAACCCAATTATTGGCGCAACCAGAGCGGCAAAAATGCAGGTTTATTTGCCTGCGCTATAAGAGCGCACCTGCCCGCTTAACCCACTGATCTGGTTTAGCTGCGGCAGAGAAGCCTCGAGTTTTTGCTTCGAAGCATCTGGCCCGACGAAGACGCGCGTGATCTGCCCCTGCACCGGCGTGCTTGGCACAGTGTAAGCGCGGTAGCCCGACAGGCGCAGGTTAGCGACAATCTCGCTGGCCTTGGCGGCATTCTTCAACGCACCGAGCTGGACAATATAAGCCTGACCGCTTGGCGCTTTCTCTTCCGCCTGCGGCTTGCTTTCAGCTTTCGGCGCTTCCGCCGCTTTTGGCTGCTCAACCGCCTTCGGCTGCTCTACCGGTTTGGTTTCAACCGGTTTTGGTTTCGGCTTTTCGACCGGCTTTGGTTTCTCAACCGGTTTCGCTTCCACCATTGGCTTCGGCTCAATGGTCTTCGGCTTGGTTTGGGTCTGATGCGTCGGCTGCGTCGCTTTCGGCTGCTCAGGGCGCTTGGTGACTGGCGCGACCACCGGCTCATCCGGCTGTGCATCGGTGTCATCAGGCAATTCCTGACCGCTATTGGCAGGCTGCGAGGCGATATTCCCCTGCCCCTTCACGGCTTCGCTCGCGCCTTCCGGCGGCTGGGCTGGCAAAGATTGCGTCACCGGCGGCGGCACGTCCCCTTGTTCTGGCGCGTCACCCGGCTTCGGTACCAGCGGAATGGACGCAAATTCATCTTCATAATGCTTTTTCTTGCCATCGAGCAGGCCGGGCAAAATGATCACGCCGAGCGCCACCAAAATAACCGTTCCGACCAGACGATTTTGAAACTTACTAGCCACTGGTTTTCCCCGCGTCTAAAGCAGCCATCACGTGCGCTACGGTATGAAATGATCCGCAGACAATCACAATATCCTGACTATCAGCATCCTGCATCGCCTGCTGCCAGGCGGAAACCACATCCGTGAACTGATACGCTTGCGTCAGATGCACAGAAAGTTCTTCTACACTGGCACCGCGCGGCCCTTCGAGCGGCGCGCAGTACCAAAAATCAATTTGTGGCGAGAGGCAAGCCAGGGTACCTGCAATATCTTTATCATGCAGCATACCGACTACCGCGCGCACTTTCCCGCCATTGCGTGGCAATTCGGATAAACGCCCAGCCAGATATGCCGCGGCGTGTGGGTTATGGGCCACATCCAAAATCAGACGCGGCGACTCGCTTACCGTCTGGAAACGGCCCGGCAACTGTGCCTGCTGCAAGCCACAGCGAATCGCCTCTTCGGCAACCTCTAACTTACTAAAGTGCAAGGCCGCCAGCGCCGTCGCGGCATTGGCGAGCGGAACGTTGGGCATCGGCAGATTAGCCAGTGACTTGCCCTCGACGGCCTGCCAGCTCCAGCTGTCGCCTTCCACGGCGTAGCGCCAGTTTTCACCCACGCGATACAGCTCGGAACCCTTCTCTGCGGCCACGTCAGCAATCGACTGCGGCATATCAGGCTCGCCAACCACGGCGGGTGTTTGACCACGGAACACGCCGGCTTTTTCGCGGCCAATACTTTCGCGGTCTGACCCTAACCAGTCAGTGTGGTCCAGCGCGATACTGGTTACGACAGCAACATTGGCATCCACGATATTGGTGGCGTCAAGTCGCCCTCCAAGGCCCACTTCGAGGATAACCACGTCCAGTTTGGCGTGCTTAAACAGCTGCAAAGCGGAGACGGTGCCGTACTCGAAATAGGTTAGAGGAATATCACCTCGACCGGCTTCAAGCGTAGCAAAAGATTGGCAATGTGCTTGTTCTGGCAGCTCTTCGCCCTGAATTCTGACCCGCTCGGTGTAGCGAACCAAATGAGGAGAGCTGTAGACCCCAACGCGCAACCCCGCAGCCATCAAGATAGCTTCCAGCGTGCGACAGGTGGTGCCCTTGCCATTGGTGCCAGCGACGGTGATGACAAAAGGCGCGGGTTGCAGCAAGTCGAGCTTAGCGGCGACCGCTTTAACACGCTTGAGACCCAGCTCTATCGCTTGAGAATGGAGGTTTTCGAGATAATAAAGCCACGCGGCCAAAGGCGACGTGGCTTGGGGAATAGGTAGATTCTGCATGAGTCTCGTTCAGCCAATGTTAGGTCCACTTCGACACTATACCCAAAGTCATTGAAGTTGCAGCAAGACTACAAACCAGATGAAACACGGCCCGTTGACCAAAGCGTGCGAGAGCTCCCGCACGCTCGAGATGACTGACCGGTTTCATCTCAGACTAATCAGGCATCCTGATGGTTGTCAGCCGCGTTGCCGCTGACTGCCGCCTGAACCACGTCCACTTTAGGCTCAGGCTGACCGGTTAATTTGGCCAGCACGCTGCCCAATTTAGGTCGCAGATCAGGACGGCGAACGATCATATCGATAGCGCCCTTCTCAATCAGGAACTCACTGCGCTGGAAGCCCGGCGGCAGTTTTTCACGAACGGTTTGTTCGATAACGCGTGGGCCAGCAAAGCCGATCAGCGCTTTTGGCTCAGCCACGTTGATATCACCCAGCATTGCCAGACTCGCCGACACGCCACCCATGGTTGGGTCAGTCATTACAGAAATGTACGGCAGGCCGCGTTCCTGTAATTTCGCCAGCGCAGCACTGGTTTTCGCCATCTGCATCAGGGACATCAGCGCTTCTTGCATACGCGCACCGCCACTGGCTGAGAAACAGACCAGCGGGCAATTATCTTCCAACGCCTGCTCTACCGCACGAACGAAACGCGCGCCAACAACAGAAGCCATTGAACCGCCCATGAAGGCAAATTCAAAAGCAGCAACGACGATTGGCATGCCGTACAGGGTGCCTTTCATGACAACCATGGCGTCTTTTTCGTCAGTTTCTTTCTGTGCTGCGACCAGACGGTCTTTATATTTTTTGGAATCTTTAAACTTCAGAACATCTTTAGGCTCAAGCTCGCTGCCTAATTCAACCTCGCTGCCTTCATCCATAAAGGTGAAGAGACGCATACGCGCAGACATGCGCATGTGATGGTCGCACTTTGGGCAAACCATGAGATTGCGTTCCAACTCGGCGCGGTAAAGTACCTGACCGCAGCTGTCACACTTAGTCCAGACACCCTCAGGAATGCTTGCCTTACGGGTTTGCGAGACGTTGCTCTTATTAAGAATTCGTTCAATCCAGCTCATCGATAACCTTTCTGTTTGAACCCGGCCGAAGCCAGTCCGCTGTTCATGCTGTAACAAGTCCCCTGAAACCTACCCAAAATCACCCGCCAGCACTGATGCCCAGTGGCATTCACCATGCAAAACGGAAGGGTTGTTCGCAGGAACAGACCATAAATGTCGCTCATTAAACCATAACGGCCCGACGCTGTGGATAAAAAACTGGTCGAACCCTCTGGTTTAATCTCTTTATATTTCCCAGCTTTGCTGCCTTAAGGCTAGCCTTGCTGACGCTTTTCCTTGGCTGCCGCACGTTTGTGCCGCCAAATTTCGATCACGCCCGGCAAAATCGAAAGCACAATGATCGCCACGATCAATAATTTCAGATTTTCCTGAACCACCGGCACGTTGCCGAAAAGGTAGCCAGCATAGGTAAATAACAGCACCCAAACTAGCGCACCAATCACGTTATAGGCCGCAAAGTGGCGATACGACATGCGCCCCATACCCGCAACGAAGGGTGCAAAAGTTCGTACGATTGGGACAAAGCGCGCAAGAATAATCGTTTTGCCGCCATGTTTCTCGTAAAACTTGTGCGTTTGATCCAAATAACTGCGACGGAATATCTTCGAATTCGGATTGCTGAACAAACGTTCACCAAACAGGCGGCCAATCGTATAGTTAATCGCATCACCCAGAATCGCCGCCACCACCATCAGGAACACCATCAGATGGACATTCAGATCATTGCCCGGCAAGGCCGCCAGCGCGCCAGCCACGAACAGTAAAGAATCGCCCGGCAGGAACGGCGTGACCACCAGCCCCGTCTCACAGAATAAGATCAGGAACAGGATACCGTAGACCCAAACACCATACTGAGCAACCAGCTCGGCTAAGTGCACATCGATATGTAAAATGAAATCAATAACAAGGTGGATGAAATCCATTTGATTTATCGCCTTTTTTAAGCGCCCGATGCGCAATGTTAATCAATAGAAAACCGTCTTCAGTCTTCTAAGAACAGCGGCCCCATATTCATTTTGGGTAAGCCAAACTTCTCCGGGTAATCCACTGAGACTAAGTACAACCCCTCAGCACGCGCGGTGGCAGCCGCCAAATTGCGGTCTTTGGCTGCTAACAGCTCGCCCATCCAGCTTTCGGGCTGGATCCCGGCACCGATATCAATCAAGCTGCCGACGATATTGCGCACCATGTGGTGAACAAAGGCGTTGGCTTTGACATCCACCACCACATAGTTACCGTGGCGCGCGACGTTCAGGTGCATCATGTAACGCCACGGCGTGCGCGACTGACACTGGGAGGCGCGAAACGACGTGAAGTCATTCTCACCCAACAGTGCCTGACCGGCACGCTGCATTTTGTCGACGTCCAGCGGCATATGCACATGGGTGATTCCACTGTGCAGAATGGCCGAACGGTAGCGATGATTATAGATAACGTAACGATAACGGCGCGCGGTGGCGCTAAAGCGCGCGTGGAAATCCTCCGGCACCTCGTGCATCCAGCGCACGGCGATGTTTTTCGGCAAATGGGTATTCACCCCCATAGTCCACGCCGCCTCTTTACGCATTACCGGCGTGTCGAAATGCACCACTTGCCCGGTGGCGCTGACGCCCGCGTCAGTACGCCCCGCGCAAAACACCACAATCGGCGCATCCGCCACGCGGCTCAAGGCCTTTTCCAGACAGGCCTGAACGCTGGCCGCATCTTGCTGGCGCTGCCAGCCATAATAGGCGCTACCGTCGTACTCAATTCCTAATGCAATGCGTCCGGCAACGGGCGCAGCAGGCAATTCAGACATTAATACCAATACTCCCCAATCAGCTTCTCGGCAGTTTCTACCGCCATCAGCGCGCCGCCGAAGCGCACGTTGTCAGCCACAGACCAGAACTGCACCACTTCAGGAATACCGTAATCATTGCGCAGACAGCCGATGCTCAGGTTGGCGTTGCCCGAGGCGTCGCTGACCTGTGTCGGGAAATCATCTTCTTCGCTCAGATTAATATCATCAATGCGTTCAAGCTCGGTGCGGGCTTCTTCGGCAGACAGCGGGCGCAAGCCTTCCATATGCACCACCTGCGCGTGGCCGTAAAACACCGGCGACTGCACGCAGCTGACAGAAATCGGTAAGCCGTCGTTTTGCAACACTTTGCGCACTTGGTCAACCAGACGGCGCTCTTCGCGCACGCTGCCCTCTTCGTCATTCAACAGCGGCAACAGGTTGAAAGCCAACTGCTTGCTGAAAATGCCCTCTTCGGCAGGAATGCCGTTGAGCAGGCGCGCGCTCTGTCCGGCCAAATCGTCCACTGCCGCTTTGCCCAAGGCAGAAACGGAGAGCAAAGAAGTCACGTGCAGACGCGCCAAACCAGCCTGATCGGTTAAAGGCTTGATGGCCGTTAACAACTGGCTGGTCAGGCTATCAGCGACCGCCACGATGTTGCGGTTGCGATAGTGCGCCAGCGCGTCAGGGTTAACCCCCGGCACCACCAGCGGAATGTCGTGTTCCATAGCAAACAGGCCGCTGCTGTCGATAACCAGACAGCCCTGATTGGCAGCTTCTTCGGCAAACTGCGCCGAGGCCTCGTGGCCTGCCACAAAGAAAGCCAGTTGCACCAGCGACCAGTCGAACTCGGCGACGTTTTGCACGCGCAGGCTTTTGCCATTGAAGCGCACGGTTTGACCCGCGCTGCGTTCGCTGGCTAACGGAAAGAGTTCACCAACCGGGAACTGGCGATCGGCCAGCAGCTCCAGTAACGCATCACCGACTGCGCCCGTGGCGCCAAGCAGCGCAATATTCCAGCCATCAGACATGTTGGTCTTCTCCAAAAAATGAATCGTACAGAAATACAAAGGGGCGGTAGTTCACCGCCCTCAAGTCGAAAATTGCGCCGGGCCTTAGCCCTGAACGGCAGTAAAACCGAGTTTATTGAGCAACTCGACGGTCGCCGGATTATCGCAAATTACTTTCAGCGATGACCACTCGCGGCGCTCTTCATAGAATTTGCGCAGTTTGTCGAACTCCCCGGCTTTGCCCGCCACGCGGCGTAACGGCGCGTCATCGCGGCGCACATCATACACTAAGTGAATAAGTCGCAGCAGTCTGGCTTCGTTCAGTTCCCCTGAGAATGAGACAACCGGGAACTCTGGAGCAGGCAGCAACTCTTCCAACGGTACTTTTTGCGGCTGGCCGATAAACTGGCTAAATGCTTCGAACACCTGAGTGGTGCCGCGCGCCTTGCCTTCAAGGCTGTATCCGGCAATGTGCGCCGTGCCAATCGCCACTTTATCCAGCAATGCCAGCGAGAGATCCGGCTCCGGCTCCCACACGTCCAGCACGGCGGTGAGTTTTTTCGCGCCGTTGAGCGCGTCGAGCAGCGCGGCGTTATCTACCACTTCGCCACGACAGGCGTTAATCAAAATACGGTCAGCAGGCAGGCGTGCCAACAGGTCGGCGTCCACCAGATGGTGCGTGCTATAAGGCCCGGACATGTTCAACGGCGTGTGAAAGGTCAAGATATCGGCTTCGGCCACCAGTTGGTCCAGCGAAGAGAAAGTCTCTTCGTCACCTCGATCGGCGCGCGGCGGGTCGCACAGCAGAGTGCGGATGCCCAAGGCACGCAGGCGCGCATTCAGACGCGATCCCACATTGCCTACCCCAACAATGCCGACCGCTTTGTCGCGCAGCTGGAAGCCATCACGCTGGGCCAAAATCAGTAAAGAAGAGAACACATATTCCACTACCGCAATGGCGTTACAGCCCGGCGCGGCGGAGAAACCAATCCCCTGCTGTTGCAGCCAGGCGTCATCCACGTGGTCAGTCCCCGCCGTCGCGGTACCCACGAATTTCACCGGCTTTCCTGCCAGCAGTGCCTCATTCACCTTGGTCACCGAGCGCACCATCAGGGCATCGGCGTCATTGAGTGCATCTTGCGGAATCGGCCGGCCCGGAACGGCCTGCACATTGCCCAGTCGGCTAAATAGCTCGACGGCATAAGGCATATTTTCATCAACCAGGATTTTCACGTGTGTCTCCGGCAGGCAGTGCCATAGAAAAAACAGACTATAAAGAAGAGGAAGATTTTGCCACGAACTGCGGCAGATCCCAATGCCAGCTTGTCACGGCTTACCGTTCATTACGAAAACGTTGAGGCGTGGTCCCAGATATTTGCTGGAACATGGCAATAAACGCTGATGATGAACTGTAGCCAACTTCCAGCGCCACGTCTTGCACCGTTTTGCCCTGCTCGAGCAGAGAAATCGAATGGAGGAAGCGCAGACGCTGACGCCATTCGGCAAAGCCCATGCCCAAATCCTGTTGGCAGCGGCGTGAAAGCGTGCGTTCGGTGGTGTAAACCCGCGCCGCCCACTCCGCCAGCGAGGTGTTATCCGCCGGGTTCTTCTCCAGCGCGTTTAACACCTGCGACAACAGCTTGTTGTCGGACGTGGGTAAATAGGTGTTTTGCCGCGGGGCCTGACAGATTTGGTCCAACAGCACCAATGCCATACGCATATCGCGATCGGTCACTGGCTCTGAAAGATCACGCAGCGCGAAGTCGTTGGCGATGGCGTTAAAAATCGGTGTCAGAGTGAGCAGGCAGGGCTTTTCAGGCAGGCCGTCATCCCACTCGGGCGCGATGTCGATGGCGCAAAAACGGGTCGTCCGGCGGTTATAGCTGGAGTGCTTCACTCCGGCAGGTATCCAGATAGCAAACTCGCGCGGCGCAAGGTAGCGCTCACCTTCAACCTTCATCGCCATCACGCCTGATTTGATGGTAATAATCTGGCTCCACGGGTGCGAATGGCAAACATATTCCGAGTTAGCCAGAATGGTTTCTCCGCGAAAGAGCAGCGTATTGGGGATCTGTTCAGGAAGCGGAGGATAGAAACGAGGCTGTGGCATAAAACCCCTTGTCAATTGTGGTCATCACAAATTCGGGATCAAGTTGTCCGAATTACGCAAAGCGTTGTCTGGTTATCGTTATATATAACAAACACGACAAACGTACACTAGCGCAACGATTTAACTACGGACGTATTTTTTCATGAATGCTCTCTTCCCATTACTGGCGGTGTTGATCTGGTCGATTAACGCCGTGGTCAGCAAGGCCTCTGCGACCGCCATCGATCCTGCGGCGATCTCCTTCTACCGCTGGTTTCTAGCGCTTATCACGCTCACACCCTTTGTCTTGCCGGGCGTAGTGCGCAATTTCAAAGAGATTAAGCAGTATTGGTGGAAATTGCTGATCCTCGGCCTGCTGGGAATGGTGCTATTCCAAAGCCTGGCCTATTACGCCGCCCACACCGTGAGCGCGCTGTATATCGGCATCATCACCTCCTTTATTCCGTTGCTGACGGTGCTGATCAGCCTGTTTGTGTTGAGCGTGGTGCCAACCGTGGGTCTGGCGCTGGGCGGCGTGCTCTCCTTGATCGGGCTGGTGTGGCTAGTCAGCGCGGGCAACCCGGGCCAGCTGCTAGAGCACGGCATTGGTAGCGGCGAAATCATGATGTTTGTCGCCTCCATCTCCTACGCCCTGTATGGCGTGTTGACCAAACGCTGGGCGATCCCGCTGCCTAATTGGCAATCGCTTTACATGCAGATCTTGTTTGGGGTGCTGCTCCTGCTGCCAAATTTCCTGATGACGGAAAATGTGCAGCTAAACGCGCACAACATTCCCTTGGTGGCCTTTGCAGGCATTGCGGCGTCAATCATTGCGCCTTTCCTGTGGATTCAGGGGGTTATTCGACTGGGTGCTAACAAAACCTCTATTTTCATGAATTTGGCCCCTATCTTCACCGCCGTGATTGCCGTGATTTTCCTGCGCGAGCAGTTGCACAGTTACCACTTGATTGGGGGTGGTATCACCCTGCTCGGGGTAATTCTGGCCCAACGCCTGCGCCGTCCGCTGTTTGGCACTAAGCCAGAAGTGAAGGAAGATAAACCTGCCGTTTAATGATGTTATCGCCGCCTGTAACTTCACAGGCGGCATTATTTATCCTGCCTTTTATCGCTTTCGCGCCCCACTCGTCGTTTTCTGCAAAAAATAAGCCTAAGAATATTATTTCCATACCCATTCACAGTGTTGATTGATTTCGTTTGCAGGTATGATGTTGCGCTTGCGCGCTTTGCGCCGTTTTAACTCGCAGCGAAGGACTGGTGATATGCAACCTTTAAGTGGCCCGGGCGCGCCAATTGGCGACAACAGGATGCAACCGAATAACTCAGTTCCCGCGGGCTCTGGTGATAATCAGCAGCTTACCCCTGCGCAGCGCACTACCCTCGAAAAACTCATCGTCAAATTGATGGCGCTGACCCCCATGAAGTCCGCCGAAATTTGGGCTGGCTTACGCCACGAGCTGTCTCTCCCTCATGATGCTGAACTGACCGCCGCCATCTACCCGCGCGCGGAAGGCATCCTGCAAGGCAAATTGACGCAGGCACAGGACAGCCACGCCACGCGCCAGCTGTTCCAGCAGCTCACCGAATTATTGCCACAGGGCAATAACCGTCAGGCGGTGAGCGACTTCATTCGCCAAAATTTCGGCCATACCGTGCTCAGCCAGCTGAGCCACGAGCAACTACAGCAGGTGTTTTTGCTGGTCCAGACTGGCGAAATGACCATTCCGAAACCGCAGCAAACGCCGATCACCGATCGCGCCCTGCTGCCTGCCGAACATAACAGTTTGCAGCAGCTGGTGACGCGTCTCAGCGCAGCCACGGGCGAAGCACCGGCCAAACTGTGGCAGCAACTGTTTAACTTAGTCGGCGTGAAAGTGGGCGAACCTATCCCGGCGCGCCATTTTCAGCTGTTAAGCCAGTTTATGCAGGTCAAAGCGGCGCTGAGCCAACCGACAGCGCCACCGACGCTAACCACCTTGCTCAGCGTGTTGAAACAGCCAGCGACGCTGCAAGAAGTCCAGCAGCTGACGGAATATGTCGAAAGCCGGTTCAACGCCACGCCAAACACGCCGCTGAACGTCGCCCAGCTTAACGATCTAGTAGGCGTGCTCTTCAGCCAGCGCGTGGATCGCTCTCCGCGCCCTGAAAAAGTGGATGATGACGTTACCGTGGTGGCTCGCACCGAGCCTCAGCCAATCGTCAACCCATTCCTCGCCATGCTGCCGGAATCAATGCAATCTATAGGCGGCAAGCCGCTGGCTTTCATCGCCTTTGTGGTGGTGGTTATTCTGCTCTGGCTGCTGTTTTAAGCCGCACATTTACTAGCAACCGCACTCTTCCACGCTAAAATCGGCAGGATACTCGCCGCACTCAGCACCGGTCGCCAACGGATGGCGATCGCGAGTCCAGAAATCTAAGCCCCCTATCAACTCTTTGACGCGAAAACCCAGTTTCGCCAGCTTATAGGCCCCATTGGTCGAGCCGTTGCAGCCAATGCCATCGCAATAAGTCACATACACCTGCTCTCTATTAAGATGCCGCGTTGACTCTTCGGTCATCAAACGATGCGGAAAGCTGATTGCGCCCGGAATATGTCCGCGCTGATAGTGCAACTCAGCACGAGTATCCACCACCACAATGCCTGAAATACGGTTTTTCAAATCTTCGGCGACATCAGCGGCATCGGTGTAAAAACTCAATTTATTGAAGAGATAGGCTTCGCTCACCGCCGGAGCCGGTGGCGCAAACTGTAATACGGCTGACGTCTGGCTTTGCTGTTTTTGACTCATTTTGCCTCTCTTTCAATCAGGTAATAGGAACGCAGCGCGTAAAGCGCAACATGACAACGGTTGTATCATCCGCTATTTTGGTCTTATTCATAATGCCAATTCCCCAATATCCATAAGACCCATATGCGCTCTTACACTGGCTCCTCGACCTTAATTACCCTGTTTGAGAATAGCCTCGAACCAGGACTCAATCTACGCGAGAGGCTTTGCGTTACGCTGCGTAAGGCGATTAACAGTGGCGCTTTAAGCAATGGACAGCGACTACCTTCTTCACGCCAACTCGCCGCCGACTTGCGTATTGCGCGCATCACGGTTGAGGCCGCCTACGCGCAAATTGAAGCCGAGGGCTATTTGCGCCGCGAGATAGGCAAAGGCACCTTTGTCAGCATCGCCATGCCGCCGGAAACGACCTTTAAAAAGAGCCACAGACTGGCACCAAGGCTGGCAACTCTTTCTGCTCGCGGCCAGCAAATTGTCGCGACCGGCGGCTGCCAAGACCCTCAGTCACCTCTGCCCTTCGCCGCGGGTAGCCCGGACTTACGCGTCTTCCCGCTGAAAATTTGGCAGCAGTTGATCAACAAGCATCTACGCATCGGGGGCACAACGCTGCTCGGCTATGGCGATCCGCAGGGTTTTGCTCCCCTGCGCGAAGCCATTTGTGCTTACCTCCAGCAATCTCGCGGCGTGCAGTGCAGCCCGCAGCAAATCATGATCACCACCAGCTCGCAGCAGGCTTTGCAGCTCTTGGCAACTCTGCTGCTCGATCAAGGTGATAACGTCTGGCTAGAACAGCCGGGCTATCTCGGCGCAAGAAATGCCTTTACCAGCGCGGGCGGCAAGATATACCCGGTGGGAGTGGATGAAGAAGGCATGAACCCAGTCGGCCAAACCGTTCAGCCTAAAGTTATCTATCTCACGCCTTCCCACCACTACCCTTCCGGCGTTAGTCTTAGCCTGCCACGCCGACTGGCGCTACTGGCGCTGGCGCGGAAATATCAGTCGTGGATTATCGAGGATGATTACGACAGCGAGCTACATTATGATGGCCGCCCTTTACCAGCCATGCAGGGGCTGGATAAACACCAGCAGGTGATTTATCTCGGCACCTTTTCCAAAGTGCTCTTTCCTTCCTTACGTTTGGCCTACGCTGTACTCCCCGAGGCGCTGGTAGAGCCTATGACCACGCTGCGCACGGTATATGACGGCCATTCGTCTCAGTTGATGCAGGCGGTGACGGCTGATTTTATTCAGTCTGGCCATTTCGCCACGCACCTGCGTTTTTCACGCCAGCTTTACCATAGCCGCCGCAATCATTTGCTGGAGGAGATCCAGCAAAAGCTCGCAAACTGGCTGATTCCGCAACCCGCCGCCGGAGGCTTACAGCTGGCGGCTCGCCTGCCCGCTGGCTCCGAAAAGAGGCTGACTCAGCTGGCCTTGCAACAGGGTGTCGTCACGCCACGCCTTTCGCCGCTGTGGCTGCCCGACGCTGGCGCGCAGGAGCAAATACCTGATGGCTGGCTACTAGGCTTCTCGGCATTAACGCCCGGAGAGATAACCTCGGCGGTTAATCGATTAGCCAAGCTGCCCTTAGCTCCAAGCCAGTAATAGCCAGCCGCCCAGGCCACTCAAAATAAGGAATGGGAAGGAGAAATAGTGGAACTTGAGCCAGATCTTGCGATCGTTGGCCATGCGCAGGGCAATGAGGTTAGCCAGTGAACCAATCGCAAGGCCGAAACCGCCAGCGTTAACGGCGTAAGCCAGCAAGGCGTTAGGTGGCACGTAGTTAATCATCAAAATGGTAGCTGGCACGTTGCTAATGACCTGCGACAGCCCGATACCAAGGGCGTAAACGCCCGCCGGGCTTAGGTGTGCAATCTGGTTCACCGCGTCACGCACGGCGTCTAAACCGACAATCAACCGCACGTCGATAAACATGGCGATAAACACCAGAATCAACGGCCAGTCGATGCGCAACAGCACCTGCCGCGCCAGCAAAAGAAAGCACAGCAGCACGGCAATCAGGCCATATAGCGCCAAGCCGAAATCCACACAGCCAATAAACAACACGTACATCACCAGACAGCTAAACAGCAGTTTTTTCTGGTATGGATAGCCCTGATTATTCTCCAGCCTTTTCAGCTTTATCGCTGGGAAATTCAGCCAAGTCACTATCAATAATGCCGCAAAACTGACGAATGCCAGCGGGCTCATTTGTGCTATAAACCCCAAAAATGACAGGCCGGATTTGTTCCACAACAAGATATTTTGCGGATTACCGATAGGCGTAAGTAAGGAGCCCGCGTTTACCGCCAATGCCTCAAAGATGATCAGTCGCGTGACGGGCAGCGTAGAGAGCTTTTTCAGGGTGATCGTGAGTGGAATGACGATAAACAGCGCCACGTCATTGGTCATAAAGGTAGAAAGCAGCGCGGCGGCACAAACCAAAAACAGCGCCAAATAGCGCTCATTGTTGATGCTGTTGATCATCTTACGGCCAACAAAATCAAAGTAGCCGCTCACCTCAACGCCCTTGGTCAGCATCAGCAACCCAATCAGCGTGACGATAGTTGACCAATCTACAAATTGTGCAAATTGGTGGATTTTCTCCGGCTGGAAAAGAGTCAGTACCACACCCAGTAGCAATAAGACGTGCAAAAAACGGTCACGTAAGAAGGGCTTGAGTAATGTTGTGAAGAAAGTTGCCAGCATAGTTTTCCGCAATGAGTGACCCGGTCGATTGCGCTGACGTTACCCGAAGACGTTGCGGCCCGCTACTGCAAAAATGAGTTTTCCAGCAAACCTCGTAATAAAAAACGAGGCCGCTGAGGGCCTCGTCAATAATTTGCGAGAAGGCTCGCAATCACTTATTTCCGCTCGCTTTTCAGCTTGTTATTTGCACGCTGCGAGCTAAAGTCGGCGCTCA
The DNA here is from genome assembly GCF_044430645.1 of Ewingella allii. Classification (NCBI taxonomy): domain Bacteria; kingdom Pseudomonadati; phylum Pseudomonadota; class Gammaproteobacteria; order Enterobacterales; family Yersiniaceae; genus Ewingella; species Ewingella allii. The sequence goes on along the minus strand of NZ_JAWUDN010000009.1, from coordinate 41,710 downwards.
TTAATTCACCGCAACAGCTTGGAGCCGGTTTCTATGTCGCAGCCAACGGAGCACATCAATCAGCAAGAAGATAAGCAGGCTGACACCCATCACTGGCAGGCTGATGGAGAGAGCCAGTGCTATCAGCCCAATTGGCCATTGCAGGCTGGCAGGAAGTTGGCGCCACGTTTGAATCAGGGTTACCACCGGATGCGGGCCGCTGTTCATCGCCGGACGGCGCAGCCACCACATGCGGTAACCCCAGCCGATCATCACGCACAGCCCGATGCCAAAAAGCACCAGAATGGCCTGATTCCAGAAGCCAAACAGAATACCCATATGGGCATCAACGCCCCAGCGGGTGAGCTTCGCCAGCAGCGGGAAATGGGCAAACTCGGTATGGTCAATAATCGCCATCGTCTGTGGGTTAACCGATACGGCATCAACCTGCGTTGGCCAGCTTCGGTCCACTTCCGTCACCGTCCAGGCCTTATCCGCCGTATATGCCGGGCGAATTTCTATTTTGTTAGCCGTGATCCCTGTATGACGCGCGGCGGCGATGACCTGATCGAAAGTGATCGGCAGAACATTAACCGGCTCAACTTTTGCTGGCATGTGATGAGCTGCCATATCGGGCATGTCAGGCATATCTGCCATGCTCATATCACTCATCTGGTGCTCGGCATGTTCACCCGCAGGAGCCGATTTTTCGCCTGCCAGAGTGGTCGCGACCGAAGGGGTCATCCAGCCCATATATTGACGCAGGATGCTTATATTGCTCCCGGCCCACTGTGACCATGTCAGGCCCGTTACCGACAGAAACAGCATGCCGACCAGCAGCGTGATGCCAAGCCAGGTATGCCAGCGGCGGCTAATGTGCTGCTTGGCAGCCGTGCCGGTAAGCTTACGGTTGCCACGTGTTTTCTGTCGGCTGGTTGCCCATAGAAGAATGCCGCCCAGTGCCGCAACCCACAGCCATGAAGCAGCGAGTTCGCTGTAATTACGGCCAATATCGCCTAGCAGCAGCTCGCGGTGAAGCTCATCGAGCCAGGTGCGTAAAGGCAGGATGCCGCTGGTGCCATAGACGGTCTCTTCACCCTTGATATCCAGCGTCACGGGGTCAACAAATATTGCCTTGGTTTTGGACGCGCCGAGGCTTGGGTCGGACAGCATAACCCGCATGGTTTCCCCCAGCGCAGGGGCTGGACGAATCGCAGCGATCTTCGCCTGATCGCCAGCAATGGCCAGCGCAGCTTCAATTTGCCGAGAGATCGGCTGCACGTCACCTTTCGCGGAAGTGAAAAGCTCGTTGGCGTACAAGTGGTTTTCAAGCTGAGGAGTAAGTACATACAGCGTGCCGGTCAGCGCGGCGACAAAGATAAAAGGCCCGACGAACAAACCGATATAGAAATGGATACGCTTGAGTAACGCAACGGACGCGGCTTTGGCCGTCATTTTGGTAGAGCTTGCAGGATGGCTCATCAAGAATGTTTCCTGAGTGTTCAAATAGCAGGTGCAGAACAGCAAAGCCAGGTCGGCACTGTTCAGACGATGTTTAATAGAAGAAACAAAAAGCTATTTGAAAGCAGGAGGGGCGCGAGGCTGAGAGTCAGGGTAGAAAGCAGTGGGAACAGGACGAACGGCTGCGAGGCGCGGCGGTGCGCGGCTGGAGGTGTTAGACACCCACAGCATCGGCAGCGCTAACATATGAAACAGCGGCAGGTGGACTAAAAGTACGCAGTAACCACAGGCTGCGTCACTCATGTCGCCGGGCATCATCACTCCCAGCCCCATATCGTGCATGGGCATAGAGTTTTGATGAGCCACAGTATCAGCCTGTTCAGCCATCTCGCCATGCGACATCGGCATGTCGGACTCTGACATCTCTGACATATCCATCGATGCCATAGGCATTTCTGCCGTCGACATCTCTGTCATCGCCATGCCAGGCATCATCGAATGCGACATGCCAGCAGCCACCAGTGATTTAGACACCACCGGCGCGATAAATAACATCAGGATGGCCAGAATCCCAAGCCAGGCAGGAAAAAGAGTGTGCCTGTGCTTTATCTGGCTAAGTGAGAGCATTGCATCTTAGTTATAAAAGTATCTATTGAGTGAAAAGAAAGCGACGGAATTGTACCTGATTAGTTAAGTCGTTTGTAGCTGTTGAGGCATTGGGGAGTATGACGGCGGGCATAAAAAAACCCGCACGATGGCGGGTTTTTCAAAGAGAACGACGAGATTACTTGTCGTTTTTCAGCTTACGCATAACCAGCGTGGCGTTAGTACCGCCGAAGCCGAAGCTGTTAGACATCACGGTAGTCAGCTCGCGCTGAGTTGGCTTAGTGATGATGTCCATACCTTCAGCCTGCTCATCGAGGTTTTCGATGTTGATGCTTGGCGCGATGAAGTTATTTTCAGCCATCAGCAAGGTGTAGATTGCTTCCTGCACGCCCGCAGCACCCAGTGAGTGGCCGGTCATGGCTTTAGTAGAAGACAGTGCTGGTGTTGTAGCGCCGAACACTTCGCGGATTGCGCCGAGCTCTTTCACATCGCCTACTGGAGTAGAAGTACCGTGTACGTTGACGTAGTCAATCGGGGTGTCCACACCCTGCATTGCCATCTTCATACAGCGCACTGCGCCTTCGCCTGATGGAGCAACCATGTCTGCGCCGTCAGATGTTGCGCCGTAGCCCACGATTTCTGCGTAGATGTGCGCGCCACGTGCCAGAGCGTGTTCCAGCTCTTCCACAACAACCATACCGCCGCCGCCAGCGATGACGAAACCGTCACGGGCTTTATCGTAAGTACGGGAAGCTTTATCTGGAGTGTCGTTGTAGCTGGTAGAGAGTGCGCCCATAGCGTCGAACTCACAGGCCATTTCCCAGCACAGCTCTTCGCCGCCACCGGCGAACACCACGTCTTGCTTACCGAGCTGAATCATCTCTACCGCGTTACCGATGCAGTGAGCAGAGGTCGCACAAGCAGAGCTGATGGAATAGTTAACGCCACGAATTTTGAACGGAGTCGCGAGGCAAGCAGAAACGCCAGACGCCATCGCCTTAGTCACCATGTATGGACCTACGCCGCGCAGACCTTTAGCACGCATGCCGTCAGAACCCGCAACCTGGTTACGTGGTGAACCGCCACCGGAACCTGCGATCAGGCCGGTACGCTCGTTAGAAACCATCTCAGGCGTCAGGCCAGAATCCTCGATAGCCTGCTGCATGGACAGATAAGCGTAGATAGAAGCATCACTCATGAAACGCACGACCTTACGATCGATAAGCCCTGCGGTGTCTAACTTAACATCACCCCAGACATGGCTACGCATTCCGGCATCTTTCAACTCTTGCGAGAAGGTGATCCCTGAGCGCCCTTCTTGCAGGGAGTTAAGTACTTCCTGCTTGTTGTTACCGATGCTCGAGATGATACCCAGGCCAGTAATGACTGCACGTTTCATTTAATACCTCTTGTACTATTAACTATTCGGGATTTCGTGACGCACTCTAGCGTACAGTTGTACGCCGAACAAGTCCGATCAGCAATTCCTTGTGTAAATCGCAGTAAATTTGCGCGAGGTCAAACTGGCCGTTAAACTTCGGCATCGCCTTGAACTGAGGGAGTTTCATGTGAGCCACACCCCAATCCAGCCCGCCGAATTAAGTTGGAACGAACAGGGTACACCTGTTTCCCGACATTTTGATGACGTCTATTTTTCCAACCAAAACGGCCTGCTGGAAACCCGCCACGTCTTTCTAAACGGTAATGGATTCCCACAACGCTTTGCCGAACATCCGCGCTCGGTCTGCGTTATTGCAGAAACCGGATTTGGCACCGGCCTGAACTTTCTCACTCTGTGGCAAGCCTTTGATGACTATACCCAGCAGCAGCCCGAAGCTCGCCTAAAACGCCTGCATTTCATTAGCTTCGAGAAATTTCCACTGTCCGTAAATGACCTGACTGCCGCCTTAACCCAGTGGCCTGAACTTGCCGACTATGCCAGCCAACTTGTTGCCCAATGGCCGCTGCCTTTTTCCGGCTGCCATCGCCTGCTGCTGGACGACGGGCGCATCACTCTCGACCTATGGTTCGGCGATGTTACTACCCTGCTTCCGGCTTGTGACAGCAGTATGAATCAACAGGTTGACGCCTGGTTTTTAGATGGTTTTGCCCCTTCTAAAAACCCCGATATGTGGACCCCCGAGCTGTTTGCCAACATGGCGCGGCTTTCGCGCTCGCAAGGTACGCTGGCAACCTTTACCGTGGCCGGTTTTGTCCGTCGCGGTTTACTCGATGCAGGCTTTGACGTCGGGAAAGTGAAAGGGTTCGGTCAAAAGAAACATATGCTTAGCGGCGTGATGAATAATCCGCTGAGTCTGCCACATTCGGCTCCGTGGTATCAGAGACCGGCGGCGGAAAACACCCAAGACATTGCTATTATCGGCGGCGGCGTCGCCAGTGCCGTGCTGGCGCTGGCGCTGCTGCGGCGTGATTTTAACGTCACCCTTTATTGTGCCGATGATCAACCGGCTCAGGGAGCTTCGGGGAATCGTCAGGGCGCGGTGTATCCCTTACTCAATGGTAAAGGCGACGCGCTGGAGCGATTTTTCTCCCACGCATTCACCTTCGCCCGTCGCCAGTATCAGGCTTTAGCAGCAAGTGGCGTGGCGTTCGACCATCAGTGGTGCGGCGTAAGCCAGATTGGCTATGACGCCAAGAGTCAGGGGAAAATTGATAAGATCCTCGCAGGCGAACTGCCCGCCGAGCTAGCCACCGCCCTCAATCAGCAGCAGCTGACCGAAGCTTGCGGCTTAGCGTGTCATCATGGCGGGATCAGCTATGGGCTGGGGGGCTGGCTCTGCCCCGCTCAACTCACCACGGAGTTAATCCGACTGGCCGAGACGCGCGGGCTAAAGGCACATTTCAACCAGCCGGTCACGGGGTTACGACAGACCGAGGACAGCCGCTGGGCGCTGACCTTCGCCAATGGCGAAACCCTAGTGCATGACAGCCTGGTGCTGGCAAACGGGGCGAATATTACTGATTTCCAGCAAACCGAGAAGCTGCCGGTGTACGCCGTCGGCGGGCAGGTTTCACATATTCCCACCACGCCGGAACTGCAAAAGCTCAAACAAGTGCTGTGCTATGACGGCTACCTCACGCCAGTTAACCCACTGAATCAGCACCATTGCATTGGCGCGAGCTATCACCGTGCTGATAAGTCGACGGCTTATCGCGAAGATGACCAGCAACAGAACCGCCAGCGGCTGATTGATTGCTTGCCGCAAGCCGACTGGGCGCGGGAAGTTGACGTGAGTAGCGGCGAGGCGAGAAACGGCGTGCGCTGCGCGACCCGCGACCACCTGCCGATGGTGGGTGCAGTGGCCGATTATGACGCCATGCTTAGGGCTTATAGCAAGCTGGATATCGCCGTGAAACGCGGCCAGCCGGTGGCTGATGCGCCATATCATCGCAATCTATTCCTGCTCGGGGCGCTGGGTTCGCGTGGGCTAAGTTCAGCCCCGCTGGTGGCGGAAGTGCTGGCGGCGCAAATTTCGGGGGAGCCGATGCCGCTCGATAGCGAAACGCTGGCGGCGCTTAACCCGCATCGCATGTGGGTAAGAAAACTGCTGAAAGGCAAACCGGTGGTGAGCGAGGCGAACTGACAGAATTGACAAAGGGCCTGACGGCCCTTTGTTTTTATAAGGTATGACTGATTATTTGGCTTCTGGCAGAGACGCCTGATAGAGGTTTTCCCACATACCGAGCACCAGAACCTGATCGCGCGGAGAGAGCTCCCCGGCCTTGATGGCATTATCTAGGCTGTGTTGCACCCGCACTTTCAATGCTTCGGCAGTGTGTTCGCCGTTCTCTTCCGCGTCGGCAACCGCCACGGTCAGATGGCCTCGCAGATAGCCACTGGCGAACAGCTCATCATCGCTGGCGCTTTCAACCATGTCGTCAATCAGCGTCAAAATACGCGCTTCAAATTCTGCGATCATCAATCATCCTCAATTATTCAATATTCAGAAATTCATTCTAGCGGTTGCAGCGCAGGGAAATCTGCCGCCGTCAAAGGTGCCGTATTGTAAAACGATTGTAACGCTTTTATAAAGCGCGCCGGTCTTTCTGGGACGCCTTGTTGCAAGATCCGCAGCACTTCTTCGCGGACCTTATTGTGGAAAGCCACGCGGTCCGGCTCACAATCGCCGCTCAGGTTGTCACAACTGACGTTAAAGCGGAACCCGGCGGCGGCGCAAAATAGCCACTCATAGGATTGAGGCTTAATTTCCACCTTCTCAAATTCACTTTGCGTTTGCGCGTCACGGCCATCCGGGCAATACCAGTAACCGAAATCCACCAGCTTGCGGCGCTCGGCCCCCGCCACGCACCAGTGGGAGATTTCATGCAGCCCGCTGGCGTAGTAGCCGTGAGCAAAAACGATGCGATTGAAATCTTCCTGTTCATCGGCGGGCAGGTAAATTGGCTCGTCATCACCTTTAATCAGCCGGGTGTTGAATTCCTCATAGAAGCAGGAATCAAAAATCTGGATTAATTGATGATAATTATGGGTTTCTGTTGAATCGGACATAGTTGCTGCGAAACTCTATCAAGTGAAATTAGGGGCAAATACTCCCCTATTTGAATATTGTTTTTACTGATGTTGATCAGTGATTTGCCTCAGTGACTCGCCTGTTGCTATAGGTGCAAACTGAGCCACTGGTAGATCTCCGCCCCGTGGCTGTCATAAATCAGCTTACAGCTCATTACCGTTGACACACAGACCACCATCGGGCGGATCATCTTCTGCCCTTTAGATAACACCATGCGAGCGCCGAGGCGCGCGCCGATAAACTGCCCGGCCAGCATCACCAAGCCAATACTCCAAATCACTTTGTGGCCCATGATGAAAAACAGCAGGCCACCAAAGTTAGAGGTGAAGTTCAGCACTTTGGCGTGTGCCGTGGCTTTGGCAAGATTAAAGCCGCACAGCGTCACAAAGCCCAGCGCGTAGAAAGAGCCCGCCCCCGGCCCGAAGAAGCCGTCATAAAAACCAACGCAGCCGCCACCGACTAATGCATAAGGCAGCGCGGATAAGCGGCGCTGACGATCGCTTTCGCCCAATCTTGGCGTCAGCAGAAAATAGAGACCAATGCAGATGATCAGCAGCGGCAGGATCTGCCGGAGCATGTCTGCGCGCAGGTGCTGAATCAAAATCGCGCCCAATACCGAGCCAACAAAGGTGCAGGCAATATTGAGCTTTTGGTCGTTAAGGTTCACCACCCCACGGCGCACAAAGTACAGGCTAGCGGAGAAAGATCCCCCTACCGCCGACAGCTTATTGGTGGCAATCGCCTGAGCGGGAGACACACCCGCCGCCAGCAGTGCCGGCAAGCTGAGTAGCCCACCGCCACCGGCTATTGAATCAATAAACCCCGCTAAAACAGCCACTAAAAACAGAACGCCTACTACCCAAGGGGCAACAATCAACCAATCCATTTTTCTTTTTGTCTCGCTCTATAAAGCGGGGAATGTTCAATAGCGATTAGAGCACGTGTTTATCCAGCAGCGCCTGACAAGACGGCGGCAACGGAGGTGGCTCTTTTTTCACTGGTGTACCGGTGCCCGGTTTCGGTGGCAGGAACCAACTTTGCAGTTCCGCGCCGCAACCATCTCCCGGCGGAGGTGGCGCCTGATCTTCACATTCCAGGCTGCCCGCAGGGCAACGCAGACGGACATGCATGTGCGCACGATGGCCAAACCACGGACGAACTTTATGCAGCCACGCGCGATCCGTTCCCGCATCGGCACACAGCTGCTGTTTGATGGCCGGGTTGACGAAGATGCGCGTCACGTCGCTGTCCTGCGCGGCCAGCTTGATCAGCGTTTCAATGCGTGGTTGCCACTGTCGCTGATTGACGGTTTTACCGTCAGCATTGACCAAATCAATAGGCTGCGGCTTGAGCAGCATCTGCTCGCTCCAGCGCTGACGCGGCAGTTGCAGCCAGATATCAACATCCAAACCCGACTGGTGGCTGGCATGTCCGCTGCTGAAACGACCACCGGCTGGCATCGCCATATCGCCAATCAGCATGGTGCCAAGGCCTTTATCCGTCGCCTGAAGTCCCAGACGTTTGATAAAAGCCAGCAGGTCAGGCTGACCGAAATAGCGGCGCTGGTCAGTGCGCATCACCTGATAATTAGGCGAGTTCAGCGGCAGAGGCTGGGCGCCAATCTGGCAGCCGTTGGCGAAACCGCCGATGGCCTGCGGCGCCCCGGCCACCGGATGGGTGATTTTCTGCCAAGGTGTTACCGCCAGAGCGGGCGCGCAAAACGCCAGCGCCAGCAGACCCGCGCAGGCCGTTTTGAACAGATTTGCCGTCATGAAAGCAGGTTTCATCGGTTTACCACCTTTGATTAGCTAATCACCAGCGTGGAACGCTTGAGTTCACATCACCGTTTTGAGCACGTTGACGCAGCAAGTGGTCCATCAGCACGATAGCCATCATCGCTTCAGCGATTGGCACGGCGCGGATGCCCACACAAGGGTCATGGCGACCTTTGGTGATCATCTCCACCTGCTCGCCTTCGCGGTTAATGGTGCGCCCCGGAACGGTGATGCTGGAGGTCGGTTTCAACGCAATATGCGCGATAACCGGCTGGCCGCTGCTGATACCGCCGAGAATGCCGCCCGCGTGGTTGCTTTCAAAGCCGTTTGGTGTGATTTCGTCACGGTTTTCGCTGCCGCGCTTGGTGACTACGGCAAAACCGTCGCCAATTTCCACGCCTTTCACCGCGTTGATGCTCATCAGCGCGTGAGCCAAATCAGCGTCAAGACGGTCGAAGACCGGCTCGCCGAGGCCCGCTGGCAGGTTTTCCGCCATCACGGTAATTTTCGCGCCGATAGAGTCACCGGCCTTTTTCAGCTCGCGCATCAGTTCGTCCAGCGCTTCCAGCTTGGACTCATCCGGGCAGAAGAAAGGGTTGGTTTCGACCAAGTCCCAGTCTTTCAACTCACAGCTGACATCGCCAATCTGTGCCAGATAGCCACGGACTTTAACGCCAAATTTTTGCGCCAAATATTTCTTGGCGACGGCACCGGCGGCAACGCGCATTGCGGTTTCACGGGCCGAAGAACGACCGCCGCCGCGGTAGTCGCGCACGCCATATTTCTGCTCATAGGTGTAGTCAGCGTGTCCCGGACGGAAAACGTCTTTAATCGCACTGTAATCCTGAGAGCGCTGGTCAGTATTCTCGATGATCAGGCCGATGCTGGTGCCGGTAGTCACCCCTTCGAACACGCCGGAGAGGATCTTCACCTGATCCGGTTCGCGGCGCTGAGTGGTGTAACGCGACGTGCCCGGACGGCGGCGATCGAGATCGTGCTGCAAATCTGCTTCGGTCAGCGGAATGCCCGGTGGCACGCCGTCGATGATGCAACCCAAGGCCACGCCGTGGGATTCGCCAAAAGTGGTGACGCGGAAAAACTGCCCAATACTGTTCCCTGCCATCACGGCTCCTTAACCATTATGTTGTTTATTTGATGAGGTGACCGGCTGCGAGGCCCGTCACCCAAAATTTTTTAGTCGCGGTAAGCAGTGAAATACTCAGCGCAATCCAGCAACTGCTGCTTGGTCAGCATAAATACGCCGTCGCCGCCGTTTTCGAATTCCAGCCAGGTAAATGGAATCTCTGGGTACTGTTCCATCAGATGTACCATGCTGTTACCCACTTCACAAATCAGCACGCCCTGCTCGGTCAGGTAGTCTGGCGCGCAGGCCAGAATGCGGCGAGTCAGCTTCAGACCGTCAGTGCCGGAAGCCAGGCCTAGCTCAGGCTCGTGGCGATATTCCTGCGGCAGGTCTGACATATCTTCTTCGTCAACGTATGGCGGGTTGGTGACGATCAGGTCGTACTGTAATGACACCAGTTCACGGAACAGGTCGGAGCGAATTGGGGTGACCCAGTTCTCCACGCCGTGGGCTTCGATATTGCGTTCGGCCACCGCCAGCGCGTCGGCAGAGATATCTACCGCGTCCACTTCGGTTTCCGGGAAGGCATAGGCACAGGCGATAGCAATACAGCCGCTGCCGGTACACATGTCGAGAATGTGCTGCGGCTTGTCGCGCAGGATGCCGGAGAAGCGATTGTCGATCAGTTCGCCAATCGGTGAGCGCGGCACCAGCACGCGTTCGTCAACGTAGAACTCCATGCCGCAGAACCAGGCTTTGTTAGTCAGATAGGCGACAGGAACGCGCTCGTTAACGCGGCGGATCACGCGCTCAACGATGCGATGGCGCTCACTGGAGGTCAGGCGCGCGGTGTGCATATCTTCTGGAATGTCGAGCGGCAGGAACACGCTTGGCAGCACCAGCTGCACGGCTTCATCCCACGGGTTATCGGTACCATGGCCATAATAAACATTAGCGGCGTTCAGGCGGCTTACTGTCCAACGCAGCATGTCCTGAATGGTGTGAAGCTCGCCTACGGCTTCATCTACGAATATTTTGTCCAATTTTCTCTCCTGACGGCAGGCTGGCTTTTAACAGCCCTTTAACCGAGGGTTTACAGTACCTAATTTGCCGCATAGTTTGCCACGAAGCCGGGGACAAATCAGCAGCTATAGGAAGTTGTTGCGAGAAGTGATGGGAATTTAAGTCTGAGTTTTTGTTAACCCTCGACTAATGCGCAGGTACACTGTGAAAATGTGCTAAGAATGATGACGAATCCATGAAGAAAAAACATGCGCTAAGCCCGGAGGAAAAGCTGCTTTTCCGTGAAGCCGTGCCGGGGATTAAACGCCTGCAAAATGACACTATTACTCATCGTCCGGTGCGTAAAAAAGTGACCGAAGTATCGCCAAAAAAGCTGTTGCAAGAACAGGTTGATGCGACTTACTACTTCTCCGATGAATTCCAGCCGATGTTGCAGGAAGAAGGCCCGGTGCGCCACCTGCGCCCTGATGTCAGCCATTTCGAATTAAAGAAGCTGCGCCGCGGCGACTACTCGCCGGAGCTGTTTCTCGATTTACACGGCCTGACCCAGCGCGAAGCCAAGCAGGAGCTGGGCGCGCTGATTGCCGCCTGCCGCCGCGAGCACGTGCACTGCGCCTGCGTGATGCACGGTCACGGCAAGCACATCCTCAAGCAACAGACGCCGCTGTGGCTGGCGCAGCACCCTGACGTGTTAGCCTTTCATCAGGCACCCAAAGAGCTGGGCGGAACCGCCGCACTGCTTGTGCTGATTGAGCTGGACGATAAGCAGCATGAGCTGTAACCGCCGCTGATTCGCAAAAGCAGAAAGCAAAAAAGCACAGCCTGAGCTGTGCTTTTTGATTTTTAGCGGAGCAACGTTTTAGACTTTCGCCATCACCTGACAAGGGCTGAACTGCCACTCAAAGGTGCCTTTGCCGGTTTCAGCGTCTAACTCTACGCTGGCCATCGCAGAAGTGGCGAACATCGGCGGGCAAACGCCCGGGCACAACTCGGCGACCAGATACCCCACCAGCGGCAGGTGTGAAACCACCAGCACGCTGCTCACGCCTTCCAGCGCCAGCGCATGGAGTTCTTGCGCGACAACGGCAGGATCGCCCCCCGGAGTCAGTTCTTTCAGAACTTCCACCTCATCGGGCAGACCGATGGCCTGTTTCACTTTTTCCAGCGTCTGCTGCGCACGTAGATACGGGCTAACCAAAACACGCTGAATATTGATTGCGCGACCTTTCAGCCACGCCGCCATATGTACTGATTCGTCACATCCGCATTCGGTAAGAGGTCTTGCCGAATCACTGGCTGCTTCAAGAGCTGCCTCACCGTGACGCATAATCACAACTTGCATATTGCACCGCTTTTGTTAACAAAAATAGCGCTATACAGAAACGCCTTGCGTGCTGTATCACCCTTTGCCCGATGCTTTCGTTGAAAGCCTGAAGGGCAAACCACAGCCACCTAACGCGCCGTCTCTCTATGGCGGCCGGGCATTTTGCCTGAAACTTCACGTAAAGAAAACGCTGTTTTTTACATCAACTGATTCCACTTGTAAACTAGTTTGCCTACTTATTAATCATATCGGATGTATTTCAAACGCTTGCTGCAAACCTCACCAGTTTGCCTACGGCTAACAATATTTCTTTTCGATTTCTTTTCGCACAGATGCATTATCTAACTCATCACCGTATCTGGAAACAGACCCTGCCAGATTCCCGCGAAAACGCGACATAAGCCGTGATCGTTGTCACAGGATGATGAGCTTTCATGCGCGCTGAAATAATTCCGGCATGAAAGCTTTTCATCATCAGTCGATCAATCGCTTTTGACCGCGAACAGCATCATGACCAACCACATCATGGATAGAAGCGGCTGCCCTCTTGCGCCCGGCGTATCAGGCCAGGGCATGGCGCGAAGTGCTCGCCATAATGCTGTTGCAGGCCCTGCAAGGTTTTCAGCACCTCTGCCCCGCCAAGCTGGTCAATGTAGCGGAACGGGCCGCCGAGGAACGGCGGGAAGCCGATGCCAAAGACCGCGCCAATATCGCCATCGCGGGCACTGCGAATGACATTTTCATCCAAACAGCGCACCGCCTCGTTGAGCATCAGCATCACGCAGCGGCGGGCGATCAACTCCCCGCCCTGCTGCTGTTTTGGCGACAGGTTAAGCAGCCGATAAATTGACGGATCAGCCTGTTTCTTCTTCGCCGGTCGGCCTTTATCCGCATAGAGATAGAAGCCTTTGCCGTTTTTGCGCCCTTTACGGCCGTCTTCCAGCACGGCGTCCAGCGCGCGCGGCGCGGCAAAACGCGGGCCTAAAGCATTCACCAGAATCGGAATGATTTTAGTACCGACGTCGATCCCTACCTCGTCCAGTAATTGCAACGGCCCGACCGGGAAACCGAAATCAACCAGAGCTTTATCAATGTGTTCAATCGGCTCCCCTTCTAGTAAGCAGCGCGCCGCTTCATTAATGTAAGGAGCGAGAATGCGGTTTACATAGAACCCGGCGCTATCGCCCACCACAATCGCCGTTTTCCCCTGTTTCTTCGCCAGCGCGACGGTGGTCGAAATGGTTTGCTCACTGGTTCCTGCATGCGGGATCACTTCCACCAGCGGCATTTTGTCTACCGGGCTGAAATAGTGCAGCCCAATCACGTTCTGCGGCCTACTGGCCGTGGCTGCAATGTCGTGAATCGGCAAAGAAGAGGTGTTTGAAGCAAAAACCGTATGCTCAGAGGCGTTTTGTTCAATCTCGGCGACCATTTTTTGCTTCAGCGCTAAATCCTCAAACACGGCTTCGACCACCAGATCAACGCGCTCAAAGCCGCTGTAATCCGTGGTGCCGGAAATCAGCATCATCTGCCGCTGCTGCTCGGCCTTTTTCAGTCGCCCGCGGCGAACGCGCTTCTCTAGCAGATCCCAGCTGTATTTCAGCGCGTGGCGAATGCCTTCCTGATTAATGTCTTTGATCCTCACCGGCAGGCCCGCGCGCGTGGCGGTGACATTGGCGATACCGCCGCCCATTAGCCCGCCGCCGAGAATGCCCACTCTGCGCAGTGGCAGCGGATCGGCGTCTGCCCCGCGCTCTTTTTTCAGCGCCGTGGAGGCAAAGAACAAGCCGCGCAGCGCGGCCGACTGTGGCGTCATCACCAGCTCGCCAAAGGCTTCGGCCTCGGCCTGATAACCACTGGTACGCCCGCTATCCAGCCCCTGCTTGACCACATCGATGATCTTTTCGGTAGCCGGGTAGTTGCCGTGAGTTTTGGCTCGGGTCTTTTTGCGAACCACCGAGAATAGGAGTGCCTTGCCCAAGGGGCCGCCCGCCAAACGCGCCTGCCAAGGCAGTGGAGCGCGGGTTTTGCGCCCTTGCAGCACGCGCTCAATGGCAGTTTGCAGCAAAATGGATTGAGGCACGGCGTCATCCACCAGCCCCATTCGCTGAGCCTGCTTGGCGCGAATGCTGCGCCCGGTGAGCATCATATCCAGCGCTTTCGGCGCGCCAATTAGCCTTGGCAGTCGCTGCGTGCCGCCGGAACCCGGCAACAGGCCAAGCTGCACTTCAGGCAGCCCAAGCTGCGTTTTATCGTCGAGGGAGCAAATTCGCGAATGGCAGGCCAGCGCCAACTCTAGCCCGCCGCCGAGGCAGGCTCCGTGAATGGCGGCCACCACCGGCACCGGGAATGCCGAAATGTGCGACATCACCGTCTGGCCTTTGGTGGCTAACTCACTGGCCTCGCGGGCCGTTTTACAGCCGCTGATCATGCTGATATCGGCCCCGGCAATAAAAGAGTCGGTTTTGCCGGAAATCAGTACCAGCCCTTTCAACTGTGAATATTGCTGGGCTTTCTGCAAAATCGTGCCGATTTGTTCAACAAATTCAGCCTTTAAGGTATTCACCTTTTCATTCGGCACGTCGATGGTGATGATGCCAACGTGCTGGTTGGTAAAGGTCAGTTTGAATGCAGAATCGGGCTGGTTCTCCAGTAAGAACAGATCGTCGGTCATTCGGCTGCCTCCAGAATCATTGCGGCACCTAATCCACCCGCCGCGCAGGCAGTGGTCAGCCCGTAACGCCCGCCGCGACGGCGAAGCTCGTGTAATGTTTGGGTGATCATGCGCGCGCCGGTGGCGGCAAAAGGATGGCCATAGGCCAGAGAGCCGCCGAGCACGTTGAATCTCTCCCAGTCTATTTCGCCGATGGATTGCTCACGCCCCAGCTTCTCGCGGGCGAACGTCTCACTGGCGAACATTTTGATGTTTGCCAGCGTTTGTGCGGCGAAAGCCTCGTGCATCTCAATTAAGTCCAAATCGCTGAGCGTCAGCCCTGCCCTGTCTAGCGCAATCGGCGTGGCGTAGGCCGGGCCTAACAGCATATCTTCCCAAACGTCGATGGCGGCGAAGGCGAAGCTTTTCAGATAACCCAGCGGCGTTAGGCCGAGTTCGCGCGCGCGGGATTCACTCATCATCAGCACCGCCGCCGCGCCATCGGTTAAAGGCGTACTGGTTGCCGCCGTGACCGTGCCGTGGCGGCGATCAAAGGCTGGGCGAAGTTTGGTGTATTGGCTCAGTTCAGACTGGGTGCGAATATTGTTGTCTTTCTGCAACACGTCGCGGTACGGCGGCACTTGGGCGGCCATCACCTGCGAATCAAGATAGCCATTTTCCCACGCCTGAGTCGCTAAAGTGTGGGAACGGTGCGCCAGTTCGTCCTGCTGCTGGCGGGAAATACCATGGGTTTTCGCCATCTGTTCGGCGGTGTCACCCATGCGCAGGCCGGTGGAGTACTCGGCCACGGCGGGCGGCACCGGCAGCAAGTCGCGGAATTTCAATTTGCTAAACAGCGCCAGGCGCTGTGACAGCGTGCGGGCTTTATTCACATCGACTAAAGTGCGAGCCAGCCGTTTACTGACCCCAATCGGCAAGACCGAAGAGGAGTCCGCGCCCCCGGCGATGCCGATACTGACCGAGCCGCTAATGATGCTTTCCGCCACATTGGCTACGGCCTGAAAACTAGTGGCGCAGGCGCGGGAGACGCTGTAGGCATCCGTCGAGACACTCATGCCAGTACCGAGCACGATTTCGCGCGCAATATTCGGTGCTTCGGGCATTTGCACCACCTGCCCAAACACCAGCTGATCGATGATTTTGGGGTCAATGCCGCTTTTTGCCAGCAGTTCACTGACCACCATCTTACCCAAATCAACCGCCGGAATGCCGTGGTACGCCGTGGCCTGCTTGGCGAATGGCGTGCGTAAACCATCGACAATCGCGATGCGATCGCCTTCACGCGTCACCAGCGGGATAACCTTATTCATACGGACTCCAATTTAAGAGGTCAGACCTGATAAGTCAGTTTTAACCATATGTTTATATTTAGCAAATGCCTAAAGGAGGGAACTGCGAGCGACTGCAAAAAAAAACCGCGACACAGGGGTCGCGGCTTGGAGAACTGAGAGAATTTTGCAGGTTGGATTTAGCGCAACCCTAGCTGGAAGATCATGGTTTCAGCTTGGCATGAGAATGTGAAGTCGATATTCAGCTCAACGCCGCCTTCAACCTTTTCAATTCGGCTATCAATGACGCAAGGCTCAGATTCCACCGCGCGCGCTTTGGCGGTCAGGCTATTTAACATCTCATTGGCCTGGGCTTCGTTGGCAAAAACGTGACTGTAGGAGGCGGTGCAGTCGGTGTTGTCCATGATAGTACCGACGTCAACGCAACAGCAGGCCGCCGTTTCTTCCGCGCCGCATTTGTTAATGGAGTGCAGAGGCTGGGTGGATTTCGATGACAAAGTTGCTTCGGACATAATCTTCTCCTGGGCCAAATTTACGCCTTGGCGGTCGGCCCTGTTGGTCATTCAAAGGTGTATTTTCATCCACTATTTTACGCCTGCTCAGCCGCTACGCCTAGCACTTACTTTTTGTGTGTCTTTTAAGTGACTAATATCACAGAAATAAATTCAAAAGGTTATAAATGTCACCAATTTTTATCTTCCAAGTTATTAAGTTCCGCCGGAGCTGTATGTTTTTTGTTAAGCGGATCTAATTTCTGGCATCAAATTGGAAATATCCATGAAACATCATTGCAACATGTGTACAGGTCGGACCTATACTTCGCTCACTGGTCTGATTTGTCAGACTGAGAACGAACCCTACAATCCCGCGCTCATTGTTACATGATGTAACATTGTTTGATAAAAACATAAAATTGAGGTTTTGGTCATGAACCAGAAAAACCTGTTGAAAAGATCAGCTCTGGCAGCTGCAGTGGCAATTGTTTCCTCAAACGTGTATGCGGCCGGTTTTCAGTTAAATGAATACACCGCAGCCGGTCTTGGCCGTTCGTTTTCAGGTGAAGGGGCCATTGCTGATACCGCAGCATCTGGCAGCCGAAACCCGGCAACCATGACCATGTTTGATCGCCCTTCTTTCTCCGGCGGTGCGATTTACGTCGCGCCTGACGTCAACATTACGGGTCGCTCGCCAATCACTGGCAACAGCACTGACGCCGATAACATCGCGCCAAACCAGTGGGTGCCAAACCTGCACTTTATTCTGCCGTTGAACGACAAGTGGGCGTTGGGAGCATCTTCCACCTCCAACTATGGTCTGGCGACCGAGTTCAATGACAACTACGCGGCAGGTCCTTTAGGCGGCAAAACCGACCTGATCACCATCAACAACAACTTAAGCGCCGCGTACCGTGTTAACGAGCACTTCAGCTTAGGTTTAGGCTTCGACGCCGTGTGGGCCAAAGCGAAAATCAGCCGTACCGCGGGTGAACTTGGCCCAATTCAGTCTCGCGGCCAGCTCCCGGCAAAAACCGAGATTGCTCACCTGAAAGGTGACGAATGGGGTTATGGCTGGAACGCCGGTATCCTGTATGAAGTGGATGAAAATAACCGCTACGGTTTCACCTACCGTTCCAAAGTGGATATCGACTTTAAAGGCGATTACCGCAACAGCGTCCCAGTTCAGGCGGGCGGCACCGGCGGCAGCACTATTCCTGGCTCTTTGACACTGAACTTGCCAGAAATGTGGGAAATCTCAGGTTATAACAAAGTGGCACCGAAATGGGCGATTCACTATAGCCTGGCTTACACCAGCTGGAGCGAATTCCAGGAGCTGAAAGCCACTGGCAATAACGGCCAGACGCTGTTCCAAAAAGAAGAAAACTATCACGATGCTTACCGCATCGCGCTGGGTACCACCTATTACTATGACGATAACTGGACTTTCCGTACCGGCATCGCCTTCGACGATAGCCCGGTTCCAGCAGACAACCGCACCATCTCTATTCCTGACCAAGACCGTTTCTGGATAAGCGCCGGTACCACTTATGCGTTTAACAAAGATGCGTCTGTTGATCTGGGTGTGTCTTACATGCACGGCCAGACGGTTAACATCAGCGAGAAAGTGGCTAATGGCGTGCCGAACTATGAGTTCCAGGCCAAAGGTACCGCGATGCTGTACGGTGCTAACTTTAACTACAGTTTCTAATGCTACAGCTTGCAATATCTGGCGTAGATTGTTGATTGCCAGACACAAAAAAAGCGCCGAAAGGCGCTTTTTTTATGGGCAGCATCTGAATCAGTTAGCTGAGTCGATGCTTTGCAGATCATCCTGAATCGCTGCGGCGTTCGGGTTGTTCTGCGGGGTTAACTTGCCGCCGCTGGCCAAGAAGTCGTGACGCTGGAAGTAAGCTTCACGCACCATCAGGTAAGGGTCAGACGAGTTACGCAGGATAGGATCGGAGTCGAGCAATTCAGCACGAGTCTCAACGCCCTCAAGCACGAACTTACCGGCCGACATCCAGAAGGTCAGGTAGCTGAGCATCGGATAGAGGTAATCGACGGTGTCGCCGCCCTCGTCACGCAGGGTGAAACTGCCGTAAGCCGGAAGTTGCACGTATGGGCCGTAGCCTACGCCATAGTGCGCCAAGGTGGTGCCAAAGCCGCGCTTCTCTTCTTTCGCCAGTTTCGGGTTAGCCATTGACGCTACGTCAATCAGGCCGCCCATCCCCAGCAGGGTGTTGAGGAAGAAACGGTTAAAGTGAATCATCGCACGGTATGGGTCACCCTGTGCGAAGGCGTTGACCATGCTGGCAGGTTCGTCGAGGTTATCGAAGAAGTTAGTCATCCCGTTACGCGCTGGCACAGGCACATAGTTTCTCCACGCCACAGCAACAGGACGAAGAACATAAGGGTCCATGATGTTGTAGTTGAAGTCGAACATTGTCCGGTTGAAACCTTCAAGCGGATCAGAACGTCCCTGCGGTTGGCTGTCCGATGATGTACCGGCACAACCCACCAGCAGCGCGGTCGCAAACGCCAGCCCAGTCAGGCGTAAGTTCATGGATATCTCCCTATTTTTCTTCAGTTCCGCTATCAGGGAACCTGCTGATTGATCTCAATGCTGACCTGTCCATTGCCGGAAAAATCAGTCAGCGGACTGTCGCCGTACCAGTCACCTGCGGCTGGCGTTGCCAGTCCGTTTTGTGAAATTCGAACGCGTACTTTTAACTGATGCAGCGAAGAAAGCAATCTTTCCGGCATCATGGCATTGGAATCATCCATTGTCATGGCAAGCGGGAAGCGGCTTAGAGGCAGTTTCTTCACGGCAATCGGCACTGGGCTGCTACCATCGGTGACCGAAATAAACACCGTGCCTTGCTGCGGAATACTCTTCGCGGCGTTATCAGATAGCGTCACGTTAACCGCCAATTTAGCGGAGTTCTGCCCCGATTTGGCCTTCGCCTGCTCAATACTGGCGCGAACCATTTCAGCACGTTTATCCCCGGCTGGCAGAATCTTCAGCATTAGCTCCCAGGCACCAATGGCCTGCGGATAATGCCCCTGCTCAAATTCATTGTAGGCTAGCAAACTCAGGACGCGTAGGTTGCCCTGATTTTGTTCCAGCATACTGCGCAACAGTTTGCCGCCGCTAATGTTATCTTGCGGATCGCCGGAGCGAGTTAACACTTCCGCATATCCGAGCTTGATATCCATATTGTTCGGCGAAAGCTGGTAAGCATGGGCAAAAGCCTGCGTCGCGGTATTGGCATTATCCAGCGCCATCCCCACGCGGCCCAGCATCATCCAGTCTTGCGCATTGTTCGGGTCGCGCTGCAATTCGGTACGCAGCCCTAAGCCGAGATCCTGCACGTCATTCATGGTTAAGGCTGGCGCATTGTCATCGGCCACGCGGTGGCGTAAATCTGGCATGCGCTGCATGACATTATTCCACGCGCTAACCTGGGTTAAACCGCCGGAATAGAGGTAGAACCCTAGCGTGACCAGCACGAGTAACAGTGCGCCCGGCACCAGCGTCCAACGGCCAATTGGCTGCGCGGCGCGCTGCTGCTCTTCGGGAATATCACTCAGCAGGTTTTCCTGCAATTCGCGAATATGCTGCGGGCGCTCGTCAACCACGCCCTGCTCTTCGTCTTGCTCAAGCTCGCTCAGACGATGTTGGTAAAAAGCTTTGTTCAGCACATCGCGCGACGTGTGTTCTGCCCTGTCGCGACGCATCACCGGCACCAAAAACAGTGCCAGCGCGATAATAAGCATCACTACAATAGTCAGCCAAAAAATACTCATGATCCTTTCCCGTCGCTCTCTGTCTTCGTGACATCAGTCAGTAACTGCGCCAGCCGCTGTTGTTCTTTTATTGAAAGCTCTGACGCTGACACGCCCTGTTTCACCGATGTTTCTGACCCTGTTTGTCCATTCTGGCGACGCGCGCGCATGACGATCACCGACGCGCCAATCAGTACAAACAGCAGAGGACCCAGCCATAAAATAAGCGTGGAAGGCGTAACTGGCGGTTCGTAGGTCACAAAGTTACCGTATCGCGCCACCATATACTGCACAATCTGCTCGCGCGTTTGGCCTTGGTTAAGTAATTGATAAACCTTGGTACGCATATCGGCCGCTATGATCGAATCCGAGGCCGCGATGCTGGTGTTCTGGCACTTCGGGCAGCGAAGCTGTTCGGTGATTTGCCGATACTGCTGCTCCTGCGCCTCTGACTTGAACTGGTAAGTGTCAATGGCGGCAAACGCCGCCCAACTTAGGCTCAGGCCGAGGATCAGTGCGCAAAGCGAAGTGACAGCTCTCATGCGTCACCGCCATATTTTTTGTACAGCGGCAGGACTTCGTTTTGCCACACTTTAGCATTCATATCACCGGCATGGCGGTAGCGGATGATGCCCTGACCGTCGATCAAGAAGGTCTCCGGCGCGCCGTACACGCCAAGGTCCAGCCCCAGCATGCCGTCGCCGTCATACAGGCTCAGCGCATAAGGATTACCCAGCGTATTCAGCCAGTTAACTGCTTTCTGCCGGTCATCTTTATAGTTCAGCCCCACCACGCGAATGCCTTTCACCGCCAGCGTATTGAGATATTCATGCTCGGCGCGGCAGGTTGGGCACCAGGTCGCCCAGACATTCAGCAGGATCGGCTTGCCGTCGCGCAGCACCGACTGGTCGTAGGTTTTGCCCGGCTGCGACAGCGATTCCAGCTTAAATACCGGCACCGGTTTGCCGATCAACGCCGACTCCAGCAGGGTCGGGTCATCGCCGTTGGCGTTACGGGTCAGTTGCACCATAAAGGCCGCGGCCAGCGCCAAAAACAGCACCAGGGGGATAAATAGCAGTTTGCGACTCATGCCTCTTCAGCCTCCGCTTTGCCCTGACGCTTGAGTTTTTTGCTCATGCGATAACGCGGGTCGAGAATACAGAGCACGCCGCCAAAGGCCATAAAGATGCCGCCGAGCCAGATCCAGCGCACAAAAGGTTTGTAGTACAGGCGCACGGCCCAAGAGCCGTCGTCCATCTCTTCACCCAGCGCGGCATACAGGTCACGCGCCAGATTCCCGTGAATTGCCGCCTCGGTCATCATGGTGTGCGCAACGCTGTAATAGCGTTTTTCAGCATGCAAGGTGGTGACAGGCTTGCCATTGCGGGTGACGTCGATATTGGCTTCGCCGCCGGAATAGTTGGAGCCTTGGATATCGCGCATGTCGCGGAAAACAAAGTGATAATCGTGGATATCCACGCTGTCGCCTGCCTTCATTCGCACATCGCGCTCGACGCTGTAATTCTGGCTAAAGGCGATACCAATCACCGTGACGGCGACGCCGAGATGCCCCAGCACCATACCCCAATGACTACGGGAAAGATGGGTCAGGCCGCGCCAGAAGGTGTGACGATGAGTGGCGCGCTCGTGCAGTTCCATCAGAGTGAGGACAATCACCCATACCGACATCAGCAGGCCGACCACCGTCATACCGACAATTTTGTCCTGCAGTAGCCAAGGCAGCAGAATCGACAACAGTAAAGTCACCACGAGCGCCACGCCAAGGCGACGCCACAGCTTGCTTGGCTCGTCGCGACGCCAGCGCACCAGTGGGCCGATGCCCAACAGCAGGGCCAGCGGGGCCATCAACCAAGTAAACATGGTATTAAAGAAAGGTTCACCGATGGAAATACTGCCCATGCCGAGCTGTTTGTGGATCAGCGGCAGCAGCGTGCCGAGCAGCACCACCAGCATGGCGGCCACCAGCAGCACGTTGTTGCCTAACAGATAGCTTTCGCGCGAGTGCAGTTCGTGACGGCTTGGCGCACGCACCGAGTTCCCTTTGATGGCATACAGCAGCAGCGAACCGCCGATGATGATCACCAGATAGGCAAGAATAAACATGCCGCGTGCCGGGTCTGAGGCGAAGGAGTGAACCGACACCAGCACGCCCGAGCGCACCAGGAAGGTCCCCAGCAGGCAAAGTGAGAAACAGGTAATGGCCAGCAGCACGGTCCAGGCTTTGAAGGTGCCGCGTTTTTCAGTCACCGCCAGCGAGTGGATCAGCGCCGTGCCTGCCAGCCAAGGCATAAACGAGGCGTTTTCTACCGGATCCCAGAACCACCAGCCGCCCCAGCCTAATTCGTAATAAGCCCATGCCGAGCCCAGCACGATGCCCATGGTCAGGAACACCCACGCAGCCGTCGTCCAAGGTCGCGACCAGCGCGCCCACGCGGTATCCAGTCGGCCCGCTATCAGCGAGGCAATGGCAAACGCGAAGGCCACGGAGAAGCCGACATATCCCATATAGAGCAATGGCGGGTGGAAAATCAGCCCAATATCTTGCAGCACGGGGTTAAGGTCGCTGCCGTCCACCGGGAAGCCCGGCAAAGTGCGAATAAACGGGTTAGAAGTCAGCAGGATAAACACCAGGAAGCCGGCTGTGATCATCCCCATGACGGCCAGCACGCGGGCCACGGCGTCTTGCGGCATGCGGCGGCTAAACAGCGCCACCGCCAGCGTCCAGCAGCTCAGCAGCAGCACCCACAGCAGCAGCGAGCCTTCGTGCGCGCCCCAGGTGGCGGCCATGCGGTAATAGACCGGCAGGCGAGTGTTGGAGTTATTCGCCACATAGGCGACGGTAAAGTCGTTCACCACAAAGGCGTGAACCAGAATGATAAAGGCCAGCGTGATGGCGGCGAACATGCCGTAAGAGAGCGGGCGCGCCATCGCCATCATGCGGTTATCTTGCCGCGCCGCGCCCCATTGTGGGTAAATACTCAGGAGTATCGCCAGACCTAAAGCCAGACAGAGGGAAAAGGTTCCTATTTCCGGCATCATGAGCGAACACTTCCTTTATCGTTACCCGCGTAGGCCGCAGCCGGGGCTTTGTTATCATCTTTCATTGCATCTTCCACTTCTGGCGGCACGTATTTCTCATCATGCTTCGCCAACACTTGCTGAGCATTGACCACGTTACCGGCTTCCATGACACCCTGTGCCACTACGCCCTGCCCTTCGCGGAACAGGTCCGGCAGGATGCCGTTGTAGGTCACGCTAATCGCGCCACGGGCGTCATAAATTTTAAAACTGACCTGCAAACTCTTGGCATCGCGCTTCACCGAACCGGGCATCACCATGCCGCCAATGCGCAGGCGCTGGCCGACAAACGGCATCTCATGGTTTTCACCTTTACCTTGCAGAATCTCGGTTGGCGTATAGAACAGATCAATGTTGGATCTCAGGGCGTACATCACCAGAGAGATACTCAGACCAAGGCCGACCAGCACCACCAGCGCCAGCGAAAGGCGCTTTTTACGACGTGGATTCACAATAACTTCTCCCCGGACGCATCCGGTTTCAACCGAGGAACAGCCGACTTCGTCGCGGCTGGCGATTCATTAGTAGCGTTGCGTTTGGATTGCACAATGCGTTTCTCACGCGCCTGACGACGGCGAACGTCAGCCAGAATTTGCCGACGCTGCACCATGGTGTGCGCCACTAGGGCAATCAGAGAAATCAACGTGGCGGCCACAGATAGCCAGACATAAAAGGCGTAGCCGCCCATGTCAAAGAATGCCTGCCAGCTTGAGAATGCGGCGTTCATCAGCGGCGCTCCTTATTAACGAGTTCCGCCACCCACGGACGCAGGCGTTCCTGAATAAGAATAAGGTTACGCAGGCGCATTAGCGTCAGCGTAATAAAGAAGAACAGATAGCCGAAGATGGCCCAGCGCAGCGGGTAGCGCATACTCGGGTCGATGGTTTGCTGCATGTTGGTCGAGCCTTGATGCAGGGTATTCCACCACTCCACCGAGTAATGAATGATGGGGATATTGACCACACCGACCAGCACCAAAATGCCCGCAGCGCGCCCGGCAAGGCGGCGATCTTCAAAGGAGTGATATAAGGCGATGGCTCCTAAATAGAGGAACAGCAGCACCAGTTCAGAGGTCAGACGTGCGTCCCACACCCACCAGGTTCCCCACATAGGTTTACCCCAGGCGGAGCCGGTGACCAGCGCAATAAAGGTGAAGACTGCCCCCACGGGTGCCATGGCGGCCAGAGCTAAGTCGGACATTTTCATCTGCCACACCAGCCCGATAAAGGCAGCAATCGCCATCGCGCTGTAAATCCCCATCGACCAGATAGCCGCAGGAACGTGAATGTACATGATGCGATAGCTGTTACCCTGCTGGTAATCAGGCGGCGCGTAGCCAAAGCCCCAGACCCAGCCAATTAGCAAACAGGCTAATCCCAGAATGCCGAGCCACGGAATAAACCGGCCGCAGACCGAGTAAAGACGCTCGGGTCGCGCGAGTTGATGTAACCATTTCCACATTGTTATCGTTGCTCACTCTAAAAAGACTTTCACTGGGGCGCG
Organism: Ewingella allii; assembly: GCF_044430645.1. NCBI lineage: Bacteria > Pseudomonadati > Pseudomonadota > Gammaproteobacteria > Enterobacterales > Yersiniaceae > Ewingella > Ewingella allii. Next base: position 17,057 of record NZ_JAWUDN010000009.1, on the reverse strand, counting down.
TGGACCGTTATTGGCCTATTGCGCGGTAAGAGATGGAACCGGTTTCTATCCGCACTTATTTATTCGCACTGAATACCCCTTCCCTATATTGTTCCCTATAGAGAAGTGTGATGTTAGTCAAAGGTTGCGCTTTTTCTGCCAATTTGTAACTACAGGTAAATTTAGCCAAATTGATCGGAATAATATTGCCCCGTCATACTTCGAGCTGAAGCTCGAAGTATGACGGGTCAGTGAATGCTGACTCGCAAAGCTGCCGCCGTGGCGAACGGCGCGAGTGTCGCACTTCCCGCGAGCATCGCGCCAAGAATTGCCAAATACCCGCCAAGCGGCATACCCATAGAGGCGGCGTCGATCGCACCAGTGGCAAAAATCAGCACCGGAATATACAGCGGCAATACCAGCAAACTCAGCAGCACTCCGCCTTTACGCAGGCCCACGGTCAGCGCCACGCCAATGGCACCAATAAAACTCAGGGTCGGCGTTCCAAGCAAAATGGTCAGCGCGACGGCTTTCCACGTGTTGAAATCCAATGACAGCAGCAAGGCAATCACCGGAGACAAAATCAATAACGGCAGCCCGGTAACCACCCAGTGAGCACATACTTTGCCTAGAACCGTGAGTGCCAGCGGGGATGGTAACAATAGTAGCTGCTCCAGCGTGCCGTCGAGGAAGTCATCACGAAACAGCCTCTCAAGAGATAGCAGCGAGGCGAGCAGTGCCGCGACCCAGACGATGCCCGGCGCAATGCGCGCCAGCAGTTGTGGTTCCGGTCCCAGCCCCAGTGGAAACAGGGTGATCACGATGATGAAGAACCACAGCGGGTTGATGATTTCCGCACTTTTACGAAAAGCGATTTTCAGTTCGCGGCGCAGGACTTTAATAAACATTAGACCAACTTCCCTAATCGAGTCATAGCAGTTCTGCGTTAGTCAAGCGGAGCTTGCGCACGTCGCGGCTCACGCCCTGTAGGTCTTGGTGGGTAGTAAGCACTACCATACCGCCTCGTCCGGCGTGCATTTCGAACAGGTCGATAAGTGTCGCCACGCCCTGCTTGTCGATAGCCGTTAGTGGTTCATCAAGGATCCACAGCGGCGCGCGCGTCAGCCATAGTCTCGCTAATGCAACGCGGCGCTGCTGCCCGGCGGACATCTGCGCCACGGTGACATCTTCATAGCCCAGCAGGCCGACATTATCTAAGGCCTGATACAGAGCATCGCCATCAACTTTGCCGTCAACCGACTGATAAAATGCCAGATTTTCATATGCAGTGAGTACTGACTTTATCCCCGGCTGATGGCCGAGAAAGAGTAAATCCTGATGGAACAGGTCGCGCTGGCGGCGAGTATTCTCACCCTTCCAGCGCACTTCGCCGGAGTCCGGTGAAGAAAGCCCGGCCAAAATCCGCAGCAGGCTGGTTTTCCCGGCGCCGTTCTGGCCTTCAATTTGCACCATATCACCGGGCTCGATGGTGAAACTCAGGTCGCTAAACAGGGGGCGCTCGTCGCGCACGCAGCTCAGGTTAACGGCTTCAAACATCGGAATATCCCGTAAAATTCACAAGGGTACATCATATCATAAGCATCCTATGCGTCGCAGCCAGAGGTTGCAGTGGTTCCTGCCACTACCCGTCTGTCTTGCAGCATAACTACCATCCCTGTCCTATGCTTAAAACGGTTTTATTTTTCCGCGATGCCTCGCAAAACTTCTGGGGAAACACCATGAATCAAGCCATTAAAGAGCATAATGTAGAGAACGATGTCGACAGCGAGGAGCATGCGCAAGGCACTGAGATTGAAGTTGATGAAGAGAACCTGCCCTCGCGCGCGGCGGCGGTTCACGAGCAGATTCGCCAAGAGGGAGAGAAGGAGCTGGAGCGCGATGGATTGGCGCTGTTCTGGTCGGCGGTAGCCGCAGGGCTGTCGATTAGCGCATCCATGATGGCCAAAGGCATTTTGCACGCCCGCCTGCCGGAGTCGCCGGAACGCTTTTTCATCGAGAACATTGGTTACACCGCGGGTTTCATTATTGTCATCATGGCCCGCCAGCAGCTTTTCACCGAAAATACCGTCACCGCCGTGCTGCCGGTGATGCATAAGCTGACGCTAAAAAACAGCGCCCTGCTGCTGCGACTTTGGAGCTGGGTGCTCGGTGGCAACCTGATTGGCTGCGCCTGCGCCGCGCTGGCCTTCCACCTGGTGCCGTTTTTCGACGCCGATACCGACGCGGCCTTTCGCAGCATCAGTCTGGAGATCATGAAGAAAGACCCGACGGCGATGTTCGTCAGCGGCATTATTTCCGGCTGGCTGATTGCCACCATGGTATGGATGCTGCCATCGGCGGGTGCAGCAAAAGTGTGGGTGATCATGCTGATGACTTATCTGGTGGCCATCGCCGACCTGACGCACATTGTGGTCGGCTCGGTAGAAATCCTCTATCTGGTGTTCACCGGCGCAATCCCCTGGCAGCAGTTCATCTGGCCCTTCGCCCTGCCGACTCTCGCCGGGAATATCATCGGCGGCACCTTTATCTTCGCGCTCATCAGCCATGCCCAAATCCGCAATGACATGAGCAACCAGAACAAAGCCAAGCAGCAGAAGAGAGCCAACAACAAGCAAGAAAACCAGCAGAAAGCGCAATAACTGGCGACGAAACAACCAAACGACCGCCTAACGCCTTATTATTGTGGCAAAAACGAGTATACTACGCGGGCGCTTTCCCAAGACGCCCGTGTCTCCTTAGTTAAACGGATATAACAAGCCCCTCCTAAGGGCTAGTTACAGGTTCGATTCCTGTAGGGGACACCAAAATCAAGTCTCTTAAAGTCTACTTTATCCATTTTCATTCAGTCATTTAACTCAACTTCATGGCCCCCCTGTCTCCAGCAGACTTACAAATTCCACAATGTCATGTTGGTATGTTTGGTTTGATAATGCAGACACCATCAGGCGAGGATTTTTACTATGCCGGTCAATGAGTTAAAGATAAGGAATGCGAAAGCTGCTGCGAAGCCCGTCAAAATGAAAGACTGAAGTGGTTTACTGTAAAGAATCAGCGGCAAAAGGTACATACTAGTGAAAAGTGAATACTGATATAACGTTACCACTCATGGGCGAGAAGCAAATAATAGCTGAATTCAAATTTATGAATAATGATAGAAACTGAAAAGTATCATCTTAATTGAAACCAATAATTAACAAGCTGAGTTTTCATCGGAATCTCAAAGCAAACATTTTATGCGCAAGTGTTATCGACAGAGAACAATCTCTAAAAAATAAAAGATACTGAGCCTTTCACCGGCCTGTCAGGTTTGTATAAAAGTTAGGTAATGAGTTATAATCAAACTATCGTAAGACAAATGAATGACGCTTATTATGAATAAAATGCAAATCGAAGAAATGCTTGTAAAAGAGGGGTTTACACAAAAAGAAGTCTCTGTAATACGTCAGCATGCTGAGAAAGACGGTTATCCTTATCCTTGGCTTCTTTCACAGTTAAAGAAAAGATTCATAGTTGCAATGATATTAATAGCAATCCTTCTTGCAGGACTGATTTATACCATTCGCAGTGGTACACATGAAAACCTTGTTTCGTATTCGATCACTATTGTAGCAGGTTTCATCATTTTATATATATTCATACCTTTGAAACCTGCATTTAAAGCTTACAGGTTCATGAAAAAGCATGGTCACTCTTTGTAAGTGTCAGAGATTGACTTTATGGCTGAAGCGTCATTATAGACTTCAATGAATAGCTCTTTTCTGCTCATTTCCTTAATACCGCGAACATAGTCGGTATTAAGAAAATAGTAGAGACGCCAGGCCTCAGGTTTTTGTACCAGACGCACGATTCCGTAGAGAGACAGTGCCAGGTCCATTGAACTGTATGCTAACTGCCCAACCCTCTGATCGAACCCTAAAAAATCAGCTGTCGCTACATAACTCTGTTTGAGTAATCCCACACTATCAGTTTTGCCATACACCAGGTTCTCAACAGATTCCTGAAAACCGTTGAGTCCATGCAGAACCAACATTCCCCCAAAGGCAGAACCTATGATTGTCCCTGACGCTAGGGAAGCACCAATCACTGTTACACCGGCTATTACCTGCATACCGCTTAGCACGACCCCAACACCATTGATCACATAGCCCCAAAAATCTCCATTCTTGACCAACTGTACCGAAGCACGAACCGTAGCTGTTCCTGCTCTGAGCATTCTGTCCTGAATCGTAAGGTACTCATTTTCTTTTTTAAGATTTTGGATGCATTCCTGACATTGATCATCAGTTGAGTCAGAACGGATGATGTTAAGCTGAGCGTTAACGAAAGCTTTAACATCATCTTGGAACTGTAACCTATTAAATCCGTCTTTAAGGTATAGGTGAGAAAGGTGATTAGCATTGCTAAGCAGCTGATTTGATTCAGCATGAGCCATAGTAAGATAGTAATCCTTGAATCGGTTTGGTTTCCAGTAGTCCATGACTGTGCCTTGATTTCATTATACGTATCATTAAGTTTATTTAATCAGATTACCCTTCTCAGGGAAAGAAAAAGGGCCAGGCATGAGTACATATCTCTTCTTAAAAATTGATGGCAGTGGTGATTAAATGAATGCTTTTGAAATTGAAAGGAAACTCTCTCAGAGTGGCTTCAACGCCAAACATATGTCAGCGTTAAGGCAGCAACTTGGGAACAGTGGGTCAACTTATCCAGCATTATTGAGAGAGCTTTACATCAGGTTTATTGCCTCTATGGTACTTGTCCTGATTTTGGCGGCCGTTTGGATATACACGATTATGTACAGCACTAACATTGCTATCATTTCATATTCGATAACAATGTTAATCGTTGCCCCTATCTTCTACATTTTTACGCCTATGAAGTTGGGCTACAAAGCATTTCGTTATATGAGAAAAAATTGAGCCAACTTAGATTGATTAAATAATCACTAAGTCGTTATAGGGCAACACCTCGAATATCCTCAGGGGATGCTGGTGGTTAGCTAAAACTATCCTTTCTAACGATGCTATAAATCTCTGATTTTTATCACTGCTTGATTTTAACAAGGCTGTGCGTAATGTATTGCGCTAATAATTAAAGAGTATTCCTTACCAAACACCAGCTCCCCCATAAGGAAATCCCAACATGCCCAACCTAACCCCCTTCTCCTACGTCCTTGCTGTCCCTAATCTCGCCAAAACTTCGGCTTATTTTCGGGATGCGTTGGGATTTAAACTTGCTTGGCCGGAGGGTGGTGGCTGGCAGTTGGCGGTACGGGGGGAAGTGCGAATTATGCTGGGAGATTGCCCGGATGCGATTGCGCCTTCGGCGTTAGGCGACCATAGTTACTTTGGTTATTGGCATGTTGATGATGCGACTGCCCTTTATGAAGAATTTACCGCCTCGGGCGCGATTATTTTGCACCCTATTGCCGACATGCCGCACGGCATGCGTGAGTTCACCATTGCGACGCCGGACGGGCATCGGATGGCGATTGGTGAGGACTTGGGCTGAGATATAAACAATGAGCGAGGGAAGCGCGTGTTTTACCGGTTTTTAGAGATTTTAGTATTTTTACTGTTACTGCTGTGGATTGCGCTGCTGTTTAACGTCGGCGGGATGTCAGTAAAACTCAGCGAATTCATGACCTATCTTGATTCACTATTCTGACCTTTGCGTAAGCCACAAAAAAGCCACTTACCCAGTAAGTGGCTGATTACATTGATGACTTAAAGCATATCTATCTTAGTGTTTAACCCCCAGCGTGTCGGCCAGCGTTCTGGCTAACTGGTTGTTATCATCAGCACCAAACTCCCAGAACATGGCCCCGGCCAACCCTTTGCTTTTGATGTATTCCCCTTTGATAGCCACCGAGCGCGGGTTCTCGTAAGAGATAGCAAACAGCGGATCGCCCTTGGCAGACTTGATCGACAACCACGGCACTTTCGCCTCATCATCCCAGTGCTGGGTGAAGCGTTTTTGCGGGTCGTTGAGCAGTTTGCTGACGATGTCGTTGTACTTCACATAGGTATCTTTGGTCAGGTCATATCCCAGCGACTTGAACAAGGCGACCTCGGTCGGGCTAAACGATGGCTGGGTAACCGGATTTTTCTGCGCATCTGGCTTGGTCCAGTCAATTCCCGGCTCCATGGTGCGTTTTGGTACACGCCCGTAGAAACCTATGCCGAGGTTCATCTGGCTGGCCTTCAACCCCGCCGCGAGGTAATTATTCACCACGAAATCTGCGCTGTATTTATCTGCCGCCGCGACGGTTGGCCACTCTTTGGAGTCATACAGGTTGGAGTTGAAGTACTGCGTGCCGTAGGCCATGTCGTAGGTCATCAGGTTGATGTAATCCAGCGACGGGGCAATGGCTTTGACGTCGATCCAGCTTTTCGGGCTTTCCGCGCTGGCGGCGACGGCGATGGTCACCAGCTTCTCTTTGCCGAATCTTTCACGCAGCTCTTTCAAAATGGCAGTGAAGTTATCCTTGTCGGCAGGCGTGCTGTCCACCAGCCCCCACGCGCCGTTGACCGGATATTCCCAGTCGAGGTCGATGCCATCAAGGCCATATTTTTTTACGATCTGTTCTGCGGAATCAATGAAGATTTTGCGTGTTTCCGGGGTAGCCGCAGCGGAGGAGAAACCGCGCGCGCCCCAGCCGCCGACGGAAAGCAGCACTTTCAGGTTCGGGTTCTGCTTACGCAAGGCGGGGATTTTTGCCAGATCGGCTTCAACTTTGGGTGACAGCCAAATCTGGTGCAACTTGGCAGGGTCTTTCAGCGCGGCGTTGGTTTCGCCCGCCTCATTGTTGTAAACCAAACCAAATGAGTAGTTGAGATGGGTTATCAGGCGAACGTCGAGTTTATCGATGTCGCCCCCCGGCCCGGCAGTGACGTCACCGCCGCCGTTGAAATAACCTACGGACATTAAAGAGTTGGCTGAGGCAGCTGACGCGCACAGCAAGGGTAATACCGCGAGAAGGGGTAAAAGTTTCATAAATAAGCCTCTTTGACATTTTAAAATAAATACCGCGACCTAAAGTGAGGTGGCGAATAAACAACCACCTAACCTTAGCATCGCTGGCCTGTCAAAGCAGATATTCATGACAGAATTGTGACCGATATTATGGACTTAATCAGTCATGGTTAGAACGTCCAGCGCCCCCCGCCGGTATAGCCCCCAGACCTTGGCGCCGTTGCTGTTAATCTTTTTGCGATAATCTACTTCTGCATAGAGCGACACGTCTTTTTTGAAGGTCGCCGTGCCGCACACGCTGTCTTTGTCGCCGTCGAGGCGCAGCAGAGAAGAGGAAAATTGTTCGTTATTGAGCTGTTAAATAACGATGGTTTTATTCGCTATTTCTCTTGCTTTTACTTACCATTCCTTACAAATGTGGTGAACCCTCCTGCCAGCCCGATAGCCTGAGCTTTTTAATCGCCTTGGCCTTTCGCCGCGCGCAGTGATACCGATCCTTGGCTTGTGGAAAAAAGGTTCAAATAATGGATTTATTACGGTTTTTACTCCGTCTGCCCTTCACTTTACTTAAAGGTGTTTGCTGGCTATTGGCCAAAATTGTTTGGCTGGTGGGGCTGGTGCTGCGCCCGCTGATTGGCAATATTCAGTGGCGCTCCCCTGCATGGGTTGCGGGCGTGAAGAAAGGTTTTCTCGCCACGGAAAAGGGGGTGGATAGCCATCCAAAATCAGTCGCCGCCGGACTTTTGCTGCTGGTGTTGCTGGCTGTCGGAGGTTTTTACGGTTATCACGCCTGGCTCAATCGCCCTCAGCCCATTGAACCTGCGCCGATGGTTTATCAACAAACCACGGTGCGCGTCGCCGAGCCGGAGTTGGTGAACTACAACGCGCAGAACCGTCCGCCGCAGGAGATCATTCTCTATTTCAGCCATGCCGCTGCGCCTATCACATTGGTGGGGAAAGCCGTCGAGCAAGGCGTAAGCCTGTCGCCAGCCGTTGAAGGCCAATGGGTATGGCGCAATGCCGCAACGCTGGTCTTCACCCCGAAAGCCGCGCTGCCTATGGGTTCGGCGTATAAAATCAAGCTCGACGCCGACAAGTTGCTGGCGCCACGAATCAAAATTAAACAGACCGAGTACAGCGCCAACGCGCCCTCATTCGACTATCAGCTAGGTCAGGCCGAGTACTACCAAGATCCGCAAGATGCCCAGAAGCGCAGCGCGATTTTCCACGTGCAGTTCAACGCGCCGGTGGACGTGGCGAGTTTCGAAAAACGTATCTCATTGGGTTTGATCGAAGGCAAAGGGGCGCCGGAGAAAAAGCTCAACTTCTCACTGGCGTATGACGAGAAAAAGCTCAATGCCTGGGTCCACTCCGAACCGTTGAAAGCCTTAGAGCACGGCGGATCGGTGCACGTCGCCATTGATAGCGGCGTGAAGGCCAGCGTGGCCTCGCAGCCGACGGCGGGCAAGAAGGACGACTGGGTTACTGTGCCGAGCCTGTATAGCCTCAGCGTGGCCGACGTGGCCGCCACCGTGGTGAACTCCGACGACAACCAAGGCAGCCGCGCGCTGGTGGTCGCCCTCAGCGATGGCGTTAAAGACAAAGAGATCGGTGCCGCGGTCAAAGCCTGGCTGCTGCCGCAAAAGAACCCGAAATACGGCGATGATGACCAGGACGCTATCTACCCGTGGTCGATGTCCGACATCGATACCGGCATCATCAGTCAATCTGCGCCGGTCAAGCTGGCGTTAAACGACGCCGAGCAGGAGTATCAGCCGCAGTTCAGCTTCACTTTTGACGCCCCGGCCCATCGCTACTTGCTGGTGGAAATCAATAACGCGCTGACCTCATTCGGCGGCTACAAGATGCCGGAGAAGCAGTATCGCGTGGTGGCGGTGCCGGACTACCCGACCTCGCTGAGTTTTATGTCGCAAGGCTCGCTGCTGTCGATGAACGGCGAGAAGCAAATCAGCGTGGCGGCCCGCAACGTGCCGGGCCTCAAGCTGGATATCAAACGGGTTATTCCAAGCCAGTTGCAGCACATCGTCTCCTTCAAAAGCAGCCAATACTCCTCGGCGGAGTTCAACCGTCTGGGCGATGAATACTTTACCGAGCACTTTGAATACACCCACGCGGTGGACAACCAGAAGCCGGGCGAAGTGAGCTATCAAGGCATCGACCTGTCGCGCTATCTGTCAGACAACCCGAACGCCCGTCGCGGCGTGTTCTTGCTGACCCTCACCCCGTGGGACCCGGCGAAAAAGGCCGAGCAGCCAGAAGAAGGCCAGCCGGAAGAAGAGTACAGCGAAGACGGCGAGAGTAGCGACGCGCAGGTCGGCGACTCCCGCTTCGTGGTGATCACTGATTTGGGCATCATCAGCAAACGCTCGCAGGACAAAACCCGCGACGTGTTTGTGCAGTCAGTGCAATCCGGCCTGCCGGTCAGCGACGCCAAGGTGTCGGTCATTGGTAAGAACGGCGTGGCGCTGCTCACCCAAACCACTGACGCAGAAGGTCACGCGCGCTTCCCAGCACTCGACGTCTATAAAAATGAGCGCCAGCCGGTGATGTTTTTGGTTGAAAAGCAGGGAGACGTCTCCTTCCTGCCGACCAGCGATTACAACGATCGCGGTTTAGACCTGTCACGCTTTGACGTCAGCGGCGAGCAAACGCCGTCTGACCCGCGCACGCTGAGCAGCTATCTGTTCTCTGACCGTGGCGTGTATCGCCCCGGCGACACCTTCAACATTGGCCTGATCACTCGAACCGCCCAGTGGGGCAACAGTCTGGCGGGCGTGCCGGTTCGCGCCGAAATCCGCGACCCGCGCGACACGCTGATGAGCACTCAGCCGCTCAAACTCACCGCCAGCGGCTTCAACGAGCTGAGCTATACCACCAGCGAAAGTTCGCCAACCGGCGAGTGGAATGTCTATCTCTACCTGATTGGCAAAAATAACGACGCCACCACCCTACTCGGCCACGTGGCGGTCAACGTCAAAGAGTTCGAGCCGGACCAGCTGAAGGTCAAACTGCAATTGACGCCGGACCGCAAACAGGGCTGGGTCAAGCCGTCTGAGCTGCAAGCCAATATTGATGTGCAAAACCTGTTTGGCACCCCGGCGCAGAACCGCCGTGTGACCTCCAAACTGACTCTGCGCCCAATGTATCCGAGCTTTGACCAATATCCGGACTACCTGTTCTACGAGAATCGCACCAACAACGACGGTTTCGACACCGAGTTGCAGGAGCAAACCACCGATCTCGAGGGTAAGGCCGCGATCCCGCTGGATCTCAAAGCCTATGCTGATGCTACCTATCAGCTGCAACTGCTGTCCGAAGCTTTCACCGCCGGCAGTGGTCGCTCGGTGGCCGCCACCGCCCGCGTGCTGGTGTCGCCTTATGATTATCTGGTGGGCGTGAAGGCTGACGGCGACTTGGGTTACATCAATAAGGACGCCGAGCGCCATCTCAATCTGATTGCGATTAATCCGTCGCTGGAAAAGATTGCCCTGCCGAACCTCAGCCTGTCGCTGATTGAGCAAAAAACCGTGTCAGTACTGACCAAGCAGGATTCGGGCGTCTATAAATATCAGTCGAAAATGCGCGAAGTGCAGCTCTCAGAGCAGCCGCTGGCGATTGCCGCCGAAGGCAGCGATTTCCGCCTGCCAACCCAGCAGCCGGGCGACTTCGTGCTGGTGGTGAAAACCGCGCAGGGTCAGGTGCTTAACCGCGTTTCTTACAGCGTGGCGGGCAATGCCAACCTCAGCCGCTCTTTGGACCGCAACGCAGAGCTAAAACTGAAACTTAATCAGGCCGAATACCAGCCGGGCGAAGAGATTGAAATCGCCATCAACGCGCCTTACACCGGCAGTGGCCTAATCACCATCGAAAAAGATAAAGTCTATAGCTGGCAGTGGTTTAAAAGCTCCACCACCAGTTCAGTACAGAAGATTCGCGTGCCAGCAGGCATGGAGGGGAATGGCTACATCAACGTGCAGTTCGTGCGCGATGTGAATTCCGATGAGATCTTCATGAGCCCGCTGAGCTACGGCGTGATGCCATTCAAAATCAGCACCAGCGCGCGCAAAGCCGGGTTACAACTTAGCACGCCGGAGGTGATTAAACCGGGAGAGAAACTGCCGATCACCGTCAATACCGACTCGCCGCAAAACGTGGTGGTGTTCGCCGTGGATGAAGGGATTTTGCAGGTCGCGCGCTACAAGCTGAAAGACCCGCTGGAGTTCTTCTTCCGCAAGCGCGAGCTGAGCGTCGACAGCGCGCAGATCCTCGACCTGATCCTGCCGGAGTTCAGCAAAATTATGTCGCTGACCTCCGCGCCGGGCGGTGACGCCGGTGAAGGGCTGGATCTGCACCTCAACCCGTTCAAACGCAAACGCGATAAACCGGTGGCCTACTGGTCTGGCATCGTGCCGGTCAATGGTCAGGCACGCTTTGACTACCCGGTGCCGGACTACTTTAACGGCAAAATCCGCGTGATGGCGATTTCCGTCACCCCGGACAAAATCGGCACGGCGCAGACCAACGCCACGGTGCGCGATAACTTCATCATGACGCCAAATGTGCCTTCTATGGCGGCACCGGGGGATGAGTTTGACGTCAGCGTTGGCGTGAGCAATAACCTTGAAGGCGCGAGCGACCAGCCGGTGGATATCGCCGTTAAGCTGACCCCGCCGCCGCAGCTCGAGGTGGTGGGCAATGCCCAGCAGTCGCTGTCGCTGGCCGCCAAGCGCGAAGGCAATCTGACCTTCCGCCTGCGCGCCAAGGCCGAGCTGGGGGATGCGCCGCTGGTCTTCGACGCTCATTACGCCGACAAGAGCAGCCGCCGCACCATCAGCACCTCCGTGCGTCCGGCGATGCCGTTCCGCACCCAGTCGGTGATGGGCCGCATGCGTGGCAAAACCCAGAGTGTCGACAATCTGCGCAGCATGTTCGATGCCTATGCCCAGCGCGAGGCGGTAGTGTCGAACTCGCCGTTGGTGCTGACCAGCGGGCTGGCGCAGTATCTGGCGGATTATCCTTATTACTGCTCTGAGCAGATTGTCAGTCGTTCGATCCCATTGGTGCTGCAAAGCAAGTACCCGCAGCTCAAGGGCAAACTGAGTCAGGCCGAGGTGAACAGCCAGTTGAACAACATGCTGCGCACCCTGCGTTCGCGGCAGAACGACAGCGGCGCGATTGGTCTGTGGCAGGCCTCGCCGGTCGCCGATCCGTTTATCACGCCATATGTCGTGCAGTATATGCTGCTGGCAAAATCGTCCGGCTACGCCATCCCTGCCGGCATGCTGGAAGAGGCCAATAGCGCCCTGCGCGAGCAGGCCGCCAGCGGCTATGAGGATTTGTACCATCTGCGCCTGCGCGCCTTTGCGGTTTACCTGCTGACGCTGCAAGGTGAAGTCACTACCAACTCGCTGGCATCGGTACAGGACAGTCTGCAAAAACGTTACGCCACCAGCTGGCAAACTGACCTGAGCGCGCTCTATTTAGCTTCTTCTTACCGTCTGCTGAAAATGGATGACGAAGCCAATAAGCTGTTGCAGCCAAGCTGGAATGAGCTGGGCAAGGCGTATAACAGCGCCTGGTGGTCGCAGAACTACTTCGACCCACTGGTGCAGGATGCCACTCGCCTGTACCTGATCACCCGCCACTTCCCGGAAAAGGCCGCGTCGATTCCGCCGCAGGTGCTGGAGAATATGGTGAAAGCGCTGAAAGAGGAGCGTTACACCACTTACTCCTCCGCCATGAGCATCTTGGCGCTGGACAGCTACTCAAGCCAAATCGCCCAGCAGTCGAGCGCCGATGGCCTGAGCATCAGCGCTATCAGTAAAGAGAAGCAGGCGCAGCCAGAGGTGATTTCAACCCTGCAAGGGCTGTTCGCCAAAGGTGATTTTAACGCCTCGGCGCGCTCGATTGAGTTCAGCAACCAGAACGACGCACCGGCCTGGTACGTGGTGACGCAGTCGGGCTACGACGTGGGCGCGCCGCAGAAAGCCATCTCTCGCGGGCTGGAAATCACCCGTGACTACACCGACGAGCACGGCAAGCCGGTGACTCAGGTCACTTTGGGCGAGAAGATCAATGTCCATCTGAAGATCCGCGCCAATGCGAAGGAAGGTCAAAGTAATCTGGCGATTGTCGATTTGCTGCCGGGCGGCTTTGAAGTGGTGCAGCAGGCTGCGCCAGAGCCGGAAAACGAAGGCGAGAACGGCGACGGCGAGGCGCAGGCCGATAACGTTTGGCGTTCGCCAATCGCTGCCGACGGTTCAACCTGGCAGCCGGACTACAGCGACGTGCGCGACGACCGGGTGATTATCTATGGCAGCGCCAGCACCGAGGTGCAGGAGTTCGTCTATCAGATTAAATCGACCAATACCGGCAGCTTCGTCATTCCTCCCGCCTTCGGCGAAGCCATGTACGACCGCGAAGTTCAGGCGCTGTCGGTAGGTTCAGGGAATATCGTGGTGGTTCCGGCGGATGCTAAAAAGTAACGCATGACTCAGACTTTTAGCCTAAAACGTCTCCTACAAAACGGCCTTATGGCCGTTTTTTTGCTGGCTATCTTCTTCGTCGGCTTCCGCCTGTGGCCGCATCCGCCGCTGTCGTACGGCTTGCCCTTTTCCAGCACTTACTACGACCGCCACGGCACCCTGCTGCGCATCACCCTCGCCAATGACGAACGTTATCGCACCTGGACGCCGCTGGAGCAGATTTCCCCACGCGTGATTCAGGGCATTCAATTGCATGAAGATCGCTGGTTCTACTTTCACCCCGGATTTAACCCCGCCAGCCTGCTGCGCGGCTTCTGGCGTAGTTATATTCTTGGCGGCAAGCAGCAAGGCGGCTCGACGCTGACCATGCAGTTGGCGCGCATGCGCTGGCATCTCAATACCCGCACTCCTTCCGGCAAGCTTTGGCAAATTGTTCGCGCGGTGCAGCTCGAGCTGAGTTATTCCAAACACGACATTCTCGAGGCTTATCTCAACTACGCGCCTTATGGGCGGAACATTGAGAGCATTGGCGCGGCCAGCCTGATTTACTTCAACAAGTCGCCGGGCGATCTTAACCTGCCGGAAGCCCTGACGCTGGCGGTTTTGCCGCAGTCGCCGAGTTATCGCATTGACACCAAAACCGGCGTGCTCGGCGAGGCGCTGAATCAGGCGCGCAATCGCCTGTTTGCCCGCTGGCAGCGGCGTTATGACACTGACAGCAGCCAGAGCGCGCTGTTTCAACTTCCGCTAAGCCTGCGCCAGCCGGAGCAGATGCCTTATATCGCGCCGCACTTCATCGAGCAGATTCGTCAAGAGCATCCGCCACTGCAAGGTACTCAAAGCCGGGTTGATACCGAGCTGGACGCCGGGCTGCAAAAGTTGGTCGAGCGGCAGGTGGACGCCTTCATCACCCGCAACGCCAGCCGTGGGATCCACAACGCCGCCGCGCTGCTGGTCGATACGCGCGATATGGGCGTGCGGGCGCTGGTTGGCTCCGCCGACTACTACAATCGGGATATTCAGGGGCAGGTTAACGGCACCAAGGCCAAACGCTCGCCCGGCTCGACCCTCAAACCCTTTATCTACGCGCTGGGGCTGGAGCAGGGCGTGCTGCACCCGATGACCATTCTCAAAGACGTGCCCTCCTCCTTCGGGGCTTATGCGCCGGAGAACTTCGACCGACGCTTTCTCGGTCCGGTTACCGCCACCGACGCCTTAAACTTCAGCCGTAATATTCCGGCGGTGTACATCGCCTCCCAGCTCAAAAACCCGACGCTGTATCAGTTTCTGCGGCTGTCCGGCGTCGCTAATATGGCGAGTGAAAGCCACTATGGTTTGTCGTTGGTGCTCGGCGGCGGCGAAGTCACGGTGCAAGAGCTGGCGCGGCTTTACGCGCTGCTGGCTAACCGTGGGGAACTCAAACCGCTGCGACTGCAAAAGCAGGACGCCTCCCCTGCCCCGATTCGCCTGCTGAGCAATGAAGCCAGTTTTATTACGCTGGATATTCTGCGCCAGCACCGCAGGCCGGGCGACACGCTGGCGCAAAGGCCGACCTCTCTGCCGGTATATTGGAAAACCGGCACCTCATGGGGATTTCGTGACGCGTGGACAGCGGGGATTTTCGGCCCCTACGTGCTGGTGGTCTGGGAAGGGAATTTCGACAGTAAAGGTAACGGAGCCTTCATCGGCGCGGATGCTGCAGCACCTCTTTTCTTCAATATTATCGACAGCGTTCAAGCCAACTACCCGACCCTACGCGAGCCAAAACATCCGTGGCCGAAACAGCTAAAACGGGTGGATATCTGCCTCGCCAGCGGCGACCTGCCGACGCCGTGGTGCCAGCAGCAGGGCAAAACCTGGTTTATTCCGGGCAAATCGCCGATTAAAGTCGATACTATTTATCGCCCGGTAGTGCTGGATATTCAAACTGGGGAAGTCGCCTGCCCGCCTTATGACCCAGAGCAGACGCGCACCGAGGTGTTTGAGTTCTGGCCGTCAGATCTGGCCAACGTTTTCGCGCAGGCCGGTTTACCCAAACGCACGCCGCCGAATAATAGCCGCTGCAAGAGTGACACCAATACGGTCAGCGGCTCGCCGCCGCGAATCACTTCTCCACTGCGTAACACCACTTACACCCTGCGCCAGTCGCAGCAAGGGCGCGATGCGATTGTCTTCAACGCCACCACGGACGCGGATAGCAAAACGATATATTGGTTTGTGGATGATATTTATCTCGGCAGCAGCGCCAGCAAAACCGCTCTGCAGTGGCGGCCAGAGAATAACGGCCAATATCGAATAAGGGCCGTGGATGATCACGGGCGCGGAGATTCAAGGTTGATAAAAATTGAGATAGTGAATTAATTGGCGGGGAAGCCACTGGGTTATTCCTCCCCTTTTTGGAGAGGTTTGAATGAATATCTATTTCCGCAATCGGCGTATTCGTGGTATTCCCGCCTACATCCGGCGCACCGTCGCTATTACCCGTATTACTCGCGCCCTGCCCGCCACTCTGATCCGGCGTAACCAGCGATGTTCCCTTATTCTGGTCTGGGATCGGATTTTCAAGCTTACCACCAGTTGGATCTTTTTCTACGGTTGGGAAGACTGTGATCAGGCCTTGATTTCCCTTCCATTCCTCATAAGCTGCACGCTCGCTCGGTGACAGATTGTCGATAAGATTCTGATCGCCCGACATCGCTGCCAGCATAACATTGGTTTTCTGCGCCCCTGAGAGATCTTCCATCGCCGATGTGGCGACACCAACACCGACCAGAGCACCGAGCCCAATATCAATGACAGCTTTACTACACGCAGGTATTTCCGCACAAGCCGCTGCTCCGGTACGGATGACAGCAAGGTTATTATTCTCAAACGCTTCTTCCCTGCTTGCGCCCCCGCCACGGCATCCGCTGAGCTATCGCCCGTCAAGCCGCCTGCTAGTCCCGCCGCCAAGGTCGCCAGGGTCGATACGGTCTGTTTCTCCGTTTCGCTCAGCTCGTCGGCTTTTTTACCATACATCTGCTGCGCGATCATCCCAACCATTTCGCCGCTGACTGCGCCTGCAGCACCTGCCGCCGCGTTGTTGCCCTGCGCCGCGGCCAGCGCCGCGTTGACTACCGCGTGCGCCATCAGGTTTGCCGTGCGGTCGACATTGCCGGTCACCGGGTCGGTGGTCATCTTATGGATCACTTCAGCCAGATACGGCGCACTGCCGCCCGCGATAGCTTTCGCCATGTCTCCGCCCGCCAGCCCCTGTATCGCCGCCGTGGCCGCCTGTATCCCCTGCTGCAACGCGCTGCCGGTGCCGTACTTCTTCATTTCTGCTTTGTAGACGTCGGTCTTGCGCAGCTCATCAGCGGACATGCCAGGGTGAGTTTTCTTCGCCTCATTCAGCCCGTTGATATCACCCTGCGTCCGCGCGATATCACTAACCTGACTCCCTATCTTCTGCGCCTCCTGCAGGCGGCGCTGCTCTTTCTCCTTGTCGAAGATTGGCGAAAGGGTCTGGTTGGCGTGCTCGACGTCGCGGCTCAGGTCGGCGACGTTTTGCGTCTGTTTGTCCTTATCGCGGATGAC
>NZ_JAWUDN010000008.1:0-226694 GCF_044430645.1 Ewingella allii | reverse complement strand
CGGCTGAGACCAGCTAAAGTCGAAAGGTCAAAAAATAGCCTTAACGTACAATAATTTTCGATATCCAAACTGACCCCTATTAGACTTTACGTCGAATTGACCAAAACCTGCGAAACCAAAACCCTAAGAATTAACGCGGGTTAACGATTTCCCTGGTGTTGGCGCAGTATTCGCGCACCCCGGCCTAGGCTGGGGTTATTTTTTTTCAGCGTTTGCCGTCCATTCACGTAAAATTCGCACATCATTACGCCATTCAAGCTTCAACTCATCGATCCACTCCTGAACGTTATCCCACCAAGCTGGCAATGTCGGCGTTTGAATTTGCTGTGCTAGCACTTGTAGATGCTTAAGCCCTACCGACCCGGCCGCGCCTTTGATCTTATGGCCCTCTTCCGCAATGCCTTTTTGGTCGCGGGCGACCATGTTGGAATCAAGCACCGCGAGATAATCCGGCATCATTTTCTCAAACATATCCGCACTCTGGTAAATCAGCCCCGGCCCAACCAACTCCATGTACTGTTCCAGCATGGCGACATCGAGCACTGACTCGTTAGCTTTTGCGACCACGGTTTTTTCCTCAGTAGGCAATTCTTCAGGTTGATGATCCCAAAACTGCTGGATCATGGCAGTCAGCGCCGCCACGGAGAGCGGCTTACTCAGTACGTCATCCATACCGGCATCGAGATACTCTTTCTTGTCTTTCAGTACGTTGGCGGTCAACGCCACCAACGGTGGGAGATGCTGGCCGGCATAGTCCTGACGAAGTTTGCGAGCGATAACCAGCCCGGTCATGTCCGGTAGCTGAATGTCGAGCAGCACCAAATCGTATTCGTCCGGATCGAACATTTGCAGTGCGTCGTGGCCATTCATTGCCACGTCAACGCTGTTGCCGAGCTTCTCCAGTACCGAGCGCGCCACGATGACATTCAGCTCGATATCCTCCACCAGCAGCACGTTCAGCGCCGGCAGCGGCAGATCCTCTTCCTCTTCGCTCTCGGCGACGGGTTCATCAAGCGTAGGCGCGATAACGCTCAGCGTGAAGCAAGAACCCTGCCCCTTTTCGCTGCACACGGTGATATCGCCGCCCATGCTTTGCGCCAGGCGTTTAGACACCGCCAGGCCAATCCCGGTGCCGGTGGCAGGCTTGCCGCCGTTCTTATCTTTCACCTGGTAATACATGGCGAAGATCTTCTCTTGTTCATCTTTCGGAATGCCCATTCCCGAATCCTGCACTTCAAAGCGCAGATGCTCACTGCCGTCATGATGGACGCGCACCACGATTTCGCCGTCGTGAGTGAACTTGACCGCGTTACCAATCAGATTCCACAGGATTTGTCGCAAACGGGTGCCGTCGGTGACGATTTTGTCTGGCATCGGCAAATCGGGCTGCATCACGAACTTCAGGCCTTTAGGCTGAACCAGCAGGCCGGAGAGGTTTTCCAGATCCGACAGGAAACCGGTGAAGTCCACCGGCTGGTTATCCAGCTGCACTTTGCGGCGCTCGAGCTTATCCATCTCAATGATGTCATTAAAAATGTTGCCAAGGGTGATGGCGCTGACGTGAATGGTTTTCAGGTAGTTGTGCTGCTCTTCGTTGAGATGGGTGTCCAGCAGAATGCGGCTTAGCCCCACGATGCCGTTAAGCGGCGTACGCAGCTCGTGGCTGATAGTAGAGATAAAGGTGGTCTTTTCCCTGCTGGCGTTCTCCAGCGCGTCCTGATAGCGCTTACGCTCGGTAATATCACGCCCGAAGCCCATCAGGCCATGGCGCTTACCAATTCGGTCATAAAACGGCACTTTGCGCAGCTCGAAACAGGCTTTGCGCCCGTCGGGATACACCAGCCACTGCTCGTAGGTTAAAGAGACATTGTGGCGGAAGACTTTCTCATCGGTTTCCACCACTTTCTCGGCAATGTCCGGGCTGTAAACATCATTGGGGGTTAGCCCAATAAGCTGCTTCTCGCTTTTACCGGTCAGCAACTCCATGGCGCGGTTACAGCCGGAGAACTCCTTGTCTTCGTTGCGGTAGTAAACCAAATCCGGCGAGGCATCGAGGAAGGAGCGGAGCAGAGCCGATTGCTGGCTCAGTTCAATCTGCGCCTGTTCGCGGTGGTGCATCTCGAGTTTCAGCTTGTCGACCACGGCCAAACGCGCTTCTTCCGCCTTGATACGGTCGGCGATCTCCTGATTCAGCTGGGTGATGTTGTCCTTCAGCTGCTGATTTAGGGTCAGGTCGCGATGGCGCATCTCTTCGAGCTTATCGACCAAGCGCGACAAACGCTGGCGGGACTCTTCCAGCTGTTCGACCACCACCGAGAGGAAATAGACCGCCCAAGGGGTTATCAGCAAACCAAAGAAGATTGAACGCACCACGTCAATGCTATCAACCTGCCCACGCAGCAGCATGGTCACGGCCATTTGCACAATCATCGCCAGCACCACTAGCGCGGATGCCAATAGCAAAGAAAAACGTACCAATCCCAGCTTGACCATCAGATCAACGTAATACTGGGCTAACACTCGGATTTGCTTCATAACCATTCCCTAAAAACGAAGACGATTAAATGATACCGCATAATGCTCGGAAATGAGGCGAAGATGAGTCAGAACCGCGAGCCAGCTATTGCTGCAGGCTTTGCACCCAGACAGGGCTGGTGATGGTGCAAGGGAGTTTAAATTCGTGCAGATATTGACTAATAAGCTGTGGGATATTATTAATGATCGCCTTAACTATTCAGGTTTGCCCCTAATATCCTCAGTCATTCCGCCCTTTCTTCATAAATTCCCCTTAATGCGAATCACTCACATTAAGAATAACTATTCATTATTACTGCAAATAAAATCACTTCTTGCTGTATGAATATTTCTTATTATTCTCCCCCTCTTAGTACATTATTACTGTCTGGTTAAAAACAGTCACAAAGCACAGGCGGCAGGCCTTTAGCAGTATAAAACACTGCGATTATCGTCTCTTCTAGCATGGTGCATAGTTAGTGTGGCTACCGGACAGTGAGACAGCTCACACTTCGGCCCCCTATCCGCAACGTCTATGCGGGTTTAAAATCACCAATAAGTTCTTTTATTTCAATACAATAACCTAATTTATGCACATTTTGATATAACTTAAATACCTATTTGACCTGTGTAGGCTTTCTCGCTAAGTTGGGAGTCCGCTGGAAGCAATCTCGACGGGTGCATCACTCGTCATATTTATGCAGTAATTGAAGACTCCCTCATTAAAACAAGTCAACCACCACTTGTGAGAACCGTCACGAGGGGCCTTTGGCCGAGAAACTCAGGCATTCAACGCACCGCAAGAGTGCGTGGAAATGTGAGCCCTCTCCGTCTAAAAGCCCCCTCGCAAAAGGTGTGAGAGTCTCGCAGAGCCTGGGGAGGTTCACTAATATGTTGTACGATAAATCCCTCGAGAGGGACAACTGTGGTTTCGGCCTGATCGCCCACATAGAAGGCGAACCTAGCCATAAGGTCGTGCGTACGGCAATCCACGCACTGGCCCGCATGCAACACCGTGGCGCAATCCTTGCCGATGGCAAGACTGGCGACGGCTGTGGCTTACTTTTACAGAAACCCGACCGTTTCTTCCGCATGGTTGCAGAAGAGCGCGGCTGGCGTTTGGCAAAAAACTACGCCGTTGGCATGTTATTCCTCAGCAAAGATGATGAAGAAGCTGCTGCAAGTCGCCGCATTATTGAGGAAGAACTGCAAAACGAAACGCTGTCCGTTGTGGGCTGGCGCGACGTGCCGACTAACCCTGACGTTCTCGGTGAGATTGCCCTCTCCTCCCTGCCTCGCATCGAACAGATTTTCGTGAACGCCCCTGCGGGCTGGCGTCCGCGCGATATGGAACGCCGCCTGTACATGGCGCGTCGCCGTATGGAAAAACGTATTGAAGACAAAGACTTCTACGTGTGTAGCTTCTCCAACGTGGTGAACATCTATAAAGGCTTGTGTATGCCAGCCGATTTGCCACGTTTCTATCTTGATTTAGCAGACCTGCGTCTGGAATCGGCCATTTGCTTATTCCACCAGCGCTTTTCCACCAACACCGTGCCGCGCTGGCCTCTGGCCCAGCCATTCCGCTATTTGGCGCATAACGGCGAAATCAATACGATTGCCGGTAACCGCCAGTGGGCGCGCGCCCGTGGTTATAAGTTCAAGACGCCGTTAATCCCCGATCTGCAAGACGCTGCGCCGTTTGTGAATGAAACAGGTTCTGACTCCAGCTCGCTGGATAACATGCTGGAGCTGTTTTTAGCCGGTGGTATGGACCTGCTGCGCGCTATGCGCCTGCTGGTGCCGCCAGCCTGGCAGCAGAACCCGGACATGGACGACGACCTGCGCGCGTTCTTCGACTTCAACTCCATGCACATGGAGCCGTGGGACGGCCCGGCCGGTATCGTGATGTCAGATGGCCGCTACGCTGCCTGTAACCTCGACCGTAACGGCCTGCGCCCTGCGCGCTACGTCATCACCAAAGACAAGCTGATCACCTGCGCGTCTGAAGTGGGTATCTGGGATTACCAGCCGGACGAAGTGGTCGAAAAAGGCCGCGTCGGACCTGGCGAACTAATGGTTATCGACACCCGTACCGGCAAGATCCACCACTCGGCAGAAACCGATAACGACCTGAAGGGACGCCACCCGTATAAAGAGTGGATGGAGAAAAACGTTCAGCGTCTGGTGCCTTTTGAAGATCTCTCCGACGCCGAAGTGGGCACTCGCGAACTCGACGATACCCAGTTGGAAACCTTCCAGAAGCAGTTCGCTTATAGCAGCGAAGAGCTGGATCAGATCATCCGCGTGCTGGGTGAGAACGGTCAAGAGGCCGTCGGCTCCATGGGTGACGACACGCCATTCGCCGTGCTCTCAAGCCGTCCGCGCATTATTTATGACTACTTCCGCCAGCAGTTTGCGCAGGTAACTAACCCGCCAATCGACCCGCTGCGCGAAGCTCACGTGATGTCTCTGGCGACCAGCATTGGCCGCGAGATGAACGTGTTCTGTGAAGCCGAAGGTCAGGCGCACCGTCTGAGCTTCAAATCGCCAATCCTGCTGTGGTCTGACTTTAAACAGCTGACCACGCTGGACAGCAAATACTATCGCGCCGACACGCTGGACCTGACTTACGATCCAGCCGAGCAAGACATGGAAGCCTTTGTCGCCAAACTCTGCGACGAAGGCGAGCGCAAAGTGCGCGACGGCGCCGTGCTGCTGGTGCTGTCTGACCGCAATATCGCGCCAAACCGTTTACCTCTGCCAGCCCCAATGGCAGTGGGCGCGCTGCAACGCCGTCTGGTTGAGAAGAGCCTGCGCTGCGACGCCAACATCATTGTTGAAACCGCCAGTGCCCGCGATCCGCACCACTTCGCCGTGCTGCTTGGGTTCGGCGCGACGGCAGTTTACCCGTACCTCGCCTATGAAACGCTGGCGAAGCTGGTCGACTCTCAGGTCATCGACAAGAAATATCGCGAAGTCATGTTGAACTACCGTAACGGTATCAACAAAGGCTTGTACAAAATCATGTCCAAAATGGGCATTTCCACCATCGCCTCTTACCGTTGTTCACAACTGTTCGAAGCCGTAGGCCTGCACAAAGACTTGTCCAACACCTGCTTCCAAGGCGTGGTGAGCCGCATCGGTGGCGCAAGCTACAGCGACTTCGAGCAAGACCTGCAAAACCTGTCCAAGCGCGCATGGTTGAAGCGTAAAACCTTGGAACAGGGCGGCCTGCTGAAATTCGTCCACGGCGGCGAATATCACGCTTACAACCCGGACGTGGTGAATACGCTGCAAGCCGCAGTAAGAAGCGGCGAGTACAGCGACTATCAGCAATACGCCAAACTGGTCAACGAACGTCCGGTTGCTGCCCTGCGCGATCTGTTGCAGATCACGCCAAAAGGCCAGCCGATCCCAGTGGATCAGGTTGAGCCAGCCGAAGGGCTTTTCACCCGTTTCGATACCGCAGCGATGTCCATCGGCGCACTCAGCCCGGAAGCTCACGAGTCTCTGGCTGAAGCAATGAACAGCATCGGCGGTCGCTCTAACTCAGGCGAAGGCGGTGAAGATCCGGCGCGCTACGGCACCAATAAAGTGTCGCGCATCAAGCAGGTGGCTTCTGGTCGTTTCGGCGTGACACCGGCTTATCTGGTGAATGCTGACGTCATTCAGATCAAAGTTGCCCAAGGTGCAAAACCGGGCGAAGGCGGCCAGCTGCCGGGTGACAAAGTGACGCCGTACATCGCGAAACTGCGTTACTCCGTGCCGGGCGTGACTCTGATTTCTCCACCACCGCACCACGATATCTACTCTATCGAAGACCTGGCGCAGCTGATTTTCGACCTGAAACAGGTCAATCCGAAAGCCATGATTTCGGTGAAACTTGTTTCTGAGCCGGGCGTAGGCACTATCGCCACCGGCGTGGCGAAAGCCTATGCGGATCTCATCACCATCGCAGGTTACGACGGCGGTACTGGCGCAAGCCCACTGTCATCTGTGAAATACGCGGGCTGCCCGTGGGAGCTCGGTCTGGTGGAGACTCAGCAAGCACTGGTTGCCAACGGCCTGCGCCACAAGATTCGTCTGCAAGTGGATGGCGGTCTGAAAACCGGTACTGACATTATCAAAGCTGCCATCTTGGGTGCTGAGAGCTTCGGCTTCGGTACGGGCCCAATGGTCGCGCTGGGTTGTAAATACCTGCGAATTTGCCACCTGAACAACTGCGCAACCGGCGTAGCCACTCAGGATGAGAAACTGCGCCGCAACCACTACCACGGCCTGCCAGAGCGCGTGACGAACTACTTCAAGTTCATCGCTCAGGAAACACGTGAAATCATGGCTGAGCTGGGCGTGAGCCAGTTGGTTGACCTGATTGGTCGCACTGACTTGCTGCTGGAACTTGACGGCTTCACCGCCAAGCAGAATAAACTGGACCTGTCCGCGCTGCTGAAAACTGCAACGCCGCACCCGGGCAAAGCGGTGTACTGCACCGAAAGCAACCCGCCGTTCGACAACGGCAAGTTGAACAAAGATATTCTGGATCAGGCCGCGTCGCATATCGAGACCAAACAGAGCAAGCCGCTGTTCTTCGATATCCGTAACACCGACCGTTCCGTGGGTGCGCTGCTGTCTGGCGCCATCGCTGAGAAGCATGGCGATCAGGGCATGGCGGCGGACCCAGTTCGCATCAACTTTAACGGTACCGCTGGCCAGAGCTTCGGCGTCTGGAACGCCGGTGGCGTAGACCTGATGTTAACCGGCGACGCTAACGACTACGTGGGTAAAGGTATGGCCGGTGGCCGTATCGCGATTCGCCCACCAATAGGTTCGGCGTTCCGCAGCCACGAAGCCAGCATCATCGGCAACACCTGTCTGTATGGCGCAACAGGCGGCAAGATGTTTGCTGCAGGCCGCGCGGGCGAGCGTTTCGCAGTGCGTAACTCCGGCGCAATCACCGTGGTTGAAGGCATTGGCGACAACGGCTGTGAATACATGACTGGCGGCATCGTCTGCGTGCTGGGCCGTACTGGCGTCAACTTCGGCGCGGGGATGACCGGTGGTTTCGCTTACGTGCTGGACGAAGATGGCGAATTCCGCAAACGCGTTAACCCAGAATTGGTTGAAGTGCTTGATGTTGAAGAGCTGGCAATCCATGAAGAGCATCTGCGCGGTTTGATCACCGAACACGTACAGTTGACCGCATCGACACGCGGTGAAGAGATTTTGGCTAACTGGCCGGAATGGGCGCCGAAGTTTGCGCTGGTAAAACCGAAGTCCAGTGATGTCAAAGCATTGTTGGGTCACCGTAGTCGTTCCGCAGCTGAGCTGCGGGTACAAGCGCAGTAAGAGGTCAAGATGAGTCAAAACGTTTATCAATTTATCGACTTACAGCGCGTAGATCCGCCAAAGAAACCGCTGAAAATCCGTAAAATTGAATTTGTTGAAATTTACGAGCCGTTTTCAGCGACTCAGGCCGCGTCCCAGGCTGACCGCTGTCTCTCTTGCGGTAACCCGTATTGCGAGTGGAAATGCCCGGTTCACAACTACATTCCTAACTGGCTAAAGCTGGCGAATGAAGGTCGCATTATGGAAGCGGCGGATCTGGCTCACCAGACCAACAGCCTGCCGGAAGTGTGCGGCCGCGTTTGTCCACAAGACCGCCTGTGCGAAGGCTCTTGTACGCTGAATGACGAGTTTGGCGCGGTGACCATCGGCAACATCGAGCGCTATATCAATGACAAAGCCATCGAAATGGGCTGGCGTCCTGATATGTCTCATGTCCACCCTACGGGTAAACGCGTTGCTATTATCGGCGCCGGCCCTGCCGGTCTGGCCTGTGCTGACGTGCTGACTCGTAACGGCGTGAAGGCCGTGGTGTATGACCGTCACCCTGAAATCGGCGGTCTGCTGACATTCGGTATCCCAGCCTTCAAGCTGGAAAAATCCGTGATGACCAAGCGCCGTGAGATCTTCACCGAAATGGGTATCGAGTTCCAACTCAATACCGAAGTCGGCAAGGACATCACCATTGATGCCCTGCTGGCCGAGTACGACGCGGTGTTCTTGGGCGTGGGGACTTACCAGTCCATGCGCGGTGGTTTGGAAAATGAAGATGCGCCGGGCGTTTACGATGCGCTGCCATTCCTGATTGCTAACACCAAGCAGCTGATGGGCTATGACGACAGCGTTGATGAGCCTTACACCTCGATGGAGAAGAAACGCGTCGTGGTGCTGGGCGGTGGTGACACTGCGATGGACTGCGTGCGCACCTCGATTCGTCAGGGCGCAACGCACGTCACCTGTGCTTATCGCCGTGACGAAGAGAACATGCCGGGCTCACGCCGTGAAGTGAAGAATGCGCGCGAAGAAGGTGTTGAATTCAAATTCAACCTGCAGCCGCTGAGCATCGAACTGAACAGCGCTGGCCGCGTCAGTGGTGTGAGAATGGCACGCACCGAACTTGGTGCGCCAGACGCCCAAGGCCGTCGCCGTGCTGAGATCGTGGCGGGTTCCGAACATGTGATGGAAGCCGATGCCGTGGTCATGGCCTTTGGTTTCCGCCCACATAAAATGGAATGGCTAGCATCACACGACGTCGAACTGGACACTCAGGGCCGCGTCGTGGCACCTGAAGGCAGCGAAAACGCCTTCCAGACCAGCAACCCGAAAATCTTTGCTGGCGGCGATATCGTGCGCGGCTCTGATTTAGTGGTTACCGCTATTGCTGAAGGCCGCAAAGCGGCAGACGGCATCATGAACTATCTCGAAGTTTAAGCGTAACCAACATGAAAAGCGGGGATGGCAACATCCCCGCTTTTTTTTGCCTTCAACGCTGACTGACTAGAACTGGGTATACAGCCCCTCAAATTCAAAGCCGTTGTTCTGGCTGAGCAATTTGTAGAACTCGCCGCTCTTCTTGATGGTTCGCTCTTGAGTCTTCAGGTCCAGCGCAATCAGCCCATAACGGTTTTTATAGGTATTCAACCACGACCAGCAGTCGATAAAGGTCCACAGGTGGTAGCCTTTAACATTGCAGCCTTCACTAATGGCTTGATGTAGGTACGCCAGATGGTTTTGGATAAAGCCGATGCGATAGCTGTCCTGCACTTGCCCGTCTTGAATAAAACGCTCTTCATCCGCCACGCCCATGCCATTTTCCGAAATATAAGCTTCGATATTGCCGTAGTTGTCGCGGATATCGACGCACAAATCGTAAATCCCCTCTTCGTAGATTTCCCAGCCACGGTAAGGATTGAACTTGCGTCCCGGCATCACATAGCTTTCGAAGAACCATTCCGGCATGAAAGGCGATTGCGGATCCACCGCCGTCAGCCGCGCCTTAACTCGCCGAGGTTCGTAGTAGTTGATCCCCAGAATCTGCACGGTGTTTTCGGCGATGATTTGCAAATCCCCCTCTTCAATTACCGGCATCTGATCGTGCTTCTTCAGCACATCGACAAGTTCAGCCGGGAACTCACCTTTAACTGATGGGTCGAGGAAGCTGCGGTTATAGAACAGATCGGCGTATTTCGCGGCCTGCACGTCGGCCGGATTTTCGCTGCGCGGATAGCTCGGGCTGAGATTCAAAATCACGCCAATCTTGCTGTTCAGACCGTGGCTCTTGAAGGCGCGGACTGCCATGGCGCTGGCGAGAACCGTCGTGAACGCCACCTGAGCGGCGCGCTTGAAATCAACCACGTTAGGATAGTGGAAGTCTTCTAAAAAGCCGCCCAGCACCGGTACAACCGGCTCATTGAAGGTAAACCAGCGATAGACTAAATCACCAAACTCGCGGAAGCAGACGTCGCAGTAGCGGACATAGGCTGCCAGCACCTCGCGATTCTCCCAGCCACCTTTGAGCATCATGGCTTCTGGCATGTCGAAATGGAAAAGATTCACAAAAGGCTTAATGCCTTGCTGGGTCAACTCTTCCAACACTTTGCGGTAGAAAACGATGGCTTTGGCACAGACTTCGCCATCGCCCTGCGGGAACATTCTCGCCCAGGAGATAGAGATGCGGAAGGAGTTATGCCCGGTCTCCTTCATCAGCTGGATGTCTTCGGGATAGCGATTAAAGAAGTCGGTGGTGACGTCGGTGTTAATGCCGTGGTGAAAGCGATTCGGATATTTATCCCAGGACATGTCCCATTGAGTGCGGCCCTTGCCCGTGTTACCGCGACCTTCCGCCTGCTCTGCCGACCAGGCGCTGCCCCACCAAAAGTCCTGTGGGAAAGATAAAAACTGTGGTTTCAGCTTCATGCGAACACCTCCGCCGCCATCTGATTCCCTTCAATGATTGCAGCAACGCCTTGGTGTTCAACATTCAATTCGTCCATACCCATCCTCTCCATATATGCACAGTCGTGATGAGTATTTAGCATGGTCGGGATACTTTGCTGAGTAAACAAGTAACAGCGGCAGATGAAAGCTTTGTGATAACCATCACCAACTTAGAGAGTGGCCCAGCAACTCCGCTTAAAACAGCCATAAAAAAACCCCGCATCAAGATGCAGGGTTTATGTTGTGGTCATGCTATTCGCGCTTACTTCACCACGCGAAGTGCAGGGCGCCCACCGCGAGGCGGCGTCGGTGGCTCATCATCCGGATTCTCTTCAGAGACATCCGGCAAATCGCCGTCGATCACCGACATGGTTGGCGCTGAATCTGCCATTTCGCCTTCGTCGCTGTGGTCCTCAAAGGTACCATCAGCGTCATAAGCGGGTTCAGGTTCGAACATGGTACCTGCGCCATTTTCACGGGCGTAAATCGCCAGCACGGCGGCGATAGGCACGAAAACGTTGCGAGGAACACCGCCGAAGCGTGCGTTAAAGCGAACATCATCGTTACCCAGTTCGAGGTTGCCGACGGCGCGGGGTGCAACATTGAGGACAATCTGACCATCACGGGCAAATTCCATCGGCACCATAACGCCTGGCATGGTGACGTCTACCACCAAGTGCGGCGTCAGCTGGTTGTCGAGCAACCAGTCGTAAAACGCCCGCAGCAGGTAGGGACGGCGCGGAGACATGTCAGTCATCTCCATCACTTAACCTCGGGTATGCAAACGCATTTCGCGCTCTGGTTCAGTCAAAGAGGCCAGGAAAGCATCACGCTCGAATACGCGAGTCATGTAACCTTTCAGCTCTTTAGAACCCGCGCCTGACAGCTCAATGCCCAACTCAGGCAAGCGCCATAACAACGGAGCAAGATAGCAGTCAACCAGACTGAATTCTTCGCTCTTGAAGTAAGGCATGTAAGAGAAAATTGGCGCGATGGCGAGCAGTTCTTCACGCAGTTGCTTACGCGCAGCGTCAGCTTCTTGTGCAGAACCCTGTTCGATTTGGCGCAGCAGTGAGTACCAGTCATTTTCGATGCGGTGCATCATCAGACGGCTTTCACCACGAGCAACCGGATAAACCGGCATTAATGGAGGATGCGGGAAACGCTCATCAAGGTATTCCATGATGATACGTGATTCAAACAGAGTCAGCTCACGATCGACCAGCGTTGGAACGGTGCGATATGGGTTGAGGTCAATAAGATCCTGCGGCAAGTGATCCATATCCACCTGCTCGATCTCGACGCTAACACCTTTTTCCGCCAGTACGATGCGTACTTGATGGCTAAAAATGTCGGTCGGGCCGGAAAACAGCGTCATTACCGAACGTTTGTTGGCAGCGACAGCCATGAAAACCTCCAAGTTTATCTAGAATAATCTGCGAATAGCCAACTGGTCAGGCTTATATCCTGAACAGTCATCTTCACCACCAGCCCGCAGTCTCGCTCCGTAGTTTCGCTTCTAGTTTCTTCAATAAACGTTGGCAAGGTAAACCCTAGCCATAGAGTGCGGTAACGGGAACTGCTCGGCGAACAGGCACAAAAGTGTGTGATAGTTTACCAGATTTTGACCGGTCTGTGGGGACGGGATGGAGGATTTCGTGGTGAAATGTGTGTCAGAAGGCAATTTGTTGAGGCATTACGCAAATTTCAGACATAAAAAAACCCGGTGAAGCACCGGGTTTTTGACGCTGTTCTTTGTGCCGAAGCAGAAAGAATTAACGCTTGGAGAACTGAGGACGACGACGTGCTTTACGCAGACCGACTTTCTTACGTTCAACCTGACGAGCATCACGAGTAACGAAGCCAGCTTTACGCAGTTCGCCACGAAGATTTTCGTCATATTCCATCAGTGCACGAGTGATACCGTGACGGATAGCACCAGCTTGACCGGAGATACCACCACCTTTAACAGTGATGTACAGGTCAAATTTCTCAACCATGTCGACCAGTTCCAGAGGTTGACGAACTACCATGCGGGCAGTTTCACGACCAAAGTACTGTTCCAGGCTACGCTGGTTAATTACGATGTTACCACTACCCGGTTTGATGAAAACGCGAGCGGCGGAGCTTTTGCGGCGACCAGTGCCGTAGTATTGATTTTCAGCCATTGCCTATAATCCCGAATTAAATGTCAAGAACTTGCGGTTGTTGCGCCGCATGAGTGTGCTCGTTACCCGCGTAAACTTTCATTTTACGGTACATTGCACGACCCAGCGGGCCCTTTGGCAACATGCCTTTAACCGCGAGCTCGATCACGCGTTCAGGACGGCGAGCGATCATCTCTTCAAAGGTCGCTTGCTTGATACCACCGATGTGGCCGGTGTGATGGTAATAAATCTTGTCGTTACGCTTGTTGCCGGTAACAGCAACTTTTTCTGCGTTCAGAACGATGATGTAATCACCAGTATCAACGTGCGGAGTGTATTCCGCTTTATGTTTGCCACGCAGACGGCGAGCCAGTTCAGTGGCCAGGCGACCTAAAGTCTTGCCGGTTGCGTCAACTACGAACCAGTCACGTTGTACGGTTTCCGGTTTAGCTGTAAAAGTTTTCATTAAAAGCTTACCCAATTAAAGTTACACGTTGGCGAACACCCTAACGCCTATATGTTTTTATGAGCCGAAGTTCATAAAATAAGTATTGGAGGTTCACACGACCATCGTCCAGCAAACCTACCCCTTCGAATAGCCAATGCCGGCACTTATAAAGTTTCGGGAAAAAAACTTCGTAGTAACGTGGGGTCGCAAGATTATAGAGAAGTCGCCCACAAAGATCGAACCCTTTTTTGACTAAAACGCAGATTTCGCAACCGATTCTTTTTTCACCCATTAAACCAAGCAACTTAGGGAAGATGCGGGCGCTTGAGGTACTCCTCACTCTGCATCTCCTGCAATCGCGAGAGGCAGCGCTGGTATTCAAATTTTAGCCGCTCGCCCTGATAAATCTCGAACATTGGCTTCTCGGCGGAAATCATCAGCTTAACGTGGCGCTCATAGAATTCGTCCACCAGCGCCAGAAAACGGCGGGCCGGGTTTTCATCTTTCACGCCCATCACCGGCACGTTGTGCAGTAGCACGCTGTGGTAGATTTTCGACAACGCAATGTAATCGAGCTGGCTTCTGGCCTCTTCGCACAGGGTGTGGAACTCCACCGCCAGCACCCCGTCGCCGGAGGCAATCGCCTGTAGCGGGCGGTGATTCACTTGCAACACAGGGCCGACTTCCCCCTCTTGGCTCGCGAGTTTGTCGAACATGTGCTGCATCGCGACCTGAGTATCAGGCTGTAGCGGCGTAAGCCACAAATTGGCCTGGGTGAGCGTTCGCAGGCGGTAATCGATACCCGCATCCACGTTCATCACGTCGCAATACTCTTTAATTAAATCAATCGCAGGCAGGAAACGCGCACGCTGCAAGCCATTACGGTAAAGGTTGTCCGGAGGAATGTTCGAAGTGGCAATCAGCGTGATACCCCGGGCAAAAAGCGCCTGAAGCAGGGTCGCCAGCAGCATTGCGTCGGTAATGTCAGAGACAAAAAATTCGTCGAAGCACAGCACGTCCGTTTCGGCTTTAAAGCCGTCGGCGATGATTTCCAGCGGATCTTCCTTGCCCTGTAGCTCAGTTAATTGCTCGTGAACTCGCAACATGAAGCGATGAAAATGTAAACGCAGCTTGCGATCGCCGGGAAGTGTCTGAAAAAACAGATCCATCAGCCAAGTTTTCCCCCGCCCTACCCCGCCCCACATATATAATCCCTGGGCTGGTCTCTGCGGGCTCTTTTGAACGCTTTTGCCGAACAGTCTTCCCAATAAGCCCGGCCGGGCTGAAGGTGAAACTGGCGCAGCACCAGCTTGAGCATTTAACGCGTGATAAATAGCGTCTAATCGCGTGACGGCGGCAAGCTGAACATCATCTGGTTGGAACTCACCGGCCGATAATGCGTTCTTATATACTGTCAGTGGTGTAATGGGTTGCATGTGGTTCAACGTCCCTGAGAAAATATTTTTCAGTATTTCGCGGAGGTTATGCGCAGATTTAATGCCTATTCGCCGCTTTTATCATCCGTCTGCTCGTGAAAAAACCGCTTTCCTTTGGTGATTGTTCGCCTAGGATTCCACTCAGACAAGGTAAACGGTTATAGTGGACTTATACGGGTCGAAACGTATGTTGAATTTACGTTAAAACCATTGCGTGAAAAAGCCCTACGGAACAACGAAGTTAAAATAGGAGTCATTATGACCTGGGAGTATGCGCTCATTGGATTAGTGGTCGGTATCGCCGTTGGTGCGGTAGCGATGCGCTTTGGCAATCGTAAATTACGCGATCAGCAAGTGATGCAAAACGAGCTGGAGAGAAGCAAAGCAGAACTCGAAGAGTATCGTCAGGAACTCACTGGCCACTTCGCCCGCAGCGCTGAGCTGCTGGACAATATGGCCACCGACTATCGCCAGCTGTATCAGCACATGGCGAAAAGCTCGAACAATTTACTGCCAGATATGCCGGCCCATGACAATCCGTTCAATTACCGTTTGACGGGTTCAGAGGCAGATAACGATCAGGCGCCGGTTGAGATGCCACGCGATTACTCAGACGGTGCATCAGGCCTGCTGCGCGGTGAGCGCACTGGTCGTAAATAACGCTCTACCTTGCTCCGCGACGCTATTCATCGTTGCGGGCAACTCGCGGCGCGCCGACATCGGCGTCGCCGCGCCAACTTCAAGCCCGTCTTCTTTTATAAGTAATCTCTATACCGTTTCGAGCCTCTAACAGACAGCGAGAGAGTTATCCTGATGAAGAAAAAGTCATTTTTACTCAGTGCATTAGCCATTAGTCTCGGATTAACCTTCGCTTCTGTTCCTGTTGCGAACGCCAGTATTCCCGTTGCGGTAGACGGTCAGGCATTGCCAAGTCTGGCGCCAATGCTGGAAAAAGTGCTGCCCGCCGTGGTCAGCGTGCAGGTCACTGGCACCACGCCTGCCAGCAACGACGTTCCCCCTGAATTTAAATTCTTCTTCGGCCCACAGGCGCCAACGGAAGATCAGGGCGGTCAGGCTTTTGAAGGCCTTGGTTCTGGCGTCATTATTGATGCCGCCAAAGGCTATGTACTGACCAACAACCACGTGGTTAACAACGCCGACAAGATCAAAGTGCAGATCAACGACGGCCGTGAATATGATGCGAAGCTGATTGGCAAAGACGATCAGTCCGATATCGCCCTGATTCAGCTGATTGACGCCAAAAACCTGACCCAAATTGCCATGGCTGACTCCGACGCGCTGCGCGTGGGCGACTTCGCTGTTGCCGTAGGTAACCCGTTCGGTCTGGGTCAAACCGCGACGTCCGGCATTATCTCTGCGCTGGGGCGCAGTGGCTTGAATCTGGAAGGGTTGGAAAACTTTATCCAAACCGATGCCTCAATTAACCGGGGTAACTCCGGTGGCGCGCTGATTAACTTGAAAGGCGAGCTTATCGGTATCAATACCGCGATCCTCTCCTCGCAGGGCGGCAGCATCGGCATTGGTTTCGCCATTCCGGTGAACATGGCGAAAAACCTCAGCGCTCAGTTGATTAAGTTTGGCGAAGTGAAACGCGGCCTGCTGGGTATTCGCGGTAGCGAAATGACTCCGGAACTAGCGAAAGCCTTCAAACTGGACAGCCAGCGTGGTGCCTTCGTCAATGAAGTTCTGCCGGATTCCGCAGCGGCAAAAGCCGGTATCAAGGCTGGCGACGTGCTGATCACCCTGCAAGGCAAACCGCTAAGCAGCTTTGCCGAACTGCGTGCCAAAGTGGGAACTGCCGGTCCGGGCGTCACCATGCAGATTGGTTTGCTGCGCGAAGGCAAGCCGATGAATGTGGATGTCACGCTAGATAAGAGCCCGACGGTGGAAACCAGCATCGATAAGATAAACCCGGCGCTGCAGGGCGTGACCTTAAGCGATCTTGATCCTAAAACCGCCAAAGGTATTCGGGTCGATGACGTGAAGAAAGGCTCTCCGGCTGACCAAATCGGCTTGCAGAAGGATGACGTGATCGTCGGCGTTAACCGCGAAGCGGTGGACAATCTGGCAGCATTGCGCAAAATCCTTGAAACCAAGCCCGCGTTAATTGCGCTTAGCGTGCAGCGCAAAGGTCAGAACATCTATTTGTTGATGCCTTAAATCGTCATTGCTGGCTGAAAACCGCCGTTAATGCCGTAAACCTCTGAAAATCGGACGTAGCCAGTGCTGCGTCCGATTAACTCATGCTATCCTTCTGACATATTTCAACCACCATTCCAGACACTCATGCTAGTTAAGTTATTGCGATCCGCCGTTATTGGACTGATTGTTGCCGGTATTTTGCTGGCCGCGGTGCCTATGCTGCGTAAAAATATCGCCCAGCCGCTGTTTGAGCATAATTTCACTGAAAATAGCCAACAGCCGGTCAGCTATAACGAAGGCGTGCGTCACGCAGCCCCTGCGGTAGTTAACGTTTATAACCGTAATATGGGAGCCAACTCGCAAAGCGAGTTGCAGATCCGCACTCTGGGATCGGGCGTCATCATGAATGACAAAGGCTACATTCTGACCAACAAACACGTTATCAATAATGCTGACCAAATCATCGTCGCATTACAGGATGGGCGCGTGTTTGAAGCCCTGCTGGTCGGTTCGGATACCCTCACCGATCTGGCCGTGCTGAAAATCGATGCAGGTACTAATCTGCCGGTCATTCCGATTAACGCCAAGCGGGTGCCTCACGTGGGCGACATCGTGATGGCGATTGGCAACCCTTATAACCTTGGTCAGACCGTGACGCAGGGGATTATCAGCGCCACGGGGCGTATTGGTTTAAGCCCGTCTGGTCGCCAAAACTTCCTGCAAACCGATGCCTCTATTAACCAGGGCAACTCGGGCGGGGCGCTGGTGAACTCACTGGGCGAACTGGTAGGTATCAACACCCTCTCCTTCGACCAGAGCAATGATGGCGCGACGCCAGAGGGCATCGGCTTCGCCATCCCTACCGCATTGGCCACCAAAGTCATGGGCAAGCTTATCCGCGATGGTCGGGTGATCCGTGGTTATATCGGTATCGGCGGGCGCGAGGCTTCTCCTCTGCATGGGCCAAATACCGGTTTAGATAGAATTCAGGGCATTATCGTTAATGAAGTGACGCCAAACGGTCCGGCGGCCAACGCGGGTATCGTGGTGAGCGACGTGATTGTCAGCGTGAACGGCAAACCGGCGGTATCGGCCATTGAGACCATGGACCAGGTCGCAGAGATTCGCCCTGGCACGGTTATCCCGGTTGAGATCATGCGCGACGGCAAGAAGATTGCTCTACAGGTCACCATTCAGGAATACCCGTCGCATTGATCGGGCGATAAAAACCAGAGCGATAAAAAAAAGCCGGAAGATTCAATCTTCCGGCTTTTTTATGGGTGGCCCGACAGGATATGGCGGGCAGTACGGCGTAATTACTCGCCTTTCACACGTTCGATTTTTGCACCCAGCTGGCGCAGTTTATCTTCGATACGCTCATAGCCGCGATCGATGTGATAAATACGGTCAACGATAGTCACGCCTTCCGCAATACAGCCCGCCAGTACCAGACTCGCCGAAGCGCGCAGGTCGGTCGCCATTACCTGCGCACCAGACAGCTGCTCAACACCGTGACAAATCAGGGTGCTGCCTTCAATCTCAGCGTGAGCACCCATACGGATAAGCTCAGGAATGTGCATGAAGCGGTTTTCGAAGATGGTTTCGGTGATAACGCCGGTACCTTCGGCAACCAGGTTCAGCAAGCTGAACTGCGCCTGCATGTCAGTCGGGAAGCCCGGGTGCGGGGCGGTGCGCAGCGTTACGGCTTTCGCGCGCTTACCGTGCATGTCGAGGCTGATCCAATCTTCGCCCACTTCGATATCAGCACCTGCTTCACGCAGTTTTGCCAGCACGGCATCCAGCGTGTCAGGGCGAGTATCGCGGCAAACCACTTTACCGCCAGAGATAGCAGCTGCAATCAGGAAAGTGCCGGTTTCGATACGGTCAGGCACGACGCGGTAAACACCGCCGCCGAGACGCTTCACGCCTTCGATGGTGATTTTGTCGGTACCTGCGCCGGTAATTTTCGCACCGATGGCGTTGAGGAAGCCGGCAGTGTCCGCGATTTCAGGCTCACGCGCCGCGTTCTCGATGATGGTGGTGCCTTCAGCCAAGGTTGCCGCACACATGATTGTCACGGTCGCGCCTACGCTCACCTTGTCCATCACGATGTGAGCGCCCTTCAGGCGGCCATCGACAGAAGCTTTCACATAGCCTTCTTCCAGCACGATTTTGGCACCCAGTTGCTCAAGGCCGCTAATGTGCAAATCAACCGGACGCGCGCCGATAGCGCAGCCGCCCGGCAGGGAAACCTGCCCCTGACCGAAACGAGCAACCAGCGGGCCTAATGCCCAGATAGAAGCGCGCATGGTTTTGACTAAGTCGTATGGCGCGCAAAATTCATTTACGTCGCGTGCATCAACAAAAACCGAACCATTACGTTCGACTTTAGTCCCCAGCTGACCCAGCAGCTTCATGGTGGTGTCGATGTCTTTTAAATGCGGGACATTCTGTAGCTCAACCGGCTCTTCGGCGAGAAGCGCGGCAAACAAGATAGGAAGTGCGGCATTTTTTGCACCGGAGATAGACACTTCGCCACTTAGACGAGTCCCACCCTGTACACGAAATTTATCCATTATGACGACTCTCTTAATTTCAAAAACTTCATTTCAAATATTGCGGAACTGCCGGATGAACCAGCAGCTTAAAAACCGTTCAGCTTGCGATCGCGCTGCCATTCTTCAGGGGTATAAGCTTTGATAGAAAGGGCGTGGATGCGGTTATCAGCGATGTATTCCATCAGCGGGGCGTACACGGTTTGCTGTTTTTTTACGCGGCTCATGCCGTCGAACATGGCGCCGACCACGATGGCCTGAAAATGGCTACCGTCGCCAGTAATGTGAGCTTCATCTAATGCCAATGCGTTCATCAGCACGTCTTTAATTTCGTTAGTGTCCATAGCAATCGATTCTTCTGAAGAGATCATAACAGCCGAACATCTTATAGAGATCCGGCCAACTCTTAAACCATGAAAAAGCCCCTGTTCGAGAGTTTCGCACAGGGGCTTGTCGGTATGGAGGCCGCTTTAGCCATGACTTCAGGCTAACTCACGGTATCTATTGCCTTATTTTATCCGGCATGGAAGGCACATTTAGTTAACAGGAATAATGTCCTGCAAATTGTAGAGTGCGATCAAGGTGCTCAAACGGTCGGTCATGCCGGTCACGCTGAGTGAGCCACCGCCCTGCTCTGCCAGCTCACGCAGGTGAACCAGCATCGCCAGTCCGGCAGAATCAACGCGCTCAAGGCCAGCAACATCCACAGTGTTAACGCCCGCCATCAGAGTCAGGCGCTGGTTCCATAATGGCAGCAGGGTTTCGCGATCTAACTCACCGCGCAAAATCAGGCGCGGTGGTTGATGTTCCCAGCTCAGTTGGCCTTTCATTTTTGATCCAGAGTGATTGGCTGCGCAGCGGCTTGTTTCAGACGCTCAGTCAGACCATCAATGCCTTTCTGGCGCAAGATGTCTGCCCATTCGTTCTGCTTGGTAGAGATCATGCTTACGCCTTCGGCAATCATGTCATAAGCCTGCCAATCGCCAGTCTGGCTGTTTTTACGCCATTGGAAATCAAGACGAACCGGCGGACGGCCGTGCTGGTCGATGATGGTAACGCGGATAGCGATGATTTGCTGGCCGGCATAAGACTGCTCAGGCTGTACCTGATAGGTCTGGTCGCGGTATAACGCCAACGCCTGACCGTAAGCCTGTTGCAGGTAGTCGCCGAACGCTTTGAAGTACGCATCACGCTGGGCTGGGGTCGCATCTTTGTAGTAACGGCCTAGCACCAGAGCGCCCGCGTATTTGATCTGCACGAAAGGCAGTAGCTCTTCACGCACGATGGTACGCAGATAGTTTGGATCTTGTTTGATTTTCGGCTGATCGGTTTTCAAGCGGGTAAAGGTATTTTTCGCCGCTTCATTCATCACGCTATAAGGGTTGGTCTTGTCTACTGCCGCATTGGCTAGGGGTGCCATTACCACCAGCAGAGTGGCCAAAATAATACGTTTAAACATGCCGTGCTCCTCTTAATAAAGCTTTGCGATGGAAACTACTTAATGACTTGGGGCCGCAGGTTGTGGGGCTGATACAGCATCTGGCGCAGCCTGTGCGTCACCGGATTTCGCATCTTTACCATCGTTACCGCTCTTGTACAGGAATTGGCCGATAAGGTCTTCCAGCACTAAAGCTGATTTGGTGTCCTGAATTGAACCGCCATCTTTAAGGATAGTCGTTCCCATCTCTGGGTCTTCGAAACCAATGTTCAGGGCCAGGAATTGCTCGCCCAGCAGGCCAGATGTGCGAATCGCCAAGGTACTGGTGCTCGGGATCTGGTTGTATTTCTGCTCGATATCCATTTCCACTTTTGGCGAGTAGTTTTTATCGAGGGTGATGGCGCTAACACGGCCAACCACTACGCCGCCCACTTTCACCGGAGAGCCCGCTTTCAGGCCACCGATGTTGTCAAAGGTGGCAGAGATACGGTAAGTCGGTTCTGAACCGATCGAACGAATATCCGCCACTTTGAGGCAAAGGAATAACACGGCGCACAGGGCGATTATCAAAAATGCGCCAACCCAAATTTCACTCTTTTTCGTTTGCATCGATTAATTCCCAAACATCAGTGCTGTCAGCACAAAATCTAATCCCAGCACCGCCAAAGACGAATGCACCACGGTACGAGTCGTTGCCCGGCTAATCCCTTCCGAAGTTGGGATAGCATCATAACCATTGAAAAGCGCAATCCAGGTCACGGTAATAGCGAAAACTACGCTTTTAATCAAACAGTTGAGCAGGTCATGACGCCATTCTACTGCACTTTGCATGGCGGACCAGAAGAAGCCGCTGTCGATGCCTTTCCAGTTAACGCCGACCAGAGAGCCGCCCCAAATCCCCACCGCGACAAAAATGGCGGTGAGCAGAGGCATGGAGATCATCCCGGCCCAGAAGCGCGGCGCGACAACGCGGCGCAGTGGGTCAATTGCCATCATTTCCAGACTTGAGATCTGCTCGGTGGCTTTCATCAAGCCGATTTCCGCAGTGAGTGCAGAACCCGCACGCCCGGCGAACAGCAGAGCCGTGACTACCGGCCCCAGCTCGCGAAGCAAGGAGAGCGCCACCATCATGCCCAGACTGGCTTCAGCACTGTAGGTGGTCAGAACGATGTAGCCTTGCAGCCCCAGCACCATGCCGATAAACAGGCCTGAAACCAAAATGATCAGCAGTGACAGCACGCCCACGCTGTACAGCTGTTTGAGCAGCAAAGGCCACTGCTTGGCAAACTGCGGCTTACCGACCAGGGCGCGAAATAGCATCAAACCGGCGCGACCAAAAGAGGCGCAAGTTTGAATGCCACGGCGGCCCGTTGAGGCTAATGCCTTAATTAACATTGATATACAACTCCATCATCCAAGCAGCTCGGTTTTATAATCACCCGCTGGGAACCGGAAAGGCACCGGACCATCCGCAATGCCGTCCAGGAACTGGCGGACGCGTGGGTCAGGATTGTTCTGCAATTCCTCCGTCGTTCCTTCCGCAATAACATGCTGAGCCGCCACGATATAAGCATAGTCGGCGATGCTAAGGACCTCGGGAACGTCGTGCGACACGACAATACAGGTAACACCAAGTGCATGATTAAGCTCATCAATCAGCTTCACCAAGACGCCCATGGTGATAGGATCCTGGCCGACAAAAGGTTCGTCGAACATGATGAGTTCGGGATCAAGCGCGATGGCGCGAGCCAAGGCGACGCGACGCGCCATACCGCCGGACAGCTCCGCCGGCATCAGTTCCCCTGCCCCGCGCAGGCCAACGGCCTCGAGCTTCATGGTAACAGTGCTGCGCAGCAGCTCTTCGGGCAGCTTGCTGTGTTCGCGCAGCGGGAAGGCGACATTTTCAAACACATTGAGGTCGGTGAACAATGCACCGGACTGAAACAGCATGCTCATTTTTTTACGTGATTCGTAGAGCTTACTGCGTGATAAGGCAGGGATATTTTCCCCGTCGAACCAGATTTCACCACTGTCTGGTGCTAACTGGCCGCCAATGAGACGCAACAAGGTGGTTTTCCCGATCCCCGATGGCCCCATGATGGCAGTGACTTTGCCGCGTGGCACCGTCATGTTTATCTCTTCGAAAATGGGACGATCGCCGCGCATGAAGCTCATGCCTTTGATCTCGACCAGATTCGATTGGCTCTGACTCATTCAGTTTATCCCTTCGGACTGTTTCAGCTTACGATACCCCTGATGTTAGAGGGATCAGCGCATAACTCCGGTATTTTTACAAAAACTTACCGCGTTTGCGTCACTAAAGTTGCCATTGATTTACTTTTCTCTGGCAGAGGGTCAAAATCTTCGAAAACACGATTAAAACAAATCAACAATTCGTCTAACATATAGCAGCTTTGACTGGCTGTATTAAGGACAGTTTGAAGCTTGTTGATCATTTTTGACTACCATTTTGGTCGCCTGTTCGGGTTACGAACCTCGCATTATACCTAATTAAAGGACTTTTCATGCTTCTCGCTATCGTACTCATGGTTGTCGGCCTCCTGCTTCTGGTTTATGCCGCCGATCGATTAGTGTACGGAGCCGCCGTTCTCGCCCGCTCAATTGGCATCCCGCCGTTAATTATAGGTATGACCGTGGTTGGCATCGGGATCTCCTTGCCGGAGCTAGTGGTATCCACCACCGCCGCGATTAATGATCAGATGGATTTAGCCGTGGGTAACGCCATCGGTTCAAATATCATTAATATTCTTCTGATTTTGGGCGGAGCGGCCCTAATTCATCCACTTTCCGTGGGTTCTGATATCTTGCGCCGCGAACTCCCTTTATTGTTACTGGTCACCGCGCTCTGTGGTTTTCTGCTTAGCGATGGTGAATTGAGCAGAATGGACGGACTTCTGCTGCTGGCGAGTGCCGCAATTTTTGTCATCTTAATGATAAAAATTGCCCGCGCCGCCGAGAAGCAAGGTTTGGACACCCTGACCTATGAACAGATGGCCGAACTTCCACAGGACAGTAGTAATACGGTCGCTTTCCTGTGGCTGGCGCTGGGGTTCATTATCATGCCGCTGGCGTCGAGCATGATTGTTGATAACTCGACGGTGATTGCCCGCTACTTTGGCGTCAGCGAACTGATTATCGGTTTGACGGTGGTGGCTATCGGCACCAGCCTGCCGGAGCTGGCGACCTTTATTGCTGGCGCGGTGAAAGGTGAAGACGACATCGCGCTGGGTAATATTATTGGTGCCAACATCTTTAACACATGTTTAGTGCTGGGCCTGCCCGCGCTGGTGGCTCCAGGGTCGTTTAGCCCTGAGGCGTTCCACCGCGATTACTGGGTCATGTTAGCCGTCAGCGTGGTGCTAACTGGCCTGTGTTTGATGCGCAAACATCGCATCGGCCATCTGGCAGGAACCTTGTTATTATGCGGCTTTGTCGCCTATCTCGCGTTGCTCTATTTTGTGCCGGGCAGCGTTGATTTTTGACCCATCAGGAAGAAAAAATGGGAAATTTCGAGCTAGAGCGCGGGTTTGATTATCAATCCGCAGGAAAAGCAGTGCTGAAGACGGAACGCGAAGGACTGGAGCAACTCGACCAATACATCAACGACGATTTTACCCGCGCCTGTGAAAAGATGTTCGCCTGCGTCGGTAAAATAGTGGTGATGGGGATGGGGAAATCAGGCCACGTCGGGCGCAAAATGGCGGCAACCTTCGCCAGCACAGGCACGCCAGCGTTCTTCGTCCACCCGGGCGAGGCCAGCCATGGCGACCTGGGCATGGTGTCTAAACAAGACGTAGTTATCCTGATTTCCAACTCCGGTGAATCGCACGAAATCTTGGCGCTGATCCCGGTGCTGAAGCGTCTTTCAATCCCCTTGATTTGCATGACGGCCAACCCGGAAAGCTCCATGGGTCGAGCCGCCGATGTGCATATCTGCGTGCGCGTTCCCGAAGAAGCCTGCCCGCTGGGCCTTGCGCCGACCACCAGCACCACCGCGGTGATGGTGATGGGCGACGCGCTGGCCGTGGCGCTGTTACAGGCTCGCGGCTTCACCGAGGAAGACTTCGCCATGTCCCATCCCGGCGGAGCACTTGGCCGTAAGCTTCTGCTGCGCGTCAGCGATATCATGCACACCGGGAGCGAAATCCCCCACGTCAGCCGCGATGCGTCTCTGCGCGACGCCCTGCTGGAGATCACTCGCAAAAATCTCGGGATGACCATCATTTGCGATGACTTGATGAAAATCGAAGGCATCTTCACTGATGGTGACTTACGGCGCATCTTCGATATGGGCGTCAATATCAATGAGGCCTCCATCGCTGATGTCATGACCACGGGCGGCATCCGCGTTCGTCCGAATTTGCTGGCCGTTGATGCCCTAAACTTGATGCAGGAACGACACATTACCTGCGTAATGGTTGCCGATGGCGACCAGTTGATGGGTGTGGTACATATGCACGACATGCTGCGCGCTGGCGTCATTTAATTGAGGAATGCCCTGAATGAGTAATAAAGCAGCTACGGTGGATACGTGTTATGGCCCGGTCAGCGCCAATGTGCTGGAGCGAGCTAAGTCCATTCGCCTGCTGATTTGTGATGTGGACGGCGTGATGTCTGATGGCCTGATTTATATGGGTAATCAAGGCGAAGAGCTGAAAACCTTCAATGTACGCGATGGCTATGGCATTCGCTGCCTGCTGACGTCCGACGTCGAAGTGGCGATCATTACCGGCAGAAATGCAAAATTGCTGGAAGATCGCGCCAAGACGCTGGGAATTCGTCATCTATATCAGGGGCAGTCAGATAAGCTTTTGGCCTTCCGCGAACTGTTAGATACACTGTCCTTAAAGGCTGATGAAGTTGCCTACATTGGTG
The DNA here is from genome assembly GCF_044430645.1 of Ewingella allii. Classification (NCBI taxonomy): domain Bacteria; kingdom Pseudomonadati; phylum Pseudomonadota; class Gammaproteobacteria; order Enterobacterales; family Yersiniaceae; genus Ewingella; species Ewingella allii. The sequence goes on along the minus strand of NZ_JAWUDN010000008.1, from coordinate 200,814 downwards.
ATGACCTGATTGACTGGCCGGTGATGGCTGAAGTAGGTCTGTCTGTTGCCGTAAAAGATGCGCACCCTATTCTGCTTCCAAAGGCGCATTATGTAACCCAAATCCCCGGTGGGCGTGGCGCAGTACGCGAAATATGTGACCTTATTCTGCTGGCACAGGGCAAGCTGGAGGACGCCAAAGGGCTGTCAATATGAACAAACCTAAGCTTTGGATAACTATCGTTCTGGCCATCGTGGTATTAGCCCTGATTGGCTGGAACCTGTCTGATTCAGACAACACTGCCCCTGTCACAGTGAATGATCAGGACCCGACTTATCAGAGCCAGCACACGGTGACGGTCGTTTATAACCCTATGGGCGCCCTGAATTACAAGCTAGTCTCTGACGAAGTCAAATATTACACTACGACTCAATTAACATGGTTTACCAACCCGGTAATGACCATGTATGACAAAGACAAAATTCCTGTGTGGACGGTTCGCTCAGATCGCGCCAAGATGACCAATGACAAGATGCTCTATTTGTATGGTCATGTGCAGGTCGACAGTCTGACGCCTGATACCTCGCAATTGCAGCGTATTAGAACCGACAACGCTTCTGTCAATTTGGTAACGCAAGATGTTGCCTCTGATGATGAAGTGACGCTTTACGGCACAGGCTTTACATCTAACGGCATGAAAATGCGTGGAAATCTGCGTAACAAAACCGCAGAGCTGATCGATAAGGTAAATACCTCTTATGAAATTCAAAACAAAAAACAGAATCCGTAATCTCCTGATCACCAGCTCTCTGTTAGCCGTCAGCATTCCGGCGTTTGCGCTGAAAGATGACACCACAAAGCCGATCACTATCGACTCTGCTAACCAGGCACTGGATGTGAACACCAATACCGCGACCTTTACGGGCAACGTGGTGGTGAATCAAGGCTCTATTCAGGTGAAAGCCGATAAAGTCGTGGTTATCCGCCCTAACGGCGTTTCCGGGCAAGAAGTGGTAGAAGGCTATGGTAATCCCGTGACCTTCTATCAGATGCAGGATAACGGTAAGCCAATCAGCGGCCACGCTTCGAAAGTGCGCTATGAAGTGGCGAGCGATCTGGTGACGCTGACCGGCAATGCTTATCTCGAACAACAAGATAGCAACGTGAAAGGTGACAAAATTACTTATCTGGTGCAAAAACAGCAGATGCAGGCCTTCAGTGACAATAAAGGCGGCCGTGTGACCACCGTGCTGGTGCCTACGCAATTGCAAGACAAAGGCCAGCAACCGGCGACAACTCCGACCAAAAAGAGTAAGTGATAATTTATGGCAACGTTAATCGCAGAAAATCTGGCTAAGGCTTACAAAGGCCGCAAAGTGGTCGAGGACGTCAGCCTGACCGTCAACTCCGGCGAAATCGTTGGGTTGCTGGGGCCAAACGGTGCCGGTAAAACCACCACCTTCTACATGGTCGTGGGCATCGTTCAGCGCGACGCGGGTCGTATTGTGGTTGATGATGAAGACATCAGTCTGCTGCCGCTGCATACCCGCGCACGTCGCGGTATTGGCTATCTGCCGCAGGAAGCCTCGATTTTCCGCCGCCTCAGCGTTTTCAACAACCTGATGGCCGTGCTGGAAATTCGCGACGACCTGACCAAAGAGCAGCGTAACGATCGCGCCAACGAGCTGATGGAAGAGTTCCATATCTCTCATCTGCGCGATAACTTGGGTCAATCCCTGTCTGGTGGTGAGCGCCGTCGTGTTGAAATCGCCCGCGCGCTGGCCGCAAACCCGAAATTTATCCTGCTGGATGAACCCTTTGCCGGCGTTGACCCTATTTCAGTTATCGACATCAAAAAGATTATCGAACATCTGCGCGACAGCGGGCTGGGGGTATTAATTACCGACCACAACGTTCGTGAAACGCTGGATGTCTGTGAGCGCGCTTACATCGTCAGTCAGGGCAAGCTTATCGCTCATGGTACTCCGACAGATATTCTGGAAGATGAACAAGTGAAACGCGTTTATCTCGGCAATGAGTTCCGTCTGTAATCACCGATTCTGCCCGCTTTCATTCGCGTTGAGTGACGGCGGGTAGTTCAGTTCAGGAAGTAAAGCCAAGATATGAAGCAAGGTTTGCAGCTCAGATTTAGCCAGCAATTGGCCATGACACCTCAGCTACAGCAGGCTATTCGCCTGTTGCAGCTATCAACGCTTGAGCTCCAACAGGAGATCCAACTGGCGCTGGAAAGCAACCCGCTGTTGGAGCAAACCGATCTGCATGATGAAATTGATTCCGTCGAAGCCACGGCCAGTGAAGGCTTAGATACGCGTGAAGCCCTTGAGCAGAAAGATATGCCCGAGGAGCTGCCGCTCGACGCCACGTGGGATGAGATTTACACCGCAGGAACGCCGTCAGGCACTGGTAATGACTACAGTGATGACGAGTTGCCAATCTATCAGGGCGAAACCACCCAAACGCTGCAAGATTACCTCATGTGGCAAGTGGAACTGACCCCCTTCACCGACACCGATGCCGCCATTGCCACCTCTATCGTCGACGCCGTTGACGACACCGGCTACCTCACCGTCTCGCTGGAAGATATCCTTGAAAGCATGGGCGATGAAGAGATAAGCATGGATGAGGTTGAAGCCGTGCTTAAGCGCGTTCAACGCTTTGATCCGGTGGGGGTTGCCGCACGCGACCTGCGCGACTGCCTGCTGATCCAGCTATCGCAATACGTGGCGGAAACGCCTTTTCTGGCCGAAGCTAAATTGATCGTCAGTGAACATCTGGATCTGCTCGCCAATCATGATTTTCGCGCACTTATGCGTTCGACCCGCTTAAAAGAAGATACACTTAAATGTGCGATGCAGCTGATCCAGTCGCTCGATCCGCGCCCAGGGCAGTCGATCAACACCGGAGAATCTGAGTATGTGATCCCCGACGTGCTGGTGCGCAAAGTGTCGAACGTCTGGACCGTCGAGTTGAATTCAGACAGCATTCCACGCCTGAAGATTAACCAGCAGTATGCCGCGATGGGCAACTCAACGCGCAGTGACAGCGACGGGCAGTTCATACGCAGTAATTTGCAGGAAGCCAAGTGGCTGATTAAGAGCCTCGAAAGCCGCAACGACACGCTGTTAAAAGTGACGCGCTGCATTGTCGAGCAGCAGCAGGCGTTCTTTGAATCAGGCGAAGAATTTATGAAACCTATGGTGTTGGCAGACATCGCCAGCGCCGTGGATATGCACGAATCGACCATATCGCGCGTGACCACGCAGAAGTTCCTGCACAGTCCGCGCGGTATCTTCGAACTAAAATATTTCTTCTCCAGCCATGTCAGTACTGACAGCGGAGGCGAGGCATCATCTACCGCCATTAGGGCGCTGGTGAAGAAATTAATCGCGGCGGAAAACCCTGTCAAACCGTTAAGTGACAGCAAGTTAGCCACCATGCTCTCTGATCAAGGGATCATGGTCGCGCGCCGCACAGTAGCGAAATACCGAGAGTCTTTGTCCATCCCGCCTTCAAACCAACGTAAACAGTTAGTTTGACCTCAACAGAGAAGGAAGACATTATGCAGCTCAACATTACCGGACACCACATCGAGATCACGGAACCTATCAGAGAATTTGTTACGACAAAATTTGCCAAACTTGAGCAATATTTTGATCGAATAAATCAGGTATACGTGGTGTTGAGCGTTGAAAAAGTGCAGAAAAAGGCGGAAGCCACGCTGCATGTGAATGGAGGCGAGTTGCACGCCACCTCGGATCATCAGGATATGTATGCAGCCGTCGATCTCCTGATTGATAAGCTGGCTCGCCAGCTCAATAAGCATAAAGATAAACTGAAACAGCACTAGCACCCACATAGTCTCTATGCACTACGGACCTTGAGTATCGGCTCGCGACCTTCTGGCAGCGAGCCGAACTGTCATTTAGGGTAAAAGAGCCTGTCCGGTGTCAGAGCGAAAAAGTGAATGATGAAATGATTAACGATATAGCCATGCAGTTAACGTCGGTCCTTAATGCCGAGTGCACCAAAAGCGGCGTTCACTGCGCCAGTAAGAAACGCGCGCTGGAAATCATCAGCGAACTCGCCGCCAAGCAGCTCAATCTGGCGCCACAGGTTATTTTTGACGCCATTTTGACCCGCGAGAGAATGGGCAGCACCGGCATCGGTGCGGGTATCGCCATTCCTCACGGCAAATTGGAAGAGGATACGCTGCGCGCCGTAGGTGTGTTCATTCAACTGGAACAGCCGATCGCTTTCGACGCTATCGATAATCAACCTGTCGACCTGCTTTTTGCCTTGCTGGTCCCCGCCGATCAATGTAAAACCCATCTACACACCCTCTCTTTGGTAGCTAAGAAATTAGCGGACAAAGCCGTGTGCCGTCGCCTGCGCGGAGCGCAAAGTGACGAAGAACTGTTCCAAATCATGACCGAAAGTGAATAATAAGAAGAATACAGATTTAAGATCTCTTTAATGTTCAGCCGGATAATAGTGTTTACCGGCGCGATTTTGCCAATGACGGTTCCCGGATTGTGTTCCGGGAAAGTGAATTCTGAACACTGATTGCAGGGGAGTGACAACATGGTGCTGATGATTGTCAGCGGCCGTTCCGGTTCAGGGAAATCGGTTGCTTTGCGGGCACTGGAAGATATGGGTTTTTACTGTGTCGATAACCTGCCGGTGGTGTTACTGCCGCAGCTCGCACAGACCCTTGCTGAACGTAATACCTCCGCCGCGGTCAGTATCGACGTGCGCAACATGCCGGAAACCCCGGAAGTTTACGAACATGCAATGACGCAGTTGCCCGCGAGCTTTTCGCCGCAGCTGCTGTTTCTCGACGCCGATCGCAACACGCTGATCCGCCGTTACAGTGACACTCGTCGCCTGCATCCGCTTTCCAGTAAAAATCTGTCGCTCGAAAGTGCGATTGATGAAGAAGCTGACCTGCTAGAGCCGCTGCGCTCTTCCGCAGACCTGATCATCGACACCTCCGAGATGTCAGTTCACGAACTGGCTGAAATGCTGCGTACTCGCCTGCTGGGCAAGCGCGAGCGCGAACTGACCATGGTGTTTGAGTCCTTTGGCTTCAAGCACGGCATTCCTATTGATGCCGACTACGTGTTTGACGTGCGCTTCCTGCCGAACCCGCACTGGGACCCGAAACTGCGCCCGATGACCGGACTGGATAAACCCGTCGCCGCGTTCCTCGACCGCCATACCGATGTGCATAACTTCATTTACCAGACCCGCAGCTACCTTGAACTGTGGTTGCCGATGCTGGAAACCAACAATCGCAGTTATCTGACCGTTGCCATTGGCTGTACCGGCGGGAAACATCGCTCGGTTTACATCGCTGAACAACTGGCTGACTACTTCCGTTCTCGCGGGAAGAATGTGCAATCCCGCCATCGCACGCTGGAAAAACGCAAATCATGACGGTTAAACAAACGGTAGAAATCAAAAACCGGCTGGGCATGCACGCTCGTCCGGCAATGAAGTTGTTTGAACTGGTGCAGAGCTTTGAGTCAGAAGTGATGCTGCGTAACGACGCAGGCATTGAAGCCGAGGCCAGCAGCGTGATCGCGCTGCTGATGCTGGACTCGCCAAAGGGCCAGCAGATTGAAATCGAAGCCACCGGCTCCGATGAGGTTCAAGCTTTGGAAGCCGTGATTAATCTTATCAATTCCGGCTTCGACGAAGACTAATTGACCCATCATATTTCAAGGTGCAGGTGCGTTGGCTGCGCCTCGAACTATTTTGGGTAAAGCATTTTTCCTAAATTCTACTCAAACAATCTATCGCTATCGCTTTAAAAGAATTAAAACTCTCACTACTTAGCAAACGGCTCATCGACCTTTCCCGTACGAACGTCACGAACAAATCGTAAATCGCCATCGCCTCTTCATAGTCCGCTTTGCTGATCGCCAGCAGGAAAATCACGTGCGCAGTTTCGCCATCGCCCCACTCAATGCCCTGCGGGGATAGCAGGGTGATCACCACCGTCTTCTTGGCGAGCAGCCCCAGCGAGTGCGGCAGCGCAATGCCTTCGCCCAGCATGGTCGAGACAATCTCCTCGCGCTCGACCACCGACGGGTAAAACTCCGCGTCCACATAGCCCTCTTCTTCCAGCTGACTGCACACCTTGTGGAACAGCTCGGCCTGGGTCATCGGCTCATTGATTATCATGAAATGGCGCTCGTCGAAAAACTTCTCCAGCATATAGGGCCGCGTGCGGTCCACCAGCACCAGCTTGCCGAGCTGCTCCATCTGGTACTCGGTGGGGAATGGCGACAGCACCACCACCGGCTTGTTCTTCTCGGTGATGCGCGCATTGGAGATGATGAAATCTTCGTCGATGTGCTCCAGCTTCTCGTAATCTCGCAGCGTCACCACTTGCGTCACCACCAGCTGCGGGTATTTGCGGCTAATCTGCGCCTGAATCATGCGAATGGTCGAGTTGCCGGTATCGCACACCAGCATCACCTGCGGATGGCGCTGGTAGCCGATGTTGTAGTGGCGCTCCAACCCGACGCCGATATGCAGCACCAGAAAACCGATTTCGTTTTCACTGAGCGAATAAGGGGTGTATTTGCCCCAGCTCGATACCGCCGCCAGCGTGACGTCGTAGGCCATTGGGTAGTGCTGTTTGATGTTGCTCAGCAGCGGGTTGGGGATGTTAATCTGATACTTCACCCGGGTTATCATGGTTTTGATATGGGTGAGCAAATCGGCGCGGAGCTGCTTATCCCCTTGTAAATCATAATTATAGTGCGCATTGATGTAGGACAGAATGTAGTCCACCAGCGACTCATCGTCATCGGCATTAATATCCGTCGGCAGGATGTTCTGCACCCGCCGTGCCGCGATATTCACCCGCAAATAGGCCTCTTCGGCCGCCGGGATCTCCTTACCCACTAGCGCCTTAAGCTCGGCCGCCAGGCGCGTAGAGACCTGCTTCACCGCCGGGTCGCCCTCTTCAGCATCAAAATCTGTTAACGGATAGCCGCCGCTAATGCGCTTAATCGCCACCGCGCAGTACAGAATTAGGTACTGCTCACCTTCATCGGTCAGTTGGATCGAGGACTGCGCCAGCGACTGGTGCATAAAATCGGTTAACGGCCCCAGCGCCTCAAGCGCCAGACTCTCGGTTTTCAGCAGCGGATGGCTCTGCTCGTCGCTTTCCAGCTGGAACAGCAAATCCGTCAGGCAGGAGCGAATCGCCAGCTCGGCGCCAAACAGCTTCATGCCGTAACGCGGCTTGGTTTCAATGCTCAGGTGGTAACGTGCCAGACGTTCTCTGACCTCAGCCATATCATTTTGCAGGGTTCCCCGGCTGACAAACCATTCATCGGCCAGATCTTCTAGCTTGAGGGAAAAGGCTGAGGTCAAAAAGCGTATAAGCAGGTAATTCACCCGCTCCGGCGCGGTGCGCGGCGTTGGGCTGACGCGACGATTATTGGTTTCCTGCAACGCAGAGAACAGCGTCTGATCGTCGATTTTCAGCTGATAGCCGCTACCGCGGTTATGCACAAAGGAGGCGCCGTACTGGGCCATAATTTCATTCAGCGCGGTAATATCAGCGCGCACGGTGCGAGTGGAGACGTCAAGGCGCTTCGCCAGCTCGTCCTGAGGCAGCGTTTCGGCCTGTAAGGCATCGAACAGATGGGCCAGTCGTTGATAGGGAAATCTCACCATAATCCTTCCAGTCGGTTGTTGCTGTGAAACATCAATTCTACTGCCACTTGAAATGACAAGGCGGGATGACCCACCGCGTCACCCCGCACCCGTTATTTTCCGCCTACCTCACGAGGTAAAACGGCTTAAGGAACAATCACCATCTGCGACGGGCTGCCCACTGGCGTGTAATCATCAACAAACGTCAGTTTACCGCTCTCGGCGGCAATCTTGAATCGAGTGATGTTATCGCTTCGTTGATTCATCGCGTAAATGTATTTTCCATCCGGCGACAAGGTCAGCGTGCGCGGGTAGTCACCACGTGTCCAAGCTTCCTCAGCGAAGGTCATTGCCCCCTCGCCCGTCACGTTGATTTGCGCGATGCTGTTATGCAGGCGGTTCGCCACGTAAAGGTGATGGCCATCCTTGCTCAGCACGATACCGGCGGCAAAGTTGGTGCCTTTAAAGTTAGCAGGTAATGAAGAGAGCACGTGGAGCTGGGTCAGCGTGCCTTTGGCGCTGTCGAAGCGATAGCTGGTCAGGGTCGAAGCTTCTTCGTTAATCAGGAACACCACTTTGCCGTTCGGGTGGAACACGAAATGGCGCGGCCCCGCACCGGCGGAAGAGGCGTTGATAAACGGAGGATCGTTGGCTTCCAGCTTGCCGCTGGCACTGTCCAGCTTCCACTGATAGATCCTGTCCAGACCCAGATCGGTTGAGAAGACAAACTTGCCGCTCGGATCGGTGGCGATCATGTGCGCGTGCGGGCCGTTGTGGTCGCTGGCGGCAAAGCTGCCCGGCGCCGCAGCTTCAGGTTTGGCGGCACCGGCCGGGCCTGAGTCCTGTTGATGATCGCTGGCTTCGCCCAGTTTGCCACTGGCATCCACCGGGAAAATCGCCACCACGCCGCTGATGTAGTTAGCCACCAGCAGGTGATCGCCTTTTGGCGTCAGCGATAGGTACACCGGGCCTGCGCCCTGTGAATCCACCTGATTGATCAGCGTTAAACTGCCATCCTGCGGGTTGATTTTATATGCCGCAATCGCACCGTTTTTGCCGCCATTGAAGTTATCGATTTCGCTGCCAATGAACAGCGTTTTGCCGTCGTGGCTCAGCACCATCTGTGCCTGATTCGGCAACTGGCTGGCCAGCACGCGGTCAGTCAGCGCGCCGGTTTTGCTATCAAATTTAAAACGATAGACGCCTTCGCCATTGGGATTGTAAGTCCCGACATAGGCATAGTGTGAAGTTTGGGCCATAGCTTTTTCTGCTGCGTAGAGCGGCGTGGCAGACATCGCCAGCATCGCGGATGTTAAACCTGAAATCAGTAACCAGTTTCTCATACATTTCCTCAAATCAAAGGGATTGCCAGACAAACGCGGGATCCCTGCGCCATAAAACGGCGACGCAGGGTGTTTAACAGCGCAGCGAACTGACGGCGCGAATTGGAATACGAGAATAAACCTCAGCTTACGAGCTTTTTGACGCTCGCCAGCAGAGTTCTGACATCGACCGGACGGGTGTCGCCGCTGGCGCTGTCGATAATCGAGCTATAAATGTGCGGAATGATTTTGCTCACCCCGGCTTCGAGTGCGATCTCCATGATCGGCTCGAAGTTTTCCAGATCGATACCACCGGTCGGCTCAAGCCAGAAGTCGTGCTCGGCGCAGGCGCGCGCCACGGCGGCGAACTCATCACGAGTCTTCAGCCCGCCCATCGGGAAGTATTTCACCGAGCTGCCGCCCATGTCTTTGAGCAGCGCAATGGCGGTTTCGACCGGCACGATGGCGTCGGGCTGCGAGGCGCTCAGTGGCCCGGTGTTGATTTTAACCCAGCCCACTTTGCCGGTTGGGGAGATAAGACCGTTAACTACGCTGTCGTTCTGGCCCAGCAGCGCACGGCTGGTGCCGACGCCGGTGAACACCTGATTGACGTGCTGCGGCTGGACCTGCTGTGAAATCAGGCTGACCATCAGCGACTGGCGCGGATCGCCCGCGCCAAGCCCGACGGACAGGGCATTTTCAATCAGCGACGCGTACTCTTTCATATCCGCCACGGCAGAAGGTACATCGGCATAGTTCTTGGAAAGCACGCCAATCAGCACGTGGCCCTGCGCCGCATCATAGATGTCGCGGGCGTTGTCTTTGGAGCCTGCCAGCACGTTCAGACACACGCGATCGCGGTAGAAGTTCGGGGTCAGGTTCATGCTTTTGCTCCATCAAAAAGTTGTTTGAAACGCTCAGCGACGATGGCTAACTGCGGCGGGGTCACGCTGCGCACGTCGACTTCAATCTTGCCTTCGTTGGCGCGATAACCACGGAAGTACACCGCGATATCGCCCTCTTTCATCGCTTCCACGATGGCTTTGGTTTTCCAGCCCAGCACGGCTTCGTCGAAGGTGATTTCGGTGCGCGCAATGTCGCGCCCGGCGCTGTCCCACACCACGCGGCCACTGACGCCGTTGATTTGGTTCAGGCTGTCGATAAATGGCGTCATCTTGTCCACCATCTCCTGCCCGGTGGTTTTCGGCTGGGTGATGTAGCTTTCAATCGCCTGCGTTAAGCCAAGAATGCCCTCTTTACCCACTTTCATCGCGCGGCCAATGCCGCCAGACTGCTGCTTCACCCACTCGACGTACTGGTGCTTGCCCAGCACCAAGCCGCTGGTTGGGCCTTCGATGGCCTTCGCGCCGCTGTAAATCACCAGAGTTGCGCCCATGTTGTAGTAGCAGGTCAGATCTTCTTCAGCGGCAGCATCGACGATCAGCGGCAGGTTATGCTCCTGCGCCACGACGGCGGCTTCTTCCACGGAGAGAATGCTTTTCTGCACCGAGTGGTGCGATTTGATGTACATAATCGCGGCGGTGCGCGGCGTAATGCAGGCCGCCAGCTGGGCAGCAGAGCATTCGTTGGCATAACCGGCTTCAACAATTTTACCGCCACCCAGGGTGATCATGGTGCCGACCGGCGCGCCGAAGTTTACGTTATGGCCCTTCGGCAGCACGATGTCGTGCGGCACGTCCAGCGGCGCGGCGTGCAGGTTCTCCAGCAGCCAGGCATTGTCTTTGATAATCACGGCAGCGACGGACTGAGCAATCCCCGCCGAGGCGCAGGACACCACTACCGCGTTTTCAACATCCAGCAGCTTGGCGATGTAAGCCCCGGTTTTATTGACCAAATCCTTCATTTCGAAGTAGTGATTCAGACCAGTATTCACCACGTCAGCCACTTCCGGGCGCGGGGTAGACACGCCCAGCGCGGTCATACGACCTGAAGCATTAATGACCTGTTTTAGCTTATATTTTTCGTAGAGATCGGCATTAGAAGACATGATTTGATTTCCCTTCATCAGTTATTAGGGTGACGCCAGCGACCACGGCGGCCAGTGGGATCAGATGGTGTTCGCCGGTCACTGACTGGCCTTCGGAGTCGAGGAAGACTTTCGGCGCGTGTTGGATCTCAAACAGCGTCAGGTCAGCGTCGGCACCGACTTCGAGGCGTCCTTTTGACGGCAGGCGAAGCGCGTCGGCGGCGTTACAGGTGACGCAATCAATCACCTGTTCTAACGTCATGCCGACGGTAAAGAACTTGGACATCACCGCAGCCAGGCTGTGGACCGGGCCGTTGACGCGGTTGCGGCAGTAAATATCGGAGCTGATGGTGTGCGGCAAAATGCCTTGCTGAATCGCCAACTGGGCCACTTCAAAGCTAAAGCTGGCGCTGCCGTGGCCGACGTCGAGACGCACGCCGCGGCTCAGGGCGCGTTTAATCGAATCTCGCAGCACGCCCTCTGGCGATAAAATGCGGTTGGGTTTACCGTTGTAGCAGTGGGTGATGATGTCGCCCGAAGTGAGTAAATCGGCGATTTCATCCAGATTTGGCGGGTTATTGCCAATGTGCACCATCAGCGGCAGGTCGTCGTTTTCCTGCTGAATTTCTTTGGCGCGGATCAGCGGCTTAATGCCGTTTTTGCCCACTACACTGCTGCTCATGCGAGCTTTGATACCAATGATGAAGCCGGGGTTGCGGGCAATGGATTCGCGCACGCCCACTTTGTCGATTTGCTCCATGTCCGCCAGCTCGTTTTGGGTCACGATGCCGGTACGGGCGATATTGAGGAAAGCAAAGACGTTGGTTTTGGCCTGGCGGGTCAGCTGGTAGAAGTCATCGACGTCGTTCGCGCCGGTGCTGCCTGCATCAATAACCGTGGTGACGCCGCTGGCGACGCCGACTAAATCCGGCTCGTCGTGATAAATCGGCGATTTGCTATAACAGTGAACATGAGAGTCGATCCACCCGGCGCTGGCGAAAACCTTGCCCTGTAGTTCGAGAATCCGTTTGGCGCTGACGCTGGAATCCAGCTGGCCGATGGCGGCGATTTTACCGTCGTGAATTGCAATATCCGTCAAGCTGCCGTCTGAGCTTTTTGCCTGTCGGATTATCAGGTCATACAACATACGCCATTCTCCGTAAACGCAGGGCAGTCACAGTGGCCACCCGACCCGTTCTGTCCTGCTTTTAGGCGTCAGCGGCGAGCCGCCGACGCCTGATTTAACTCGTTTTATTGCTTTCTACTACAGCGATACTGGGAAAATTGCACCGAGGATCATCGCGCCTAAAATTGCGCCGCCGGTGATCGGTTTCTGCCAGATATAGAACACCAGCGCGCCGAGCAATGACCCCAGACCGATTGGGATTGAAGCCGCCATGGCGGAGAGGATAATCAACGGGCCGAGGAAGCGGCCTGAGGCGTTACCCGCGCCCATCATGACGTCTGCGCCATAGGTCGAGTTACTCTGGTTGATGGTAAATTTACGCGCCAGAATGATGATGTAACCCACCGCCAGCCCCAGAATCAGGCCAGTCACCAGAGACGCCGCGAAGTTCGCCACCGGGAACACGATGCCAGCGCCCAGCAGAATTGCCGGCACCCCTAGCCCAATGCCGGTCTGGATTGCGCCGCCGATATCAAGAATACCGACCAGCGAACCTTCGATAATACGGGCGAACAAGAAGCTCGCGCCGAAGGCCGCTACTGCGCCATACACCCCGGTATCCATGCCGGAACGCAGCATGGATACGAAGGCGACTTCGTTAAAGGCACCGATGCCGTACAGGTAGTACATGTGCGTACCGGCAAATACCCCGGAGGAGAGTAATCCGACGAAGATCGGGAACGACCACTCGGCGTACCAAAAACCACTTTTGGCTTGTTCTTCCATTGTCATAATCCCCTGTTACTTGCCGCTGAGAGAGTTGTGAATGCCGTTCAACCATGCAGGAACATCCAACATGAAGGACTGCAGCAATTTCACATCGAAACCGCGGAAGAACCCGCTGAGCACGAACAGCGCAATAATTGCCGCCATCATCACCTTGGTCACATGGTTCCAGCCGCCCTCTTCGACGCCTTTACCAATCAAGATACCCAGTACCAGACCCGGTACGGCGTTACCCATGATCATCTGCGCCAAACCACCAAAGATGGTGGCCCAGAAGCCGGAGCGGCGGCCTGCGTCAATCGCAGCCAGCCAGAAAATCACGGGCATGACGGTGTTAACCAACAGGTTAGCGGCAGGCACCAGCACTTTCACCGCGGTAACCTGCAAGGCTGCCGGTACGGCGGAGGCGGTGGTGTTAAGGAACGCGACGACAATCATGCCGATAACAGCACCGGCGATGGCCATCTTGCGCGGATCGTGCAGGGTTTCAGACACGTTGCGGTTTTTCACCATCAACGAGGCGGCTGCCCAGTGAGGAATAATGCGGTGGTCGACGTCTTGTGTGAAGGAACCTGCAGCGACAGAAGATGCCCAGGCGTTGAAGAAGAAGCCTAAACCGAATGAGAAATGCGAAGCTGGATCGCCTTCACAGGAATTTAATTCCCCAAGAGTACGAAAAGCCCCCATCCCTTGCACGCTTGGCGCGTGAAACATACGTGCAGCACCTGCACCTACGCCCACGCCGACCAATCCGCCGATAATAAGCGACTTAAATAAAATAATTAAAAACATCAGTATATCCTTGTCATTTATAGCTAACGTTTTTAGAGCCTTGCACCAAGAAATAATATTCTTGACTCAATGGCTCCTTATTTAGTGACAAAAACTACCTTGTCAGTCTCTATTGCCGTCATATTGACGGTAATATCGAGCACTACATAATAACTCTTCCTTTCTCTGGCCAGAAAAAAGAACAGGAACTTTTCCTTTCTTACCGTCTCTTCTGCGGTGATCACCTTGACGTCCTGCGGTTCAATTCGCAGCAAGATATTATTCGTAGATTTGAGAACGGTTCTTTGCACCTGACTCAGCGCGGCAGAAAAGGCGGCGGCCTTATTTTCGCCTTTTCCTTCAACCCGAACAGTGGTGGTTAATTGTTGTTTCATTACGGCTGGCCGAATTTCTTGATATAAGCTTCAACCAGGCGTTGACCCAGCTCTTCTTTATCCATAAATCCGAAACCTAATACATTACAGCCTTCGTTAATTGCAGTTACGCCTTCATCCACAGAGCGCATTCCATATTTTGCTTTATATCCGTATTTGGTTTGCGCAGTAATTGCGCCCGCGCCGCCACTACCGCAGAAAGAGATGCCGAAGGTGGCATTTTCTGCTTTCATCACGTCGCCTAATTTCATGTCAGCGGCCACGCCCGGCACCACGATAGCCTTGCCACCTGCGGCTTCTACGCCTGCTGCAACTTTCTGGCCTTTCCCTAAACGGTCGCCGATAACAACGGTAATTTGTCCCATGAGTTCTTTCTCCAGATAAATTGAGTAAAATTTAAATTGTTAAGAATTATTGTCTTTTGCGACTTCAAAATGTACCGAGAGTAAATAAGCCTCTTCGATAGGTAAATTACCGAACAGGTCGACAACCCGCTCCGCCATTCGCATTGACTCCGCAGAAATTTCGTCAAACAGCTCTTTTTCCACCTCGGGTAATGGCTCACCGGTAATAGAGCGTAATACCATTGCCTTAACGTGCGAGGCTAACATCTGCTGCTGGACATCATTGGTATAGATATTTTCGGCGTTCAACATAACCTGAATATCTTTTAACACTTTCTCTGTGGTTGCTTCTGCGTCTTCCAAACCAATTTGCCCTGCCGTATTAACAGATGCGGTTCCGTTATTCACTCGCGGTTACCCCTCTCCTTGCCGTGCAATGCTAAAAAAGCGCGTTTATTTCATCTGTCTTTACCCTAACCCCGCGGGCATTTCCTGTGTAGATGGTTTTTTTCCAGTTCAAAGTGGAAATGCAGTGACCTAAGCGGATCACATTCTCAAAACTGGGATTAATCTGGGGATACGACTATCAGACGGCGAGGGTTCAGGGTATTTCACTGCTTAACGGAGTTTTAGTAGTGACGAATGAAAGGATAGCCCTTCCATTTTGCGCTATCTCTGCCTAGTATCAGATGAGAAATTCGAAAAACGCCAACACCCCTGCGCTAGTGCGCGGGGGTGTTGCTTTTTGACAATCGGCAACCATGCCACCCAACACCATCGCTCGCGATGGCGACTCAGAAGGAAATAGGAATAATGCTATGAGCAAACCGACCCTGACCATCAACGAGCTGGATGCAGAACGTTTAGATTCCTTACTGGCGAAGCCTGCTTACGCAAGCAGCCCGGTGGCAGAGGCATTAAACGAAGAACTGGATCGCGCTGAAATCCTGCCGCCGCAGGAGATGCCTGCCGACGTCGTGACGATGAACAGTAAGGTACGCTTCACGGAAGGCAACGAAGGGGAAGAACATGTGCGCACGCTGGTTTTCCCGGCGGCGTTAAAAGATACCGATGAGCAGCTGTCCGTGATGGCGCCGCTAGGTGCGGCACTGCTGGGCCTGCGCGTGGGTAGCAGCATCACGTGGACGATGCCCAATGGCAAAGAGAGCCTGGTTAAAGTGCTAGAGTTGTTGTATCAGCCGGAAGCGGCCGGAGAGTACCGCTAGTCAGCGTCACGCCCTCCCGATGACCGGGAGGGCGTATAAATCTTATCTGAACTTCTTGTGGTTCTCGTCACGAATCGCTTTGAAGCCTTGAGCTTCCTTCTTCGCGTCATCCAGTTTGCCAGCCTTCGCCAATGCAGAGGCTTTGTCGATACCGGCCACTAAATCATCCATGCCTTTTTTGTAATCCTGAATCTCTGGGCTGTTGGCCGATTTCCCTTCCAGTTTTGGCGGGGTTGCGTTTTTAGCGTCCAGCGCGGCGGCTTTCATGTTCGCCAGGCTCGCTTCGAAATCCTGTGCATTGCTGGCTTTCAGCGCTTTGCCGTAGTTATCGGCGATAGTGTCCATGTTGGTGCCGACATCCGCCGCCAGAACCATAGAACTGCTTCCAAGTAGGGCAACGGCAACCATTGCTATCAAATGTTTACGCATTTTCGGGTCATCCATCTAGGTTAATAGAAATTTATAATTTTGTTAAAAAACGACATTACTTATTCAGCAATGACAAAATAAATGGGCGAAGGAAAAAGTGGCAGAGCTTTTTTGTAAATAAGTAATGTCTGAGCGGAAAAGGATAAAAAAAACGCAGCGATCGGGCGATCGCTGCGCGGATAACGCGAAGAAAACGATTATTCGCCGGCGATTTTCATCTCTGGCAGCAGCACGGAGCCACACTGAATATTGCTGCGCGTTTCGATGTCGCTGCCAATACTCACCATGTTGCGCCACATGTCTTTCAGATTGCCAGCGATGGTTATTTCGCTAACCGGATACTGAATTTCACCGTTTTCCACCCAGAAGCCCGCCGCGCCGCGCGAGTAGTCGCCGGTCACGCCGCTGACGCCCTGGCCCATCAGCTCAGTTACGACTAAGCCTTTGCCCATTTTGCGCAGCATAGCGGCGAAGTCATCGCCCTGCCCGGCAATGCGCCAGTTGTGGATGCCGCCCGCGTGGCCGGTGGTTTGCAGGCCGAGCTTGCGCGCCGAGTAGCAGGTCATCAGCCAGCTTTGCAGCACGCCGTCTTTGACGATGTCACGCCGCTGGGTGCGCACGCCTTCGCTGTCGAAAGGCGTAGAAGCCAAGCCTTGCAGCAGGTGCGGATGCTCTTCAATCGTCAGCCACTCCGGCAGAATCTGCTTGCCCAGACTGTCGAGCAAGAAAGAGGATTTACGGTAGATGCTGCCGCCGCTGATAGCGCCGACCAAGTGGCCGAACAGGCCGGTCGCCACTTCAGAGGCGAACAGCACCGGGGCTTTCATCGTTGGCAATTTACGCGGAGAGAGGCGCGACAGCGTGCGGCGTGCGCACTCGGCACCCACCCATTCAGGATTCGCCAAATCACTCATTTTACGCGCGATGGTATAGGCGTAATCGCGCTCCATGTCGCCGTCGTGCTCGGCAATCACCGAGGCGGAAATCGAGTGGCGCGTCGAGCAGTAGCTCTGCAACATGCCGTGGCTGTTGCCGAAGACGCGAATGCCGTAATGGCTGTTGAAGCTGCCGCCTTCGCTATTGGTAATGCGCTTATCGGCGGCTAACGCGGCCTGCTCGGCGCGGGCTGCCAGCTCAATGCCGCGATCGGCGTCTAATTCAGTCGGGTGGAACAGGTCCAAGTCCGGGGCGTCGAACGCCAGCATCTCTTTATCGGCGACGCCCGCGAAAGGGTCAGGAGACGTGAAGCGGGCGATGTCCAACGCGGCCTGCACGGTGCGAGAAATGGCATCTGAGCTGAGATCGGTAGATGACGCGCTGCCTTTACGATTCTGATAATAGACGGTAATGCCTAACGCGCCGTCGCTGTTGAATTCGACGTTCTCAACATCACCAAAGCGGGTGCTTACCCCAATGCCGGTGGTCTTGCTGACCGCGACTTCAGCACCGTCTGAACCGGCTTTCGCTAATTCGAGGGCCTGAGCTACGGCCTGTTCCAGTGTCTTACGCTGTTCTGCAACTTGATTGACTACGTTCATCAGCCTGCCATCACTTATGAGAAAAAAGAGGTTACGTTGTCTTTGAGTCTAACAGAGACGCCCCATTATTTCGCACCCGACACGCTAGGAAGCGGCTTAATATGCAACAGAACGTGGAGGTAAACCCCATAACCATGCATAATGCCGCCAAGCAATAAAGCACAATGAAAAATGATAGGAAAACCTCCCAAGGAGGAAGCACTCATGACAAAGAAAATTGACGACTGGCTGGATGACGTTCCCGAGAGCAACGAGAACGAAGAAGATGATGAAATCATCTGGGTCAGCAAAAGTGAAATTAAACGCGACGCCGAAGCCCTGAAAGATTTGGGTCAAGAGATGGTCGATTTAGGCAAGAACTCGCTGGACAAGCTGCCGCTAGATGATGATCTGCGCGCCGCCATCGATTTAGCCCAGAAGATCAAGAAAGAAGGCCGCCGCCGTCAGCTACAGCTGATTGGTAAAATGCTGCGTTCCCGCGATGTTGATCCTATCACCACCGCGCTGGATAAGCTGAAAAACCGCCACAACCAGCAGGTTTCCCTGTTCCACAAATTGGAGCAGCTGCGTGACCGTCTGGTGGAAGATGGCGACGACGCGATCCCGCCGGTGCTGGAGCTTTATCCAGAGGCCGATCGCCAGCAGCTGCGCGCGCTTATCCGTAACGCACAAAAAGAAAAGGCAGCCAATAAGCCGCCTAAATCTTACCGCCAGATTTTCCAATATCTGCGCGAGCTGGCCGAAGCCAAAGACCTGTAAGTCTTTTCAGCCATCAGCAGTAGCCACCGCGAGTCACCGGGTGGCTGCTACTTTTCACTCTCTCCCGCCTACTCTTTCGCTTACTCTTTAGCTTTACCCGTCGCCGCCGCCGCTTTCTCTAGCACGTTAAAACGCAGCTCGCCGTCCAGCTCCTCTTCCGCCTCTTCAAACAGCAGAATCAGTGCGCCAAAACGCCGTTTACGGCTGGCATTCAGATGGGCAAAATCAATTTCAACGGGCAGCGTAATGCCTCCCGTCACCTCATCCCAGAGTGCGTCAAGATTGGCACCAAAGCTCTCGCTCAGACCAAATTGACGGGAAAACTCGCTATAAAACGCGGGCAAATCGGGGATATGATTAAAATCGAAGACCACTTTATTCATCGATGTCACTCCACCCGAACAAATTGTTTATAGTGATCGCGGCTGACGTAAATCAGGCCATCGCTGGCGAACAGCACGCGGTCGGCGCCGCGCCGCCCGCAGCGATAGTTGATATCCGCCTCGCGCCACACGCGTTTATAGGCATTAGGCAGGCGCCCTTCGCGGTTTGAGAATCTGTCGCCGCCTATGGCCTTACCCGGTAAGACCTGACACAGATTGCCCGCGCGGGCGTCCCATCCCGCATCCCGTGCTTGCCGTTTAGTCACGTAATAGTCGGGCAACCGATGATTCTGCCGCAAATAGCTCACCACGGTTTGCTCCGAGGTCAACCCAGCCAGCGTATCAGAGGATTGTTTCGCCAAAACGACAGATGAGAACGGCCCCGCCAATAGCCCGAGGCACAAACTTATCCAAACGCTGCGCTGACGCAACCCTTTCAATCGATTCATCATTGCCCTGTTTATACTCATTCAGATTACTGATTCAGCATTTTAGTATGTCTCTACAGATTACCTAAATGTAAGGTTTTCACCTGTAAATATTCTTCCAGACCTAACACCGAACCTTCGCGGCCCAACCCGGACTCTTTCACCCCGCCAAACGGCGCGACTTCGGTAGAAAGCGCAGATTCGTTAATCCCAATCATGCCACTTTCAATCGCTTCGGCAACGCGGAATACGCGCTGCAAGTTTTGAGTATAGAAGTAAGCCGCCAGGCCAAACGGCGTGGCGTTGGCGCGATCGATAACCTCTTCTTCGGTTTTGAAGCGGAAGCAGGCCGCCAGCGGGCCGAAGGTTTCATCTGCCGCCACTTTCATGTCGTCGTTGGCGTCGGCAATCACCGTCGGCTGATAGAAGTTGCCGCCCAGCTCGTGGCGCTGACCACCGACCACCAGACGACCGCCCTTCTCCAGCGCGTCTTTGACGTGGTCTTCAACCTTCTCTAACCCTTTGATATCATTCAGCGGGCCGACAATCACGCCGTCGTCCATGCCGTTACCGACTTTCAGCTTGCGCACTTCTTCCGCCAGCGCCGTGACGAACTTGTCGTAGACACCGTCCTGCACGTAAATACGGTTAATGCACACGCAAACCTGCCCGCTGTTGCGGAATTTGCAGCTCACCGCGCCTTTCACCGCGGCATCAAGGTCGGCGTCGTCAAACACGATATAGGGCGCGTTTCCGCCCAGCTCCATCGACACTTTCTTCATGGTGTCGGCGCTGTTGCGCACCAGCGTTTTACCCACTTCGGTCGAGCCGGTGAAGGATATTTTACGCACCTCGTTGCTGGCCATGATGGCGTCGCTGATAGCATGCGTATCACCGGCCACGCCGTTGATCACGCCGTCGGGAACGCCCGCCAGGTGTGCCAACTCCAGCAGCGCGAAGGCTGACAGCGGCGTGTTGTTGGCAGGTTTAATCAAGCCGGTACAACCCGCGGCCAGCGCGGGGCCGAGTTTGCGGGTCAGCATCGCCAGCGGGAAGTTCCACGGCGTGATGGCCGCAACCACGCCAATCGGCTCGCGGGTAGCAAAGATGCGCGATCCCTCTTTCACTGGCGGGATGATCTCACCGTTGGCGCGCTTGGCCTCTTCGCTAAACCATTGCAGGTAGCTGGCGGCGTACTCCACTTCGCCCAAGGCCTCTTTCAGCGGCTTACCCTGCTCGGCCACCATCAGCTCGCCGAGGAACTGTTTGTTTTCAATCATCAGTTCATACCAGCGGTGCAAAATCTCAGAGCGCGCCTTGCCGGTTTTTTTGCGCCAAGCCGGAAGGGCATCGCTGGCTGCTTTGATGGCCGCGTTGGTTTCCGCTTTGCCTGCTTTGGCGACTTTCGCCACCACGTCGCCAGTGGCTGGGTTTAACACATCAAAAGTTTCTTTGGCTTCTTGCCATTTGCCGCCCACATAAAACCCGGTTTTAAACAGTTTGTGAGAAGTGAGTTTCTGTTGATTGGCTGACATAAAGGTTGTCTCTCCTGCTAATAAACATCGTTCGAAAACAACGACGTAAGAATGTAAGTTTCAGTCTTGAATCGCTTAAGTATAGCGGCTAATACGGACTGCGGGCTTCAGACCGCACATCATGTCCATGCGGCATAAGGAAAAAAAAAGCCGGAGCATTAAAGGCCCCGGCATGATTTACGCGAGTCTGAACGTTAGGCCAGAAAGGCGTGCTGGTACTTGTGCAGCATATCTGCGAGTCGTTTGACCGGCTCTGTCACCTTGAGCGGCGCGTCGTGTTCCACTAGCTTTTGCTGATACTCATTCAGCTCGGACAACAGCCGCTGATAGTAGTAAGTTCGCTTGCCTTCGCCCGACGACACCACGTGGTCGGCGGTATTACGGATTTTCTTGTGGAAGGCAGATAGCTCTTCGCTGACCGGGATCTCCGCCATTTTCATTCGCTGGTGCGCGATGATCAGCATCAGCGCCAGACGGTATTTATCAATGTCATTCGGGAACATCACCAGTAGCTGATTCAACTGATGGTAAAGCGCCGGAAGGTGGTTCTCACGACGGCGATACGCCTTGGTGGTTAAGGCCGACACCGCGCTGCTCATAAAGCGGTTCAGCAGAGTGCGCCCGGTTTTGTCGCGCGATTTGTCGCGAATTAGCAGCAGCACCACCAGCGCGATAATGGTACCAATCGCCTGTCCCGTTGCATTGTCGAGAAATGCGCTTACGTTAAATTTCATTGGGTTACTGAGCACCAGCACGTTGATAGTACCCGCCAATAGCCCCAGCATACCCAGACGACGCTTCTGTACTTCAATGCCGATGAAGAAGGTTAAAACCCCCAGACACAGACAGAGCAGGAACAGGCTCTGCTGGGTGGCGGGCATGATGAGCATGAAGTAAATGGAGCCGACCGGGATTGCCAGCAGCATGCCGACCACGAAGTCTAACGCCATGCCTTTCGGGTTTGGAGTGCGCATCGCCAATGAGGTTACGACGGCGATGATCACTACGCAGCCACTCGCCGAGGTCCAGCCGGTCCATAGCCACAGCAGGCAGCCCGCCGCGCTGGCGACAAAGGTGCGAATGCCGTTAATCAGCGCGTGGTGGCGCTCGGCGGAGGCTGGTCTGACTTCCACCTCGGTATTGAGCAAATCGGCTTCCAGATTGCTAATGCTGCTATTGGTATGAATGCCCTTAATCAGCAGCAGCGCGCGCGTTCCGGCTCCAATCCAGCTGGTGACGGTGAGCAAAATATCTTTGCTATGGGAGGAAGAAACCGCCAAACGCAGCTGTTTCATCCGCCGACGCACTTCCAGCGGCGTCTCTGCCGGTTCGGCAAACAGCGCTTTGATCTCAGGCGTCACCCGGTCAGGGGAGTTTTGCAAAATAAGATAGGTTTCGCAGGCCTGCGTAATCAAACTCAGCGAGGTGCTGTGCAATGCTTTCAACCGCCGGTTGCAACGCTGCCAGCGCGAAGACTCCATCATTAGGCTGTTACGCATGCCGTTAAGCGCGGTAGTGCTCTTGATAAGATTGCCCCACGACTTGTCAACATCCTCTTTATCACCACGATTAATACACAGCCGCATCAGTGCGAACTGGTCTAGCAGCAGTTGGCTAACCGCCCGGTCAATGTCGGTTTTGATCGAGCGCGGGGAAAACAGCAGGTCGGCCACGATGGCGCAGCAAATACCAATCACGATTTCACTACAGCGCTCGACGGCAAACTGCGGCGTCTGCAAAGGGGTGGCGGCGGAAGTCACTACGATAATTAGCGCCGTGTATCCCGCCAGCCCGAGCGCATAGGAGTTCTCAACGCGAACCAGCGAGGACCACCAGGTACAGACCCCAGCCCAGATGCAGCATAAAAGCAGCATCACTACCGGGGCACGCGCCGTGGCGATAACAATGACTAACGCGGCGATACAGCCGAAAAAGGTACCAATAACGCGCAGGAAGCCACGGTGGCGAATAGCACCGGCGAAGGGTTCTCCGCCCGCCGCCATCGCCGGGCCGGAGGTGACGATCGCCGCGGTCATCGCCGCCCAGCGCGGGGTTTCCAGCTGCATATAGAAGCCGAGAACCAGCGCGCCGAGAATGGCGAAAGTCAGCTTGCAGGCGAACCTGATACGCGGGATCAGTATGCTATTCATCGCCGATTAACCGAACTCACGCAGACGGTGCAACATTCTGGAGAATGGCGACTGGTGCTCATGTTTGATATCGTGATCGCCGGTGATCACCACTGTCGCGGTGGTCCCTGCCGGGTACGGGTGTTGCTGGTCAACATCATCAAGCACGATTTTCACCGGCACGCGCTGTGCCAGACGTACCCATTCCAAATTACTGTCTACCGTTGCCAGCCCGTTGGCTGCCGCAGAAGACGAGCTGTTAGTGACCGCCGCCGCGACGCTGTCCACCGAACCATGCATGATGCGATTGCTGCCCAGCGGGGTAATTTCGGCGCGGTCGCCTTTTTTCAAGCCGGAAAGCTTGGTTTCTTCCAGATAAGCCAGAATATAGAAGGTGTTTTTCTTCACCAGCGCGACGGCGGTCGAACCGCGATTAATGTAGTTCCCCGGATGCACATTGAGGTTAGTTACCCAGCCGTCAGCCGGAGCCGTAACTACGGTACGCTGCAAATCAAGCACCGCGAGGTCGCGCGCAGCCTGTGATTTCGCCAGCTGGTGTTGCGCCGTTTGCAGGACGTTATTGGCCTGATCGATCTCTTCTTGCGACATCGCCTGCACGCCCAGCTTCACGCGGCGGCCTGCTTCGCGTTTTTTCTCCGCGACCAGCGCCTGATAGTAGGCAACGTCGGCATTGGCTTCGTCCAGCGCCTGTTGATAACGCGGCTGGTCAATCTTGAATAGGGTTTGGCCCTTTAGGACTAACTGGTTATCCACGACAGGGACATCCGTCACCAAGCCGGTGACGTCCGGCGCGATAGAAACCACGTCGGCGGTAAATTTGGCGTCACGAGTCCAAGGGGATTCAGTATAGAACGCCCATGCCCGGAAAATTGCGATGGCAGCAAGAACCACAAGGATTAACGTTATTAAGTAACGTATTATTTTTATAGAGAAATTTTTCACGACACCCTCAGATGAAGAAGCAGGAAATCAGGTAGAACAGACAGCAGTACATCGCTGTGTTAAATAACGCCGGATGCCAGACAAAGTCATAAATTCCGGTGGGTTGTAATAGGCGTCGTAGCAGGAAAAACAGCACTAACGCCAACAGTACTTCGAAGAACACCGGAGGAAACGACAATCCGAAAATCACCATTACCGGAAGCAAACTCATTCAAAAATCCTTAGTTTATAGTCACGGGCTTTCGTCTCGTGGCGTTACTCTCACCAGAAGGCCCCGTCGCAACACGCCCGAGCTTTATCATTATTTTAGGCAATACAACTGCATTCTGAGAGCCAGAATGAGTTAAAAAGAGACAATGGGTTTGCCAGAAAAGTGTGCGAAGGTAAGCATTATGTTGCCAGCGAGCGCCGAACCCGAGGTATTCACCCGAGCAAGTATATTAGCGTGCTTATTATCAAGTAATCAACGTTCTGTGATCACAATCACTTTTAAGCCAGAGTTAACAATGGAACGATTAAAAAGAATGTCGGTTTATGCTCAAGTGGTCGAAAGCGGCTCGTTTACTGCCGCCGCTCGCCGCCTTGAGATGAGTGTTTCCGCGATCAGCCAGACGATCTCAAAATTAGAAAATGACTTACAAGTCAAACTGTTGAACAGAAGCACGCGCAGCCTGAGCCTCACCGAAGCCGGTAAGATTTACTATCAAGGCTGTATGAAAATGCTGCTGGATGTACGCGAAGTGCACGAGCAATTATATGCCTTTAACAACACGCCGACCGGCACGTTGCGCATCGGCAGTTCGTCGACAATGGCACAAAACGTTCTTGCCGCCATGACCGCCGAGATGCTGATTGAGTACCCCGGCCTGAAAGTGAATCTGGTCACCGGCATCCCGGCTCCGGACCTGATTGCCGACGGCCTCGACGTGGTGATCCGCGTGGGAAAACTGCAGGATTCGAGCCTGTTCTCCAAAAGGCTTGGCTCCATGCCGATGATCGTCTGCGCCGCGCGCAGCTATCTCAGCCAGCACGGTAAGCCAGAAAAACCGGCAGACATGGTGAATTTCTCATGGATTGAATACAGCGTGCGGCCCGACAGCGAGTTTGAGCTGATCGCGCCAGAAGGCATTACCACGCGCATCAACCCGCAGGGGCGCTTCGTCACCAACGACTCGCAAACCTTAACGCGCTGGCTGAAAGCCGGGGTGGGCATCGCCTATGTGCCACTAATGTGGGTGATCAATGAGATTAACTCCGGCGAGCTGGAAATTTTATTCGGCAATTATCAGTCGGACCCGCGCCCGGTCTACGCGCTGTACACTGAAAAGGACAAAATGCCGCTGAAAGTGCAGGTATGCATCAACTACCTGACCGAGTACTTCAAAGAGGTGGGGAAAGTCTATCAGGGCTATCGGCAAGGCAAGCTCGGGCCGAAATAGCCTAAAAAAAGGGAACCCATAGGTTCCCTTTCTATTATTAACTCGAAGGCTTAGGCGCTGCCGCCGACGGTGATGTTGTCGAGTTTCAGAGTCGGCTGGCCTACGCCCACTGGCAGGCTCTGACCCTCTTTGCCACAGACGCCGACGCCTTTATCCAGCGCCAGATCGTTGCCGACCATGGAGATCTGCTGCATCGCTTCAATACCCGAGCCAATCAGCGTCGCGCCTTTCACCGGCTTGGTGATACGGCCTTTTTCAATCAGGTAAGCTTCGGTGGTGGAGAACACAAATTTGCCCGAGGTGATATCCACCTGGCCGCCGCCAAAGTTAGGGGCATACAGGCCGAACTCCACGCTGCTGATGATCTCTTCCGGCGTAGACTGGCCGCCCAGCAGATAAGTGTTGGTCATGCGCGGCATCGGCAGGTGAGCATAAGACTCGCGACGGCCGTTACCGGTCGGCGCAACGCCCATCAGGCGCGCGTTCAGCTTGTCCTGCATGTAACCCTTCAGCACGCCATTTTCGATCAATACGTTGTATTGGCCCGGCACGCCTTCGTCATCAATCGCCAGTGAACCACGGCGGCCCGGCATGGTGCCGTCATCCACCACGGTACAGAGTTCAGACGCCACCAGTTGGCCCATCTGCCCACTGAACATAGAAGTGCCGCGACGGTTGAAATCGCCCTCTAAGCCATGGCCTACGGCTTCGTGCAACAGCACGCCCGGCCAGCCTGCGCCAAGCACTACCGGCATACCACCGGCAGGGGCGGCTACCGCGTTGAGGTTCAGCAAGGCCATACGCACCGCGTCGCGGGCGTAGGCTTCGGCGCGCACTTCGCCATTCACGGTTTCAAGGAAATAGTCATAGCCAAAACGACCGCCGCCGCCGCTAGAACCGCGCTCACGACGCCCGTCATCTTCAACCAATACGCTGACCGACAGGCGCACCAGCGGGCGAATGTCCGCCGCCAGAGTGCCGTCGGTGGCGGCGACTAATACGCTTTCGTAAACGCCGGTAATGCTGGCGCTGACTTCCTGCACGCGCTTGTCTGTGGCACGGGCAACGCGGTCAACGCGATGTAATAACTCAATTTTTTCTTCGCGAGACAGGCTCTGAAGCGGGTCAAGGATCGGGTATAGCGCCTGATAACCAATTTCACCCAGCGTGTGGGTTTTGCCATTGCCCTGCTCACGCACGATGCTGCGCGCGGCGGTGGCACTCTGCTGCAAGGCATTCAGGGTAATTTGGTCCGCGTAGGCAAAGCCGGTCTTCTCACCACTGACCGCGCGCACGCCAACACCCTGATCAATGTTGTAAGAGCCATCTTTGATAATGCTGTCTTCAATCACCCAGGCTTCGTGGAAACTGGATTGGAAAAAGAGATCGGCGTAATCGAGACGGCGTTCAGACAGTTGACCTAATACAGCGAACAGGTCTTGATGACTCAGATTGTTAGCGGTTAGTAACCGCTCACTGACTAATGCCAGACTCATAGATTCTCACTCTCTTTGGGGATGAATTGTCGCGGCATGAACTGTGATTCGTTAGCCGCCAAACAATTCTATCGTAACACGGGTTTTAAACAGCCTAACACAGCGCGTTCAGCACTCAAGGTGCGGCAGGCTCTTTTGCAGGTCGCGGTTGGCGCAGCACTTCATTAATTTTTGGATCCGCAATGGTGCCGTCGATATGGTAACGGATTAACGAAATCTTATTCCACAGCGGCGCCAATACCTTACTGGCGGCAAACACCGCCGCGCCGACGATTGGGTTAATAGCAAAGGCCGTGGCGACCCCGACTGTGGCCGAGATTTCAGGAGCGATCACCGCTTCCATATTTAGCCGCTGATTGACTAAATCGACGCTACCGTTCATGGCGATATCCGCCGCCAGCCCGTCAACCAGCAGGTCCTCGGTATGCAGCGTGCCGTCTTTGATCCAGGCGTTTGAGCGGATAGAGTCAAAGTAGAAGCCTTTGCCAAAGGTGTCGCTGAAATCGAGTTGCAGCTTACGCAGCAGGGCGTCGAAGCTGACCAGACGCAGCAATTGCCCGGCGCGGCCGCCGCCTAAATCCACGATTTCACCTTTGCCAAGGTCAGTTTTCAGGGTGCCATTCAGGGTTTTCAGATCTGGCTTCCACGGAATAGATTTCCAGTGCAAATCAAAGTCGATGTTGAATGGCGCACCGCGCAGCGGGGTAGTGACGCCGAAGAAGGAGGTCGCGGCTTCAATATCTTTGCCCGACAGTTTGCCTTTCAGGCCGGTAGATTCAACGCTGCCGTTCTGCTTCCAGTCGCCCTGCACGTCTAAACGCACCGAGCCGGTATCAATCAGGCCGTTGCGCAGCGCCAGCTGATCGCCACTCGGCGTGATATCAGCATTCACCTTGCGGAAGCTCTGCCCGAGGAACCAGCAGTCTTCACAGCGCAGAAGCAGTGCCGGCCATTTGGCGAAGGAAATTTTGTCATCGGCAAAAGGATTCTGGCCTGACTTACCGCCGCTGGCCGCGTCAGCCACCGTCCACTGCGGGTTGAAATAGAGGTAGCGGATATTGGCTTGCCACGGACCACGGTCATTCATCGCCAGCGTGCCGTCGATCTCTTTGCCTTTCGCCGTGATGTTCATGCCATTGCTGGCCTGAGTCGAGCTAATCTGTAAGTCATTCCAGACCTGACCGCCTAATTTGAGCTTCGGCGTGGTCAGCGTCACTTCATGTGGGAAGCCAAAAGAAGCGGCGGTATTGGCCGCTCTCTTCGCGCCTTTGGCACTCTTCTGCACTGGCGCTTTCGGGGCGTTATCTGGCGACATCAGCTCCAGCCAACTCTCGCCATCCAGCTCAGGCAGGTGCAGCGTCAGGCTGCTGGTCGCTGGCAGCGCCGGGGTTTTCTGGGCATTCATCTGCCACGACGCGCGATCCAGCTGTAGCTGCTTGCCCAGCAGCCAGCGGCTGTTGAATCGGTCTTTGCCGCCCAGCACGCCATTCATTTCAAAACTCTTCAGCCCGCCTTTGGCATTTACCGCCAGTGGCAGACTGCGGCCCGGCTTCTTGTCGAGTGGGCTAGGTAAGTGACTACTTACACTCTTCAGATCGGTAGTTACGCCGATACTGTAATTTGGCTCACCCTTATGAGGGAGTGAAATATCCACCGTCCCTTTCCAGGGTGCGCTGCCGCTGAGTTTGCTGGCAACAGCATCCGGCATTCCGGTGATTTTGCCCAGTTCCCAGTTGCCGTCCAGACCAACATTAATTTGATAATTATCAGTAAGTTCGTGCGTGCTAAACTGCACGTTCAGAGGTTGTCCGAACCAGTTGGCGGTGAGCAAACTACTCTGCAAGTTGCCGTTGTCGTAGGTGAACTGGCCGCTGAGGTGCTCAATGGTACTTTCCAGCGGTTTGATAAACAGGCTGTTGTCATTGAGCTTCACGCCGCCGGTGGCGCGAACTTCTTCGCCATCCAGCGGGATATCAAGATGTAAGCGACCACTCACATTGCCGCCAATCTGCAGCTCATCTAGGGCCGCGCCGAGGGAGTCCTTCAGCGGCGTGTCTTTAAAATAGTCACCAATGTCTTTGCCAGTACCTGAAATGTCGGAGTCGATGAACAGCTTCTCTTTCAGATAATCAGGGATGTTGGCGACCACGTTATTGCCGTCGGCATTACCCAATTTGGTGTGCTCGGCTTTCATGAACAGGCCGTCATTGAGGAAATCGAGGTCGATATCCAAATTGGTCAAGGCTGGCCACTCAGGCTGGAACTGGAAGGTGGCGTTACGCAGCGGCACCCACACTTCAAACTGCCCTTCATGCTTTTTAAACGGGAAATCGTGCGGATTGCCGTTGAAGGTCAGCGTGGCGTTATCCACCTGCCCGGCCTGAATCGCCTCGCTGAGATAATCCGTCAGATGTTTGCCCATCAGCGGCTCAGGGAAGTAGCGCCACGCCTGCCCAGCATCATACAGACGAATGCCGCCGAGAATTTTTAGCCACGGCTCGCCGTGCTCCGGCTGGTTATAGTGGAAGCCGCCGTTGGCCCACAGGCCGTTGGCTTTGACATCCAGTCTCTTCGACCACAGCGCCCAGCCCTCTTGGCTATAGCTCCAATCGACGGTGCCCTGCGCCGCACTGATCTCCAGCGGCGCGCGGAACATCTCACCATACGGCAGTAGGCTGTCTTGCAAATTGACCATCAGTTGGCCGTGCTGCACGCTGCCGCTCAGCTGGCCGCTAAAGTGATTCACGCCCGGCAGTAGCTGCCAGCGATCCCAGCTGAGATCGCGCCATTTGGCGGCAAAGCGCGTGTGGTCGGTCTGCTTAAGAGGAATATCTAACGACAGCTGGTCGATTAAGCCTTTTGGCTGGATATCCTGCCAACGCTCGAGCAATTCTGGCGTCAGGAAGGAGAAGGTTGGGATAATCGGCCCAAGGCGCTCTAACTGAAGCTTGGTTGCTCTCAGGCGAAGTTCATCCCCCTGCGAAGCCCCTAAAAACTCATTGTTTTCCGGCAGATACAGCGCGCTGATTTGGCCCTTCGGCCAGGCCACGCCGTCAGTTTTCAAGTTGAGCTGCTGGGCATCGACCTGCCAGCCATCGCCCTGTCGGCTGCCGTGCAGCGTCAGGTTCTCAACGTCTAACCGATGCTCCTGCCCCGCGCTGCTCCAGGTCGCCGCGCCGTTTTTCACCCAGGCGTCTCCGGCGTAGATATCGCCGCTGCGCACGGTCAGCCAAGCCGCAAGGCTGAAGTCCGCACTTTCCAGCCCGGTGTTGCTGCGCAGCCAGCGGCTAAACCAAGGCTTCATGTCGATATCGTCGGCCTGAAGATAGATTTTGCCGTTGTTGAGCAAACCGTCGTTGTCGTTAAGGTCCATGCGCACCTGCACCACGCCATGCTGGCCGTTGAAGGTCGACAGGCTGATCAACCCTTCGGCGCGGTGGCGGTTGCGGCTGTTCAGCCAGCGCAGCTGTGGCACGGTGATTTCGGCGCGCTGCCCGGCTGGGGTCATGAAGGAGATATGGCTGTCGCGCAGGTCGAAATGGTCGACCTGCTTGAGGAAGATATCGCTGATGCGGTTAGCCTCGAAACCTTTACCGTCGTTGGTTTTATTACCAAAAGTGGCGTTGGTATCAAGGTCAAGATTGTAGAAAGTCAGGTCGCGGAACTGCCAGCGGAAATGCAGCAGCGATTGCCAGACATCCAGCGCCAGAGTCACGCGCTCGGCTTTCACCGAGGTGTCTGGCAGGGTCACGCTAAGGTTTTTTAACTCAAGAGTCGGGCCAAAGGTTTTCCAGCTGCCGCTGATTTGGTCCAGTTCGATAGGCACGCCGGTCACAGACTCGATTTTGCTGACCAGCTGATCCTGAAAACGGTGAAGCTGAGGCAAAGCCAGACGCAAGCCACTGATTGCCAACGCAACAATCACGATAATTGTTGCGCAGGTAGTTAACAGTATCCCCGGCAGTCGCCTCAAACTTCTCTCCTTGTTTCCATTCCGCGGGCATATTGGCCCCGGACTACAATGGAAATTTAATAAATTCACCCATAATCAATGATTTATGTTGCGGCCTATGCCGCCGCAACGCTAAGCCGGACGGGTAATCACATCATGACAACGTCGAACTGCTCTTGGTTGTAGAGCGGCTCGATTTGAACTTTCACTTGTTTGCCGACGAAAATCTCCACTTCGGCCAGCGCGTGGGACTCTTCCCCTTTCAAGGCTTCGCCGACTGCCGCAGAAGCATAGACCAGGAAACGGTCGGCGTCATAGGCGTGGTGCACGCGAACAATTTCACGCAGAATTTCATAGCATACGGTTTCGACGGTTTTCACCGTGCCCCGGCCGTGACAGGTTGGGCAATCGCTGCACAGCACGTGCTCGACGCTTTCACGCGTCCGTTTGCGGGTCATTTCGACTAAACCTAGCGCCGAGAAGCCGTGAATGCCCGTTTTCACCCGATCTTTTGACAGCGCCTGCTCCAAAGAGTGCAGCACCCGCCGACGATGATCCTCATTCGCCATATCGATGAAGTCGATAATGATGATGCCGCCGAGATTACGCAGGCGCAGCTGGCGGGCAATGGCTTGGGTCGCCTCGGTATTGGTATTGAAGATCGTCTCTTCCAGATTGCGATGGCCGACAAAAGCACCGGTGTTGATATCCACGGTGGTCATGGCTTCGGTCTGGTCAATAATCAGATAGCCGCCGGACTTGAGTTCGACTTTGCGTTCCAGCGCGCGCTGGATCTCATTCTCAACGTCAAAGAGATCGAAAATAGGCTGCTTGCCCGCGTAGTGCTCCAGCTTGGCCGTCATTTCGGGAATATATTCGCTGGTAAATTCCACCAGCAGTTCATAGGTCAGGCGCGAATCTACGCGAATTCTGTCCAGCGCTTCGCCGGCAAAGTCTCTTAATACGCGGTGCGCCAGCGCCAGCTCGCCATAGAGTTTGCACTTGGTTTTATTGCGGCGCTTGCGCTCCATAACTTTGGTCCACAAACGCTTGAGAAAGGCGGCATCTTGTTTAAGTTCTTCTTCGCCAATCCCTTCTGCCGCGGTGCGGATAATGTAGCCACCCTGCTCGTCACAATATTCCTGAACGATATTTTTCAGGCGATCGCGCTCGGCTTCGCTCTCAATGCGCTGTGAGACACCCACGTGTGAGGCGCCCGGCATGAAGACCAGATAGCGGGAAGGCAGAGTAATGTCGGTGGTCAGGCGCGCGCCTTTGGTGCCCAGCGGGTCTTTCACCACCTGCACCATCAGATCTTGCCCCTGATGGACCAGCTCTACGATGTCACGAACGTTAAAATTCTTTTGCTCATCACGAGCCACGCACTCGGTGTGCGGCATGATGTCTGAAGCATGTAAAAAAGCCGCTTTCTCCAGACCAATATCAACAAAGGCTGCCTGCATGCCCGGCAGAACCCGGCTGACGCGACCTTTGTAAATATTGCCTGCAATGCCGCGCTTGGCTTCACGCTCAACATGGATCTCTTGCAAAATGCCACCGTCAATGTAAGCCACGCGCGTCTCGGACGGCGTAACATTGACCAGTAATTCAGCTGTCATGCTTTCTCCTAAGCTCGCGTAATGCAGCAAACTCACTGTACAGCTCTTGAGTTTCCACTAAAGGAAGCCCAACCACTGCGTAGTAGCTGCCGCGAATTTCACGGACGAAACATCCGCCCTTTCCCTGAATACCGTATGCACCCGCTTTATCCATGGGTTCCCCGCTCAGAATATAGTGCTGAATATCATCCGCGGATAGAGAGCGGAAGGTGACATCAGTCACAACCAGCGTACTACGATGCGTCTGGCGGTCTGCCAGAGCAATGGCCGTCATCACTTGATGCTGGCGGCCAGACAATGCGGTTAACATCTGCGCGGCATGAGCTTCATCGCGCGGCTTTTCCAAAACCTGCCCGTCGAGCACCACGATGGTGTCAGCACCCAGCACCGGGAGGTCCTGCGGCGCAACGGCCACGCCTGCTAAAGCTTTGTCACAGGCGAGGCGCAGCACATAGTCTGCTGGCGCTTCATCTGGCTGCTTTTGCTCGGCAACATCAGTCACCAGACGTTCAAAAGCCAACTCCAGCACGGCCAGCAATTCGCGGCGGCGCGGTGAACCAGAAGCCAGATAAAGTTCAGTCATCATTTCCTCATTGCACAGCGAACTGACGGCGAATTTTGCGCATCAGCAGGAATAACCATGGCCAGAGAATGCCGTCGACCACGCTGCTCCAGAACACTTCCGGACGAAACGAGACATTCACCACCAAAAACTCGGCCCAGAACACCACCACGTCGACAGCCAGTGACAGCAGCATGACGATCAGCGCTTGCTGCCACAGGGCCATGTTGCGGAACAGTTGGAACTTGAAAGCGACCAGATAGGCAATCAGCGCCAAAGCCAGCGCGCGCACGCCTAACGTCGAGCCAAGAATCAAATCCATCACAAAACCGACGATAAATCCGGTACCTACGTTAACGCGGTGCGGCAGCGCCATGACCCAGTAAATCAGGATCAGCATCAACCAGGATGGCCGAAACATGTAGATCTCGTCCGGCCACGGCATCACTTGCAATAACATGGCTATCAGAAAGGATAGCCAAATTATCCAGCGGCCGTGGCTCCGGTAGCGATTCATTGACTGCCCCCGCTAGAAGGCCGTGGCGAAACTGGCGTGGTAATGGTGCCAGTAGCAGGTTGAGGAATAGGAGCAGGAGGGCCCATTTCGCCCGGAGGCGGCAGGACCTGAGGCATCATCTGCATCAGACGCTCATTGGCGACGCGATGCACTTCGTCCGGCGGCAGTGGCTTATCGCCATTGCGGTCAGAGCCCCACAGCAGCAGCAGGTAACGCAGGCGTTGCAGACCCGCCGTCGGGCGCGCCTGAATCACGGTGTAAGCACGTTGGTTATCGACTTTTACCGAAGAAACCACGGCAACCGGATAGCCTTCAGGGAAGCGACCGCCGAGACCGGACGTCACCAGCACGTCACCGACGCGGATGTCGGTATTGCTCGGCAAGTGCTCCAGCTGCAAGTCGTCAGCACAGCCGCTACCGGCTGCAATCACGCGAATATCGTTACGCAAAACCTGAATCGGCAAGGCGTGGGAGGCGTCGCAGATCAGCAATACGCGGCTGGTGACGGCACCCACAGCGACCACCTGACCCACCACGCCTTTATCGCTAATCACCGGCTGGCCAACATAGACGCCATTGTTGCTGCCTTTGTCGACGACAACCTGATCGCTATAGGGGTCATTGCTGGTCGACAGCACCTGAGCCACCATCTTGTGCTCATCCTGACGCAGCGGTGACCCCAGCAGCTCGCGCAGTCGCGCGTTCTCTTGCTTGAATTGGCCGAGCAGCATCAAATCGCTGTTTTTGAGCAGCAATTCTTGGCGCAGCGCGCGGTTTTCAAGTTCAAGAGACTGGCGGGTAGCGAAGGTGGCGGAAACCTGATCGAGGAATTCACGTGGAGCATTCGACAAAAAATAGAAAGGGCTGACGGCAGTGTCCATATAGGTGCGGATCTTAACGAACGTACCTACTTTACTGTCGGCAAAAATCAGGACAATGGCCGTGAGAATAGCCAAAAAAAGTCGCAGTTGCAGGGAAGGTCCCCTGCTAAAAATCGGCTTCATAAAATATGCGAGTTCCTCGGCAACAGAAGGTTTCAGCCAATCCAGTGAAAGATAGCCTAAGCAGGAAAAGTAGCAAGCGAAGCGGATCGAGCGAAAACTACCTGAATACGCATTTCTTCAGGTAGTTCGATGCACGACCCCAATTTGACACTGCATACTTTAACGCAGCAGGTTTCACCAGACGGACATTCACCTTGGCGGGCAAGACTTATTCTTTGCTATGCACGCCTTAAGCAAAAGCGTGCGTCGCTAAAATTACTCTTCGCTGAACAGGTCGCCGCCGTGCATGTCGATCATTTCCAACGCTTTACCACCGCCGCGAGCAACGCAGGTCAGCGGATCTTCTGCCACAACCACCGGAATACCGGTCTCTTCCATCAGCAGGCGATCGAGGTTACGCAGCAATGCGCCACCGCCGGTCAATACCATGCCGCGCTCGGAGATGTCAGAAGCCAGCTCTGGAGGACACTGTTCCAGCGCAACCATCACCGCGCTAACGATGCCAGTCAGCGGCTCTTGCAGCGCTTCAAGAATTTCATTGGAGTTCAAGGTAAAGCCGCGCGGAACGCCTTCAGCCAGATTACGACCACGAACTTCAATCTCGTGAACTTCATCACCTGGGTAAGCGGAACCGATACCGTGCTTAATACGCTCAGCGGTAGCTTCGCCAATCAGGGAACCGTAGTTACGACGCACGTAGTTGATGATAGCTTCGTCGAAGCGGTCACCACCGATACGTACAGAAGAAGAATAGACCACGCCGTTCAGGGAGATAACCGCGACTTCGGTAGTACCACCGCCGATATCCACAACCATGGAACCGGTCGCTTCAGAGACAGGTAAACCTGCACCGATCGCTGCTGCCATTGGCTCTTCAATCAAGAACACTTCACGCGCGCCCGCACCTTGTGCAGATTCACGGATAGCGCGGCGTTCAACCTGAGTTGCGCCAACAGGCACACACACCAGCACGCGCGGGCTTGGGCGCATGAAGCTGTTGCTGTGAACTTGTTTGATGAAGTGCTGCAGCATTTTTTCAGTCACGAAGAAGTCAGCGATAACGCCGTCTTTCATCGGACGAATAGCAGCGATGTTGCCAGGAGTACGTCCCAACATCTGTTTGGCATCATGGCCGACGGCCGCAACGCTTTTCGGTGAACCAGCACGATCCTGACGAATAGCCACAACTGATGGCTCGTTCAGCACAATGCCTTGTCCTTTTACATAAATGAGGGTATTGGCGGTACCCAGGTCGATGGACAAGTCGTTGGAAAACATGCCACGAAATTTCTTAAACATAACGAAAGGATAATCCTGCTAGCTGGGGGCGGAAAATAAAATCCGCCTACTTTACCAACCACGCGAAGCAGCGACAAGGCGCAAAAACGTTCTGCTTCGGTGAAATTGTCCACGATGTCGGCCGCTTACAGTCGCGATGACTTTTGGTTGTCAAATCAGAGGTGAAAAATGACCTGTTCATTTAAACCAGAATCACCTTTTACCTGTTTACAACCAGCAACTTACAAGCACCAACACCGCACATGAATTCTTGCTCTCGCTCCGAGAACTCCCGCCACAATTCGCCAAAAACTTTACAAATAGGCGTCATTGGACAGTAACCGGTTAAAGGCTGCGCCATTCTACGTTAAATCTTCACATTACGATCAGTTTAAACATCACCGTTGTGTGAATATTTTTTGCTAACGGGCTCCACGGCCTGCGGCATAGCAAAAAAATCACCCTGCCCGCCATGAATGCCCTTTTCTAACAGTACTGCCCACTCTTCTTTACTGCGCACGCCAGAAGCGAAAACCTTGGCTTGTGTTCCTTCACAGGCGCTAATCAGGCTTTGTACGAACAGCTGATTTTCAATTCTTTTGTCGATATCGCGAATCAATCCCGGGTGCAGTTTCACCCTTTCAACCGGGAAAGTTTTCAAATATGAGGTGCTGACCACGGTAAGCCCGGCTTGAGAAACAGCAAGACGGCAGCCCATTCCTTGTAGCAGGCGGACAACGGGCCGTAATCGCTCGGTATGTTGACAGAGATCTGCCTCTGCAAGTTCAATCAGAATGCGATTACGCTGCTTTTTTTCGCATTGCAGCAAGGTATCGCGCAACCAGCGGACAAAAGAGCGCTGCAATAATGAATCAACCGTCAGGTGAAATGCCAACGTTTCGTCCGGCCAGCGCGCCAGTAACGGAATTATCTGAGAAAGCATTTGGCGATCATAGCTTTGCGACATGCCAAATTGCACCACCAGCGGCATAAACTCGGCAGCCAGCAGCTCTTGCTCGCCATCAAAGATGCGGCGCTGAATTTCACGATGATCCAGCTTGCGGTCTTTGGTAAAGCTGCCTTTATGATAAAGACGCGGCCCGCCGCGCGATAGGGTATTTTCCAGTAGCGTGCGCCATTTAACGCTGCCGCGCCCTTTTTCAGGCACTTTGCTGTCATAAACCAGCCAACTGTTACTTCCCTGAAAGGCTGCGTTGCGCGTCGCCTGCTCGGCGTGGTCCATCACCTCTTCCGCCCGCTGACCAAAACGATAAGCACTGATACCTATATATAGAAGGGCATCGCGATCGATATTGTTAGAGGTTGGCAGCGCGCCGAGCGCATTGACCAGTTGGGCCGCCATCACCTCTGCTTCTTTTAAAGTGCGGTGAGGCAGTAACACGGCACAATCGCTGTGGAAATAGCGCGCCAGCAGGGCATCGGAGTAGCGCATGACAAAGGTTGAGAGCAGATTGACCATCGCGGAACGCAGTTCATCAACGTGCCCCTGCCCGTGGATTTCGCGCAGCGTGTCGAAGTCAGGCAGTCGCAGCAGCATAACCACGCCGTGCGCGCCCTTTTCTTCAAGCTGAGTCGCCAATTGATTGTCGAAAAACAGCCGATTACTCAGGCCGGTCTGGGCATCTTGCTGGGCAAATGCACGAATTAGCGTGTCGACCCGGCTGCGTTGCTCGCGGGCCTCGGCCAGATCTGCCATCAGTAAATCAATGGCGCTACTGGCAAAAGGCGGCCATTCGGAGACATCGCCGTGGCGAATATTCTCCCGCTCGCCGCGAAGAATGCGCTGGGCGCGCTCTTCCAGTCGTTCCAACCCAGCCGTCTCTTTGCGCAGCCAGCGGAAACTCATCAGCACCACTACAATCATCAAAATAATGGCGAAGCTAATGGTGATGGTCGAGCGCAGCGAATGGGTGTAAGTGGTGATGGGGTCTACATACACCACGTGCAGCGCCATCGACGGGTGCTGCATTAGCGGCAAGGTTGTCTCGGCATAGTCGGGGTAGCCGCTGTCCCACGCCGCGTGTAAATCGGCGGACTCGCGATATTCTCGCAGCGGTTTGTTATTTTCCAGCAGAGTGATGTTTGAAATATCCAACATACGCATCGCGGTGGGCATCCAGCGCTGTGCCTCATCAGGCGTATGTTGTAGAAGAGATTGGTCGAAAGTGGTCGCCAGCGCCCGCAAATGCTGCTCGGTGCCCTGCTTGCTGAGATAAACAAAACTAAAAGTCACGCCGAGCAGCATCAGCAACATAGCTACTGCAACCAGCATGGAAATAAGCGCGGTGAGTCTGTTAGTAAATCGCATCCTTGTGCCTTACCTGAAACCTATAAATGAAGGAGGCAAACCAGAGAATATTCCTTCATTGTCAGGCCGCCGTTTAAACGCCGCTATCATAAAACATAAGCGTGTCAGATCCGGTAAAGATTTATGCAAAATTGTGCCTAAATTTGCACTCAGTGGCACCGTTTTTGTCTCATATCAGTCCCTATCCCCCCTATTGCGTTATATTCATAGCATAGCAACTGCATAAACAATCAATTGATAAATCTTATGGAGCTCAAAATGCGCGCACTTTTATTACAGCAAGACGCAGGCCAGACCCTTTCCAGCGTAGGTGATATCAGCATAGATGATTTGCCGGAAGGCGATGTGGTGGTCGATGTTGACTGGTCGAGCCTCAATTATAAAGACGCAATGGCAATCACCGGCACGGGGAAAATTATCCGCCAATTCCCGATGGTGCCCGGCATCGATTTCGCCGGTCGGGTCATTAGCAGTGAAGACTCACGCTTTAGCGTGGGTCAGCAGGTGATCCTCACTGGCTGGGGCGTGGGCGAAAACCACTGGGGCGGGCTGGCAGAAAAGGCGCGCGTAAAAGGTGATTGGCTGGTGCAGCTGCCGGAAGGTCTGGACTCGCGCCACGCGATGATTATCGGCACCGCCGGATTCACCGCCATGCTCTGCGTGATGGCTCTGGAGGAAGGCGGCGTGCTACCCGACAGCGGCAAAGTGATTGTCAGTGGTGCCAGCGGCGGCGTGGGCAGCACGGCGATCACCCTGCTGTCGACCCTCGGCTATGACGTGGTGGCGATCAGCGGGCGCGCCAGCAATACCGAATATCTCAAGCAGCTCGGCGCGAAAACCGTGCTGTCGCGCGAAGAGTTCAGCAAAGAAGGCCGGGCGCTGGATAAACAGCTGTGGGCCGGCGCCATCGATACCGTCGGCGACCACACGCTGGCAACCTTGCTGTCGCAAACGGTCTACGGCGGTACGGTGGCGGCCTGTGGTCTGGCGGGGGGTTACCAGCTTCCCACCACGGTGATGCCATTTATTCTGCGCAACGTTCGCCTGCAAGGGGTAGATTCTGTGATGTGTCCGCTGCATCGTCGAATGGACGCCTGGGAGCGCCTGACCCAGACTCTTCCCGCTTCGTTCTATGAGCAAGCCGCCACGGAAATCAGCCTTGAACAAGCGCCAGCGGCGGCCGCCGCAATTATGGCTAACACCATTACGGGCCGCACTTTGGTCAAGGTGCGCTAAAAGCTAAGCCAATCAGCAGCGCAGGAAAACTCTCCCTGCGCTGCTCGGTTCCCTTCTCCTCTGAAATTTCGTATTTTCCCCAGTCCTCTCGCCAAAAATCGATTTAACAGCCATTCTTAAACCAGAATCCTCAGTAACAATAATGATTAAGAAATTCTGGAGTACGCCATGAACAATCCCCGCAAACTGACTGAGGCAGACGTCACGCCTGAAAGCATCTTTCACGACCGTCGCAAAGTATTGCAGGCATTGGGCCTGAGCGCCGCGGCGCTGGCTCTGCCCCAGACCGCCAAGGCCGACATCTCATCTTGGTTCAAAGGCCACGACCGACCAAAAGCCCCGCCGGGGAAACCTTTGGATTTCACCAAGCCTGCCGCCTACCAAAATGACCTGACGCTGACGCCAGAAGATAAAGTCACCGGCTACAACAACTTTTATGAGTTTGGTCTGGATAAAGCAGACCCAGCCGCTAATGCGGGCCAGTTGGTGACCTCGCCGTGGAAAATCGTGATTGATGGCGAAGTGGGCAAGCCGATCACCCTCGATATGGATGACATCATGAAACGCTTCCCGCTGGAGCAGCGTATCTACCGGATGCGCTGCGTCGAGGCGTGGTCAATGGTGGTGCCGTGGATTGGCTTCCAGCTGAGCAACATCATCAAGCTAGCCGAGCCGACCGGCAATGCGCGCTTTGTGGCGTTTAAAACCTTATATGACCCGGAACACATGCCGGGCCAGAAAGACCGCTTTATCGGCGGCGGGCTGGATTACCCTTATGTTGAAGGGCTGCGGATGGATGAAGCCATGCACCCGCTAACCATGCTGACCGTCGGCGTCTACGGCAAGGCCCTGCCCCCGCAAAACGGCGCGCCAATTCGCCTGACCGTGCCGTGGAAATATGGCTTTAAAGGCATCAAGTCTATCGTCAATATCAGCCTGACCAAGAACCAGCCGCCGACGACATGGAACCAGATTGCCACCAATGAGTACGGTTTCTACGCCAACGTGAACCCGCACGTCGACCATCCGCGCTGGTCACAGGCCACCGAGCGTTTCATCGGCTCTGGCGGTATTTTGGATGTTAAACGCCAGCCGACGCTGCTGTTTAATGGCTATGGCGATCAGGTGGCGTCGCTGTACCGCGGCCTCGATTTGCGCGTGAACTATTGATGATTTTGAGGGAAATGCGATGCGGCGTTTAAGCCTGACACAAATTAAATGGCTAAAGGTGGTTATCCATCTGGCGGCGTTCCTGCCCTTTATTTGGCTGATCTTGTCGATTAATCAGGGCTGGTTCAGTGCCGATCCATCTAAAGATATTCAGCATTTTACCGGTAGGATGACTCTGAAATTGCTGCTGGCGACGCTGCTTATTACCCCCGTTGCGCGTTATGGTAAACAGCCGCTGTTGATGCGCGTGCGCAGATTAGTGGGTTTGTGGTGCTTTGCGTGGGGAACGCTGCATCTTCTCAGCTATTCGTTCTTAGAGTTGGGCATTAACAATTTGGCGCTGCTGGGCAGCGAATTGATTTCGCGGCCCTATCTGACACTGGGCATTATCAGCTGGATAATCCTGCTGGCGCTGGCCTGCACCTCGACATTGTGGTCGCAGCGTAAGTTGGGTGCGAAATGGCAGACATTGCACAATTTAATTTATGTTGTCGCCATTTTGGCACCGATTCACTACATGTGGTCAGTGAAAATTATCTCGCCACAACCCATCATCTACGCGGCAATTGCAGCGATCTTGTTAGCATTACGCTACAAAAAATTCCGCCAATGGCTGCGTTAACGGGCTTAACTTTTCTGTGTTCTACCCCGCATAATCCCACAGTCTAAACCCTCAGTAGCATTCTGAGGGTTGATTATCTTCGCTGATAAGACCAGTATTTAGCTGCGAATTGCCACGATATCATTATAATGCCCGACCTCATGCTGATGAGCAGGGTAGATTTGCCGCGAAATAGGTGACAAATCGGTGACATCAGGGTATTTTCTACAATCTTTGTCTAATTGCCGGAGATAGGCTCACAATGGCGCATAAGTTTGACATTTTGCTTCTAAACGGTCCTAACCTGAATTTGTTAGGGACGCGTGAGCCTGAAACCTACGGCAGCACTACGCTCAACGATATAGTTAAAGGTTTGGAGCAGCAGGCAGCCGCCGCAGACGTAGCGCTTAGCCATCTGCAATCCAACGCAGAGCACCTCCTGATTGATAGAATCCATCAGGCACGCGGAAACACTGATTTTATTTTGATCAATCCCGCAGCCTTTACCCATACCAGCGTAGCGCTACGCGATGCGTTGCTGGCAGTACAGATCCCGTTTATCGAGATCCACCTGTCGAATGTTCACGCCCGCGAGCCGTTCCGGCATCACTCCTATCTATCTGATATCGCAGTGGGCGTTATCTGCGGACTTGGCGCAGATGGCTACCATTTTGCTTTACAGGCAGCGGTTAACCGCTTGTCTAAAACCCATTAATTTTTTTCGCAAAAAGAGTACGGAATCACACCCATGGATATTCGTAAAATTAAGAAACTGATCGAACTGGTTGAAGAGTCAGGCATTTCTGAACTGGAAATTTCTGAAGGCGAAGAATCAGTACGCATCAGCCGTGCAGCACCTGCGCAAGCTTACCCAATGATGCAACAAGCGTACGCAATGCCTGCGCCACAACAGCAACCGGGTCTGGCTGCTGCAGTTGCACCAGCGGCGGCGCCAGCTGAAGCCGCACCGGCTGCGATCAGCGGACACATCGTTCGTTCACCGATGGTGGGTACTTTCTACCGCACGCCAAGCCCGGACGCGAAAGCCTTCGTGGAAGTCGGCCAGAAAGTTAACGCAGGTGATACCCTGTGCATCGTTGAAGCAATGAAAATGATGAACCAAATCGAAGCAGACAAATCTGGCGTGGTTAAAGCCATTCTGGTGGAAAGCGGCCAACCGGTTGAATTCGACGAGCCGCTGGTCGTCATCGAATAACGAGGCGTACCATGGTAGATAAAATTGTTATCGCGAACCGCGGCGAGATCGCGCTACGTATTTTGCGTGCCTGTAAAGAGCTGGGCATCAAAACGGTAGCCGTGCACTCAACTGCCGACCGCGACCTGAAGCACGTACTGCTGGCAGATGAAACCGTCTGTATCGGTCCTGCACCTTCAGTAAAAAGCTATCTGAACATCCCGGCAATCATTGCTGCAGCTGAAATCACTGGCGCGGTGGCTATCCACCCTGGCTACGGTTTCCTGTCCGAAAATGCCGACTTCGCTGAACAAGTTGAACGCTCTGGCTTCATCTTCATCGGCCCGAAAGCTGAAACTATCCGCCTGATGGGTGACAAAGTTTCCGCCATCGGCGCGATGAAAAAAGCTGGTGTTCCTTGCGTACCTGGTTCTGACGGCCCGCTGGGCGAAGATATGGACCAAAACCGTGCCTATGCAAAACGCATCGGTTACCCGGTCATCATCAAAGCCTCTGGCGGCGGCGGCGGTCGTGGTATGCGCGTAGTTCGCAGCGACAAAGATCTGGAACAATCCATCAACATGACCCGTGCGGAAGCCAAAGCGGCTTTCAACAACGACATGGTGTACATGGAGAAGTACCTGGAAAACCCACGCCACATCGAAATTCAGATTTTGGCTGACGGTCAGGGCAACGCGATTTATCTGGCAGAACGTGACTGCTCCATGCAGCGTCGTCACCAGAAAGTTGTCGAAGAAGCGCCAGCACCGGGCATCACGCCTGAGCTGCGTCGTTACATCGGCGAGCGTTGTGCGAAAGCGTGCGTAGACATTAACTATCGCGGCGCGGGTACCTTTGAGTTCCTGTATGAAAACGGCGAGTTCTATTTCATCGAAATGAACACCCGTATTCAGGTTGAGCATCCTGTGACTGAAATGATCACCGGCGTTGACTTGATCAAAGAGCAGCTGCGTATCGCTGCCGGTCAGCCGCTGTCGATCAAACAGGATGAAGTACGCATTCAGGGCCACGCGGTCGAATGTCGTATCAATGCTGAAGATCCAAATACCTTCCTGCCAAGCCCGGGTAAAATTACCCGCTTCCACGCTCCTGGTGGCTTTGGCGTGCGCTGGGAATCGCATATCTACGCTGGCTATACCGTGCCTCCGTACTACGATTCCATGATCGGCAAACTGATCACTTACGGTGAAAACCGTGACGTGGCGATTGCCCGCATGAAAAACGCATTGGCTGAACTGATCATCGACGGCATCAAAACCAACGTTGATCTGCAAATGCGCATCATGAGCGACGAGAACTTCCAGCACGGTGGAACCAACATCCACTATCTGGAGAAGAAGCTCGGATTGCAGGAAAAATAAGACCGTACCTTGCGTACTCTCTTACCAAGGCCGGATATTCCGGCCTTTTTTCATTTGGGACTTTTATGATGAAGACTCAAGACACTGACCCACGTTTTCGACAAGCCAATCGCGAAGCGCGCTGGGCCTTTGGGCTGACGCTGGCCTACTTGCTGGCCTGGTGTCTGGCGGCCTATTTGCCCGACGACAAGCAGGGGATCACCGGGCTGCCCCACTGGTTCGAAATGGCCT
The DNA here is from genome assembly GCF_044430645.1 of Ewingella allii. Classification (NCBI taxonomy): domain Bacteria; kingdom Pseudomonadati; phylum Pseudomonadota; class Gammaproteobacteria; order Enterobacterales; family Yersiniaceae; genus Ewingella; species Ewingella allii. The sequence continues at coordinate 157,008 of NZ_JAWUDN010000008.1, read as the reverse complement.
GTTTGCTGGTTCCGCTGATTTTTGTGTTACTAAGCTGGCTGATGGTGCGGGTGATTTACCGCGACATTTCGCTCGAGGACACTCCCCATGCAGACTGAAGTTTTACTTCCTCTTATTGCCTATTTGCTGCTGGTCTTTGGCCTATCGGTTTATGCCTATACCCGCCGTCAGGCCGGTAACTTCCTCACTGAATACTTCCTCGGCAACCGCTCTATGGGCGGCTTCGTCTTAGCCATGACCCTGACCGCGACCTATATCAGCGCCAGTTCGTTTATTGGCGGGCCGGGCGCAGCCTACAAATTTGGGCTGGGCTGGGTGCTGCTGGCGATGATTCAGCTGCCCGCCGTGTGGCTTTCTCTCGGCATCCTGGGCAAGAAATTCGCTATTTTGGCTCGCCGTTATAACGCGGTGACGCTCAACGACATGCTGTACGGCCGCTATAAAAGCCGCCTGCTGGTCTGGCTGGCGAGCCTGAGTCTGCTGGTTGCCTTCCTCGGCGCCATGACCGTGCAGTTCATCGGCGGCGCGCGCTTGCTGGAAACCGCGGCGGGTATTCCTTACGACACCGGCCTGCTGATTTTCGGCATCAGCATCGCGCTCTACACGGCCTTCGGCGGCTTCCGCGCCAGCGTGCTCAATGACGCCATGCAGGGTCTGGTGATGCTGCTCGGCACTATTTTGCTGCTGATTGCGGTGATCCACGCGGCGGGCGGCTTGCACAGCGCGGTCGATAAATTGCAACAAATTGACCCTAAACTGGTGTCGGTCAGCGGCGCGGACGACGTGCTGTCGCTGCCGTTCATGGCCTCGTTCTGGATCCTGGTCTGCTTCGGCGTAATTGGTTTGCCGCACACCGCCGTGCGCTGTATCTCCTACAAAGACAGTAAGGCAGTGCATCGCGGCATCGTGCTCGGCACGCTGGTGGTGGCGATTTTGATGTTCGGCATGCATCTGTCCGGCGCATTAGGTCGCGCTATCCTGCCTGATCTTAAAATCCCGGATCAGGTGATCCCCACCTTGATGATCACCGTGCTGCCGCCTTATGCCGCCGGGATCTTCCTTGCTGCACCCATGGCCGCGATTATGTCGACCATCAATGCCCAGCTGTTGCAGTCCTCGGCGACGATTGTTAAAGATCTCTATCTTGGCATTCGCCCGGCCGAAATCACCAATGAGAAACGCCTCAAACGCTTCTCAAGCTGGGCGACCTTTGTGCTTGGTCTGCTGGTGCTGCTGGCGGCATGGCGTCCACCGGAAATGATTATCTGGCTGAATCTGCTGGCTTTTGGCGGCTTAGAAGCCGTGTTCCTGTGGCCGCTGGTGCTGGGGCTGTACTGGGAACGCGCCAATGCCACCGGCGCGCTTAGCTCAATGATTGTTGGCGCGGTTTGTTATACCCTGCTTGCCAGTTTCGACCTGCATCTTGCCGGTCTGCACCCGATTGTGCCGTCACTGACCCTGAGTCTGCTGGCGTTTTACATCGGCAATAAATTTGGCGATGCGCGCGCAGAAGCCGCGCTCAAGCCGTCCTGAGGGGCGGCAAACTATTTACTGCAAGCTTAAAAGAGAATTGCTATGCCTTGGATCCAACTGAAAATTAACACCACCGGTAATGACGCGGAAACGCTGAGCGACGCGCTTATCGAGAGTGGTGCTGTATCCGTGACTTTCCAGGATACCCATGACAATCCGGTGTTCGAACCCCTGCCGGGTGAGACGCTGCTGTGGGGCGATACCGACGCTATCGGTCTGTATGACGCAGAAACCGACATGGCGGAAGTGGTGGCTATGCTCGAAAACGAGCCGCTGCTGGGCAAAGGCTTTGTGCATAAAATCGAGCAGTTGGAAGATAAAGACTGGGAGCGCGAGTGGATGGATAACTTCCACCCGATGCGTTTCGGCCAGCGTCTGTGGATCTGCCCGAGCTGGCGCGACGTGCCGGACCCAACCGCCGTCAACGTGATGCTCGACCCGGGTCTGGCCTTCGGCACCGGCACCCACCCGACCACCGCCATGTGCCTAGAGTGGCTCGACGGTTTAGATTTACAGGGTAAGACGGTGATCGACTTCGGCTGTGGCTCCGGCATTTTGGCGATTGCCGCTCTGAAACTGGGTGCTGCGCAGGCTATCGGTATTGATATCGACCCGCAGGCGATTCAGGCCAGTCGCGATAATGCGCAGCGTAACGGCGTCTCCGAGCGTCTATCGCTTTATCTGCCAAAAGACCAGCCGGACAACCTGTCGGCCGACGTGGTGGTCGCTAACATCCTTGCAGGCCCACTGCGCGAGCTGGCGCCCCTTATCAGCGTGCTACCAGTAGCAGGCGGCCATCTGGGGCTGTCCGGCGTGCTGGCAAGTCAGGCGCAGGGCGTCGCAGAAGCCTATGAGGCGCTGTTCGAGCTAGACCCAGTGGCTGAAAAAGAAGAGTGGTGCCGCATTACCGGCGTCAAGAAAGCCTAATCCCCCGCCGCCCGTGGCGCTTTTAGCGAAACGGGCGGAATCCCTTCCCCTCAATACCCCTCGCTTACCTTTCTGGCTATAATCCCTTCGATCCGATAACCACAATAACTAAATGGTTATTATTTCACATTACAACTCAAGGAATTTTTATGAAAGCGACACTGTTGGCGATTTCACTTTTCGGATGTTGTTTCAACGCGTTAGCCAGCGATACTCACCATTGGTCGTATGAAGGGGAGGAGTCACCCCAAAATTGGTCAAAGCTCAGCCCAGATTTCCACCTCTGTGAGCAAGGTAAATCCCAGTCCCCGGTAGATATCAAAGATGCCTTAGAAACCCACCCAAGGCCGCTGAAAGTCAGTTATTCATTGCCACCCTATGCCGTGGTTAACAATGGACACAGCATTCAGGTAGATGTGCATGAGGGAGATTATGTGATGCTAGATGGAGAGAAGTTCACTCTACAGCAGTTCCATTTCCACTCGCCAAGCGAAAATACGATTAACGGCAAATCCTTCCCACTGGAAGCGCATTTTGTGCATATGGACGCGTCAGGAGAAATTGCCGTCGTCGCCGAGATGTTCGATATTGGCGCGCCGAACCCCGAACTGGAGAAAATCTGGAAACAAATGCCTGAGAAATTAGGAGAAACTGCCCAACTTACCTCGGAAATCGCGCTAAATAAGTTACTGCCTGACAATTTAACCCATTACCGTTTCAGCGGTTCTCTTACCACCCCGCCTTGCACCGAAGGCGTTCGCTGGTTAGTGCTTAAACAGCCACAGACCCTTTCTAAAACACAATTAGAAAAGTTCACCCATATCATGCATCACCCGAACAATCGCCCCAAACAGGCATTACACGGGCGTTTGATTGTTAGCGAATAGTGCTTTGTTAAGAAGACGTTTTACGCTCGCTTTGCGCGTCTTTTCTCCCCACTTTCTCACCTTCCTTCTTAGTTATGGATTTTTACTAAAAATGACTCATTTTTTAACCACGGCGAGAGGTGGGTCACAGAAATTTTGCGGTTATTGCTACTTAAAACAGCAAATTTAGCCTTAGATTCAACTGGCTTAACCTGCATATACAGCGAGTTTTAAGGAATTTTCATAAGCGCACAATTTAGCCTTTATTCATTAACCCTATGTTAAGTATCAATAAAAACCCATAACCCAGACTTCAGCGGCCGGATGCAAGCATTTTCTTAGGTTATTGGTTAAAGTTTGGCCTTTCATCTGGATTCAAAAATGCGTAATATACGCGCCCTTGCGGACATCAGTATGGTCATTCCTAGTCTATGCGCATCGGACACCACCAACTTACAAATTGCCTGATTGCGGCCCCAATGGCCGGTATAACAGACCGACCGTTTCGTGCCTTATGTCATGCGATGGGTGCTGGGATGGCTGTTTCCGAAATGCTCTCTTCCAATCCGGAAGTGTGGCGTACGGATAAATCCCGTTTGCGTATGGTACATAGCGATGAACCGGGAATCCGGGCCGTGCAAATTGCCGGTTGCGATCCCGAAGATATGGCGGCAGCTGCCCGAATTAACGTGGACAGCGGTGCGCAGATCATTGACATCAATATGGGTTGCCCGGCCAAGAAAGTGAACCGCAAACTGGCAGGATCTGCCTTGTTGCAGTATCCGGATTTGGTCAAACAGATCCTCTCTGCCGTTGTGAATGCGGTAGATGTGCCAGTCACGTTGAAAATTCGTACTGGTTGGGCACCGGAACACCGTAACTGTGTACAAATTGCACAATTGGCTGAAGACTGTGGAATTCAGGCCCTGACGATTCATGGCCGAACCCGTGCTTGTCTCTTCAATGGAGAGGCAGAGTACGACAGCATTCGGACAGTTAAGCAGAGTGTTTCCATTCCGATTATCGCGAATGGCGACATAACTGACCCGCATAAAGCCAGGGCGGTACTCGACTACACCGGAGCTGATGCTCTGATGATTGGACGTGCCGCTCAGGGGAGACCCTGGATCTTCCGGGAAATCCAGCATTATCTGGACACAGGGGAACTGTTACCGCCGCCACCACTTGGGGAGGTTCAGCACTTGTTATTAGGGCATGTACGGGAATTGCACGACTTTTATGGTCAAGGCAAGGGATTCCGTATCGCTCGTAAGCATGTTTCCTGGTATCTCCAGGAGCATGCCCCGAATGACCAGTTTCGGCGCTCCTTCAACGCCATAGAGGATGCCAGCGAACAGCTGGAGGCGTTGGAAGCATATTTCGAAAATCTTGCGTAACAAAAAAGAGCTGACAGAACTATGTTCGAACAACGCGTGAATTCTGACGTACTGACCGTTTCTACCGTTAATTCTCAGGATCAGGTAACCCAAAAACCCCTGCGTGACTCGGTAAAACAAGCACTTAAGGGCTATTTTGCTCAATTGAATGGTCAGGACGTGAATGACCTGTATGAGTTGGTATTGGCTGAAGTTGAACAGCCACTGTTAGACATGGTGATGCAATATACCCGTGGCAACCAGACTCGTGCGGCCCTGATGATGGGTATCAACCGCGGTACGCTGCGTAAGAAATTGAAAAAATACGGCATGAACTGATACTAATCAGTTGTGTTGATAAAAGGCGCTTTTCCGCAAGGAGAGCGCCTTTTTGTTTTAGCTCAGCCGGTAATGTTGGTCAGGCTTAATGTGCTCCGGCAGTGGGTGCACGTCATTCATTTCTAACAGATTGATCTCGATATTCCGACACATCGCGGTCAGCGGTAAATCGTTATCCGCCGTGCCGAACGGGTCTTCCAACTCTTCCGCTAAGGCATCAATTGAGATAAAGGTGTAGGAGATAAACACCGACACCAAAATCGTCATATAACCCAGTGCCGGAGCCAGTGCGAACGGCAGCAAGGTGCAGAACAGATAAACCGTGCGATGGACTATCAGGCTGTAGGCGAAAGGTATCGGCGTGTTGGCAATGCGCTCGCAGCCGCCCAGCACGTGGGAAAGCTCATTAAGGTTGCGGTCGACGCTGTGGAACAGCATATCGCTCAGCCGCCCCTGCTGGCGCTGCTCGGCCAGCCATTTTCCCATGAGTAGCAATAGACGATTAGCCGGAGTCGGGCTGTTCAACACCTCTGCCGCCACTTCAGCGGGCAGCAGGCGCTGCATATCCCTGGCGGCATCCTCCCCACGCAGCTGGTGCTTCAACGCGTAACTAAAAGCTATCTGCAACTGGCTGAAGGCGGCGACGGCCTGCGGCGAGTCCGCCAGCAGGCTCTTAACCTGCCGAAATAGCGAGCGATGAGTGATCAGCAAGCTTCCCCATAACAGCCGGGCTTCGTTAAAGCGCGCATAACTGGCGCTGTTTCTAAAACCAAGGAAGATGGCGATGGCGATGCCCAGTAAGCTAAACGGGGCCAGCGTCAGGCGAATGCCCAATGCTTCGTAAATCTGCACGCTGAACACCGCGACAATTGACATACCGAAGTTCAGGCTGAGGCGGAAAAGAATGTTTGAAAGCACGGCGCCGTGCCAGACAAACAGGCGGCGGAACCAGTGTTGATGGGGACGAACGATCATAAAGAGTTAATGCGGTGGGAATAGAATGTGAAATATTTTACAGAGAAGCGGCCGTTTTCCCAGCACAATCACCTTCAGACTTCTCCTATTGCATAATTTACAAAGCTTACAATCGCTCAAACCATTAATTCTAAGACTATTTTAACGCCTGACAAAATAAGATACGAATTAGTGTCGTTATCGGACGATTCCCCACTCAGGATTGATAACAGAGCGTGATATACTTCACACCTAAAGTCGTATTCGCCCCGCTCATCGCCTACGGAAAGCCTTTTAGCCCGCGATCCCGTCTTTTAGTGTAAAGATTGCGTCAAGTTCGGCGTTGTTTAAAACATTTGCCCACTTTCGTTGTCCCAGTCTTTGACACACCCCCTGTATCGCGATCGAGCTACTTCCAACGCGGTACCTCAGATTTAATTATGCCGATGATTGAGCTTATATGACTTCACCCTCTTGCTTTCGCAAATCGTTTCTCCACCCGCGTTACTGGCTGACCTGGTTTGGCTTGGGCGTGCTGTTCCTTCTTGTTCAACTGCCTTATCCGGTCCTTTACCGCCTTGGTAACTGGCTTGGCCGCACCTCGATGCGTTTCCTCAAACGCCGTGTCTCCATCACTCGCCGCAATTTAGAACTCTGTTTCCCTAATCTTGATGAAGCTCAAATTGAGCGCCGCATTCTCAGCAATTTCGAATCGCTGGGCATGGGCCTGCTGGAGACGGGTATGGCGTGGTTCTGGTCGGACGCCCGCGTAAAACGCTGGTTTGACGTCAGTGGCCTGAATCACCTGAAAATGGCGCAGCAGAACAAGAAAGGCGTACTGGTGATTGGCGTGCATTTCATGTCGCTTGAGCTGGGTGGCCGTGCCATGGGCATTTGTCAGCCGATGATGGCGATGTATCGCCCACACAACAATAAAGCGATGGAGTTCGTGCAGACTTGGGGACGCATGCGCTCCAATAAAGCGATGCTGGATCGCAAAGACCTGCGCGGTATGGTTCATGCGCTGAAGAAAGGTGAAGCCGTATGGTTCGCTCCGGACCAAGACTACGGCCCGCGTGGCAGCGTATTTGCCCCCCTGTTCGCCGTCGATCAGGCAGCTACCACCAGCGGCACCTACATGCTGGCGCGTCTGGCGAAACCGGCTCTGGTCACCGTGGTGCTGGTGCGTAAAGACAAGGGTAAAGGCTATGACTTGGTTATCCAGCCTGCTCTGCAAGATTACCCAATCGATGATGAAATGGCGGCCGCGGCCTACATGAATCGCGTGGTGGAAAAAGAGATTATGCGCGCGCCGGACCAGTATCTGTGGCTGCATCGCCGCTTTAAAACCCGTCCAACGGGCGCGCCCTCGCTCTATCTCTAAGCAGTGAATCGCCATGCATTAAGCCCGTCCAGCAATGGTCGGGCTTTTTTATTGATGAAAATAATTCTCATGACGCCAAGTTAACTTTTCTATAACATTCTCTTTTACCTGCTCAGGAGAGAAGTGATGAGTCAGCAAGTCCGTTTGGCACTGATCGGCGACCACAACCCCGCCATTCTTGCCCACCAAGCTATCCCCCTTGCGTTAAACCTCGCAGCACAAACTTTCGACCTTGATATCCACACCACCTGGCTTAACACCGACACCATTGACGCTAAGCTTTCACTTGAAGAGTTCGATGCGTTCTGGTGCGTGCCCGGCAGCCCTTACCTTTCTACCGAAGGTGCATTGCGCGCCATTCGCTATGCTCGCGAGCAGCAGAGGCCGTTCCTCGGCACCTGCGGCGGTTTCCAGCATGCGATTATCGAGTATGCCCGCAACGTGATGGGCTGGCAGGATGCGGGCCATGGCGAAACCGATACCGAAGGTCGGCTGGTGATTGCCGCGCTGGCCTGCGAAATGGTGGAGAAGAAGGCGGGTATCACTCTGCTGGCCGACAGCATCGCGGGCCGCGCCTACGGTAAGTCGGATATTGAAGAGGGTTATCACTGCCGCTACGGGATTAACACCGAGTTTCAGGCTGCGCTGGAAGCTCAGCCATTGCGCCTGACCGGGCACGACCAGCAGGGTGAAATTCGCGTGCTGGAATTGCCAACCCACCCGTTCTTCGTCGCCACCCTGTTCCAGCCGGAACGCGCCGCGCTGAAAGGCCAGCTCCCGCCGCTGGTCGGCGCGTTGATCCAAGCTGCCCGTTAATCTTCTGACTCTCAGGCGCCCGCCTGAGAGTTTTTTAATTCCACTTTCCTCTGTTTTTGACCTTCCATATAGCGCTTAAAGATGAACCAGACCTCACTGAGCGGAACCAGAGTGAGATCCAGTTCCAAATAGTAAAATAAGCCGCACCACTTTGTTGCAGCAATATTGACCACGCACAGGATTGGGGCAATAAATCCTATAACGCAAATCAATGTTACTGGCCGAAACAATCACAGAAGCCAATTGATTAACGTTTTTGCATGTTGGCATTGCCTTTGCAATGTCCCCTGCAGAGGGCAATGCCCCGCAACGGACAGGGTGCCTCGCGCATTCATACAATAATAATTTTGGTTATGTCTCACAGGACGACTTATGAAAAAAATACTGCTTTCTACCCTTATTGCTGCTGCCAGCATGATGACGCTGGCAGGTCAGGCTCACGCAGGCACAACTCTGGACGCTGTGAAGAAGAAAGGCTTTGTTCAATGTGGGATAAGCGACGGCTTACCGGGTTTCTCTTACGCTGATTCAAAAGGGAAATTCACCGGTATCGACGTCGACGTCTGTCGCGCCATCGCCGCCGCCGTTTTTGGTGATGCGGAAAAAGTAAAATATACCCCGCTGACCGCCAAAGAGCGCTTTACCGCCCTGCAATCTGGCGAAGTGGACATCCTCTCTCGTAACACCACCTGGACCTCATCGCGTGACGCGGGCATGGGCATGATCTTCGCGGGCGTTAACTACTACGACGGCATTGGATTCCTCACCCATAAGAAAGCCGGTTTGAAGAGTGCTAAAGAGCTTGATGGCGCAACCGTTTGCATCCAGGCCGGTACTGACACTGAGCTGAACGTGGCCGACTACTTCAAAGCCAATAAAATGACCTACACCCCGGTGACCTTCGACCGTTCCGACGAAAGCGCCAAGGCGCTGGACTCCGGCCGCTGCGATACGCTGGCCTCTGACCAATCCCAGCTTTACGCCCTGCGTATCAAGCTCGGCAAACCAGATGACTTCATCGTGCTGCCAGAAGTGATCTCCAAAGAGCCTTTAGGCCCGGTAGTTCGCCGTGGTGACGAAGACTGGCTGGAAGTGGTGCGCTGGTCGCTGTTCGCCATGCTGAACGCCGAAGAGATGGGCATTACTTCTAAAAACGTTGAGCAACTGGCCGCTAACCCGACCACGCCGGACATGAGCAACCTGTTAGGTAAAACCGGCAAATACGGCGAAGACCTGAAACTGCCTAATGACTGGGTGGTTAAAATCGTTAAACAAGTCGGTAACTACGGCGAAAGCTTCGACCGCAACGTCGGCGAAGGCAGCGAACTGAAAATCAAACGTGGGCAAAACGCATTGTGGAATCAGGGCGGGATCCAGTACGCACCACCGGTCAGATAATTCCCTTCGTCCTAGGGAATCCAAGCAGTTGAGTTAAATAAGTAATGATAAAAAACGACGCGCTGGCCGTTCCCCGGCGCGCCGTTTTCAGGCTTCATCTCTGAGGTAATTTCTATGCCACAACGCCCAGCTAGAAAAGGTGCGTTATCGCTGACCAACCCAGCCGTACGCGCGTGGATCTATCAGATCATCGCCGTCGTCCTGCTGGTTGCCTGTCTCGGCTATCTGCTGCACAACACCATCACCAACCTGACAACGCGGGGTATCACCTCGGGCTTTGCTTTCCTCGATAGCGGCGCAGGCTTTGGTATCGTTCAACATCTTATCGACTATCAGGAAGGGGACACCTACGGCCGCGTGTTCGTGATTGGCCTGCTTAACACGCTGCTGGTTTCGGCACTCTGTATCGTTTTTGCTTCAATCCTCGGTTTTATTATTGGGCTGGGTCGCCTGTCGGAAAACTGGCTGATCCGCAAAGTTTCTACCCTTTACATTGAGATCTTCCGCAACATCCCGCCCCTGCTGCAAATTTTCTTCTGGTACTTCGCCGTCTTGCGCAACTTGCCCGGCCCTCGTCAAAGCCTTGAAGCTTTTGACGTGGCCTTTATCAGCAATCGCGGGCTGTATCTGCCTTCTCCCGAGCTGGCTCCGGGCAGTCTGGCGAGCGGTATCGCCCTGCTGCTGGCGCTGTTTGGCATCTGGGCGTTGAAGCGTTACAACCATTTCCGCCAGATCCACACGGGGCGGGTATGGCGTATTTGGCCGTGGGCGATTGCCATGCTGGTGATCTTCCCGGCATTGGCGCACCTGTTCTTCGGGCCTGCGGTTCACTGGGACATCCCGGCGCTACGCGGATTTAACTTCCGCGGTGGCATGGTGCTTATCCCTGAATTAGCCTCGCTGACGGTGGCGCTGTCGGTCTACACCTCGACCTTTATTGCCGAAGTGATTCGCTCGGGCATTCAGTCGGTTTCCCACGGCCAGCATGAAGCCGCGCGCTCCCTCGGCCTGCCGAATCCGGTGACGCTGCGTCAGGTGATTTTGCCGCAGGCGATGCGGGTGATTATTCCGCCGCTGACCAGCCAGTACCTGAATATCGTCAAAAACTCCTCACTGGCGGCCGCCATCGGGTATCCCGACATGGTGTCGCTGTTTGCTGGAACGGTGCTCAACCAAACCGGCCAGGCCATTGAAACTATTGCTATTACCATGTCCGTCTACTTGATCATCAGTCTGGCGATTTCGTTCTTAATGAACATCTACAACCGGCGTATCGCGCTGGTCGAACGTTAAGGGAATCGAATGACGATGAGCACACTCCCCTCTGCCATGCCCACCAATAAGCACCCGGCCTCGGTTGGCGGCGCTTTGATGTGGATGCGAAAAAACCTGTTCTCCAGCTGGTTCAATAGCTTACTGACGATTTTCTGCCTGTGGCTGATGTGGCTGGTTATTCCTCCACTGCTCAACTGGGTGATTTTTCAGGCCAACTGGGTCGGTACGGCTCGCTCGGACTGCACCAAAGCAGGCGCCTGCTGGGTGTTTATCCATGCGCGCTTCGGCCAGTTCATGTATGGCCTTTACCCCTTTGAAGAGCGCTGGCGCATCAATCTGACCTTAATCGTCGGCTTGCTCACCTTGGTACCGATGTTCATTCACGCCATGCCGCGCCGTGGCCGGTACATCGCCGCCTGGGTGGTGCTGTTCCCGATTTTCACTTGGTTCATGCTTTATGGCGGCTTCTTCGGCCTGCCGGTGGTCGAAACGCGCCAATGGGGTGGACTGACGCTGACGCTGATCATCGCCGCAGTGGGTATCGCCGGAGCCTTGCCGCTCGGCATCTTGCTGGCGCTGGCTCGCCGCTCTCGCCTGCCGATTGTTCGCGTGCTGTCGGTGATTTTTATCGAGTTCTGGCGCGGCGTGCCGCTGATCACCGTGCTGTTTATGTCCTCGGTGATGCTGCCGCTGTTTATGCAGGAAGGGACCAATATCGACAAACTGGTGCGCGCGCTGGTTGGGGTGATTTTGTTCCAGTCGGCTTATGTCGCGGAAGTGGTGCGCGGCGGCTTGCAGGCGCTGCCGAAGGGCCAGACCGAAGCCGCCGAGTCGCTGGCCTTGGGGTATTGGAAAACTCAGGGGCTGGTGATTTTGCCGCAGGCCCTGAAGATGGTGATCCCCGGCCTGGTCAATACCATTATCGCGCTGTTCAAAGACACCAGTCTGGTGATCATCATCGGCCTGTTTGACCTGTTCAGCAGCGTACAGCAAGCCACCGTCGATCCCGAGTGGCTCGGCATGTCGACCGAAGGCTATGTCTTCGCCGCCGCCGTTTACTGGATTTTCTGTTTCAGCATGTCGCGTTATAGCCAACATTTGGAAAGACGCTTTCACACCGGACGTTCCGCACACTGAGGTAAAACATGAGCGACCATCACACTATTGATGCTAAAAAAATGATGATCACCCTGGAAGACGTTAACAAGTGGTACGGACAGTTCCACGTATTGAAAAACATCAACCTGCGCGTGAAGCCGGGCGAGCGCATCGTGCTTTGCGGCCCGTCGGGCTCGGGGAAATCCACCACCATCCGCTGCATTAATCATCTGGAGGAGCACCAGCAGGGCCGGATCGTCGTAGACGGCACCGAGTTAAACGACGATCTGCGCAATATCGAGCGCGTTCGCACCGAAGTCGGCATGGTTTTCCAACATTTCAACCTGTTCCCGCACCTGACGGTGTTGCAGAACTGCACGCTGGCACCCTGCTGGGTGCGCAAAATGCCGAAGAAGGAAGCAGAAGAGCTGGCCATGCACTACCTGAAACGGGTACGCATTGCCGAGCACGCCCACAAGTTCCCCGGCCAGCTTTCCGGCGGGCAGCAGCAGCGCGTCGCTATCGCCCGCTCACTCTGCATGAAGCCGAAAATCATGCTGTTCGATGAACCCACTTCCGCACTCGATCCGGAAATGGTGAAAGAGGTGTTAGATACTATGATCGGACTCGCCGAGGAAGGCATGACCATGCTGTGCGTGACCCATGAGATGGGGTTCGCAAGAACCGTCGCGGACCGCGTTATCTTTATGGATCGCGGGGAGATCGTCGAAGAAGCGCCACCGATGGAGTTCTTCGCCGCGCCGAAATCAGCAAGGACCAGGGAGTTTTTATCACAGGTGATTCATTAATTTAGGGCAGTTGCTCCCTCCCCTATTTAGGGGAGGGCTGGGCTGGAGTATTTCTCACAAAGGAGCAAACCCGAACTACCACATCAAAATCCCAATTGCCGGTGCCATCACCACGGTGACAACACCCGCCAGCATCATCACTAAGCTTGAAACCACGCCCTCTTCGGCGCCCAAATCGTAGGCTTTTGCCGTGCCCGCGCCGTGGGATGACGCGCCTAGACTTGCACCTTTCGCCAGCTTACTTTTTACCGCCAAACGCAGGAACATCATGTCGCCTATCGCCATACCGAAGACGCCGGTGATCACCACAAACAGCGCGACCAAATCAGGCTGCCCGCCCACCTGCTTCGCGGCGGCTAGGGCGAAAGGCGTGGTGATGGAGCGAACCGATAAACTGCGCTGAATCACCTCGGGCAGCGCAAACAGCCGGGCCAGCCAGACGGAGCTGAACACCGCGACCACCACTGCCGTTACCACACCGACAGAAAGCGACAGCCAGTGGCGGCGAATAATCGCCATATTCTCGTAGACTGGGACGGCAAAGGCGATGGTTGACGGGCCGAGCAGCCACAGCAGCCAGTGCGTCTCGCCAATGTAGTCCTGCCAGCTCACGCGGGCGACCACCAGCAGCAGAACCAGCACCACCGGCGTGAACACCAGCGGCATTAATAAAAGAGTGCGGCGCTGGCGGTAAAGCTTCTTGTTGGCGTAATACAGCAACACGGTTACGACAAAACAGATGGCGCTAATAATAATGTCACTCACCGCGCACCTTCCGCTCTGCTAAACGCAGCTCCAGACGATAGATCCTGTCCACCACCAGCGACGTAATACCCAGCGTCAGAGTGGTGCTGATGGCGATCACCAAGAAAATTTTCCAGCCTTCAACCATCAACAACGAGGTGTAATTCACCACGGCGACCACGGCGGGAACAAAGAACAGCAGCATTTCCGCCAGCAGCCAGCGAGACCCGGCTTTGACCCATTTCAGCGGCAAAATACCGCACATAATCAATAACAAAAGCATGAACATACCGACGACGTTGGCCGGCAGAGGCAGATGCAACAGGTACACCAGACGGTCGGCAACCAGATAAAGAGCCGCGTAAAGCACCACCTGAATGGGGACCTGTAAACGACTTAAATACGACGGCGCTCGAGTGCGCAACGCCAACAACATAGGAATAACCTCAATGGGTTAAAAAGGGGATGAAAGAAGTATACGTTGGCGGCAAACCGGTATAGAAATGAATTAAAATCATCGAAATCATTCCAAATCGGCATATTTTGCCTTTGTGCGCAAAAAGCTGATTAAGAGGATCATTATGGACGTGCGCACCCTGCGTTATTTTGTCGAAGTTGTTCGCCAGCAGAGCTTTACCCGCGCGGCTGAAAAGCTGTTTGTCACTCAGTCGACCATCAGCAAGATGCTGCGCCATCTGGAGGAAGAGCTGGAATGTACGCTGATTATTCGGGATGGCCGCCGCCTAAGACTGACCGACAGCGGGCAGGCGCTGTACCAACGCGGGCAGAATATTTTGGAAGAGTTTCGCCAGCTGGAAAGCGAACTGGAGGACATCAGCACCCTCACCCGCGGGCAGTTGAGGATTGGCATCCCGCCGATGGTGGGCACCCAGATGGCCCCGCTGATTGGCGCGTTTCGCCAAAAATATCCTGGCATTGAGCTGATTATCTCCGAGTTTGGCGGCCGCACGGTGCAGTCGGCGATTGTCTCCGGCGAGCTGGATTTAGCCATGAACCTGCTGTCGATTGACGAAAATCTGGGCCTGACGTCAATCCCCCTCTTTAGCTACCCCATGTGCGCCGTGGTGCCGCGCAGCGAGAAGTGGCTCAACCGCACACGCCTGCCGGTTTCTGAATTAGCCGATGAAAGCATCCTGATTTATAACGAAGATTTTGCGCTGCACGGCATGCTGATGGACAGCTTCGCGGCGCATGGATTCACGCCTAAAATTGCCACCCGCAGCGGCCAGTGGGACTTTCTGGCGGCCATGGTGCAGGCGGGAATGGGCGTGGCGATTCTGCCGGAGCCAATCTGCCGCCGTCTGGATTCAAGCCTGATGTGGATGCCTATCGAGCCGGAGATGCTGTGGAAACTGGAGCTGATTTGGCGGGAGGGAAGTTATATGTCGCACAGCACTCAGGCGTGGATTGCCATGTGTCGGGAGCACTTCAAGCAGCAGCAAAGAGACGCGCACGCCAGATAGCGTGCGCGTTGCGAGGCTTTACACCTCTTTTTCGACCAGCAGTGCCTCGAGCAAATCGAGGTCATGCAGCAGCTTTTGCAGCGTTTCATTGCTGATTTTCTGCGTCGCGCGCAGATGATATAGCTCCCCGCGCTCGGCGCGCAGCGCCGTGAGGCGGAAGCGGCGCTCGAGGTTTTCCAGCTTCAACGCCGTCTCAATATCATCTTTATTGAGCGTGCGTCGCCGCAGCGTACCAATCACCCGCGAGCTGATCTCCTTCAGCGTCTGCTCATCGATATTCTCTTCGGAATCCGCCGCCAGGCGCTCTTCCATCTTATGCAGGCTTTCGATGGCGACTTCGGCCGCAATCGACTTCGCCATGCGCTCTTCTTCGCGATACGCCGTGCCATCTGCCACTACCACGCCTTTACGCAGGAATGGCAGCGCGATCACGCCCGCAATCAGCGAGAACAGGATGACGCCGGTGGCGAGGAATACCAACTGATAGCGCGATGGGAAGGCCGTGCCATCGGATAAGAACAGCGGGATGGAGAGCACACCGGCCAGCGTGATCGCCCCGCGAACCCCGGCAAAGGAAGCCACCCACAGTTCACGCGTGCTGTACGCGCCAAAAAGTAACGGTTTCTTTTTCAGGAAACGGTTACTGATGTTTTTCATCACCCACAGCCAGACGAAACGCAGCAGCAGCAAGGCGAAGTAGATAATGCCGACGTCAGCAAACAGGTGCCAGGTGACGATAGACGGGTCATGGGTTGCCTGATCCAGCGAGTTCTCCAGAATGCCCGGTAATTGCAGGCCGAGCATGATGAACACCATACCGTTGAACACAAACTCGAGCATCGCCCAGACGCTGTTGGCACGCAGACGCATCGCCAGCGGCGCATTACGGATAATACCAGACTGGCTGATGGTCATACCGGCCGCTACCGCCGCCAGGATGCCCGACACGCCAATGTGTTCGGCAATCAGGTAAGAGGCGAACGGCAATAACAGCAGGAAGACGATCTGCGTCGCCGGGTCATCACCACTCCAACGGCTCATGATGCGCAGTGATTTACTGTACAGCCACGTCACCGCCACACCGGCCATCAACCCGCCAATGGCCACCTTGAGGAACTCTACCGAGGCGCCGCCGACGGTGAAGATCATGGTGCCCATCGCTACTGCGATAGCAAACTTCAGGGATACCAGACCGGACGCGTCGTTCATCAGCGCCTCACCTTCCAGCACGCCCATAATCGATTTCGGGATACGCCCCTTGCCGACAATGCCGCCCAGCGCCACGGCGTCCGTTGGCGACAGAACCGCAGCCAGCGCGAAAGCCGCCACCAGCGGGATATCCGGCACCATCATATAAATCAGATAACCAATGCCGACCACGGTGAGCAGAACCAGCACCAGCGCTAGCCCGAGGATCTCACGTCCGTGATGCAAAAACTCCCGCGTCGGGGTTTTCCAACCATCGGCAAACAGCAGTGGCGGGATGAACAGTACCAAGAACAGCTCAGGGTCGAAGTCCACGTGCAGGCCAAAATTCGGCCATGCCAGCAACGCCCCGACGGCGATCTGCATTAATGGAAGCGGGATTTGAAAAGGTAACATTCTGGTCACCACCCCGGAGAGCGATACCACCAGAATCAAAATGAGGATGGTAAAGAAGATTTCCATGCTTTCCTTAGACTCTTATTTTTATGACTTTCAATCAGGCGCGCCTGACACATACCTAAGGAATAGTAGATCAAAAACCGTTACGGTTTAAATCAGAGCGTGCTGAAAAGGGGTGTAGTTGGGGCCACACGCGCCCCTTTTAATGCATTTTTAATTTAAAAAACTAAATTCAAATTCAAATTCAAGGTCGTGGGCGTCGGCGTCGGCCCACACCGACTTAACTTCAAATTCAAAACCGTGCGCTGCCGCCACACCGGCCTTAAGGGGCGCCTATCGCCGCGCCCCTCAAGACTCCCCGGCTCTTTACTGCGCGCTATCGCTAGCTGAAGGGACATGTTTCAGGGGCTTCCGTTATCCACCGCAAAATGTCGCCGCTTAGGCGGTGCCTTCGCTTCAGGCTTCGAGCCATAGGTCTCGAACCGTTCGCTCAGCGCCATTTTTGACTGCGGTTTTGAGGCATTTCAACCGTGCCGTTTCAGTGGGTGCTGTTCTGCACCTTCCCCTAACTAGGGGAGGGAGCAAGTCAAAATCGCCTGAAAAGGTTCGGTGTAAATGCCAGTAGGTCGCGTTCAGAAGTGACGCCGAGGGAGTGGTTCGAGACCAAAGGCTCGAAGCCCGAACTGAGGGAACCGCCTAAGCGGCGGCACTTCGCGACGATCACCGTGGCTACGGAACACGTCCATTCCAACCCTGCGAAGCCTCGATCTCACAGCGTTAAAAAACGCAGGGTTCCAAGGGAGGCGCGTTTACGCCTCCCTTGGTCGGTGTGGGCCGACGCCCACGACCTTGACCTTGACCTTGACCTTAAAAGGGCGTCAGATTTTCGCCCCCCAAAAATCTTAAATTGCCCATCCACCCGCGTAAAACACCACCAGCGCTACGGCGATGATCACCGTGCCGATGTTCAGCTTGCGCCATTCGCCGGAGAAGATGCGGCCGATCACTAACGCGCTGAAACCTAACATAATACCGGTCACGATGTTACAGGTCAGAACGATAAACACCGCGCACAGCAGGCCGGACATCGCATCGACGAAATCGGTGAAATCCAGTTTGGTGACGTTGCTTAACATCAACAGACCCACGTACATCAGCGCAGGGGCGGTAGCGTAGGCAGGAACCAGATACGACAGGGGAGAGAGGAACAGCATCAGCAGGAACAAAACGCCGACCACGGTGGCGGTCAGGCCGGTTTTACCGCCTGCGGCAGTGCCGGCGGCGGATTCGATATACACCGCGGCTGGGGATGCACCTACCAAACCGGCAAACATGCTGCTGATTGAGTCAGAGGTCAGGGCTTTGCCGCCGCTGATAATCTGACCATCTTTGTCCAGCAAATTTGCTTGGCCCGCGACCGCGCGGATAGTGCCGGTGGCGTCGAAGACTGCCGTCATCACCAATGCCAGCACGCTTGGCAGAACCGCCAGTTTCAGCGCGCCCATGATGTCGAGATTAAACAGCACCGAGTGGCCGCTAGCATCTGACAAAGACGGCATGGCGAACAGTCCCTGATACTTCACCGCCGGGTCAAAAATCAGGCCGATGATAGAAATCACGATAATCACCAGTAGAATGCCGCCCGGCACGCGCAGTTTCTCTAAACCGAAAATCACCGCCAGGCCCAACAGCGTCATGATAACCGGGAAAGAGGTGAAAGCGCCGAGAGTCACCGGCAGGCCGTCGAGTGGGTTCTTGATCACCAAGCCGACACCGTTGGCGGCGATAAGCAGCAAGAACAGCCCGATACCAATCCCCGTGCCGTGCGCAACGCCCATCGGCAAATTGCGTAAAATCCAAGAACGAATTCCGGTAACGGAAATGATGGTAAACAACACCCCCATCAGGAATACCGCGCCCAGCGCCACCGGCACGCTAATGTGCTGGCCCAGCACCAGACTGAAGGCGGTAAACGCAGTCAGGGAGATTGCGCAACCAATGGCTAAAGGCAAATTGGCCCACAGCCCCATCAGCAGAGAGCCAAAACCCGCCACCAAGCAAGTCGCGACAAACACGGCGCTCGGGGAGAAACCGGCTTTGCCCAGCATACTCGGAACCACGATGACGGAATAAACCATCGCCAAAAAGGTCGTCAGACCGGCAATGATTTCCTGACGAACGTTACTGCCACGCGCAGATATTTTAAAGAAAGCATCAAGCGAACCGGCAGGCGCAACGCCACTGCCCGTTTGATTGTGTTGACTAGCCATGTGCAACCCTCTGAAGTGTCTTGCTGAAATGCCTGCGTGGTCATTACGAAACCGTTTCGTCACGTTCGCTTCCCTAACCGCCGTAATGCGCTCGAAAACCTGCAAAATCGATGCGCAAAACCAAGGCAAACGTTTAACTCTCATCGCGTAAGGCGGAAATAAAAACCACGGGTACTGCAAAGCAAACGATTATCCAGCCATTAACCCCCTCTTTTCAACTCCCGTTCACGACATTTTATGGCGTTTTGTTCAATAAAAAGCCAGATCGCCACAGAATTTGCGCAAACCGCCTATTTTGAATGGTTAGCAGGCTGTGCAACATGCCAAAACGATGATGAAAAAATGGGAAATCAGGCAAGGCATTAGAAGAAAAGAAAATAGACCGCGCTATTTTGAAAGGGAGAAAAAAGGCCGAGAAGAGATAAAGAAATAAAACCGGAGAGGATTAATAGCTTAACAATATTCCTATTACGTTATTAAAATTCAGACCCGCCGATTCGAAGATATTAAGCATCACTTATGTATTGCTGAAAATATAAATCGGCGTTGCTGAAAAATAGAGAACACTGGAATTTTGATTAGCTACCAATTTGGTAAGGGCCACCCTGCTCTAAGGCTTTTTGATAAGCTGGCCGCGCATGAATGGTAGAAAGCCAGGTATGCAATTTCGGATATTTATCTAATCCTCCGCGCGACACCATCGCTTCCACCGGGAAACTCATCTGCACGTCGGCGGCACTAAAATCGCTGCCAGCAAACCATGTGTTTTCAGTCAGATGCTGTTCAAGATAGGCGCCATGAGTCGCCAGCTGCTTATCCAGATAGTTTTGCTGCACCCCTTTGCCGATGGCACCGGCAATCGGGCGGATCAGCCATGGCATTGGCGGTTTGCCTAATCGTCCAAAAATCAGCTTCATCACCAAAATCGGCATCAGCGACCCTTCGGCATAGTGCATCCAATAGCGATACTGCTGGCGAGCGAAGTGATCGGTAGGTTTGAAATTCCCTTGCGCATCATAGGTTTCTTGCAGGTACTCCAGAATCGCCCCCGACTCGGCCAGTGTCAGGTCGTTATCCACCAGCACCGGCGATTTCCCCAGCGGATGCACCTTTTTCAGTGACGCCGGGGCCAGCATGGTCTTTTCATCACGTTGATAACGCTGAATTTGATAAGGTAATTCCAGCTCTTCGAGCATCCAAAGTACTCTCTGGGACCGTGAGTTATTTAAATGGTGAACCGTGATCATGTTTATAACTCCAAACTGATTAGCCAAATTAATAGTTAACTATAGACCATCTATCCGCTGGCGTATTTTATTAAGGCAAAGACCTTGTTCCTATTACGTTTACTCATAACAAGTTTTACAACTCAATTTATAAGAATTGAGCAATAAGCTTAAGTAAATTTAATAGAAAGGCGCTAATTCAATAGCCTTTATTATTATTTAATGCGATTATCCCGCGCCAAAATTAGCACTTAATATAGATAATCCTATTGTGTGGAGTTTGCATGCTTTCCAGTAATTACAACGATGTCCTGATTCTGTTCTCCTTCATCGTTGCGATGCTCGCGTCTTACACCGCGCTCGACATGGCTGGACGAGTGGCAACGACACAGGGAAGAGCGTCGAAACTGTGGTTAGTGGGCGGCGCGCTGTCTATGGGGATTGGTATCTGGTCGATGCATTTTATCGGCATGTTGGCCTTCAGTTTGCCAGTGTCGATGGGCTATGACCCGCTGATCACCCTCTTTTCAATGCTGATCGCTATCGTTTCTTCCGCGTTCGCCCTCTGGCTGGTGTGCCACGAGCGTCTACCGACCCAGAGCCTGCTGCTTGGCTCTCTGCTGATGGGCGGCGGCATTGTGGCGATGCACTACACCGGCATGGCGGCAATGCGCATGATGCCCGGCATAGATTACGATCTTCGCTGGGTGGCGCTGTCAGTGGTGGTCGCGGTTGTGGCTTCCGGTGCCGCGCTGTGGATGGCGTTTCACCTGCGCCAGCACTCGCCGAATGTCAAAATGCTGCGCGTCGGCGCGGCGATTGTCATGGGCACCGCGATTGTCGGCATGCACTATATCGGCATGGCCGCCGCCAATTTCCCTCACGATAGCCATAGCATGGCGGCAGTTTCCGGGGTGAATAATAACTGGCTGGCGCTGTTGGTGATTGTCGTCACCTTGGCCGTGCTCGCCATCACCCTGATTATTTCCGTGCTGGATGCCCGCCTGCAGGCGCGCACCTCGATTCTGGCTTCTTCTTTGGCGCAGGCCAACCGCGAGCTAACCCAGCTCGCCTTGCACGATAATCTAACGCGCTTGCCGAACCGCCTCCTGTTGGAAGACCGTCTAAGCCAGGCTTTCCAGAAAGCGGAGCGTACGCAATCCTCCTTCGCCCTGTTGTTTTTCGACCTCGACGGCTTTAAGGCGGTGAACGACGCTTTTGGCCACCACGTGGGGGATTTGCTGCTGATTGCCGTCACCGAGCGGCTACAGGCCCACCTGCGCGCCTCGGATACCTTGGCGCGCCTGGGTGGCGATGAATTCGTGCTGCTGATGGAAATCGGCGATCCCAACGACGCCGCGACGCTGGCCGACAAGCTGGGGCATCTGATTGCTAAACCTTTCCAGGTCTCGCGCTACGAGCTGCTGGTGTCAGTGAGTATTGGTATTGCGGTTTATCCGGGCGATGGAGAAAACGAGCGCGAGCTGATGCTCAACGCCGACGCGGCGATGTACCACACCAAAAATGCCGGGCGCAACGGCTACAACTTTTTCCAGCCGTCGATGAATGCCAATGCGCAAGATCAGCTGCAAATGCTCAACGATTTGCGCATGGCGGTGGAGCACAACGAGCTGCGCCTGCACTATCAGCCGAAGTTTGTCGCGCCACACGGCCCGGTGACCGGCTTCGAGGCGCTGCTGCGCTGGGAGCGCCACGGCGTGATGCTCAGCCCTGACGTCTTCCTGCCGATGGCGGAGAAAACCGGCCTTATTATCTCTATTGGCGAATGGGTGATTAACGAAGCCTGCCGCCAGCTGCGCCAGTGGCACTTGGCGGGACATCGCACCTGGACTGTAGCGGTGAACCTCTCTGCCCTGCAATTTGAGCAGCCGAATCTGGTGGAAAAGGTGATTGCTACTGTGCAGAAGCATCAGATCCCGCCAGAGATGCTGACGCTGGAAGTGACTGAAACCACCGCGATGCGCAACCCCGACGCCAGCGTCGAGATCCTCGAGCAGCTCACGCGTTTTGGCGTCAAAGCCTCGATTGATGACTTTGGTACGGGCTACTCCAGCCTGCTCTACCTGAAACGCTTACCGGCCAGCGAACTGAAAATCGACGGCGCTTTTATTAATGATCTGATTGCGGGAAGCGAAGATGCCAGCATCGTGCAAGCTATCATCGCTCTCGGCCAGACGCTGAATCTGAAAGTGGTTGCCGAAGGTGTGGAAACCACCCAACAGCAAGATTTCCTCACCGAGCTCGGCTGTGATTCGTTGCAGGGATATTTGCTCGGCAGGCCAATGACGGTGGAGCAAATCGCCAATAACCCGGATTTAGAGTAGTGCGGTTTTGCTGTGGCTTTTGATTTGATTCCTCCCCTAATTAGGGGAGGAAGTAGAGCCAAAACTCAACTCACCGACACCTTCCTGCGGCGCTTATCCAAGTCCTTGATCAGCTTATTCACTTCGTCGTCGGCGAACATATCTTCCAGAGTACGGGTGAGTTTGCGCCGCCAGTTGGGGTATTCGTCACTGGTTCCGGGAATGTTGACCGGCTCGCCCATGTCCAGCCAGTCTTCGGGTTGCAGGCCCAGCAAGGCGCAGGCGCTGTCAGCGACATAACGCTGGAGGCCGCGATTGAGCGTCGGCGTCATGCTCATCACGTCTGCATTGTGACCGGTGCTTTTCGGCACGCAGCCATAATGATGCAACCCGTTGAGCAACCCCTGCCGGGCGCGACCGCGATCGGCGTACAGCTCGGTTAATACCTCTTCGTCGCGATACAGCCCCAACTTCTTGCCTAGCGCCAAATCATCCCCCTGCCAGTAACCGCGCAGCGTAGGAAGATCGTGGGTGGTGATGGTCGCCATCGCCTGTACCGGATAAGACTGCGGCGCGCGGAAGTTATTCTCCGCGTCACGCTCGAAGTACAACACCTTGTACGAGTAGACCCCGCCTTCGCGCAGCTTACTAACGATCTCCACCGGCACCGTGCCGAGATCCTCTCCAATCACCATGCAGCGGTGACGCTGGCTTTCCAGTGCCAAAATCGCCAGCAGATCGTCCACCGGATACTGCACATAGGCGCCGTTATCGGCAGTTTCGCCATAAGGTATCCACCACAGGCGCAGCAGGGTCATCACGTGATCGATGCGCAACGCGCCGCAGCTGGTCATGTTGGCGCGCAGCAGATCGATAAAAGGCTGATAGGCGCGGCGCACCATGACGTGCGGATCCATCGGGCGCAGATCCCAGTTTTGACCGAGTGGTCCAAGGATATCCGGCGGCGCGCCGACCGAGGCTTTCAGGCAATAGACGTCGCGATCGCCCCAGGTTTCGGCTCCGCCTTCCACTACGCCCACGGCCAAATCGCGGTACAGGCCAATCGGCATCTCCGCCTGCTGGCTGTCGTGGTAGCAGCGGCCAAACTGGTACTCGGCCAGCCACTGTAGCCACTGGTAGAAATCAACCTCCGACTCATACTGCTGGCAGAAGGCTTTGACGGCGGCACTCTGCGCGCTGCGGTACTTTTCCGGCCAGTGCGGCCAGCCCTGCGGCTGCTCACCCTGCTTCGCCAGATGGCTGTAAAGCGCGTCATAAGCTGCCTGCTGGTACAGGCTGTCGCCCCCCTCGCGGACAAATTTTCGATAGGCTTTTTGCAGCGGATCTGAAGCACTGCGGGTGACAAAGCGCTGATGCGCCAGCGACAGCCCGGCGAGCTTGAGCGGCACCACGCGGGCGTAATCCACCCACGCGCTGTGGCGAACTTCTTTAAGGATTTTCTGCGTTTGCGGCTCGCGCCACCATGTCTGCGCCGCCTCGCTGAGCTGGAAATCCTCCACCGCGTTGACGTCGATATAAATCACGTTCAGCCAGCGCCGTGACGACGGGCTGTAGGGGCTGGCGGCGATCGGGTTGCCGGGGTAAAGGGAGTGAATGGGGTTGAGGCCGACAAACGCGCCGCCGCGCTTGCCCATCTCCTGCACCAGCTGGCGCAAGTCGCCAAAGTCGCCGATGCCCCAGTTATTCTCGGAGCGCAGCGTGTAGAGCTGCACGCAGGCGCCCCACAGCTTTTTCCCCGCCAGCAGGGCATCGGGTTCATAGCAGCGTTTTGGCGCGACGATGATGCTGCACTCCCAGCTTTGCGCGTCCTGCGTCAGCGTCAACTGGTGGTAGCCGCTGGAAATGCGCCCCGGCAGGGCCAAGGTCATTTTGGCGCTGGTGCGCCCTTGCTGCACCGCGCCGCTTTCCAACTTCAACTGCCACTGAAACTCGCCTTCGCCGCCAATCGGCAGGGCTAAACGGCTGCCCTTAATAAACACTTTTACTACCGGCACGGGGGCTTCGACGGCGTGTGGAACGCCCGCGGCCCAGCCCATCGCCTCCAGCAAATCCCGTTTGGTGGTGGCAGCAATAGCCTGTTGTTTACCATGCGCATTGATATAACCGGCGGCGATCCCAGCCTCGATCGCCGCTTGTTCTAGCTGTTTGCTCTCCATTGCTGCTCCTTAGCGTTTCGCCTGCCAGATCCGTTGCTGATAATCGCGGATCGACCGGTCTGAACTGAACATGCCAACACGGGCCGTATTGAGTATAGTGCGCTTCGTCCACTCCGCCCGATCGCGGTACAACGCGTCAACTCTCTGTTGTGCCTCACAATAATCAGCAAAATCCGCTAACACTAAGTAGGGATCGCCGCCTGACAGCAGGCTGTCGAGCATCGGGCTAAAGGCGGATTTATCCCCATGGCTGAACAAGCCGCTTTCCAGATCCTTCAATACGGCATCCAATAATGTGTCTTTTTTGCGCCATTGCAGCGGCGAATAGCCTTGAGCTTTTAGAGCTTTCACCTGATCGACGGTGTTGCCGAAAATAAAGATATTGTCTTCGCCAACCTGCTCGGCGATTTCCACCGTCGCGCCGTCCAGCGTGCCGACGGTCATCGCCCCATTTAGCGCCAGCTTCATGTTGCCGGTGCCGGAGGCTTCGGTGCCCGCCGTAGAGATCTGCTCGGAGACGTCGGCAGCAGGGATCATCAGCTCGGCGACCGAAACGCGATAATCGGGAATGAACACCACTTTCAGCCGATCGCCGACGATCGGATCGTTATTGACCTTTTCCGCCACTTGGTTGATCGCATAGATGATGTTTTTCGCCAGATAGTAGCCCGGCGCGGCTTTCGCCCCGAACAGGAACACGCGCGGCACCATGTCGAGCTGCGGGTTGTCGCGCAATTGGCGGTACAAGGCCACGATATGCAGCAAGTTCAAATGCTGGCGCTTGTACTCGTGCAGGCGCTTAATCTGCACGTCAAAAATGGCGTCTGGGTTGAGGGTGATCCCCATGCGCTGCTGCACATACTCCGCCAGCCGCACTTTGTTCTCGCGCTTAATCTGTTGATAACGTTGGGTGAATTTGGCATTTTCAGCGAATTTTTCCAACCCGCGCAATGCATCAAGGTCAGTGACCCACTCGGTTTTCAGGCTGTCATCAATCAGCGCCGACAGCGCCGGATTACACTGTTTCAGCCAGCGCCGCGGCGTAATGCCGTTGGTCACGTTATGGAATTTTTGCGGCCACAGCTGGTGATACTCGGGGAACAGGTCTTTCACCACCAGATCCGAGTGCAGCGCCGCGACGCCGTTGACCGCAAAGCCGCTGACTACGCAGAGATTCGCCATGCGCACCTGCTTGTCCTGATGCACCGACAGCTTCTCCCACACGGCTTTGTTGCCCGGCCACTGCTTCTCCACCACCTTTTTAAAGCGCGCGTTAATCTGCTTAATCAGCGAGAAATGGCGTGGCAGCAGGCTGCGTACCAGCTTTTCATCCCAGCGCTCCAGAGCTTCTGGCATCAACGTGTGGTTAGTGTAGGCGAAGGTTCTGCTGGTGATGGCCCAGGCCGCATCCCACTCCATCTGGTGCTCGTCGAGCAGAATGCGCAACAGCTCAGGAATGGCGATGGTCGGGTGGGTGTCGTTAAGCTGAATCACTTCAAAATCAGGCAGTTCATCAATCTTGCGACCCAGGAAGTGGTGGCGGCGCAAAATATCCCGCACCGAGCAGGCGCACTGGAAATACTGCTGCATCAGGCGCAGGCGTTTGCCCTGCTGGTGGTTGTCATTGGGATAAAGCACTTTGGTGAGCTTGGCGGCATCAATGCCTTTTTGCTCAGCCTTGAGGAATTGCCCGTCATTAAACAGAGTCAGATCAAAAGGATGCACGTCCGTCGCCTGCCACAGGCGCAGTGGCTGGGTGACGCCGTTGCGATAACCCACCACCGGCAGGTCCCAGGCTTCGCCGCGCAGCGTGAATTCCGGCTGCCAGTGCTCCTGTCCTTGCTCATTCTTCACTAACTTACCGCCAAAGCCGACATCCACCGACAGGTGGCTGTTATGGCTGAACCACGGATAACTCTCGCGATGCCAATTGTCCGGCGCTTCTTGCTGCTTGCCTCCGCTAAAGGATTGGCGGAACAGGCCATATTGATAATTCAACCCGTAGCCGGTGGCCGACTGCCCCACGGTCGCCATCGAATCCAGAAAACAGGCCGCCAGACGCCCCAGCCCGCCATTGCCTAACGCGGGATCGGTTTCTTGCTCGAGGATATCGGCCAGTTCTACGCCCTGCGCTTTCAGCACGTCCCTGACGGTGTCGAACCAACCCAAATTAATCAAGTTGTTGGAGGTCAGGCGGCCAATCAGAAACTCCATCGAAATGTAATTTACGTGGCGCTGCTGCTGTTGAGTCTTGGCAGGCGCGGGCTGCGCGGCTAACTGCTCGGACAGCGCGCCGCTCAGCGCCTGCCACCACTGATGCGGCGTCATGTCTTGAGCGCTGTGTAGACCAAAACGCTGCCATTGGCGCGTCAGGGCATTTTCAAACCGGGTTTTCTCAAATGTAGATGGCAACATAAGCTCCCTCTATGGGGTATTTGTAGAGTAGGTGTAGGGTAAAAAGCTGGAACATTGAGGCTATGCTGCAGCCAACGAGAAGGTGCAGCATCATCCCGTAAAGGATTAGACAGGGAGGAGGAAAAGGGCGTAGCGTAATCAGGAATTTTTTGGCCAAAAACAGAGGCCTAAACTGTGATCGAGAGCAACTAAACGACACGTAATTATGTAACAGCCTTGCAATACTTTCGGCATTGGCAGACCTTAGGAATAATATTAATTACGCGCTGTAAAATAAATACACACACCTTTCATTTGCTTACAGTTCATAAGAATCTATAAAAATGCTGATCCCTTCGAAACTGAGTCGCCCGGTGCGACTGCAAAATACGGTGGTGCGCGATCGCCTTTTAACCAAATTGGCAAGTGCACAAAATTACCGACTCGTTCTGGTTGCTTGCCCGGCTGGGTACGGCAAAACCACGCTTGTTGCCCACTGGGCCGCGGGTAAAAACGACCTCGGCTGGTATTCGCTTGATGAAAGCGACAACCAGCCCGAGCGTTTTGCCAGCTACCTGATCGCCGCAATTCAACAGGCGACCGGCGGCCACTGCGCCAAGAGCGAGGCACTCAGTCAGAAGCATCAATACGCCAGCCTGTCAGCCCTGTTTGCGCAGCTCTTTGTTGAGCTGTCTGATTGGCACCGACCTCTGTTACTGGTGATTGACGATTACCACCTCATTTCCAATGACGCCATTCACGAAGGCATGCGCTTCTTCCTGCGCCATCAGCCGGAAAACCTCACGCTGATGGTGCTGTCGCGCACCCTGCCGCAGCTCGGCATTGCCAATTTGCGCGTGCGCGACCAGCTGCTGGAGCTGAACGCTGCCCAGTTAGCTTTCACCCATACCGAAGCCCAGCAGTTCTTTGATTGCCGACTGGCCGACCCCATCGAGCAAGCCGACAGTAGCCGCCTGTGCGACGACGTGGCCGGATGGGCCACCGCGCTACAGCTGATTGCCCTCTCCGCCCGCCAGTCGCACACCTCGACGGCCTCGGCCCAGCAGTCGGCCAAAAAGCTTGCCGGGCTGAATGCCAGCCATCTGTCCGAATATCTGGTGGATGAGGTTCTGGATCGCGTGGATGCCCCAACCCGTGACTTCCTGCTGCGCTGCTCTTTGCTGCGCTCAATGAATGATTCGCTGATTGTGCAACTGACCGGCGCGGAAAACGGCCAGCACCGGCTGGAAGAACTGGAGCGTCAGGGTCTATTCATTCACAGAATGGATGATTCCGGCGAATGGTTTAACTTCCACCCGCTGTTTGCCACTTTCCTGCGCCAACGCTGTCAGTGGGAACTGGCGGCTGAACTCCCGGCTATCCACCGTTTGGCGGCCGAAGGTTGGCTGGCGCTGGGCTTCCCCGCCGAGGCCATTCACCACGCACTGGGCGCCGAAGATACCGACATGCTGCGCGATATTCTGCTGCAACACGCCTGGGCGCTGTTCAACCAAAGCGAGCTGGTGCTGCTGGAAGAGTGCCTCAGCGCCCTGCCCTATGAGCGGCTGATTCAAAATCCGAAACTGGCGCTGCTACAGGCGTGGCTGGCGCAGAGCCAACACCGCTACAGCGAAGTGGAAATGCTGCTTGAGCGCGCTGAAAACGAGATGCAGGTCGAGCAGATCGAGATGGATAAAACCCTCAGCGCCGAATTTGACGCCCTCAGAGCGCAGGTCGCCATCAACGACGGCAAGCAGGATAAAGCCGAGAAGCTGGCGGCGCAGGCGCTGAAATATCTCCCCTATTCAAGCTATTACAGCCGCATTGTTGCCACCTCGGTGACCGGCGAGATCCAGCACTGCAAAGGCGATTTGACTCGCGCCCTGCCGCTGATGCAGCAAACCGAGCAAATCGCCCGCCGCCATGAGGCCTATCACTACGCGCTGTGGGCCTTGCTCCAGCAAAGTGAAATTCTGATTGCGCAAGGCTTCTTGCAGGCAGCCTACGAGACGCAGGATAAAGCCTTCGAACTGGTGCGCGAGCAGCATCTCGAACAGCTGCCGATGCACGAATTCTTACTGCGCCTGCGCTCCCAACTGCTCTGGTCGTGGGCGCGTCTTGATGATGCCGAAAGCGCCGCGCGCGAAGGGCTGGAAGTGCTGGCTAACTTCCAACCTCAGCAGCAGTTGCAATGTTTGGCGATGCTGGCGAAGTGCTCGCTGGCGCGCGGGCATCTCGATAATGCTCATCGCTATTTGCAACGCTGCGAAGCACTGTTGCAGAGCGGGCAGTACCACACTGACTGGCTGACCAACACTGATAAGCCGCGCGTTATTTACTGGCAGATGGTCGGGGATAAAAACGCGGCGCGCAGCTGGCTGAACCAGACCTCCAAACCGGGTATGGCGGATAACCACTTCCTGCAAGGCCAGTGGCGCAACATTGCCCGGGTGCACATCCTGCTGGGTCAATATGAGGAAGCAGAAAAAATCATTGATGAGCTGAATGGTTACGCGCGCCAGCTGAAGCTGGTCAGTGACCTCAACCGCAATCTGATCCTCAGCAACCTGCTGTATTGGCACACCGATCGCAAAAATGAAGCCCAGCGCGTGCTGATTGAAGCGCTGGAATTAGCCAACCGCACGGGTTTTGTCAGCCACTTTGTTATCGAAGGCGAAATGATGGCGCAGCAGTTGCGCCAGCTTATCCAGTTAAATCTGCTGCCGGAGATGGAGCAGCGCCGGGCGCAGAAGGTGTTGCGCGACATTAACCAGCACCATCGCCACAAGTTCGCCCATTTCGACGAAGGCTTTGTCAGTAAATTACTGACCCATCCTCAGGTGCCGGAGCTGATTCGCACCAGCCCGCTGACCCAGCGCGAATGGCAAGTGCTCGGCCTTATCTACTCCGGCTACAGTAATGACCAGATTGCCGGCGAGCTGACCGTGGCTTCTACTACCATTAAAACTCACATTCGCAATCTGTATCAGAAGCTGGGGGTGACCCACCGTCAGGACGCCGTGCAGCATGCGCAACATCTGCTGCAAGTGATGGGTTACGGTGCCTGATGAGCGCTCGACGCATTCCCTTTTAACTCGAAAACCGCCGCTAAGGGCGGTTTTTTTATGGCTCGATGACAAAGATCAAATCCTATATCGACTTTTTTTTGCGCATCGAATTAACCCTCGCTACAATGTGATGCAAATCACATTTTCATTTCTACGCCTCCTTGCTCCACCCCGGTATTCAGCCCCCCCGAGGACTGCCTTTGGATTGGTGCATTTCAGGTGCTTAATTCAGTTGAGGAATAGGTTCGATGGGTACGTTAACTGCAGGTTTCATGATGATGCGTTGGGAATTACTGAGCGCGTTTCTGATGTTTTGCACCAGCCAATTAAATATTCGCTGCCGCCAGTCCAGCCATAATGTCATGGCCTTCATCTGTAGCGGGATTGGCCTGACCGTGACCTGTTTCTTCGTCATGAGCCTGATGGGTATTAGCTACAATGCCGAAGCCGTTGCGCAATTCTGGTCAGTCTCCAAAGACGTGTTCTTCGACGTCATGAGCAAAACGCCAACTGACATGCCGCTGTTGTAACGCCTCCTCGCCCTATTTATTACTGTGCGCATATTCCTAAATAACGCAAATTGCGCGCTATCTCGTATCAGTATTTGCACATCAATTCCTAATTCAGCGTAAATTGCGAGCTGTAACGGCTCGCGGTCAAAAAGTCGTTTTCGCAGAAAACTATTCATTGCTAATAATTGAGGCGACGTATTAGATTCTCACGCTATAGTTTTCTTATAATGATCATTACCTTGTTCGCGTTCTGGCTAGGGGCTGTTTTAACCTAAGCCGCATGTTTTTTGTCTGAAGGATATTCGATGAATACGCATCACCTGATTGGCGCGTTGGTGTTAATAGCAGGTTCTACCTCGTCGTTTGCTGAGCAAGCGTCGAGCATTCCCCAAAATCAGACAAAAGAGCGGGATGCCTTCGTCTCTCATCTGATGACCCAAATGACGCTGGACGAAAAAATCGGCCAGCTTAACTTAGTAAGCGTTGGTCCCGACTACCCGAAAGAAGCCATTATGGCTGACGTTCGCGCCGATAAAGTTGGCGGTATGTTCAATACCGTGACCAAACCTGACATTCGCCGCATTCAGGATCAGGTACAGCACAGCCGCCTGAAAATCCCGCTGTTCTACGCCTATGACGTGGTTCACGGCCAGCGCACCATCTTCCCTATCAGCCTTGGCCTTGCCGCCAGCTGGGACATGCAAGCCGTCGCCACCAGCGCGCGTATCTCTGCCATTGAAACCGCGGCCGATGGCCTGAACATGACCTTCTCACCGATGGTCGATATCACCCGCGATCCGCGCTGGGGCCGCGTCTCTGAAGGCTTTGGCGAAGACACCTACTTAACGTCGCGCCTGGCCCACGAAATGGTCAGCGCCTATCAGAATAACGATCCGTCCGCCCCTGACAGCGTGATGGCCAACGTGAAGCATTTCGCGCTGTACGGCGCAGTAGAAGGCGGCCGCGAGTACAACACCGTGGACATGAGCCTGACGCGCATGTTCAATGACTACATGCCTCCGTATAAAGCCGCGCTTGATGCAGGCGCGGGCGGCGTGATGGTTGCGCTGAACTCGGTGAATGGCATTCCGGCGACCTCCAACCCGTGGCTGTTGCAGCAAGTTCTGCGCGACCAGTGGAAATTCAAAGGCTTAACCGTTAGCGATCACGGCGCTATCGGCGGCTTGGTCAAACACGGCGTGGCCGAAGATGACCGTCAGGCCGCCGCCATGGCGCTGAAGTCCGGTGTCGATATGGACATGGCCGATGATATGTACGGCAAGTACCTGAAAGGCTTAGTGGCCGACAAAATTGTTAGCGTCAAAGAGATTGACCGCGCGGTGCGTAACGTACTGAATGCAAAGTGGGATATGGGCCTGTTCATCGATCCGTACCGCCACCTTGGCCCGGCATCGAGTGACCCAGTTGATACCAACGCCGAAAGCCGTTTGCATCGCAAAGAGGCGCGTGAAGTGGCGCGTACCTCACTGGTATTGCTAAAAAACCAGAACGAAACCTTGCCGTTGCAGAAGAAAGGCACCATCGCCCTGATTGGTACTCTGGCCGACAGCCAGCGTGATGTCATGGGAAGCTGGTCCGCTGCCGGTAAAGCCAACCAGACCGTCACCGTGCTGCAAGGTATGAAAGACGCGATTGGCGACAAAGCCACCCTGCTGTATGCCCGTGGCGCCAACATCACCAACGATCAAGACATCGTCAACTTCCTGAACTCCTATGAGAAACAGGTGGTTAACGACCCGCGCCCAGCGCAGGAAATGATTGATGAAGCCGTGAAAACCGCTGAGAAAGCCGACGTCGTGGTTGCGGTAGTGGGTGAAGCTCAGGGCATGGCGCACGAAGCGTCCAGCCGTACCGAGTTGAACATTCCGCAAAGCCAGCGCGACCTGCTTAAAGCGCTGAAAGCCACCGGCAAGCCGCTGGTGATCGTGCTGATGAATGGCCGTCCACTGACCCTGACGTGGGAAAATGACATTGCCGATGCCATGCTAGAAACCTGGTTCAGCGGCACAGAAGGCGGACACGCCATTGCAGACGTGCTGTTCGGCGACTACAACCCGTCGGGCAAACTGCCAATGACCTTCCCGCGCTCTGTTGGTCAAATCCCATTATACAACAGCGAGTTGAATACTGGCCGACCACGGAATCCGCAGAGAGAAGATAAATACACCTCGCGCTACTTCGACATCACCAATGGCCCGCTCTTCCCGTTTGGTTATGGTTTGAGCTACACCCAGTTCAGCGTCTCTGATATTTCATTGTCTTCGACCACCATGAGTGCCACGCAGCCACTGACTGCCAGCGTGACGGTGAAAAACACCGGCAAACGCAGCGGCGCGACCGTGGTACAGCTCTATCTTCGTGACCTGACGGCCTCTATCAGCCGCCCGGTTAAAGAGCTCAAAAACTTCGAGAAAATAAATCTGGCGCCGGGTGAAGAAAAAGTCGTTACATTTGCGATCAATGAAAAAGATTTACGTTTCTTCAATGACAAGCTCAAATGGGCCTCTGAACCGGGCAAATTCAATGTATTCATTGGATTGGATTCACAGGATGTGAAGCAAAGTAGCTTCCTACTGAAATAACTGTCGCTAACAACGTGATGGCACACCCTCCGGGGTGCCATCACTGGTAATAAAAATCATCTAAAATCAAGAGCGGGCCTCTGTTCTCAGGGCCCGCGCTTTTAATTGCACGTTGCTTACACATTGTCAGATCAGGTTGCTGGTGACACGGAGAAACTTTCATGAAAGACGCTCAAGATGACTCCATTTTATACCTGCATTTTGGTACACCGCGCCCCTACTGGCGGTTAAGTTCAGATAGCAACGCATTAGAACTCTCAGCGGAACAGGGCGTGACTAACGTCGCCGTTTCCCTCACCAGCCTGCAAGCCGCGCGCATTCGCGAACTGACGGGCATCACCTCTTGCTTCACCATTGACGTCGCGCTGTTCGGCGTGCCGATTTGTCTCTATTTGGTTGGCCGTAAGGTAGACAGCAACGTTTGGGCGGGCACCGCCTCTGATTTCGAAGATACCGCGTCCGTGGCGCACGACCTTGAAGTGGGGCTGACCTTCGCCGAACAGGTAGTGTCCGAAGCCAACTCGGTGATCGTGATTATCGATCAAGATGGCAAAGTGCATCGCTTCAACCGTCTGAGCGAAGAGTACACCGGCCTACGCGAGCAGGACGTGATTGGCCGCAGCGCCTACGACATGTTTATGTCGATGGAAGAAGGCATCGCCTCTCGCCAGAACATCACCGGCTTCTTTCAAAAAGAGCAGTCATACGAAGTAGAACGCTGGATTAACACGGTAAAAGGCCAGCGCCTGTTCTTATTCCGCAATAAATTTGTCCACAGCGGCAGCGGAAAACAGCAGAAATTCCTCATCTGCTCCGGCTCTGACATCACCGATGAGCGCATGGCGCAGGAACGGCTGCGGGTCTTAGCCAATACCGATCTCATCACCGGCCTTGCCAACCGCAACGCCCTGCAAGACCAGCTGAAAAGCGCGCTGGAACTGCGCGGTGACCACTCTATCGGCCTGATTTATCTCGACTTGGATAACTTCAAAAAAGTGAATGACGCTTACGGACACATGTTTGGCGACCGTCTGCTCAAAGAGGTGGCTCACGCTATTCAGGGCTGTTTAGAAGACACCGAAACCCTAGCGCGACTGGGCGGTGACGAATTCATTATTCTTAGTACCGAAGCGTCGGTCGAAAAGCTGGAAGCCATCAGCCAACAGATCCTCGGCCGCCTCAAAGCCCCTTTCCGCATCGGGTTAATCGAAGTTTATACCGGCTGCTCAAGCGGCATCGCGGTCTGCCCGCAGCACGGAACAGATGCAGAAAGCCTGATCCGCAACGCCGATACGGCCATGTACGTGGCGAAAGAGGCGGGCAAAAACGCGCACTGCGTGTTCTCACCGGAGATGAATAAAAAAGTTTCCGAATACATGTGGCTCGACACCAATCTGAGAAAAGCCCTCGAGGAGCAACAGCTGAAGCTCTATTATCAGCCGAAAATCTCCAACAATGGCGAAGTAAAGAGTGTCGAAGCCCTGCTGCGCTGGCACTCGCCCGAGCGCGGCGTGATTCAGCCACAGAGCTTTATCTCCTACGCCGAAGAGTCCGGCCTGATTGCGCCGCTAGGCAAATGGGTTATCGAAACCGCGACCCGACAGGCAACCGAGTGGCAGAAGAAAGGGCTGAATTTGCGTGTGGCGGTGAATCTGTCAGGCCGCCAATTAAACAGCAGTTCGCTGGTGTCGGATTTTACCGAGGCGATGCAAAACGCCGGAATGACTCAATGCATGCTGGATTTTGAGCTGACCGAAAGCTGCCTGGTGGAAGATGAAAAAGCGGCCGTCACCATGATCAATCAACTGCATAAGTTGGGCGCGGAAGTGCATCTGGACGATTTCGGCACCGGCTACTCTTCCCTGTCGCAGCTGGCGCGGATCCCGCTGGATTGCATCAAGCTGGATCAAAGCTTTGTGCGCGGCATTAATCATAATTCAGTGTCGCAGGCGCTGGTCCGGGCTATCGTTGCCGTAGCAAGAACCCTGCAATTAACCGTGGTTGCCGAAGGGGTTGAAACCCATGAAGAAGAGCGGCTGATTGATGAAATTGGCGTAGATAGCAAACAGGGCTATCTGTTTGCCAAACCAATGCCCGCCGATGAGCTCGAGCACTGGCTTGTGCAGAAAGCAATTGCTTCACCCGGTAGTTTGAACAACGTTACGCGCTAGTCGTCAGTCACGGCATCTGGCGGCGCTAACGACAATCATGAGCAGACTAGCCGGATTTACGCAGAGAAGCCGTATGGCGGTTTTGCAACATCACCAGACGCTCCATGTACGCCACATCTTTCTCCTCCAGCGTAAACGCTGAATCTACCCAATCTTCCGTGATATCCATCAACTCGGAGCGCGAAAGCTTTAGCACTCTCTGGCGCGCCCGCAGCATGGCCCGAATGCCGTTTAACTTTGGTCGCATCGTATCGATAAAAGTACGGGTTGCGATAAAGCCTTCGCCGGGCTGGAACACCACATCCACCAGCCCCCGGCTTTCAAACCATTCCGCAGAGTGCGACTCGCCGGTTGAGATCAGCTCCTCCGCCAGACGCATCCCCGCTTTGCGTGAAACCAGCGAATAACCGCCCATGCCGGGGAACAGATTAAAGGCAATTTCTGGGAATCCCATCCGGGCGGTGTTTTGCGCTAAGACATAGTGGTGCGCCAGCGCGGCCTCAAAACCGCCACCCAGCGCCGATCCCTCAATCATCGACAGGCTGATAGCGCCTACGTCAAAGCCGCGCGCAGCGGCGTGTACGCAGTCAATGCAGGCTCGCGCATAGGCGCGCAGTGCCTCACGCTTATTATTGAGAATGGACTCAACAAAAAAGCTTAAATCTCCTCCTACATTATACATATTAGGCACCAGCGATCCGGTTACCCAAAAATCAAAACGCAGACCCGAGGCTTTCGCCGCATAGGTCAGTTTCATAATGTCTTCAATTAAAGGCTGATTAAAACATGGGCGCGGGAAGGCTTTTAGCATCATCCACATCACATTTCGACCCTCTTCATAATAGGCCGCTATTTGTGATAAATGCCCAGCTTCGGTGAATGGACGGCATGCCGTATGGTCAATAAGATTCATAGTTTATATCCAGGTTGGAATGGTAGGTTGGGTGAAGCAGCACCAGCCTAGACCAGCCACCACCTGAACTGAATCGATTCGAAGCGCGACTATAAAAATAATCTTATTACTCTTAAATAATGTCTTTTATATAAACCGGTAGAAATTAAATAGGGGTAACCACGGTCTTATTTTTATTTCGTTGGGAAATTATTGGCACAGGGAATAAATGCTTTTTAATACTCTTCATAAGACAAAGCCTGCTAATAAATTAATCTCAATGCATAAGCGTCGATGGACATTATTTGTTGTTTTTCCGACATCGGATGATCTTTATGAAGTGCATCACATTCGGCACCACTCTCCTTTCCAATCTGGCGTTCTGCGGCTAAATTGACTCTTATCTCATCCGACCACTTAAGGGTCTGACTTATGACCGAACACAACGCGCCGTTTTATCCTCACCTGTTAGCCCCGCTGGATTTAGGCTTTACCCAGCTGAAAAACCGCGTGCTGATGGGGTCAATGCATACCGGGCTGGAAGAGTTGGAAGAGGGGCCGCAGCGCATGGCGGCTTTCTATGCCGAGCGCGCCGCCGCGGGCGTGGGCCTGATTGTCACCGGCGGCATCGCCCCCAACGCGCAGGGCGTGGTGTATCGCGGCGGCTCGGTGCTCAACCAGCAGCAGCAAATCGCCCATCACCAAGTGGTGACGGAGGCAGTTCATCAGGCTGGCGGGAAAATCGCCTTGCAGATCCTCCACGCCGGGCGTTACAGCTATCAGCCTAACCCCGTGGCACCATCGGCGTTGCAGGCGCCAATCAACCGTTTCTCCCCGCTGGCGCTGACTCACGAACAGATTGAAGAGACGATTGCCGACTTCGCCCAGTGCGCTGCGCTGGCGCAGCAGGCCGACTATGACGGCGTGGAAATCATGGGTTCAGAGGGTTATTTGATTAACCAGTTTTTGGCCGCGCGCACCAACCAGCGCAGCGACCAGTGGGGCGGCAATGCGCAAAACCGCATGCGATTCGCTCTGGAAATAGTGCGCGCCGTGCGCCAGGCCTGTGGCCCACACTTCATTATTATCTATCGCCTGTCGATGCTGGATTTAGTGGAAGAAGGCTCGAACTGGGAGGAGATAGAAGCCCTCGCCAAAGGCATTGAGCAGGCCGGTGCCAGCATCATCAACACCGGCATTGGCTGGCACGAGGCGCGGGTGCCGACCATCGCCACCATGGTGCCGCGCGCAGGGTTTAGCTGGGTGACGCGCAAGTTAATGGGCAAGGTGAACATTCCGTTGATCACCACCAACCGCATTAACGATCCGCAGGTGGCCGAAGAGCTATTGGCTAACGGCTGCGCGGATATGGTCTCCATGGCGCGCCCCTTCCTCGCCGACCCGGCCTTTGTGCAGAAAGCCGCGCAGGGCCGCGCAGATGAGATAAACACCTGTATCGGCTGCAATCAGGCCTGTCTGGACCAG
This sequence comes from Ewingella allii, assembly GCF_044430645.1. Classification (NCBI taxonomy): domain Bacteria; kingdom Pseudomonadati; phylum Pseudomonadota; class Gammaproteobacteria; order Enterobacterales; family Yersiniaceae; genus Ewingella; species Ewingella allii. The sequence continues at coordinate 119,278 of NZ_JAWUDN010000008.1, read as the reverse complement.
ATTTTTGTCGGCGAACTCACCTCCTGTCTGGTGAATCCGCGCGCCTGCCGCGAAACCGAAATGCCGCTGATCCCGGCCCAGCGCGCCAAACGTCTGGCGGTGGTTGGCGCTGGCCCGGCGGGGCTTTCCTTCGCTATCACGGCCGCCAGTCGCGGGCATCAGGTCACCCTGTTCGACGCCAACAGTGAGATTGGTGGGCAGTTTAATATCGCCAAGCAAATTCCCGGTAAGGAGGAGTTTTACCAGACGCTGCGCTACTACTCGCGCCAGTTAGCTATTTTGCAGGTGACGCTGCGTCTGGGCGAAAAAGTGGATGCCAGCCAGCTCAATGGCTTCGATGAAATCGTTTTGGCGTGCGGCATACTTCCCCGTCTGCCCGAAATCCCGGGAATAGACCACCCGAGCGTGCTGACCTATCTCGACGTGCTCAGAGATAAAAAGCCGGTTGGCCGACGCGTCGCCATCATCGGCTCCGGCGGCATTGGTTTTGATACCGCCGAATATCTGGTGCAAAACGGCCCTTCGGCCAGTCTCGACAGCCGCGCTTTCAGCCACGAATGGGGCATCGATCAAAGCCTCACCCAACGCGGCGGATTGAGCGCCGACGGCCCGCAAGCCGAACCGGCGGCGCGGCAAATCGTGCTGCTGCAACGCAAAACCAGTAAAGTGGGAGCGAACTTGGGCAAAACCACCGGCTGGATCCACCGCGCCAGCCTGCTGCAACGCGGCGTGAAGATGTGGAGCGGCGTGACCTATCAACGCATTGATGACCAAGGTCTGCACATCTTGCGCGACGGCGCGGAGGAGTGTCTGGCGGTGGATAACATCATTATTTGCGCGGGTCAGGAGCCGCAGCGTGACTTGCAGGTTCCCCTTTTAGCAGCCGGGAAAGTCGTACATTTGATTGGCGGCGCCGAAATGGCTGTAGAGCTGGACGCCCGACGGGCGATAGATCAAGGAACGAGACTGGCGATGGCAATTTGAAACTATCGGGCGCAGCAAAGGCCACGCCCGACATGACTTCTAAAAACCTACCCTCTAGCCGCTGACTTCACCGCGCGCAGAATAACGAATTTCTGATTGGTGGCGATGGTGGTGCAGTTGCCGAACAGGCGGCGCAGCTTCTGGTAGTAGTCCAGATGACGGTTACCGACGATGCGCAGCTCGCCGCCGGTTTGCAGGCAGCGCTTGGCGTCGCAAAACATGCGCCACGCGGTGTCATCGCTGATCACCGTGCCCTGATGGAATGGCGGGTTGCACAGCACGGCGTGCAGGCTTTCGCGCTCAACGCCGGCCAGCATGTTATTCACTTCAAACTGACAGCGGCTGATATCTTCCGGCAGGTTGTTTTCGACATTCAGCTTGCTCGACTCCACCGCCATGTATGACTCATCGACAAACAGCATCTCTGCATCTGGATTCAGCGCCAGCGCGGTCATGCCGATCACGCCATTGCCACAGCCTAAATCAGCAATCCGCCCTTCAATGCCTTCCGGCAAATGTTGCATGAAGAAGCGCGCGCCAATATCCAGCCCGGTGCGCGAGAACACGTTGGCATGGTTGGTGATGCGAAATTCGCTGTCATCCAGCGCCCATTCGGTGGTAACAGGCTCGGCGGCTTGCGCAGGCAAAGTCGGCTGGCAGTGAATCAGGCGAGCCTTCTTCCACGCCAGCGTGGTTTTAGTCGGACCAAGAATCTTCTCGAACAGCTGTAGCGTGGAGGTGTGGATGTCACGCGCCTTGGCACCGGCGATAATCTGCGTGTCCTGCGTCACCACTTCGCGCAGGGCAATCAGCTGTTGCTCCAGCAGAGCCAAGGTTTTTGGTATCTTGATAACCACCAGGCCAGGATTGATTGGCAGCGGAACCAGACTGCTTTGCTGGGCGACGCGGCTTTCGTCGAAATGGTTCAAACGCAGGTTGTGGCGCGTCGCCAGCTGACTCATAAAGGAGTCGCTGATGCTGGTCGGTTCGAACTGTTGCAGCGCGCAAGCCAGCGTGCCGAAAGCGTCGTTAAAGATCAGGACAGGACGGCCATTGAGCGCGTCGGTGGTCAGGGTTTGCAGCAGATATTCGTCCGCAGCTTCCCATGCCTGCAACTGCGTCGCCGCCTCATCTTGCGGGTAACGTTCCAGTTCCAGTTGCAGCAGTTGATCACCTTGTTCGAGTTCGAATTGGCTCATTGGCCCTCCTCATTATTCAATTTGCGCTGTTTATCCCTTAAATTGGGCTATCAGTAAAATGTTTTTTCAGTTAAAAAGGCTTTATCTGCCGCCATTGCGGCACTCTTTGCGGATCAATGAGAGCTAAAGCAAACAGTTATGCCTGAATTGACCTATCTACAAGGCTATCCCGAGTCGCTACAGGCTCAGGTACGCCAATTGATTGACCAGCAGCGTCTGGGCCAAGTTTTGCTGTCGCGCTATCCGCAACCGCACGAACTCACCACCGACAAGTCGCTGTACCAGTATACGCTGGACCTCAAAAATCAATATCTGCGCAGCTCATCGCCGCTGAGCAAAGTCGCCTATGACAATAAAATTCACGTCATGAAGCACGCGCTCGGCCTGCACACGGCCATTTCGCGGATTCAGGGCGGAAAGTTGAAGGCCAAGGCTGAGATCCGCGTGGCGACGGTATTCAAAACCGCGCCGGAAGCCTTTTTGAAAATGATCGTGGTGCACGAGTTAGCGCACCTTAAAGAGAAAGATCACAATAAGGCATTTTATAGCCTTTGCTGTCATATGGCGCCCGACTACCATCAGCTAGAATTCGACACACGCATGTACCTGACGCATCTGGAGTTATTCGGGAAACTTTATCTCTAATAATTTGGTGCATTTGATTTTTAAAAACACCATACCTACCCAAAATCATTCGGATTGCATCAAGGCAAATAACGCCGAGGCGGCTCGAAGGATGGCGGGTACTGGAGCAACCATGATTCGTTTTGCAGTAATTGGAACTAACTGGATCACCCAGCGCTTCATCGATGCCGCTCATGAGAGTGGCAAAATGAAGCTCACCGCGATCTATTCCCGCACGCTTGAGGGTGCCAAAGCCTTTGGTCACGATTATCCGGTGGAGCACTATTTCGACTCGCTCGACGCCCTCGCCGCCTCGGACCACATTGACGCGGTGTATATCGCCAGCCCGAACTCCATGCACTGCCAGCAATCCTTGCTGTTCCTGCGCCACAAAAAGCACGTGATTTGCGAAAAGCCGCTGTCGTCGAATCTGCAACAGGCCGAAGAGATGATTGCCTGCGCCACCGAGAATAACGTGGTGCTGTTCGAAGCCTTTAAAACCGCCTATCTGCCGAATTTCCTGCATATGAAAGGCGCGCTAAATCGCATTGGTAAGCTGCGCAAAGCTATTTTCAACTACTGCCAATATTCGTCGCGCTACCCGCGTTATCTGGCGGGCGAGAACCCAAACACCTTCAATCCGGCCTTCTCCAATGGGTCAATTATGGACATTGGCTATTACTGTCTGGCGAGCACGGTTTCCCTGTTTGGCGAACCCCTTTCAGTTCAAGCCTCTGCCACTCTGCTGGAAAGCGGCGTCGATGGTCAGGGCACCGTCGTGCTGCAATATGCCGATGGTTTCGACGTGGTGATCAACCATTCGAAAATCGCCGATTCCCATCTCGCCAGTGAGATCCAAGGGGAGGAAGGCACTTTGCAGATGGAGAAAATCTCCGAATGCCAGACACTTAGCCTGACGCCCCGCGGCAGCCAAAAGTTAGATCTCACCCAACCACAGCACATCAACACCATGCTGTATGAGGCTGAAACTTTTGCGCTGCTGGTCGATAACCAGTTCGTAGGCCATCCGGGGCTGGAAGTTTCACGTATTACCGCCAAGCTGCTCACCGAAATCCGCCGCCAGACCGGCGTGGTTTTCCCGGCAGACAAGAAAGCAGATAACCCGGCAGATAAATAGACGACATGTGAGTGGGAGTTGAGATGAGCGCAGCCAATCTGAAGCCATTACTGATATTACAAACCGGCCACGCACCAGGGCCGATTCAGGACGTCCACGGCAATTTCCCGCAGATGTTCCTGCGTCAGGGGGACATCAATCCCCAGCAGCTGCAAATTGTCGATCTGCAGGCGGGCGAACGCCCCCTGCCGCCGGAAAACTACTGCGGCGCCATCATCACCGGCTCGCGCAGCATGGTGACTGAGCATCTGGACTGGAGCGAAGCCGCCGCCGACTGGGTGCGTCTGGCGATGCTGCAAGAGCTGCCGCTGTTTGGCGCTTGCTACGGGCATCAGCTGATGGCCTATGCATTGGGCGGCGAAGTGGATTATCTGGCGCAAGGTATTGAAGTCGGTACTTTGGACATCGAACTCACGCCGAGCGGCCATCTCGACCCGCTGTTGTCGCACCTGCCCGCTCGCTTCGCGGCAAACCTTATACATCTGCAAGCCGTGATCACCCCACCCGCCTGCGCCACGGTGCTGGCGCGCTCCTCCGTCGACCCACACCAGATCCTGCGCTACGGCCCGAATGCCATCAGCACGCAGTTCCACCCTGAATTCTCAGGTTATGTGATGAAAACCTATCTGGAATGGCTTGACGCGCAGGCGTTTAATGACAACGTCAACTATGCTGAGAAATTACAGCAACTCAGTGATACGCCGCTGGCTCAGGGGCTGTTGCTGTCGTTTGTTGCGGCGCTCGGCAAGCGTAATGCACTGGCAGGCTGAATATTTCATAATGTGTCAGAATGTTTGACTTTAGACACGGGTTGGATTACTTTCTGCCATGCAAAGGGGAGTAACTTCTTCGTCGGATAATCGTCATTACGGTGTCTGGACCCGCGCTGTCGCAGCGCACGTCTCAGCCACCCGGTTTCCGGGCAATCCAGCTATTTATTTCATTCAAAATATTCATCGAGTGAATAGCATCTATGTGAATTGATTCAAGTTGCGCGTTTTTCGCCGCAATTTGGCAGTGAAGCATATGGGTTGTAAGTGAGACCTTGCCGTCAGGCGAGGTTTGCTTATAGCTCAATAAGAGCGGCTAACGTCTTCTGACGTGGCCGTTTTTTTTTGATGTTTTTTCGAGGATAACAGAATGATGAATTCCGTAGGCAACCCGATGCTCTGGGGCAGTTTTGCCGTCGTCGTGGTTATCATGCTCGCCGTGGACCTGTTCTTACAGGGACGCAAAGGCGCGCAGGTGATGACCATGAAAAGTGCCGCGATGTGGTCGCTGGTGTGGATTGGCCTGTCGCTGCTGTTTAACTACGGCTTCTGGTGGTATCTGAACGGTGAATTTGGGCGCGAAGTGGCGGACAAGCAGGCGCTGATGTTCCTTACCGGCTATCTGCTGGAAAAAGCGCTGGCGGTGGATAACGTCTTCGTCTGGCTAATCCTGTTCAGCTACTTCTCTGTCCCAGCAAACCTTCAGCGCCGCGTGCTGGTCTACGGCGTGCTGGGCGCGATAGTCCTGCGCACCGGGATGATTTTCGCGGGCAGCTGGTTAGTCGGGCAGTTCAGCTGGATCCTCTACGTCTTCGGCGCATTCCTGCTGTTTACCGGCATCAAGATGGCGCTGGCGAAAGAGGATGATGGTGAGATTGGCGAGAAGCCGATGATTCGCTGGCTGCGCAGTAAAATGCGCATGACCGATGAGCTGCACGGCGAGAAGTTCTTCGTGCGTCGCAACGGCCTGCTGTTCGCTACGCCGCTGCTGCTGGTGTTGATTATGGTGGAACTCAGCGACGTGATTTTCGCGGTAGACAGTATCCCGGCTATCTTTGCCGTGACCACTGACCCGTTCATCGTGCTAACTTCTAACCTGTTTGCTATCCTCGGCCTGCGCGCCATGTACTTCTTGCTGGCAGGCGTGGCGGAACGTTTCTCGATGCTGAAATACGGTCTGGCGGTGATTCTGATTTTCATCGGTATCAAGATGCTGCTGCTCGACGTGTTCCATATTCCGGTTGGGGTATCACTGGGCGTGATCGCGACCATTTTGGTGACCACGCTGCTGATCAATACTTGGGTCAATCATCGAACTGACCGCGCAAAATTAGAAAAATAAGCGGGCATAGCTCGCAATATGAGAAGCCAAAACGGGCGCCTTAAAGTGCCCGTTATTTTTTAAGCTAAATTCTGCTAGGCCACCTCTCAGGATTGGGAAAGGTGCAACACTACAAGGAAAAACAACATGCAAACACAATCAACACCATCGCTGATTCAACGCATTCTGCACGCAAGTTTGGTTAAACAAATCCTCATCGGCCTATTGGCAGGTATTGCTCTGGCGTGGCTTGCGCCCGGTGCAGCGACCTCCGTCGGGCTGCTCGGCAGTTTGTTCGTCGGCGCATTAAAAGCCGTCGCGCCGCTGCTGGTCTTAGTACTGGTTACCGCCTCGATCATGAACCATCCGCTGGGCCGTAAAACCGTGCTTGGCCCTATTCTGTTCCTCTACCTTTTCGGGACTTTCTCGGCGGCGCTGATCGCCGTGGTGGTCAGCTTTATGTTCCCTTCGACGCTGGATCTTAAAATCGCCGATGTTGCCATCACCCCGCCGGGCGGTATTGTCGACGTGCTGAAAGGCTTGATCATGAGCGTCGTGTCGAACCCGTTCCGCGCACTGATTGATGCCAACTACATCGGCATTCTGGCTTGGGCCATTGGTTTGGGGCTGGCTATGCGCCACGCGGCTGACACCAGTAAGGCGATGATTAGCGACGTGTCTGAAGCCGTAACCAAAATCGTCCGCGTGGTGATTCGCTTCGCGCCGCTGGGGATTTTTGGCTTGGTGGCAGAAACCCTCGCCACCAGCGGCTTTGGCGCGCTGTATGACTATGCGCACCTGCTAGTAGTGTTGGTGGGCTGTATGCTGCTGGTCGCTCTGGTCTTCAACCCGCTGATTGTGTTCGCAAAAACCCGTCGTAATCCTTATCCGCTGGTCTTCGCCTGCCTACGCGAGAGCGGCGTCACCGCCTTCTTCACCCGCAGCTCGGCCGCCAACATTCCCGTGAACATGAACCTGTGCCGCAAAATGGGGTTGGATGAAGACACCTACTCCGTCTCTATTCCTCTTGGCGCAACCATCAACATGGCGGGTGCAGCCATCACCATCACCGTGCTGACACTGGCGGCGGTCACCACCCTGGGCATTGAAGTGGATATCCTCACCGCGCTGCTGCTCAGCGTGATGGCGGCGGTCTGCGCCTGCGGTGCCTCCGGCGTGGCCGGCGGCTCGCTGCTGCTGATCCCCATGGCCTGTAGCCTGTTTGGCATTCCCAATGACATCGCCATGCAGGTGGTCGCCGTCGGCTTTATCATCGGCATCATTCAGGACTCCGCAGAAACCGCGCTGAACTCCTCCACCGACGTTATCTTTACTGCGGCGGCATGCCAGAAGGTGTGATGCCGTAGCGGCACGACTTAATCCAAGCCGGAGATTTCCCCCTCCGGCTTTTTTCATTCCTCCGATCATTATTTCCGTTGCAACGGGGTTTATAAATCTGTCGCAATCATGGACTCCCAGCCGCACTTTCCCTTACTTCACACCTTGCAGCAGTCTTTCCAGCGGATAGACCGCCGCGATCACTAACTCATCCTGAATCTGCGCCGCGCCGTCCAGCTGGGCCTGCGCCTGCTGGCGCTCTTCTGCGGTGATACTCTGGCCTTTCTGGATTTTATCCAGCCATTGCAGCCCCAGCCCGGACAGCTTGCCAAGCTGCTCCGCCACCGGCTGTACCGGCTTCAGCACGTAGTTTTGCGCCAGGATCGGCTTAACCTGCGCAGTGTTGGCCTGCCATAGCGTCAACTGGTTGCGAATGGCGGCGGCGGCTTGCGCGTCTTTGCCGTCAGTCAGCAGGGCTTTAACCTGATTATCCAGCTCGCGCACCGCGTTGCTCTCCGCTGGCAACGCGTCCACCAGACGATTCAGCGGTTCAAACTGGGTGTAGTTTCCGGCCTTAAATTTCAGGTGCTGGCGAGTGTAATACTGCGCTGGCTCGAGGGCCGAGGAGAGGGTCAACAGCGGCGTGATGTCGCTGCTGTTGGCCAGACGGGTCATCAGGCGGGTGGTTTCGGCATGCTGCTGTAGCCCGACCGACACCGCCGACCAGGCATCCACTTTCGCCAAACGCTGGTACATGTTGTTGATATCTTTCACATCCTCGGCGGACCACAGGCGTTCGGCAACCACAAAGCCGCGCGGCCACAGCTTCAGATCGAGAATCTGCGAGGTGATATTTTCCTGCCACAGCGCGGCTTCTCCGCCGAGAATGTTTTTCATTGCTTTGGCGTCTGGCACCACTGGCGGCGTGCCCTGCGGCGTTTCGCCAAGCTGGCTGCCGGTAGCCGGATAGCGCGCGTTGCCAATCAGGAAATAGCCGTCGAACTTGCCGTCTTTCAGGGTGAGCACCGGGCGGGTGTCGCCCATCCACGTGTCTACCGTGAAACTGACTTTGCCGTCATTCTGCCAAACGATATCGCGCACCGCGCGGCGGGTTTTGCCTTTGAAATCAATGAATCCGCGCCAACCCTGCTTGCCTTCAATCAGCGTAAAGCTGCCGTCTACCGCGCTGCCTTTCAGGCGCGGCATGGAGAATGCCCAGCTCTGGGCTTTTTCACCCTCGGCGACGTTTTGCTCCACGCCAAGCGGCTGCGGCAGGATTTCATTGCGATAGTGGTAGGCCGAGCTTTGCGGCTGGTCGAGGTAGAAGCCGGTGGAAAGGATCCCCTGATACCCCTGCTGCGCGCTGGCCCCCAGCGAGTCCGGCCCCTGCCATGACTGGATCACAATGTCGTGCGGTAAGTCGGGGTGGAAAATCTCATCCCAGCCAACCATCTGGCGATGATGTTTATGCAAAATCTCCTGCAAACGCTTGTTGAACGCGGCCTGCAGCGCATGGCTGTCGGCAATATTATGCTTCTTCATGTAAGCCTGAATCGCCGTGGAATTCACCCACTGAGTGTCTTTCACTTCATCGCCGCCAATATGCAAATAGGGGTCGGGGAAGATGGCGGTCAGCTCACCGACGATAGTGTCGGCAAACTGGTAGACCTGCTCGTTAGACGGGTCGAGCGTCGGCTCATGCACGCCCCACTCGCGCTGCATCTGGTAAGGGCCGGGGGCGCTAATCAGCTCAGGATAGGCGACGGCAATTGCCGAGGCGTGGCCCGGCATGTCGATTTCCGGCACCACGCGAATACCTAGCGCAGTGGCGTAGGCCACCACGTCTTTCATTTCGGCCACGGTATAAAACTCGCCGTCGCTGGCTAACTGTTGCAACTTCGGATAGTGCTCGGAGGCGAAGCGCCAGCCCTGATCGTCAGTCAGATGCCAGTGCAAAACGTTCAGCTTGGCGGCGGCCATCCCGTCGAGCTGGCGCTTAATGGTGCTTATCGGCAGGAAGTGTCGCGCGGAGTCCAGCAGCACGCCGCGCCACGCAAAGCGCGGGTTATCGTGAATTTTCACCAGTGGCAGGTAGGTGTTTTCGCCGTCGTTTTGCAGCAATTGCAGCAGGGTTTCCATGCCGTGCAGCGCGCCAAATCGGCTGTTGGCGGTAATGGTCGCGCCCTGCGGCGTGACGTCAAGGTCATAGCTTTCGTCGCTGTCGGGCTTCGGCAGGGCGTCTACTTTATGTTTGATCACTACCTGAATTTTGCTCTGCTTGCCGTCAGTCGGCTGCGGCTGGAGCGTCCAGCCGGTCTGCTGCTCAATGCGCTCACGCCAACGCTGGGGAATAGCGCCGAGATTGTCCCCACTCACCGCCACCGACAGGCTGTTGTCCACCACCCATTTCCCCGCCTGCGGGGCCACTTCAACCTGCTGCGGCCATGGCATAAGGGGCAAATCCCCGGCGGGAGCGGCCAAGGACGAGGAGCTGACAGCAAGGAGTAACGACGAGGCAAATAAGGAACGACGGAATGGCAATGGCATTGGCAAGATCCCTTAGAGGTAAAGCAGACTGACATAGCCTGCTGAATCGTAAAGGATTAACTATAGCCTTTGTGTAATAAAAAGGCGGTGATTGAGTTAACAATCACCGCCTTAAGCTTAACAACGCGCGGTTACTGCCAGCCGTAGCGGCGAACAAACCAGCCTTTCACTGTTTGGGTCAGCACCATGTACCCCGCCAGAATCAGGATCAGCCACGGGAAGTAGCTCAGCGGCAGCGCCTGCAATTGCAGGAATCCGGCGGCTGGGGTGTAGATCAAGCCGATGCCGGTGATAATCACCATCAGGGTCATCACGCACAGCGGCCAAGAGGCGCGGCTCTGAATAAACGGCACTTTGCGGGTGCGGATCATATGCACTATCAGGGTCTGCGACAGCAAGCCTTCGATAAACCAGCCGGACTGGAACAGGGTCTGCATTTCCGGCGTGTTGGCCTTGAACACCCACCACATCAGGCTGAAGGTCAGAATGTCGAACACTGAACTGATCGGCCCGAAGAACACCATAAAGCGACCTATATCCCCGGCGTTCCAGTTCTGCGGTTTGGCGAGCTGCTCTTCATCCACGTTATCAAACGGGATAGCCACTTGGGACACATCGTAAATCAGGTTCTGAATTAACAGGTGCAGCGGCAACATTGGCAGGAACGGCAAGAAGGCGCTGGCGACCAGTACGCTGAAGACGTTACCGAAGTTGGAGCTGGCGGTCATCTTGATATATTTCAGCATGTTGGCGAAGGTTTTACGCCCTTCGGTCACGCCCTGCTCGAGCACCATCAGGCTCTTTTCCAGTAAGATGATGTCAGCCGCTTCTTTGGCGATATCCACCGCAGAGTCAACCGAAATGCCGATATCCGCCGCGCGCAGCGCCGGAGCATCATTGATGCCGTCGCCCATAAAGCCCACCACGTGGCCTTCGCCGCGCAGCACGCGCACGATGCGCTCTTTGTGCATTGGCGTCAGTTTGGCGAACACCGTGGTGCTCTCCGCCGCCGCCAGCAGCTGGGCGTCATCCATGCTTTCGATATCGCTGCCAATCAGGATCTCATCCACTTTCAGCCCGACGTCTTTACAGACTTTACGTGCCACCAGCGGGTTATCGCCGGTAAGAATTTTCACCGTCACGCCTTTGTTTTTTAAGGCTTTCAGCGCAGGCGCGGTGCTCTCTTTTGGTGGGTCAAGGAAGGCAATGTAACCGGCCAAAATCAGGCTGGATTCATCATTAATGCCGTAACCCTGAGTGCGCGATGGCATCACTTTGTGCGCCACGGCGACCACGCGCAGCCCTTGCTGGTTGAGGTCGTCGGTAATGCGGCGAATGCGCGCCAGCAGCACATCGGTCAGCGGCACAATCTCACCGTTGAGCTGCACTAAGGTACAAATCGACAGCATCTCTTCCAGCGCGCCTTTGCAAATCAGCCGATGGCTGTCGGCATGGTCGGACACCACCACCGACATGCGGCGACGGTCGAAGTCGAACGGGATCTCATCAACTTTCAATGAGTTGCGCGCATTGGCAATGTCACCGCGCTCCAGCACCGCCACGTCGAGCAGGTTTTTCAGGCCGGTCTGATAGTGGCTGTTGAGCCACGCCAAGTGCAGCACTTCATCACTGGTGACGCCGAGCACGTCGGTATGGCGCTCGAGGACGATTTTATCCTGCGTCAGGGTGCCGGTTTTGTCGGTACAAAGAATGTCCATGGCGCCAAAGTTCTGAATGGCGTCCAGACGTTTAACGATAACCTTCTGTTTTGAAAGCTTAACTGCCCCTTTCGCCAGCGTAGAAGTCACAATCATCGGCAGCATTTCTGGGGTCAGGCCCACGGCCACGGAGAGCGCAAACAGCGCTGCTTCCCACCAGTCGCCCTTGGTGTAGCCGTTGATCACCAGCACGATAGGGGTCATCACCATCATGAAGCGAATCAGCAGCCAGCTAACTTTGCTGATCCCGGCCTGAAAGGCGTTCGGCTGCGTCTCTTCCTGCGTCACGCGCTCGGCCAGCTGGCCAAACCACGTTTCGCCGCCGGTGGCAATCACAATGGCCATCGCCGTGCCGCTGACCACATTAGTGCCCATAAAGCACAGGGTATCCTGCTCCAGTGGGTCGGTATTGGCGGGCATGCGGCTGTTGGCCTGCTTCTCGACCGGCAGGGACTCCCCGGTCAGCGCGGCTTGGCTGATAAACAGATCTTTGGCCGACAGAATGCGCAGGTCGGCAGGGATCATATCCCCGGCGGAAAGCTTAATCAGGTCGCCCGGCACCAGCTGGCTGATGGGCACTTCGCAGGTTTCACTGCGGCCCGTTTCGGCATCGCTGCGCAGCACGGTGGCGGTGTTGCTGACCATGGCTTTCAACGCGTCCGCCGCGCGGTTAGAGCGCGCTTCCTGAATGAAGTGCATAAAGGTGGAGATCAGCACCATCGCGCCAATCACCAAGGCTGCCGTCAGGTCGTCAGTGGCGTAAGAGACCAGCCCCAGCACGGTGAGCAGCAGGTTGAACGGGTTGCGATAGCAGTGCCACAGGTGCTGCCACCAAGGGGTGGGCTGCTGGTCGTCAGTCTGGTTGAAGCCCACGCGCTCGCGAATAGCCTCGACCTCAGGGCCGGTCAGCCCTTCCGGATGACTGCCAAATTGCAGGTACAGCTGATCTTCCGTCGCCCGGGCGCACTTCAGGCTATGATTGGCCATGCTGGCAGGGATTTCCTGCGCTTTGCCGCCGTGCACATTTTGTTGCAATGCATCACCCAGCAGGGGATCACGGCGAACCAGACGGCGTGGTAAGTTACGGCTTAGTGCATTGAGCAGCCGTTGAGTCATAGTTTTGAACATCGTTCGACCCTTTGTTGCGCCCAGAACCTAAAATTTGGGCATGGCAAAAGCAAAACCCGTCCCACTGCAACACGCAGGCGTGGCTAGCCCGTGCAGGGGATTGGATAAATTAAAATTGGGGGGACGAACGAAAATCGATCGCCACCGCTTACCTGTACAGCACTTTTTCAAGCGTTAGTGTCACGGTAAGCAGTAGCTAAAAAGCGGGTGCTTACCGGATCACAACGGACCTACAGAATTGGGGTCGGGTCCCATTAGGTTTTTATCTCCGGTAAGGAACGTTTAGGAAAAGATACCCGTCCGGTATTACAATTTATCGGCTGAGCAAAACCATCAGCTCATCGGCAAATTGGCATACAGTGGTTATCAAACGCCCGCAGTTTACGCTGGTTAACTGCAACCAAACATAAACCTGATCAATCATTAGCGCTAAAATCATGCAAAATCGCCTGACCATTAATGACATTGCCCGCCTGAGCGGGGTCGGTAAATCTACCGTTTCACGCGTGCTAAACCATGAAGGCAACGTCAGCCCACGCACGCGCGAAAGGGTACTGGCGGTAATTGAGCAGCATAATTTCAGCCCGTCGAAGTCGGCGCGGGCGATGCGCGGGTTCAGCGATAAGATTGTGGCGATCATCGTGTCGCGCCTTGATTCTCCCTCTGAGAATCAGGCAGTGCGCGCCATGCTGCCGCTATTTTACGAGCAGGGTTACGACCCTATTGTGATGGAAAGCCAGTTCAGCGCCGAACGCGTGCAAGAGCATTTGCAGGTGCTGAAGCAGAGAAATATCGACGGCGTTGTGCTGTTTGGCTTCTCCGGGTTAGAAGCCGCGATGCTGCAAGGCTGGCAGGACAATCTGGTGATGATGGCGCGCGAAATGCCGCAGTTCTCCTCAGTCTGCTATGACGACGCGGGCGCGGTGCGGCTGCTGATGGACACCCTGCTGGAGAAAGGCCATCGGCAGATAAGCTTTATCGGCGTCTCGCCGCAAGATACCACCACCGGCCAGCTACGTTTTCAGGCTTACCAAAGCTACTGCGCGGAACACGGCCTGACGCCGCATATGGCGCTGGGCAAACTGAACTATGAAAGCGGCTTCGAGCTGATTTCTCAAGTCTTGCTCCCCGAAACAGACGCGGTGATTTGTGCCTCCGACACCATTGCGCTCGGTGCACAGAAATACCTGCAACAACAGAACGTTAGCGGCGTTCAGGTGTGCGGCATTGGTAACAACCCCCTGCTCCGCTTCCTCTTCCCTAATACCTTCTCGGTCGAGCTGGGTTATGGCAAGGGGGGCGAATCCGCTGCCCGCCAATTACTCACCCAACTCAGCCAAAAAACCGACTTAAGGCAAATTATTATTCCCGGCCAATTGGCCAGCTGAATACCTCACTTTGAGTCATGCAGAAAAATTGTGATCTACCGCTTAAAACCGGGAACGTTCCCAGACAAGTTCCCATAGGTTTGGCTATGCTAAAGGTCGAAATGTACCCTAACGACAATCACAATATCCCTAGCGTCCTTGGCTCCTCCTTAGCGTCAGGTACAAAGGGAACATAAGGTCAATCCATGAGCAAAGTAAATCAGCAAGCTGTTAATCGGCTAATAGAGCTGGTCGGCGGAAGCGAAAATATCGCCACGGTCACGCACTGTATTACCCGCCTGCGCTTCGTATTAAATAATCCAGAGAAAGCCGATCCGAAAGCCATTGAAGAACTGCCAATGGTCAAAGGGTGTTTCACCAATGCCGGACAGTTCCAGGTGGTTATTGGTCCTGAAGTTGACGATTACTACAAAGCCCTGATCGCCAGCAGCGGCAAAGATGACACCGGCAAAGAGGCCGCCAAAGTGGCTGCCCGCCAGAACATGAGCTGGGTGGAGCGCGGCATTTCGCACTTCGCTGAGATCTTCTTCCCACTGCTGCCTGCTCTTATCAGCGGCGGTTTGATTTTAGGTTTCCGCAACGTCATCGGTGATATCCCGATGAGCGGCGGCCAGACGCTGGCCCAGATGCACCCGATGTGGAAAACCATCTACGACTTCCTGTGGTTGCTGGGTGAAGCCATCTTCATGTTCCTGCCAGTGGCAGTGTGTTGGTCCACGGTGAAGAAAATGGGCGGCACCGAAATCCTCGGTATCGTGCTGGGTATCACGCTGGTTTCCCCGCAGCTGATGAACTCCTACAACCTCGGCCAGCAAATTCCTGAAGTGTGGAACTTCGGCTGGTTCACCATTGAGAAAGTGGGTTATCAGGCGCAGGTCATTCCTTCTATGCTAGCGGGTATGGCATTAGCCATTATCGAAAACGCCCTGAAGAAAATCGTGCCGAACTACCTTTATTTGGTCATCGTGCCAGTGGTGTCGCTGATCCTCGCGGTGTTCCTGGCCCACACCCTGATTGGTCCATTTGGCCGCATGATTGGTGATGGCGTGGCATGGGCGGTGAAAGCCGTGATGACCGGCAGCTTCGCGCCGATTGGCGCCGCCCTGTTTGGCTTCCTCTATGCACCTCTGGTTATCACTGGCGTGCACCAGACCACGTTGGCTATCGACATGCAGATGGTGCAGAGCACCGGCGGCACGCCAGTTTGGCCGCTGATTGCTATCTCCAACATCGCGCAGGCGGCGGCGGTAGTCGGCATCATTATTGCTTCTAAGAAACACAACGAGCGCGAAGTTTCAGTCCCGGCCGCCATCTCCGCCTTCCTCGGCGTAACCGAACCGGCGATGTACGGTATCAACCTGAAATACCGCTTCCCAATGCTCTGCGCGATGATTGGCTCCGCAGTGGCCTCCCTGATTTGTGGCCTGAGCGGCGTCACGGCTAACGGTATCGGCGTTGGCGGCCTGCCGGGCATTCTGTCCATTAAACCGCAGTTCTGGGGCGTATTCGCACTGGCAATGCTGGTCGCTACTGTCATTCCAATCATTCTGACGGTACTGGTTTACAAGCGTAAAGCGCGTAAAGGCGAGCTGGCGATTGTTTAGTAAAAGATGACGCATTAAGAAAAGGATAAGACGATGAGCAGTGAATTGCCGTGGTGGAAAAACGGCGTGATTTACCAGATTTACCCGAAGAGCTTTCAGGACACCACCGGCAACGGCATGGGGGATATCAACGGTATCACCCGCCGTCTGGACTACCTGAAAACCCTCGGCGTTGATGCGCTGTGGATAACGCCAATGTACGTTTCCCCGCAGATTGATAACGGCTACGACGTGGCCGATTACTGCGCCATCGACCCGGATTACGGTACGCTGGAAGATTTCGAGAATTTAACCACCGAAGCCCATCGCCGCGGGATCCGCATTGTTATGGACATGGTGTTTAACCACTCTTCGACCCATCACGAGTGGTTTAAACAGGCACAGGATCCCGCCAGTCCTTATCGCGATTACTACATCTGGCGCGATGGCGACAGCGCCGGAGGTCCACCAAATAACTGGCGTTCCAAGTTTGGCGGCGGCGCGTGGCAGTGGCACGAGGCGAGCGAGCAGTACTATCTGCATCTGTTCGCCAGCGAGCAGGCGGACCTTAACTGGGAGCACCCGCCGGTACGCGAAGCACTGAAAAAGATCTGCCAATTCTGGGCGGAAAAAGGGGTGGATGGCCTGCGTCTCGACGTGATCAACCTGATTTCCAAGCAGCAGGATTTCCCGTCCGACGACATCGGCGATGGCCGCCGTTTCTACACTGATGGCCCGCGTATTCACGAGTTCCTGCAAGAATTCAGCCGCGACGTCTTCAAGCCGCTGGGCCTGATGACCGTCGGCGAAATGTCGTCAACCAAGCTGGAGCACTGCCGCAAATACGCCGCCAACGATGGCAGCGAGCTGTCGATGACCTTCAACTTCCACCACCTGAAAGTGGACTATCCCAACGGTGAGAAGTGGACCAAGGCCGCGCCAGACTTCGTGCAGCTCAAGCAGATTTTCAATGAGTGGCAGCAAGGGATGCACGGCCACGCGTGGAATGCGCTGTTCTGGTGTAACCACGACCAGCCGCGCATCGTGAGCCGCTTTGGTGAAAACGGTAAGCTGCGCGTGCCTGCCGCCAAGATGCTGGCGATGGTGCTGCACGGCATGCAGGGCACGCCTTACATCTATCAGGGTGAAGAGCTGGGGATGACCAATCCGGGCTACCAGCATCTTGAGCAATACCGCGATGTGGAAAGCCTGAACATGTTTGCTGAGCTGAAGGCCAGTGGCCGAAACGAGGCAGAACTGCTGGAGATTTTGGCCTCGAAATCCCGCGACAATGGCCGGACGCCGATGCAATGGGACGCCTCAGCCAATGCGGGCTTCACCACCGGGACGCCGTGGATCACGCCGAGCGAGAATTACACCCACATCAACACCGAGCAGGCACTGGCGGATACGGATTCGGTGTTTTACACCTATCAGTATCTGATTCGCCTGCGCAAAGAGCTGCCGGTGCTGACTCACGGTGATTATCAAGACCTGCTGCCGGATAACCCTCACCTTTGGTGCTATCGCCGTACCTGGCACGGCGAGCAGCTGACGGTGATTGCTAACCTCAGCGACGAGCAGCAGATCCTCAATCTTGATACGCAAAAACAGGCACCTATCTTCAGCAACTATGCTGATGCGCCGATCGCTAACTGCCTGCGACCGTACGAGTGCCTCTATTTGTTATAAAGCAGTAGCTCAGAGCCAGCGCGATTAAAGCTGGCTTTTTAGTAATGCCAGAGTGCGTTCAACATGATGCGGCACCTGTTCGTCAGTCATGTTGTTCGCGCCTTGGATCAATAGCGGCTCCAGCCAATCCATGCCAGTACGATTAGCCACGGCGTGGAACGGCAACAGCTGGTCTTTGGCCGGATAACGATTGTAACCCTCTGGCGTATAAGCCTTTTCATCACCACCCGTCGAAACAATCACCTGCAAAGTCTTACCCTGCAACGCCGTGCCGTTGGTACCGTAGGCGAAACCGTAGGTTAATACCGCGTCTTCCCACTCTTTCAAAATCGCCGGTGAGCTATACCAGAAAAACGGGAACATCATGACGATGTGCTGGTGGTTTTTCAGCAACTCGTGCTCACGCGCCACGTCGATTTTATAGTCTGGATATTCACGCATTAGTTCGTGCACGGTGATGCCCGGAACCTCGCGCAGCGCGGCGACCTGCGCCTTATTGATACGAGACTGGTCCGGCGTGCGGTGGGCGCTCAACACTAAAATCGATGACATATTCACTTCCTCAAGAGGTAATAAGAGAGGCATCGCTCTGCCTGTTGAGGCTATCTTTTCATGTCCGCGCCCTGCCCTGTAGACCCTCAGCGGTCAATTCAGTTTAAACCTAAAGTATCAAGCAAACCGACACCGCACTTTCTCTTATTGCAGGCAATTTGCAGGGAAATGTGACCTCGATAACTGCTTTAAAAGGAAGCAATTTTTACGCCATTTAACAGGCCGTTTTGGCCGTTTGCTCATTCTATAAACTTATGCGGGGAATCTTTGTTTTAGGTCAAGGGAAGGCGTATTTCAAGAATACAGAAATTCTTTATAGACTATATATTGTGGGCCGATTAAGAAAAACAACCCAACATATAGCGTTATGCACTATTCTCTGCTGGTAAGGCTCCAGGCCTTGAGCAGTGCGGCATTGCGCCTAAAAGGAGTTAAATTGTGAAGGCTGACCTGTTGAAATCCGATCCCGTCAATACCCCCCACCAACTGCCGATCGTCATCAAACGGGACGGGTGCAAAGTGCCTTTCGATAGCAGCCTGATTTATCAAGCTGTCAGCCGCGCGGCGAGTGCGGCCAGTATCGATAACGCAGAGTATTGCCAACAGGTCGCCAGAGTGGTGAGTGAGGCGCTGCTGGATAAATCGCAGGTGGATATCAATGAGATCCAAGACGCGGTGGAAAACCAGCTGATGTCCGGCCCGTACAAAAAACTCGCCCGCGCCTATATTGAATATCGCCATGACCGCGATGTGACGCGCGAGCTGCGCGGCAGGCTGAATCAGGAGATTCGCGGGCTAGTCGAGCAAAGCAACGTGGCGCTGCTCAACGAGAATGCCAATAAAGACAGCAAAGTCATTCCCACCCAGCGCGACCTGCTGGCGGGCATTGTCGCCAAGCACTACGCCAAGCAGCATATTTTGCCTCGCGACGTGGTTTTGGCACACGAGCGCGGTGAAATTCACTATCACGACCTCGACTATTCGCCCTTCTTCCCGATGTTTAACTGCATGCTGATTGACCTAAAAGGCATGTTGACCAAGGGTTTCAAAATGGGCAATGCGGAAATTGACACTCCTAAGTCAATTTCCACCGCAACGGCGGTCACGGCGCAGATTATCGCTCAGGTCGCCAGCCATATTTATGGCGGCACCACTATTAATCGCATCGATGAGATCCTCGCCCCCTTTGTGACCGAGAGTTTCAACAAACATAAAGCCGTAGCCGAAGAGTGGCAGGTGGCAGACTGTGAAGCCTTCGCCCGCAGCCGCACTGAGAAAGAGTGTTACGACGCCTTCCAGTCGCTGGAATATGAGGTGAATACGCTGCACACCGCCAACGGCCAAACGCCCTTTGTCACCTTTGGCTTCGGGCTGGGCACCTCTTGGGAATCGCGCCTGATTCAGCAGTCAATCCTGCGTAATCGCATTGCCGGTCTGGGTAAAAACCGCAAAACCGCCGTGTTCCCCAAACTGGTGTTTGCTATCCGCGACGGCCTTAATCGCCAGCCCGCCGATGCCAATTACGACATCAAGCAATTGGCGCTTGAGTGCGCCAGCAAGCGCATGTACCCGGACATTCTCAACTACGAGCAGGTGGTCAAAGTCACCGGCTCGTTCAAAACGCCGATGGGCTGCCGCAGCTTCCTCGGTGTCTATGAAGAGAACGGCGAGATGCAGCATGACGGACGCAACAATATTGGCGTGATCAGCCTGAACCTGCCGCGCATCGCCCTTGAGGCTGGCCGGGACGAAACGGCGTTCTGGTCCTTGCTCGACCAAAGGCTGCTGCTGGCGAAAAAAGCGCTAATGACCCGCATTGCGCGGCTGGACGGCATCAAAGCCCGCGTCGCGCCCATCCTTTATATGGAGGGAGCCTGCGGCGTTCGGCTGAAAGCGGACGACGACATCGCGCCAATCTTCAAAAATGGCCGCGCGTCAATCTCGCTGGGTTATATCGGGGTGCATGAAACCATCAACGCGCTGTATGGCAACCAGACCCACGTTTTCGACGCCGTTCAGCTGCGCGAGAAGGCCATCGCCATCGTCAATCGCCTGAAAGAAGCCACCGAGGCGTGGAAAGAGGAAACCGGCTACGGTTTTAGCCTCTACAGCACGCCGAGCGAAAACCTGTGCGATCGCTTCTGCCGTTTGGACGCCGCCGAGTTCGGCCTGATCCCCGGCGTCACCGACAAGAGCTACTACACCAACAGCTTCCATCTCGACGTAGAGAAGAAGGTGAACCCTTATCAGAAGCTGGACTTTGAAGCGCCCTATCCGCCACTGAGCAACGGCGGTTTCATCTGCTATGGCGAATACCCGAACCTGCAACATAACCTGAAAGCGCTGGAAGATGTCTGGGACTATAGCTACTCGCGGGTGCCTTATTACGGTACCAACACGCCAATTGACGAGTGCTACGAATGCCACTTCACCGGCGAGTTCGACTGCACCAGCAAAGGCTTCACCTGCCCGAAATGTGGCAATCACGAGCCGTCACGCGTCTCGGTCACTCGCAGGGTTTGTGGCTATCTCGGCAGCCCCGACGCTCGCCCGTTTAACGCCGGTAAGCAGGAAGAGGTGAAACGCCGCGTCAAGCATTTAGGCAATGGGCAATTGGGCTAACGCTTTGAACTTCCATCAATATTACAGTGTGGACGTCGTCAACGGGCCGGGAACGCGCTGCGTGCTGTTCGTCTCCGGCTGCGTCCATGAATGCCGCGGGTGCTACAACAAAAGCACCTGGCGGCTGGACTCGGGCAAACCCTTCACCCAACAAGATGAAGATAAGATTATTGCCGACCTGCAAGACGAATTGATCCCCCGCCAAGGGCTGACGCTGTCCGGCGGCGACCCTTTGCATCCGCAAAATTTGTCAGCAGTACGCCATCTGCTAGAACGTGTTCAGGCCGAATGCCCCGGCAAAAACGTCTGGATGTGGACCGGCTATAAGCTCGATGAATTAACCGCCGACCAACAGCAAGTGGTCGAATTAATCAACGTGTTGGTGGACGGCAAATTTGTGCAAGAGCTGAAAGACCCCGCGCTTATCTGGCGCGGCAGCTCGAATCAGGTGGTTCATTACTTGAGGTAAAGTGATGAGGTAAATGAAGGTACATATTCCTTATGTGGGAGAGACTTACCTTTTCGAATTGCTCATTGAGTGTAATTTGAACACTCCTGCCCCGTAAATTTTCCTATCACTTTCCTGCGAGCTGTCTTCCACTCTTCATTTATCTGCAACCCGCCATTCACCAAATTGTCACTTAGCTCGGCCATTCTGATGCCAACACCGAAACGAGGTTGGCACTATGAAAGCGTATTCCTCTCTCTTCATCGCTTCCCCGCCAGCTCAACTTTTTAGGTTTTGTCTGCTCGTTAAGACCGTGCGAGGTTTTCATTATGATGAACTTATCTAGACATCCGACCAGCTACCCCACGCGATATCAGCAAATTGCTGCCGAACTTGAACTCGAACTGCGCAACGGCTATCGCTGTGGCGACTATCTTCCTCCTGAACAACAACTTGCCGACCGCTTTCAAGTGAACCGCCACACCCTGCGCCGCGCGGTGGATGAGCTGGTCGAGCGCGGCTGGCTGCAACGCCGTCAGGGGATTGGCACGCTGGTGCTGATGCGCCCTTACGACTACCCGCTGCACTCGCAGGCCCGTTTTAGTCAGAACCTGCTGGAGCAAGGCAGTCACCCCACCAGCGAAAGATTGTTAGCCGTGCTGCGACCTTGCACCGACCACGTCGCGACGGCCCTTTCGCGGCAAGAGGGCGACACGGTGATTCACTTGCGCACGCTGCGTCGGGTGAACGGGGTGCCGGTCAGCGTCATCGACCACTACCTGCCGGATCTCGACTGGTGGCCTTCTCTGCAAAATTTCCACAATGGTTCGCTGCACGACTTTATCCGTACCGAAATCAAACAGACCCTGACCCGCCGCACTACCCGCATTAACGCCCGCCGCGCACTGGCGAAAGAAAGCAAATTACTCGAAATCGTCCCGCAGGCCCCGTTGCTATGCGTGCGGACTCTCAACACCTGTGACGGCAGTGGCAACGTGGCGGAATACTCCGTCGGGCTGACCCGCGCCGACATGATTGAATTGACAATGGAGCACTGAATGCACGCCCTCGAAAATCGCCAGCGCTGGATGTCAGTGCTGGCACACAGCCAGCCCGCCGAACTTCTGGCGCTGTGGCAACCGCTGAACCTCTCTCCAAAATTTGAACGCCTGCGCGCCGCAGAAACCGGCTTGACCCAATTGCAAGGCCGCATGGGTGGCACCGGCAAACGCTTTGTGATGGGTGACATGACCGTCACTCGCGCCGTGGTGCAGCTCGACTCGGGTGTTTATGGCTACAGCTATGTCGCCGGTCGCGACAAAGTTCATGCCGAACTGTGCGCCATTATTGACGCGCTTTTGCAGGTCAACGGCATGGATGAGCTGTTGCACAAATCCCTGATCGCCCCACTGGCCGCTACCCAACAAGAGCGCCGCGACCAGCGCGCCCGGGAAGTGGCAGCCAGCCGCGTCGACTTCTTCACCCTGGTTCGCGGAGAGTAATTCATGTCACTAGTTGCCAGCTTCCAAAATCCCGTCGCCGATGCACAGTTCAGCTTTCGCCGCATCCTTAAAGCCCTTAGCGAGCCGGGAACCTGCGTCAAACTGCCTGCCGTTCCGGGCTTCGGCGCGCTCGGCTCTGCCAGCGCCTGCGTGCTGTTAACGTTGATTGATCAAGACACACCGCTGTGGATAAGCGTCGCGCTCAATGACGACATTCTGCGTAAAAACCTGCGTTTCCATACCGGCGCGGTTCTGACCGAAGAGCCGTCCTCCGTTAGCTTCGCGCTGGCAGACCCGGCCCTCGACAGCGCCACCCTGCTGGCCTTTCCGTGCGGCGACGAAATGTCTCCAGAGCTTGCCACCAGCGTGATTGTGCAGCTCGACGGTTTGAGCGGCGGAACTGCGCTGCGCCTGACCGGGCCGGGCATTGAGTCCGAGCGGGTGATCACCCCGCAACTGCCAGACGCGGTGCGCCAATACCTGCTTAACCGTCCGCACCGCTTCCCGCTGGGGCTGGATTTCATGTTTACCTGCGGTGACGAGCTGATTGCCGTGCCGCGCACCACCCGTGTGGAGGTTTGCTGATGTACGTAGCCGTTAAAGGGGGCGAAAAAGCCATTGCTGCCGCCCATCAACTTCTGGCGCACGAGCGCCGTGGCGACACCCGCGTTGATGAACTGGAATGCGCGCAAATCGAACAGCAGCTGGGTCTGGCGGTAGATCGCGTGATGAGCGAAGGCGGAATTTACGACCGCCAGCTGGCCGCGCTGGCTATCAAACAGTCGAGCGGTGACCTGGTCGAAGCGATTTTCCTGCTGCGCGCATATCGCACCACTCTGCCGCGCCTCGCCACCAGCCAGCCCCTGGACACCAGCGCTATGCGCCTCGAGCGCCGAATCTCTGCGGTTTATAAGGACTTGCCGGGCGGACAGGTGCTTGGCCCGACGTACGATTACACCCACCGTTTGCTGGATTTCGCCCTGCTGGCCGAAGGCGAAGCGCCGTTCACGCCCATCGCCGACGAAACCCTGCCAGAGCAGTGCAGCCACGTGTTTGACCTGCTGACCGCGCAACAGTTGGCGGTGAAAGAAGAGGACGACGGCAGCGAGCCGGAAGACATCACCCGCACCCCACCGGTTTACCCCGCTTCTCGCGCGGCTCGCCTGCAACAGCTGGTGCGCGGCGATGAGGGTTTCCTGCTCTCCCTGAGCTACTCCACCCAGCGTGGTTATGGCCGCACCCACCCCTTTGCTGGCGAAATTCGTACCGGATGGATGACGGTGGAAATCGTGCCGGAAGAGCTGGGCTTTGCGATTGATATCGGCGAGATCCTGCTAACCGAATGTGAAATGGTGAACAGCTTTGTCACCCCGGACGACAAGCCGCCGCACTTCACCCGTGGCTACGGCTTGGTGTTTGGCCGCGCCGAGCGTAAGGCGATGTCGATGTCGCTGGTCGACCGCGCATTGCAGACCAAAGAGTACAACGAACTGGTGAACAGCCCGGCGCAGGACGAAGAGTTCGTGCTGTCCCATGCAGACAACGTCGAGGCCGCCGGTTTTGTTTCCCACCTCAAACTGCCGCACTACGTTGACTTCCAGGCCGAACTGGAACTGCTGAAACGCCTGCGCCAGCAGCATGATTCAACGACTTCACAGGACTCAGACCATGAAAAGCAGTGATAACCACGCCCCCATCATCGCGGGCTATAACCACGGCTATCTCGACGAACAGACCAAACGCATGATCCGTCGCGCCATTCTAAAAGCCGTGGCGATCCCCGGTTATCAAGTGCCGTTCGCCGGTCGCGAAATGCCAATGCCTTACGGTTGGGGCACCGGCGGTATTCAGATCACCGCCAGCATTATTGGTCAGCAAGACGTGCTGAAAGTCATCGATCAGGGCGCGGATGACACCACCAACGCCGTGTCGATTCGCAAGTTCTTCCAGAGCGTCGCCGGGGTAAAAACCACCGAGAAAACCGTTGATGCCTCGCTGATCCAGACTCGTCACCGCATCCCGGAAACGCCGCTGACCGAAGATCAGGTGCTGATTTTCCAAGTGCCCATCCCTGAGCCGCTGCGCTTTATCGAGCCGCGTGAAACCGAGACGCGCAAGATGCACGCGCTGGAAGAGTACGGCGTGATGCAGGTGAAACTGTATGAGGACATCGCGCGCTTCGGCCATATCGCCACCACCTACGCCTACCCGGTCAAGGTGAACGATCGCTACGTGATGGACCCGTCGCCAATCCCGAAATTTGATAACCCGAAAATGCACATGATGCCGGCGCTGCAGCTGTTTGGTGCCGGTCGCGAGAAACGCATTTACGCCCTGCCGCCGTTCACCAAGGTGGAAAGCCTCGACTTTGAGGACCACCCGTTCACCGTGCAGCAGTGGGACGAGCCTTGCGCTATCTGCGGCTCGCACCACAGCTATCTCGACGAAGTGGTGCTCGACGACCTCGGCAACCGGATGTTCGTGTGCTCAGACACCGACTTCTGCGCCCAGCAGGTCGAACTGAACAGCCAACAAACCCAGAATAAGGCGCAACACTGATGACCACTTCACGCCAACTCAACGCTAAACCTCTGCTGTCGGTCAACAACTTGACCCACCTGTATGCGCCGGGCAAAGGCTTCAGCGAGGTCTCTTTTAATCTCTATCCGGGTGAAGTGCTGGGCATCGTAGGCGAATCTGGCTCCGGCAAAACCACCCTGTTGCAGTCAATCTCCGCCCGCCTCGCGCCGCAGCAGGGGCAGGTTATTTATAACAACGGCCAACTGGCACCACAGTCGCTTTATGACATGCCGGAGAGCGACCGCCGTCGCCTGCTGCGCACCGACTGGGGCGTGGTGCATCAGCACCCGATGGACGGCCTGCGTCGTCAGGTTTCCGCTGGCGGTAATATCGGCGAGCGCCTGATGGCTATTGGTCAGCGTAACTACGGCGACATCCGCAAACAGGCCGCAAAGTGGCTGGAAGATGTGGAAATCCCAGTGTCGCGCCTTGACGACATGCCAACCACCTTTTCCGGCGGCATGCAGCAGCGTCTGCAAATCGCCCGCAATCTGGTGACCCACCCGCGCCTGGTGTTTATGGATGAGCCGACCGGCGGTCTGGATGTGTCGGTACAGGCCCGCCTGCTCGACTTACTGCGTACCTTGGTGGTGGAGATGCAGCTCGCGGTGGTGATTGTGACCCACGATTTGGGCGTCGCGCGCCTGCTGGCCAATCGTCTGCTG
Source organism: Ewingella allii (assembly GCF_044430645.1). NCBI lineage: Bacteria > Pseudomonadati > Pseudomonadota > Gammaproteobacteria > Enterobacterales > Yersiniaceae > Ewingella > Ewingella allii. The sequence goes on along the minus strand of NZ_JAWUDN010000008.1, from coordinate 93,479 downwards.
GTGATGAAGCAGGGTCAGGTGGTGGAAAGTGGCTTAACCGACCGCGTGCTCGACGATCCGCATCATCCTTATACGCAGTTACTCGTGTCTTCCGTGCTGTCTTAATAGGTGACCAAAAATGACGACAAAGCTCAGGGTCGAAAACCTCAGTAAAACCTTTGTATTACATAACCAGAACAGCGCACGGTTGCCGGTTTTTAATAACGCCAGCCTGCAAGTTGATGCCGGGGAATGCGTGGTGCTTCACGGCCACTCCGGCAGCGGAAAATCAACCTTACTTCGTTCGCTCTACGGCAACTACCTGCCGGACAGCGGCCATATTTGGGTCGAGCATCAGGGCCAGTGGGTCGACATGGTGGGCTCAGAAGCGCGGGAAATTCTCGCCGTGCGCCGCCACACCGTCGGCTGGGTGAGCCAGTTCCTGCGGGTTATTCCGCGCATTAGCGCCCTGAATCTGGTGATGCAGCCGCTGATTGAACTGGGCGTCGACAAAGCCGAAGCCGAAGATCGCGCCAGCCGCCTGCTCACTCACCTCAACGTGCCGCAGCGCCTGTGGCACCTCGCGCCCTCCACCTTCTCCGGTGGCGAACAGCAGCGCGTGAACATTGCGCGCGGTTTTATCGTCGACTACCCGATTTTACTGCTCGACGAACCCACCGCCTCACTGGATGCCACCAACCGCGCCGCGGTGGTGACCCTGATCCAGCAAGCCAAAGCTCGCGGAGCCGCCGTCGTGGGCATTTTCCACGATGAAGACGTGCGCGAGCGCGTCGCCGATAGACTCTATGCCATGACACCAGCGCCCTCTGCGGAGATCCCAGCATGATCATTAACAATGTCAATTTGGTCCTAGAAGATCAGGTAGTTAAAGGCTCGCTGGAAGTGCAGGACGGCGTCATTACCGCCTTCGCCGACACCAGCAGCCAACTGCCGCAGGCGATCGATGCCGAAGGCGGCTGGTTGCTGCCGGGGCTTATCGAGCTGCATACCGACAACCTCGACAAGTTCTTCACCCCGCGCCCGAAAGTTGACTGGCCGGCCCACTCGGCGATGAGCAGCCACGACGCGCTAATGGTCGCCAGCGGCATTACTACCGTGCTCGACGCGGTGGCGGTGGGAGACGTGCGCGACGGTGGACATCGTCTGGAAAATCTGCAAAAGATGATCGACGCCGTGGTCAACAGCGGCAAGGCGGGCCTGAACCGCGCCGAGCATCACCTGCACCTGCGCTGCGAGCTGCCGCACGAAAGCACTCTGCCGCTGTTTGAGAAGTTAATGCACACCGAAGTGCTGTCGCTGGTCTCCCTGATGGACCACTCGCCGGGCCAGCGCCAGTTCGCCACGCCGCAAAAGTACCGCGAATACTATCAGGGCAAATACAACCTGAATGACGACCAGATGGAAGTGTTTCAGGAAGATCAAATCCAGAACTCCCTGCGCTGGGCCAAACCGAACCGCTATGCCATCGCCGAGCACTGCCGCAATCTGGGCATCGCGCTGGCCAGTCACGATGACGCCACCACCGCGCACGTCGAAGAGTCGCGCGCGCTGGGCAGCGTGATTGCCGAATTCCCCACCACTGAAGAGGCTGCGCGGGCCTCACACGCATGTGGCCTGCAAGTGTTGATGGGTGCGCCAAATATCGTTCGAGGCGGCTCGCATTCTGGCAATGTCGCCGCGCATCATCTGGCGTCACTGGGTATTCTCGACATCCTGTCTTCTGACTACTACCCGGCCAGCCTGCTCGACGCCGTGTTCCGTATCGCCAATGACGACAGCAACGGCTTCACGCTGCCGCAGGCGGTTGGTCTGGTGACGCGTAACCCGGCCCGCGCGCTGAGTCTGCAAGACCGGGGCGTGATCGCTGAAGGAAAACGCGCCGATTTGGTGCTGGCTCGCACCCACGCCGACCACCACTACGTGCAGAACGTGTGGCGTCAGGGAATTCAGGTGTTTTGATAAAGGAATGATTGATGAGCCGACTCGTTTACTTGATGGGCGCATCGGGAGCAGGCAAGGATAGCCTGCTGGATGCCCTGCGCCACGACCTGCCGCCCAATTTGATGGTGGCCCATCGCTACATTACTCGCCCTGCCAATGCTGGCTCGGAGAACCATATTGCTCTCAGCCAGCATGAGTTTTCCCAGCGAGCCGAGCGCGGCCTGTTTGCGCTGGAGTGGCAGGCTCACGGTTGCCATTACGCGGTCGGCATTGAGATAGACCACTGGATGCAGCAAGGCTGCAACGTGGTGATCAACGGCTCTCGTGCTTATCTTGAACAGGCGATGCAGCGCTACGGCCAGCGGCTGATCCCGGTCTGCTTGCAGGTGTCCGAAGACGTTTTGCGCCAGCGTTTAGAGCAGCGCGGGCGGGAAAACAGCGAGCAGATCCAGCATCGTTTGCAACGGGCGGCGCAGTACGCCAATCAGATGCCCGCCCATTGTCAGAGATTGGAAAACAACGGCCAATTACAACAGACGCTGGCAGGACTGTTGCAGCTACTCGCTGCGCCTTCCACCGCGTTTCTCTACCCTATTTCTCCCCAGAAGGTTGAGCCATGAGTGACATTGTTGAAAACCCGCAACACGCTGAAATCGACTTCTCACAGCCTAAAATTGGCGAAAACGTGGTGATGAATAAGTCCCGTGCCGGGCGCTACGTTCACATCTCCGATAACGCCATCTTTGAAGAATCCACTATCGACGACTACTCCTATACCGCCGGTAACAACCAGATTCATTACGCCACCATTGGCAAATTTGTCTCGATTGCCACCTATGTGCGCATCAATCCGGGCAACCATCCGACCTATAATCGCATTGCTCAGCATCACTTTACCTATCGCGCTTCGGCCTATGATTTGGGTGAAGATGACGTGAATTTCTTCGACTGGCGCCGCGAGCATCACGTCACCGTGGGCAATGATGTCTGGATCGGCCACAACGCGGTGATTATGCCCGGCGTGAAAGTGGGCAATGGCGCGGTGATCGGCACCTCCGCCGTGGTAACCAAAGACGTTGAGCCTTACTCCATCGTGGCGGGCGTGCCAGCGAAGAAGATTGGCATGCGCTTTAACGACAGCTTGATCGAGAAAATCGAGCGCAGCCAGTGGTGGAACTGGGATCACGAGACGCTAAGAGCGCGCATGCCTGATTTCCGCAACCTCGAAAGCTTTGTCGAAAAATACCTTTGAGTACTCCATTAAAGGATCCGTGCATGCAATTGACCTTTCTTGGCACCGGCGGAGCACAGCAGGTGCCCGTTTTTGGCTGCGACTGCGGCGTGTGTGAACAGGCGCGTAAAGACCCGGCGTTTCGCCGTCAGCCTTGCAGTGCAAAGTTGGAATATCAGGGGGAAGTGACGCTGATTGATGCAGGATTGCCGGAGTTAGCCCAACAGTTTGCGACGGGCGAAATTCAGCGTTTTTGGCTTACACACTATCATATGGATCACGTTCAGGGGTTATTTCCGTTGCGCTGGGGTGTTGGAAATGCGATCCCGGTCTATGGTCCGCCGGATGAAAACGGCTGCGACGACCTGTTCAAACATCCGGGCATTCTGAATTTTCAGCCGCCGTTTCAACCCTTTGTCACCCGTAATTTCGGCAACATGCAACTGACGCCGCTGCCGCTCAATCATTCTAAAATCACCTTCGGCTATTTGATTAAAACCGAGCGGGCGACGCTGGCTTACCTCACCGATACCGCCGGTTTGCCGCTGGCGACGGCGAAATATCTGGAGGAGATCCCACTGGATGCCATGGTGCTGGATTGCAGCCACCCGCCGCGCGACATCCCCGACAAAAATCACAATGACATTCATCAGGCGCTGGCTATCCATGAGCAGTTAAAACCGGGCAAAACCTATCTGACCCATATCAGCCACAAGCTGGATTTATGGCTTCAGAGCAACCCACTGCCGGAAAACGTCATCGCGGCGCGAGACGGGCAGACGCTGAGTTGGTAAATATCACGGGCTTTATTGACGGGCAATAGCGGCCAGCTGGTTGGACTCCAGCACGGTGATACCGCCCAGACCGGCATTGAAAGCCTGTTGCTGCATCGCCTTCGCCACGTCGAGGGCATCGATGGCTTTCCATTTGCCGGGCAGCAGCTTGAATAACGGCGCGCTGAACTGTTCAAGTAAGCGCGGAGGCTGGCGCTGTCCCACCAGCAATGAGGGGCGAACCAGCGTCAGCAATGGCCATTTCTGCGCAATCAGCGCCTGTTCAATCTCGCCTTTAGTGCGGTTATAGATTAAACGCGAATGAGGGTTGGCGCCGTTGGCACTGACCAGCAGGCAATGGCTGGCGCCGAGTCTACGCGCTGCGATAGCGCTGTTCACCACCATCTTGAATTCGATTTCGCGAAAAGCCGCCGCGCTTCCCGCCTGCTTGCGAGTAGTGCCTAAGCAGCAGAAAAAAAGGTCTATAGGCTCATCCAGGTCCGCCACCAGCGCGGGGATATCATCGCCGACGGGGTTGACCAGCTTACTTAGTGAGGCCAATGGTCGCCGCGTCGGGGCAACAATGCGACTCACACGTGAGTCTTGCTCAAGCAGGCAGAGCAGCTCCGCCCCCACCAGCCCGCTGGCCCCCAGCAAAAGTACCTTTGCCATGATATTTCCTTATGTCGATTCAGCCGCGTAGCGTTGTCTTTTCTGCGCGGGAGCGCCATCAGACATATCTTGTTACTGACTGAGTATAAGCCAGATGGAGAAACAGACTCGGACGAATCCGGTTTGACCTCAGCCGTCATGGGGTCCAAGCTTTATACATCAAGACATTTTCCATTAAGCAACGGGAGACATGATGAGCAAGAAAATTGCAGTCCTAATCACTGACGAATTTGAAGACTCAGAATTCACCTCGCCAGCGGAAGCCTACAAGAAAGCCGGCCACCAGGTGATTACCATTGAGCATAAAGCCGGCAACGTCATTCATGGCAAGCAGGGCAAAGCCAAAGTCACCATTGATAAATCCATTGATGATGTCAAAGTCGCTGACTTCGACGCTCTGCTGCTGCCGGGCGGCCACTCGCCAGATACTTTGCGCGGCGACGATCGCTTCGTCGAGTTTACTCGCCAATTCGCCAAAAGCGGCAAGCCTATTTTCGCCATTTGCCACGGGCCACAGCTGCTGATTAACGCGGATGTGATTCGCGGACGCAAGCTGACTACAGTGAAACCGGTGGTGGTTGATGTGAAAAACGCCGGAGCCGAGTTCTTCGACAAAGAAGTGGTGGTCGATAACGACACGCTGGTCACCAGCCGCACGCCAGATGACTTACCTGCGTTTAACCGCGAGTCGCTTAGAGTGCTGGCGGCATAACTCAGCTAAATAGCCAAACTAATGCGATAGTTTGACTGAATAGTTTGAACCACAGGGCCGGGAAACCGGCCCTTTTGGTGTCTGCCAATCTAGCTTTCGCTACGCTGCCATCTCAACTTGGTGCCAAACCCGAGATTATTATCGGTCATCTTGATTTCATTGAGTTTTAACGCCCAGACGGGGGCTTTCATCGTTGCCGCGATGGGGAACTGCTGGCAGTAACGCTGGCGCGCCGCCTGCTCTTCATCACCAGACAGAATCACCGCCTCGCCGCGATACTGAATACCACGAATCAGCGCAATGCTCTCCGGCTGGGGTGCAACGGTGCCCACCACCTGCGGGTTTTTCACCATCATCGCACCGTGATGGGTTTTCAGCTCGGTCATGAAATAGAGCGTCATGATTTCCGTGTCCGCCACGTAAAAACAGTTGGCGCTCCACATCTCCCCATCTGCCAACGCGCACAGCGCCAGCACGTGATTGTCATCAAGAAAGGTGCTGATATGTTTTACATCGGTCGCGTCAGTCATGCCCTGCTCCTCAAAATTATCTGCCGCCAGTTTAGCGCGCTATCGGCGCGATAAGGTAAACTTGCCGTTCAACTTCAATTCATAGCATCGCGTTGCCATTCAAAATGTCCGAGTCTGCCGAGCCATCCCGCTGGTTTTTATACATGCTGCGCACGCCGTCCGGCATGCTTTACACCGGCATCACCACCGAAGTCGAACGCCGTTTGGCCCAGCATCAGTCGGGTAAAGGTGCCAAAGCGCTGCGCGGTAAAGGCGAACTAGAATTAGTGTTCCACTGCCCCGCCGGAGATCGCTCACAGGCCTCAAAGCTTGAACTAAAAGTGAAGAAACTGACGAAAGTGCAGAAAGAGAAATTGGTGAAAGAACAGCCGGGGAGTTTGGAGAGTTACTTGGCTGAGTAAACGACCAGTTAGTAAGCGAAAAGCTTTTCTATCGACTTAGTCGGTAAGAAAAGAGAATGGGCATTATCGCCAGCAAGAGGGATGAAACCCAATTTCTGGTAAAAGCCTTTTGCCTTCACATTCAGCGCATCAACAAACAGTGCGTGAACGCCAACGGCATTAGAAGCTAAGTAAACCACCTTCATCGCATGTGTTACCAGCGTGGTTCCCCACTCCTGCCCGTGCAGATCTTTATGAACCGCCAAACGGCCCAATGTAATGCTCGGGACATTTTCATAAGGCACTTTTCTTTTCTGAGTATTTGATGGCAGAGCAGCCTTCTCAAAGCAGCTGCCCGAAAGCGTGTAATAACCTAAGACCTTGGGTTTTGGCTCTTTGGTCATGAGCAGATAACCGCGCAAAATGCGATTTCTGTGTTGCCGCACAAGGTGCTCGGCTAGAAAAACGTTGAGAGACTCCTCTCCGCAGTCAAATGCCGCAAAATCATATTCGGCATCTTCAACCAACATCCCTATTGTTAAATCGTCCACCTCTTACTCCATATTCTCGAGACGCTTGGCAGCTCGTTTCAACCTATCATTCAGTTCAGGTGGGTTGCTGAGGGCATCCATCACCAACTTCCACGACTCTTCGTTAAGGATGAGCCGTCGATGGTGTTCGATAACCTCGGCAGCGCGTTTCGAGGCGCTGGCAACCATAAACTGCGTGATGGTCTGGTTGGACATTGCCGCAGCTTCTTCGATCGCGCTTTTATCAGCGTCGGATAATCTCAGATCGATGCGCTGTTTCTTCAAGGCTGACATGTGGTACTCCTAGACTGCTAACGCACAGACGGCAGCCATTCTCTTCTTTTGTGGTTTTATAATTTGGAAAGATGCACGAAATTCATATCTGTACGGTTTTTTACCGTACAGATACTATAGAAGGAAGTGGTTAATATTTCAACGGATACGTGCTTTTTATAAGCAGCCCGTCAGACTCAAAAACGATTAAACGCCGCCGGGAAAGTCACTTCGCCGTGGGCATCGTTGAGGGCGTCATCACTCAGGGTGTAGAGCTGGAAAGTGGCTTCGGTGTCTGGCCAGCGACAGTGCAGGTCGTGCGGGGCCGCGGGTTTGAAGCCGAAACGCTGATAGTAGTTCGGGTCGCCCAGCACCACCACGGCGGCGTAGCCAAACTCATTGAGTGAGTCCAAACCTTCGTACACCAGCTTTTCGCCAAAGCCCTGTCCGCGCAATGATTCATCAACCGCCAGAGGAGCCAGAGAGACCCAATTACGGTCTTCTCCTTTGATATCAACCGGGCTGAAAGCCACGTAGCCGACCACCTGACCTTCGTCATCGGTGGCAACCACGCCGAGGGTTAGCAAACCGTCTTCGCGCAGCTCTCTGACCAAGTCTGCTTCGTCGTCTCGCTTGAAAGCTTCGCGCAGTAAACGGTCGATGCCGGCGGCATCAATCGGTATTTCGGTACGAATTAACATGTTTGCACTACCGGAGCGCCAGGCTCGCGGTCCTCTTGTAAACCTGCTTCAATGAAGTCTGCCAGGCGCATTAAGCCGCTTTTCAGCAGCAAAGGCATGCTGTCCAGATCGACGGCGTCCATCAGATTTTTGACGTACAGCCCGAGTTCCGTATCTCCTTCGATACGCAACCGGCGCTGGAAGAACAGCGTATCAGGATCTTGCTTGCGCGCGGCGATCAGTACCAAATCGTTAGCATTACCGCTAAAACTGACATCCGCCTCGCCCTGCTCGCTAATCACCAGCTTGCTATCTTCAACTGACATCAGCCAGCTTAGACCAAGATCGCTGACTTCGATTTTTAACCAGCGATCTTCGAGAAAATCCAAATCGCCCTCGGCCAGCGCCTGCCGGAATTGCCAGCTAAGTACCTGTTGCAAAACCTGCCGCTGTACGGCGAAAGGCGTGAATTTTACCGGCAAACTTAGTAATGACGGCCCCTGACGCACCATACGTGCTCGTAGTTTTTGCAACACTGGCACCACTCCTTTAAGTAACGTTGGACACTGATTCGCTCAAGAGATGGGCCCTATTTTGCCACATCGTCTATTCAGTACCGCGTCCTGCATCAATAAATACTGCAACAGAAAGAAAGCGCGCACAACCACCCTCGCCCCGAGTCGGCTCCAACCGGGTATAAACTGCCTCAAATCAAAATACTGTGCGACCGCCTTCTCTAAAATAGCTCCCCAGTAAAATGCTCTCTGATGAAGGCCTTACGTCAGCGAGCCCCCCTCTTTCATTCTTACCGGCGCAGTTTTACCGGCTAAAGTCAGGAATAAACCATGGAGCTACTTTGCCCGGCGGGTAATTTACCCGCGTTGAAAGCGGCCATTGATCAGGGTGCCGACGCGGTCTATATCGGCCTGAAAGACGATACCAATGCCCGCCATTTTGCCGGTCTGAACTTTACTGAGAAGAAATTGCAGGAGGCGGCAAATTACGTACATCGCCACCGCCGCAAGCTGCATATCGCCATTAACACCTTCGCCCATCCTGACGGCTTTGAGCGCTGGGAGCGCGCCGTCGACATGGCCGCGCAGCTGGGCGCCGACGCGCTGATCCTGGCCGATATCGCGATGCTCGATTATGCCGCCAAACGCTACCCGCAGGTTGAGCGCCACGTGTCGGTTCAGGCTTCGGCTACCAACGATGAAGCCATTAAATTTTATCAGCGCAATTTTGATGTTGCCCGCGTAGTGCTTCCCCGCGTGCTGTCGATGCATCAGGTCCGCCAGCTATCGCGTACCAGCGTCGTGCCGCTGGAAGTGTTCGCCTTTGGCAGCCTGTGCATCATGGCAGAAGGCCGCTGCTACCTCTCCTCTTATCTGACCGGCGAGTCGCCAAACACCGTGGGTGCCTGCTCTCCCGCGCGTTTTGTTCGCTGGCAGCAGACGGCACAGGGCATGGAGTCGCGCCTCAACAATGTGCTGATTGACCGCTATGACGAAGGCGAAAACGCCGGATATCCGACGCTGTGCAAGGGGCGCTATCTGGTGGACGGCGCGAAGTACCACGCGCTAGAAGAGCCCACCAGCCTGAATACGCTGGAGCTGCTGCCTGAGCTGTTTGCCGCCAATATCGCGTCGGTGAAAATCGAGGGGCGTCAGCGCAGCCCGGCCTATGTCAGCGAAGTGACCCGCGTCTGGCGCGCCGCTATCGATCGCTGTAAGGCCAATCCGCAGGCGTTCACCACGGATGCCCAGTGGATGACGCAGCTAGGTTCAATGTCCGAAGGCACCCAAACCACGCTCGGTGCCTATCATCGCAAATGGCAATAATGGCAGGGGAAACGATGAAATACTCTTTAGGCGCCATCCTTTATTACTGGCCAAAGCAGGACGTTGAGGCGTTTTATCAGACCGCCGCCAGCAGCAGTGCCGATATCATCTATCTCGGCGAAAATGTCTGTACCAAACGCCGTGAGATGAAGGTCAATGACTGGCTGGAAATCGCCCGCCAGCTCGCCGCCAGCGGCAAACAGGTGGTGCTTTCAACCCTCGCGCTGCTGCAAGCGCCGTCGGAACTGAACGAGTTGAAACGCTACGTGGAAAACGGCGAGTTTCTGCTGGAAGCCAACGATTTTGGCGCGGTGAACATGGCCGCCGAGCGCAAACTGCCGTTTGTCGCCGGCCACGCGCTCAACTGCTACAACGCCGCGACTCTGAAAATTCTGCATCAACAGGGCATGACGCGCTGGTGCATGCCGGTGGAGCTTTCTCGCGACTGGCTGGTGAACTTGCTCAATCAGTGTCAGGACATGGGGATTGGCGGCAAGTTCGAGGTGGAAGTGCTCTCCTACGGCCACTTGCCGCTGGCCTACTCGGCGCGCTGCTTTACCGCGCGCTCGGAAGACCGGGCCAAGGATGATTGTGAAACCTGCTGCATCAAGTATCCGCAGGGCCGCAAAGTGCTGTCGCAGGAGAACCAGCAGGTGTTCGTGCTCAACGGCATTCAGACCCAAAGCGGATATTGCTACAACCTCGGCAATGAGCAAACGTCAATGCAGGGCTTGGTGGATATCGTCAGGCTGTCGCCGGAAAGCCTGCAAACCTTGCAGGTGCTCGAGCAGTTCCGCCGCAATGAACAGGGGCTATCGGCGCTGGAGTTGCAGGATAAAGCCGACTGTAACGGCTACTGGCAGCGCGTCGCCGGGCTGGAATTAGTGCAATAAAGCCAAAACAGGCGCAGCGACTGCGCCTGTTCTCCACGTTTCATCCCTTAATCATTCTTCAACGGTTTCTTGCGATGCAGCAGGCCACGCAGCCGCCCGCTGTCTCGCAAAATACCCAAGCCAATACCCAAAATGGTATAAATCGCGCCGAGAAGCAGCAGCATCAGCATATCGCCGCCCACCTCTTTGAACGGCAGTCCCATCTGGTTGACCCCCGCAATCGCCTTGGTGGCCCAGGTGGACGGCAGCATAGATGACACGCCCCGCACCCAAGTCGGCATAGCCTGTAACGGCCAAATGGTCCCCGAGATGTAGAACACCGGCATGGTGATGAAAGAGAGCGTCAGGTAGATCATCTCCACGCTGCGCAGACATTCGGTCACCAGTTTACCCAGCCCGAGCACCGCCAGCAGGAACGGGAAGGTCAGCATGATGATTTCGGGAATGGTCGCCGTCTGCCGATACCCCAAGATCCAAGGCCAGAGTACAAACAGCACGATGGACAGGAACAGCCAGATGGGGATTAGCGCCGTCAGCCCGCCGAGGAAAACCGGGATGGCAGGCTTGCCGTCGGGCGCGCTATTGAGGGTGATATTCACCCGCACGCTGGCGATCAGCAAGGAGTGTTGCAGCAACATCACCAGCAGGCCGGGGAAGATGATGGCCGCGAAGCTGATGCCGGGGTTAAACAAGTCCAGCGTCTGGCCGACGATTGGCGTCAACAGCACATTGGCCTGCTTACTGTTGAAGCCGCTACGCATCAACAATTCGGTGTTGTACTGGGTCAAAATCGACTGGTAGGCCGCCACCACGTCCTGCTGGATCTGGCCGTTCGCCAGACGGTTGGTGGCATCACCGTACACCGGGATCACCACGTCGCTGCCGGCGAGGATCTTTTTCTCCAGATCGACCGGCATGATGATCACCGCGAACAGTTTTCGCCACGCCAGATCCTTCTCGGCCAGATCCACGCTGTCATAGCTGTTCATCTTGATTTTCGAGGTGGCATCAAGCTGGCGGATAAGCATCCGGCTGGCCGTGCTGTGGTCCTGATCGACCACCGCCACCGGCAAATCCCACACCGTGCGATTGGCGTACACCGTGCTCATCACGCACAGCGAAATCAGCAACATCATCCACATCGGCTTGTCGAGCATGCCAGTCAGGACTTTAACGAAGGTCTTCCAGTAAGTGGTAAGCCATTGGCGTAGCGTCATTTTCCTGGCTCCTGCTTCTTAAGGCGCAGGTACAATCGCTTATGCACCAGTAACCCAGTGATCAGCGGGTAAATCAGCAAAATGGCGCACACGCTGAAGATAGCGCTGGCTGGCACCTGCCGCAGGAAAATGTCAAACATCGCGTACAGGGCGTGGGTCAGCGGCTCAATATTCGAGATGATCCGCGCCACTAGTGGCATGGACAGCTCCGGCACCGCCATGCCCGAGAAAGTCAGCGCGATACTGACGAAAATCCCCATCAGGGTATAGGCGGTGATCGTGGTGCTGGTGAAGGTGAACAGCAATAGCCCGATGCTTTGGGCGGCAATCACATAGAAGAAGCTAATCAACACCATAAACAGCGGATTGCCACTGACCCTCGCGTCAAAAAAACCCACCAGCATGGCGATTTCCACCAGCAGCAGCGTGGTGAAACACAGGGTATAAGGCGCGAGTTTGCCCAACAGTGCAAAGGTAAAAGACGGCGCGCCCAGCAGGGACTGGCTGCGCGCCATCACGTAAATCATGCACGTCACGGTAAATAGCTGAATCAGGTGGATCATCGCCGCAAACTGCTGGTAGTAAATGTAGCTGCCGCTGGCGTTAAACAGGCTGCCATACAGCAGCTCCACGCTCGCCAGCGGCGGCATGGTTTTGCCCATTTCATTTGCCAGAATCGCCCGATATTGACTATTTAATTCAGTGATTAAACCGCTGAAGTCCTGCGTGGAGTAAAGCCCGGCGCCGTAAAACAGCGCGTTGTAATAGAGCACCACGCTTGGCTGTTTGCCTTCCAGCGCGTCGGCTTCAAAGTCTGGTGGAATGTAGAGCAAGGCGTAATCCTGCGCGGTGCGCAGCCGATGCTTAGCCTCCTGCAACCCACCGTCAAAAGTCTGCACGTGGGCGTGCGAACCGGCGTCCATCTTGCGGATCAGCGTTTTGGACAGCGTGCTGTGGTCGTTATCCACCACTGACACCGGCAGTTTCAGCAAGGTACCCTCGGAGAAGTTACTGCTGATTAGGATGAACAGCAGTAAAGGGAATATCCAACCCAGCCAGTGGATCACCGGCTTGCGAAAGGCGTCACGCGTTTCACGGTTGAACGAGCGAGAGAAACAGCGCCAGCCGGCTTTTACCCGGTACATTGCCACTACTCTTTCCAGTTCCACAGCGCGCTCATGCCTTGGCGCATGTTAGGCACTTTTTGCAGCGGATAGAGCCGAACTTCAAAGGTTTTCAAGTCGAAGTCGCCTGTCGCACGGGTGGCGCGCTTGGTGGCGTAATCCCCTAATGGCGCGATGTAACGCACCTCGGCTTCCACTTCTTGGTTATTGAGCGCGGGAACGCGAATTCTGATTTTGTCGCCTTTATGTATCCCGGCGAGGATGTCTTCACGCAGGTTGAAAACGAAATAGGCGTCCGGCAAGCGCAGTAGAGTGAGCAACGGGCTGGAAGCACTTTGCAGCTCCCCCACTTCTACCGGGATTGGCCCGACTTCGCCATCAACCGGCGCTTTGACCTGTAAGTCATCCGTTTGGGCTTTCACTTCCAGCAGGTCTTCTTCGGCCTGACGCAGTTGGGCGGCATAACTCTGGCGCTGCTCGGCGCGGTCGCCATTAACGCCTTCATCGAGGTTGGCTTTGGCGACTAATACTTGCTGATAAGCGCTGTCGCGCGCGCGGCGGGAATTCTCTAAATCTGATGCAGAAACATAGCCTTTGGAGGCCACTTTGGCATTACGATTGTACTCGTCGCGTGCATTGGTGTACTCAGTTTGCGCCTGTCCCAACGTCGCTTTCAGGTTGCGGATGCTCTCTTCGCGGGTGCCGTTAATCGACAATTCCAGCTGTGATTTGGCCTGATCGCGTGCCGCCTCCAGTGAGCGTAACTGCGCCATCAGTTCCGGACTGTCGAGAGACATCAGCAGCTGCCCGGCTTTCACATCATCGCCACGCTCAACGTAGCGTTCAATCACCCGGCCTTTAGCCTTAGACGCAACAATCACCTCCGGTGCGTCCACTTCTCCTTGCAATAATAAGTCCTGGTTGCCCGCGCGGAAAAGTACCGCCAGCGAAATGGCCACTGCTACTAACAGCAGGGTCAATAATATTCTCTTACTCATTGTTTTAGCTTCCTTTTTATTTGCCAGAGTGAAACTCAGCGCGAGAACCCTCGGGATTCGAGCATTGGCATTTCCATTTCCATCGAACGTCGTCCGTTGCTATTTGCGTCTTCAGGTCATGAAGAGGACGCATGATAGCGGGGTGCGGTTTGGTTTTTTTAACACGAAACAACATATTGGTTAAAATTATAAACTAAACCAAATACATTCACCCAAAGCCAAATACATAGAGCACAAATCAAGTATTCAGCCCAAACATATTCGGTAATACTGACCTGTATAATTAGCGGGCGATTGGCTTCGCCCTCAGCCCTCAACGAGTGAGCGACGACTATGTCTGAGAAATACACCGTTCCCCTTTCCGTGCTGGATTTAGCCCCCGTACCTCAAGGTTCAAGCCCTAAACAAGCCTTTCATTCTTCGCTGGAGTTAGCGCAACACGCTGAAAAGCTTGGCTATAAGCGTTACTGGATGGCCGAGCACCACAACATGATTGGTATCGCCAGTGCGGCGACCTCCGTACTGCTTGGCTTTATCGCTGGCGGCACCAAAACCATCCGTATAGGCTCCGGCGGCGTGATGCTGCCCAATCACTCACCCTTAGTGATTGCCGAGCAGTTCGGCACCTTGGCAACGCTCTATCCGGACCGTGTCGATCTGGGCCTGGGCCGTGCGCCGGGCACTGACCAGCGCACGATGATTGCGCTGCGCCGCCATATGTCTGGCGATGTGGATAATTTCCCGCGCGACGTGCAGGAGTTGCAGCACTACTTTGGCGATGTCCAGCCGGGCCAGCCAGTACAAGCCGTGCCGGGTCAGGGCCTGCACGTACCGCTGTGGCTACTGGGTTCCAGCCTGTATAGCGCACAGCTGGCTGCAGCACTGGGTTTGCCGTTTGCCTTCGCCTCCCACTTCGCACCAGACATGCTGTATCAGGCGCTGGCGATTTATCGCAGCCAGTTCAAACCTTCCGAGCAGCTCGAAAAGCCGCATGCCATGGTGTGCATCAACGCCATCGCGGCCGATACTGATGAAGAAGCGCGCCGCATGTTCACCTCGAACCAGCAGCAGTTCATCAATCTGCGTCGCGGCAATCCGGGCAAACTGCCAGCGCCGGTGGATAACATTGAAAGTCTGTGGTCGGCGTCCGAACGCTTTGGCGTAGATCAGGCACTGCGCATGTCAGTGGTGGGGAATAAAGAGACTATCCGCACCGGACTGCAAAATATCCTGCGCGAAACCGAAGCCGACGAATTGATGATTAATGGCCAAATTTTTGACCATCAGGCGCGCTTGCACTCTTTCGATATTGTTTCGCAGTTGCAGGGCGACCTGGTGAAAGAAGTGCGGATCGGCTAACGCCCTCTTTTTCCTTCCTATATTGCACGCATAAAAAAACCAGCCCGCAGGCTGGTTTTTGTTTATCTGACGTTTGCCGAAGCAGCAGCCAAATTATGCGTCAGTAGTACGACGCGGAGCACGGCTTGGAGCGCGACGCTCACCGGCTGGTGCGCTGCCTTCACGACGTTCGCCATTGAAAGGACGGCCACGGCCACCTTCACGACGTTCACCGTTGAAAGGACGCGGAGCACCGTTACCACGACGCTCACCGCCTGCACCAGCAGGACGTTCACGACGTGCAGCCTGTGGCTGTGCATCACCCAGCAACTGCATGTTCATCGGCTTGTTCAGGATACGAGTGCGGGTGAAGTGAGACAGGATCTCGCCCGGCATGCCTTTCGGCAACTCGATCGTTGAATGCGAAGAGAACAGCTTGATGTTACCGATGTAACGGCTGCTGATGTCGCCTTCGTTAGCGATAGCGCCAACGATGTGACGAACTTCAACACCGTCATCACGACCCACTTCGATACGGTACAGCTCCATTTCGCCAGCGTCACGACGCTCACGACGTGGACGATCGCCATCACGTGCAGGACGATCACCATCGCGAGATGGGCGTTCACGGCGGTCACCGCGATCATTACGATCGTCGAATTCACGGCGTGGCGGACGGCTTTTGAACACTGGATCAGCAGCAACGATCAGTGGACGTTCGCCCTGAGCCATTTTCAGCAGTGCTGCGGCCAGCGTTTCGATGTCCAGCTCTTCAGCGGGTTGCAGTTTAGCCAACAGCGCGCGGTACATATCTAGATCGCTGCTTTCCAGCTGCTGCTGAACTTTAGCGGCGAACTTAGCCAGACGACGCTCACCCAGTACATCCGCAGTTGGAATTTCAACTTCTGGAATGGTCAGCTTCATTGTACGTTCGATGTTGCGCAGCAGGCGACGTTCGCGGTTCTCAACGAACAGCAGTGCGCGACCAGCACGACCAGCACGACCGGTACGGCCGATACGGTGAACGTAAGACTCAGAGTCCATCGGGATGTCGTAGTTAACAACCAGGCTGATACGTTCTACGTCAAGACCACGTGCTGCCACGTCGGTTGCGATCAGAATGTCCAGACGGCCATCTTTCAGACGCTCCAGAGTCTGCTCACGCAGAGCCTGGTTCATGTCACCGTTCAGCGCTGCGCTGCTGTAGCCACTGCGTTCCAGAGCTTCAGCCACTTCCAGCGTAGCGTTTTTGGTACGCACGAAGATGATGGCTGCGTCGAAATCTTCAGCTTCCAGGAAACGAACCAGCGCTTCATTCTTACGCAGGCCATACACAGACCAGTAGCTCTGGCTGATGTCTGGACGGGTAGTGATGCTTGACTGAATGCGCACTTCCTGTGGATCTTTCATGAAGCGACGAGTAATACGACGAATCGCTTCTGGCATGGTTGCAGAGAACAGCGCGGTCTGATGTTCAGCCGGGATCTGCGCCATGATAGTTTCAACGTCTTCGATGAAGCCCATACGCAGCATTTCATCGGCTTCGTCCAGTACCAGACCGCTCAGGTTAGAGAGGTTCAGAGTACCGCGTTTCAAGTGGTCCAGCAGGCGACCTGGGGTACCCACAACAACTTGTGGCCCCTGACGCAGAGCGCGCAGCTGGACGTCATAGCGTTGGCCACCGTAAAGGGCAACAACGTTCACGCCATGCATGTGTTTAGAGAAGTCGGTCATTGCTTCAGCAACCTGAACTGCCAGTTCGCGAGTCGGTGCTAAAACAAGAATTTGTGGTGCTTTCAAAGAAGCATCAATGTTGTGCAGCAGTGGCAGAGAGAAGGCTGCAGTTTTGCCGGAACCGGTCTGAGCCATGCCCAGAACATCGCGGCCGTTCAACAGGTGAGGAATACACTCAGCCTGAATTGGTGATGGTTTTTCGTAGCCCAAATCGGTAAGGGCAGAAATGATTGGAGCGGACAGCCCCAGGTCAGCAAAAGAGGTTTCAAGCTCAGTAGTCATGTACACGTGCCTCATTAATAATGGCAGCCAGTCTACATAACTCGTCGAGAAAATTTTCTGTCATTTTCATTGAAAAGTGTGAACCGGCTCAAATTAGATTATAAAACGAACAAAGCAACCCTCGCCCGTTAAGGCGCTTAAAAATGGTTAAACCATGGTTAAGAGGGCTGATTGGTGTCGTCAGCTATTGCTGGTCCGATTCTGATAGGTCGTCTTGCTCTTGGCCTAATAGCGCCAATTCCAACAATGCATAGCGGTGCTCAACAAAATTATGAACGTTGTTAGCTACCGTCAGTTTGAACAGTGCCAAGGCGCTGTTCTTGTCCCCCAGACTTAGGTAATGCTTACCTAAATAGAAGTCAGTTTCACTGAGATGCTCAGCGAGCGAAGTGTTATCCGTTGCTTCCGCCTTGAGGCGTTCCATCAGCGTTTTTTCGCTGATCTTACCCAGGTAGAATTCGACGATATTCCATCCCCATTGCCCTCTGTCCGCTTTGTCGTAGCGTTGTTGCAATGCTACGTCGGCATTCTTCGGATTGATTTCTCGCTCCGCAAGATAAAGCCATAACGAACGGAAGGGATCATTTGGATCGTCTCGATAAAACGCCTGCAGATCATCCTGCGCTAACGAGAATCGGCCACCGTAATACAGTGCGATACCTCGGTTCAAACGCGCGTAGTTGTAAGTTGGATCAAGCTCTAGTACAGAATCAAACGCTTCATAGGCAGCATCAAAATTGCCTGCCTGCGTTAGGTAAATCCCCAGGTAGTTGAAAACTTCTGGCATATCAGGACGAATAGATAGCGCTTGTGAAAAATCATTTCGCGCTAACGCTCTAAGTCCAAGGCTATCATACAGTACACCGCGCTCATATAACAGCTGTGCGCGTTCATCGTCTGTCAAAGCCCGGCTGGCAAGAATTTGTTCCATGCGCGCCAATATGACTTCCTGCTGCAACGTAGGCTGCAACGGAATCGCCAGAACTTCATTTTTACGCCAATCATGGTTGCTGCATCCTGCCAACATAAGTGCTGTCGCAACATAACACCAGCGCAAGAAAGGCTTCATTTCCACTCCCGAAGACAAACATTGGATTAACATCCTGTCATCCGCCTGCTTAACACAAGTGCATCCTGCGCTCATGATACGAGCAGCTCTCTGCCTTAAAGACAGAGAGCTGTAAAACAAATGTTACAGATATTACTCAGCTGAAGGCTCTGCAGTTTCATCCGAGCTTGGCGTAGTCGCTTCTTTGATGCTCAAGCGAACGCGGCCCTGACGGTCAACTTCCAGAACTTTAACTGGAACTTCTTGACCCATCTGCAGATAGTCAGTCACTTTCTCAACACGCTTATCAGCGATTTGAGAGATGTGGACCAGACCTTCTTTACCGCCACCGATAGCCACGAAGGCACCGAAATCTACGATACGGGTAACTTTACCTTGGTAGATACGGCCAACTTCGATTTCAGCAGTGATCTCTTCGATACGACGGATAGCGTATTTCGCTTTCTCACCGTCGGTCGCAGCGATTTTAACTGTACCATCATCTTCAATTTCAATGGTAGTGCCGGTTTCTTCAGTCAGCGCACGGATCACTGAACCACCTTTACCGATCACGTCCTTGATTTTATCTGGGCTGATCTTGATGGTGTGGATGCGTGGTGCGAACTGAGAAATATCACCGCGCGGCGTGCTGATAGCCTGTTCCATCACGCCCAGAATGTGCAGACGCGCACCCTTAGCTTGGTTTAGAGCAACCTGCATGATTTCGCGGGTAATACCTTCAATTTTGATGTCCATCTGCAGTGCGGTAATACCGTCACGGCTACCGGCCACTTTGAAGTCCATGTCGCCCAGGTGATCTTCGTCACCCAGAATGTCAGACAGAACCACAAAGTTTTCGTCTTCTTTAACCAGCCCCATCGCGATACCAGCAACGGCCGCTTTGATTGGTACACCTGCGTCCATCAGTGCCAGAGAAGCGCCACAAACGGAAGCCATTGAAGAAGAACCGTTAGACTCGGTGATTTCAGAAACAACGCGCACGGTGTACGGGAAGTCTTCTGGTTTAGGCATCATCGCCAACACACCGCGTTTCGCCAGACGACCGTGACCAATTTCACGACGTTTTGGCGAGCCAACCATACCGGTTTCACCTACAGAGTATGGAGGGAAATTGTAGTGGAACAGGAAGCTATCTGTCTTCTCGCCCATCAACTCGTCAAGGTTCTGTGCATCACGGGCAGTACCCAGCGTTGCAGTAACCAGTGCCTGAGTTTCACCACGGGTGAACAGAGCAGAGCCGTGAGTACGAGGCAGAACGCCAGTACGCACGTCCAGACCACGGATCATGTCTTTTTCGCGACCGTCAATACGCGGCTCGCCCCGCAGCACACGGCTACGAACGACGTTTTTCTCGATGCTGCCCAGCAGATCAGAGATTTCGCCAGCGTCCAGCGTCTCATCTTCAGCTTGCAGAGTCTGCACAACTTCAGCTTTGATGGTGTTGATCTGAGTGTAACGCTCTTGCTTCTCAGTGATCAGGTAAGCATCACCCAGACGAGCTTCGGACAGAGCAGCAACGCGTGCGTGCAGTTCTGCATTCACGACTTCTGGCTGCCAATCCCACTTCTCTTTACCCACTTCAGCAACTAAAGAGTTGATGTTGTCGATAACGATTTGTTGTTGTTCGTGACCGAACACGACTGCGCCCAGCATCTGATCTTCGCTCAACACTTCAGCTTCAGATTCAACCATCAGCACAGCGCCCTGAGTACCGGCAACCACCAAGTCCAGACGGCTGGTTTTCAGTTCGTCAGCGGTTGGGTTCAGAACGTATTGGTCATTGATGTAACCTACGCGTGCAGCACCGATTGGGCCATTGAATGGAATACCAGACAGGCTCAGTGCAGCAGAAGCACCAATCATCGCAACGATATCTGGGTTCACCTGTGGGTTCAGAGACACCACGGTAGCAATAACCTGAACTTCATTCAGGAAGCTATCTGGGAACAGTGGACGAATTGGACGGTCAATCAGACGTGAAGTCAGCGTTTCGCCTTCACTTGGGCGGCCTTCACGACGGAAGAAGCTACCCGGGATACGGCCAGCAGCGTAAGTACGCTCCTGATAGTTTACGGTCAGTGGGAAGAAGCTCTGACCTGGTTTTGCTTTCTTTTGGCCAACAACAGTAACGAATACTGCGGTGTCGTCCATGCTAACCATAACTGCGGCTGTCGCTTGACGAGCCATCATACCGGTTTCAAGCGTTACGGTATGTTGACCGTATTGGAATTTACGAATAGTCGGATTAAGCAATGTAATATCCTTTTTTGTGGCGCGCAGCTGTTATGACAGCAGTTCACGCCGATAAATATCCGAGCTTCTCACTACATTCTCGCGACTAATGACAATCCTTATATACCTGACAAAGTGGCAATAAAGTCTCTCATTAGCCGCGCGAAAACATCTGTAACGGAAGTTCATGTTCTTAAAAGTACTACAGAAAAAACAGCCATACAGTAACCTGATTTGCTGTCGCTTCCTAGAATAAAGGGGCCTATAGGCCCCTTTACACTGAAACTCGCTTGATTAGCGACGCAGACCCAGACGCTCGATCAGGCTGGTGTAACGTGCTACATCTTTACGCTTCAGGTAGTCCAGCAGTTTACGACGCTGAGAAACCATACGCAGCAGACCACGACGGCTGTGGTGATCTTTTTTGTGCTCTGCAAAGTGACCTTGCAGATGGTTAATTTGAGCAGTCAGCAGAGCAACCTGAACTTCGGTAGAACCACTGTCGTTAGTGCCACGACCAAAGTCTGCAACGATTTGAGCTTTAGCTTCAACGCTTAGAGACATAATCATACTCCAAAATATTATAGATAATTAATACGGGTGCCGATCTCTAATTCAGCTACCCAATGCATAAGCTGCGCTATTCTACTCTTTGCATAATACGATCGCAAGGTGAGCAGAAAGGGCTTACTCGGTGTATTCAACCACCAAACGACGCGGCGCAATGCGGCCATCATCGTCAATTTCACCGACGCCAATGAACTTACGTTCTTCGCCTTCGGTGATGCGCACCATGCCTGACGTCGGGGCGCCGGAAGCCTGTACGGGTTGCCCCTGCTTCACGTATCCCGCCACAACTGGCAAAAGGTTTACTTCAGGGAAATCTTCACAGGCGCTGTCCATCGGCAATAGCAGAGGGTCCAGCAACAGGCGCGGTTCAATGCCTTCGGCTTCCGCCTGTGCGATCAGCGCATGCAGCTGTTCCATCGTCACCATGCGTTCGAAAGGATAAGTCGCCACCTGCAAGCGACGCAGGTAAGTCACGTGCGCGCCACAGCCTAGCTTTTCACCCAAATCGTCAACGATAGTGCGGATATAAGTGCCTTTGGAACAGTGGATCTCAAGCTCAACCTCAAAGCCTTCCCAACGAATGAACTTCAGTTCATACACGTTAATCGGGCGAGATTCGCGAGGGACTTCAATCCCCTGACGGGCGTACTCATAGAGCTTCTTCCCTTCGTATTTCAGTGCGGAATACATAGAAGGAATTTGCTGAGTTTCGCCGCGGAAGCTGTCCAGTGCTTCATCCAACTGCTGTTGGTTAAAGGTGACATCGCGCTCGGAGATAATCTGACCTTCGGCATCAGAAGTATCGGTGCGCTGCCCCATGCGGGCAACCACGCGATAACGCTTGTCTGAGTCCAGAAGGAAACGCGAGAACTTGGTCGCTTCCCCTAAACACAGCGGCAGCATACCGGTAGCCAGTGGGTCTAACGCACCGGTATGGCCCGCACGGTTGGCGTTATACAAACGTTTTACTTTTTGCAGCGCGTCGTTAGAGGACAGACCAAGGGACTTATCCAATAACAGAACGCCGTGAATATCACGGCCGCGACGACGTGGGCGACTCATTGTTATTCCTCGTCATCACCTGCAGCAGAACGACGCTCAGCGTCATTCTTCACTACGTTCGTCACCAGGTTAGACATACGCATGCCTTCAACCAGTGAGTTGTCGTAAGCAAAGGTTAACTCTGGAACAACACGCAGACGCATGGCTTTACCAATCAACGTGCGGATGAAACCAGACGCGTCTTGCAAAGCTTTAATGCCATTCTTCACACGATCAGGATCGTGATTGTCTGTTGTCAAAACATCTAAAAAGGTCACGAAGACTTTGGCATAGGCCAGATCACGAGACACTTCAACGCCAGAAACGGTCGCCATGCCTACGCGCGGGTCTTTGACTTCGCGCTGTAGGATGATGGCGATCTCTTTTTGCATCTCTTGGGAGACACGTTGGGTACGGCTAAATTCTTTTGCCATGATAAAACTCCTTCAGACAATCTCCAGACAAAGAGGGGGGCTCAAGGCCCCCCAACTGGATATAAGCGACGTCGCTAAGATTACGCGATGGTACGTTTGATCTCGATGATTTCGAATACTTCGATCACATCGCCAGTACGCACATCGTTGTAGTTCTTCACGCCGATACCACATTCCATGCCGTTACGAACTTCGGCAACGTCATCTTTGAAGCGGCGCAGGGATTCCAGCTCGCCTTCATAGATAACCACGTTGTCACGCAGTACACGGATTGGGTTGTTACGCTTAATCATACCTTCAGTAACCATACAGCCTGCGATTGCGCCAAATTTCGGTGACTTGAATACGTCACGAACTTCAGCCAGACCAATGATTTGCTGTTTGTATTCTGGCGCCAACATACCGCTCATCGCCTGCTTAACTTCGTCAATCAGGTTATAGATGACGGAGTAGTAACGCAGATCCAGACTTTCGCTTTCTACGACACGGCGAGCAGATGCATCGGCACGTACGTTGAAGCCAAGGATGATAGCGTTAGAAGCAGCAGCCAGCGTTGCGTCGGTTTCGGTGATACCACCTACGCCCATACCAACAATCTTAACTTTCACTTCGTCGGTAGACAGATTTTGCAGCGCGTCAGAAATCGCTTCACAAGAACCTTGTACGTCAGACTTCAGAACGATGTTCAGTTCAGAAACTTCGCCTTCGGTCATGTTCGCAAACATGTTTTCCAGTTTAGATTTCTGCTGGCGAGCCAGTTTAACTTCACGGAACTTACCTTGACGATACAGGGCAACTTCACGGGCTTTCTTCTCGTCACGTACAACAGTCACTTCGTCACCGGCAGCAGGAACGCTAGAAAGACCCAGCACTTCCACAGGGATAGAAGGACCCGCAGACGAAATGTCACGGCCCAACTCATCACGCATTGCACGAACACGGCCGTATTCGAAGCCACACAGGATGATATCACCCTTGTTCAGCGTACCCTCTTGAACCAGAACAGTCGCCACTGGGCCACGCCCTTTATCCAGGAAGGATTCGATAACAACACCGCTTGCCATGCCGCTGCGAACTGCTTTCAGTTCCAGAACTTCGGCTTGCAGCAGAATAGCGTCCAGCAGTTCGTCGATACCTGTACCTGCTTTCGCAGAAACGTGTACGAACTGAGACTCGCCGCCCCACTCTTCTGGCATAACGCCGTACTGAGACAGTTCGGTGCGAACGCGATCTGGATCCGCTTCTGGTTTATCAATTTTGTTTACTGCAACCACGATTGGCACGCCAGCGGCTTTCGCATGCTGAACAGCTTCGATGGTTTGTGGCATAACGCCATCATCTGCAGAAACAACCAGAACCACGATATCCGTTGCCTGAGCACCACGAGCACGCATTGAGGTAAATGCGGCGTGTCCTGGAGTATCCAGGAAGGTGATCATGCCGTTTTCAGTTTCAACGTGATAAGCACCGATATGCTGCGTAATACCGCCGGCTTCGCCCGCTGCGACTTTCGTTGAACGAATGTAGTCAAGCAGAGAGGTTTTACCGTGGTCAACGTGGCCCATGATGGTCACAACTGGAGCACGTGGCTCAGCAGCTGCTGACGCACCTGTGTCACGGTCGCTCATCAGCGCTTCTTCCAGCTCGTTTTCACGACGCAGGATAACTTTATGGCCCATTTCTTCAGCAACCAGCTGAGCAGTTTCCTGATCGATAACCTGGTTGATGGTCGCCATCGCACCCAGCTTCATCATTGTTTTGATGACCTGAGAGCCTTTAACAGCCATTTTGTTCGCCAGCTCAGCAACGGTGATGGTTTCACCCAGCACAACGTCACGGTTTACAGCAACAACTGGCTTATTGAAGCTCTGTTGCAGCGTGCTTGGCTTACGTTTGCCTTTACCGTTACGACCTACAGCGCGCGCTTCTTCGCGGTCTGCTTTAGATTCAGACAGTTTATTGCCTTTCTTCTGCTTGGTCGCTTTGCCACCGCGAGTACGGCTGCGACGATCGCCTTCAACCTTGGCGTCATTTTCGTCTTCAGCTGCACGAGCGTGGGTAGAAGTGGTGACATGATAGTCAGCGGATTCGGATTCGCTTGGCGCAACAACTTCAGTCCAGACGCCAGAGTCAGCCATTTTACGGGCCTCTTCTGCAACGCGTTTCGCGTTTTCTTCGATCTTACGCTGGGCTTCTTCTTCCGTTTTGCGTTTCAGCTCTGCGGCTTCAGCTTCACGGCGTGCTTTATCTGCCTGAGCTGGTTTGGTTACTTCGTCGGTATGTTGATTTGTCACTTTGTCTTTTTCCGCTGCGTCGCGCTTAGCTTTTTCAGCGGCCTCACGTTTGGCTTGCTCTTCGGCGGCGCGCTTCGCTTTTTCTTGAGCTTCGCGCTGGGCTTGCTCTGCTGCTGCACGCTGTGCCTGTTCTTCCGCTTCACGCTTCGCCTGCTCTTCCGCTTCGGCCTGGGCTTGTTCAGCTTCGGTCATATCACGTTTTACATAAGTGCGTTTCTTGCGGACTTCGATTTGCACCGATTTACTCTTTCCGCCGGTGCTCGGAATGTTCAGTGTACTACGCGTTTTGCGTTGTAAGGTCAGTTTGTTTGGAGCACTGCCGTTTCCACGGTTCAAGTGCGCCAATAATGTCTCTTTTTCTTGCTGGGTGACAGAGTCAGCTTCAGACTTGTCGATCCCTGCATCAGCAAATTGCTGTACCAGGCGATCAACCGGAGTTTGAATCTCTGCTGCCAGCGATTTTACGGTTACATCTGTCATGCTGTTCCTTCCTGCTACAGTTTATTACGCATTGTCGCCAAACCAGCAGATATTGCGCGCGGCCATGATAAGTTCACCAGCCTGTTCGTCACTAAGACCTTCAATATCCGCCAGATCGTCGACACCCTGCTCGGCAAGATCTTCCAGCGTACAAACCCCATGTGCAGCCAGTTTAAATGCCATGCTACGTTCCAGACCCGCCAGGTTCAGCAAATCTTCTGCAGGCTTATTGTCGCCGAGACTTTCTTCCTGAGCTAAAGCCAGTGTAGTTAATGCTTCTTTCGCACGTTCGCGCAGAGCATCTACCGTGTCTTCATCCAGGCCATCGATTTCTAGCAATTCTTTCATTGGCACATAGGCCAATTCTTCGAGCGTTGAGAAACCTTCTTCTACCAAGACAGTGGCGAAATCTTCGTCGATAGCCAGATATTTGGTGAAAGTTTCAATCGCGGCATGAGCCTCAGCCTGATGTTTGGCTTGCAGGTCATCCGCAGTCATAACGTTCAGTTCCCAACCGCTCAGTTGAGAGGCTAAACGAACGTTTTGGCCATTACGACCAATCGCCTGAGCCAGATTGCTGGCTTCAACAGCGACATCCATAGTGTGTTTGTCTTCGTCAACCACGATGGAAGCAACATCGGCAGGCGCCATAGCATTGATAACGAACTGGGCAGGGTTGTCGTCCCATAATACGATATCGATACGCTCGCCGCCTAATTCGCTAGACACGGCCTGCACGCGAGCACCGCGCATACCAACACATGCACCCACTGGGTCAATGCGTTTGTCGTTGGTTTTAACGGCAATTTTGGCACGAGAGCCTGGGTCACGAGCTGCTGCTTTAATTTCAATCAGCTCTTCACCAATTTCTGGTACTTCGATGCGGAACAGTTCAATCAGCATCTCGTTACGAGAACGGCTGACGAACAGCTGTGCGCCGCGTGCTTCTGGGCGGACGTCATACAGCACGCCACGAATACGGTCGCCAGAGCGGAAGTTTTCACGTGGCAGCATGTCTTCGCGCAGAATAACCGCTTCAGCATTGCTGCCTAAATCGAGAGCGATGCTATCACGGTTAACTTTCTTAACCACGCCAGTGACGATTTCGCCTTGCTGTTCGCGGAACTGCTCAACCACCATCGCACGTTCAGCTTCACGTACTTTTTGTACGATAACCTGTTTCGCGGTCTGAGTTGTAATACGGTCGAAGGTGACAGACTCAATCTGATCTTCGATGTAACCGCCTAATTCAATAGAAGGGTCTTCGTATTGGGCAGCTTCAAGGGTGATTTCACGCGTTGGTTGCGTAACTTCGTCAACAGCAACCCAACGGCGGAAGGTGTCAAAGTCACCGGTTTTACGATCGATGGTGACGCGGACTTCAATTTCTTGTTCGTACTTTTTCTTAGTCGCTGTCGATAACGCAGTTTCCAGCGCTTCAAAAATCTTCTCGCGCGGGAGTGATTTTTCATTAGAAACCGCTTCTACAACAGCCAGAATTTCTTTGTTCATCCTAGTTGCCTCATCCAAACTTTAAAAGTGGGGTACCAGGTTCGCTTTCTGGATATTGCTCAGCGCGAACACTTCATCTTTGCCTTCCACAGTAACCGTGATCATTTCGCCTTCGACAGCCTTAATAATTCCCTGCCATTTGCGACGGTTCTGCATAGCCATCCGCAGTACCAGACTCACCTCGTCACCGAGAAAACGTTGGTAATGTTCAGCGGTAAACATAGGGCGATCGAGACCGGGAGAGGAAACTTCCAGGTTGTATGCAACAGTGACGGGGTCTTCGACATCCAACACGGCGCTAACCTGGTGGCTGACATCAGCACAATTATCAACTGTGATCCCGTCTTCACTATCAATATAGATGCGTAGCGTCGATTGGCGAGCTCTTACGAACTCGATGCCTACCAGCTCGAAGCCCAATGCTTCAACCGGTGCTGAAATCATCTCTGTTAATTTTTGTTCTAATGTGGACAAGCCCACCCCCAAGACATAAAAAAAGGGCCTAATAGCCCAGTGATTCTGCTGCCAAATAACAAAAAACCCCGATAAATCGGGGCTTTATGAAACTGGACCCTGTTCGCCGAAAAGCGACTTCGGCGCAACTTTCGAAAGTGTTATTTCAAATTGAAACTGCAGAACATAACAGGAGGAAACTGAAAGTCTATTTGAAATAAACACTTAGGGAAAGTGGTTGCGGGGGCCGGATTTGAACCGACGACCTTCGGGTTATGAGCCCGACGAGCTACCAGGCTGCTCCACCCCGCGTCCGAAAACGTGGCAAATACTACGCCGATAACCGCTTAAAAGCAAGTTATCACAAAGATTGGTACCGAGGACGGGACTTGAACCCGTAAGCCCATTCGGGCACTACCACCTCAAGGTAGCGTGTCTACCAATTCCACCACCTCGGCACTTATTTTTCACAATCGCTTCTACTGTCCAAGCATAAGCCATTGATTGAAAAGCTTACTTCCACTTCTTTATAAGAGCAATAACATTCAATCTACAGATTAATGAGGAACATCACTGTTAGGCGCTGCTGGAGCCGCTGGTGCAGTTGTAGTCTGCTCAGTTTTCGCTGGCTGACCCAAGTTCTCCCACTCACTACCTTGCTGGCCCTTATGGGTACTCATGTTGCCCAAGATCAAGCTAATAACGAAGAAAAGCGCCGCTAAAATAGCTGTCGTACGGGTCATGAAGTTACCGGAACCACTCGAACCGAACAATGTGCCAGAAGCACCTGCTCCGAAAGAGGCTCCCATATCAGCACCTTTACCTTGTTGCAGCATAACCATAGCCACCAGGCCGATTGCTACGAGAAGGAAAATCACCAGAAGAGCTTCGTACATAGTAGTACCTGTATCCTTGCGGGTTCACCGCATGCTAAATGCTTCTCACCAATTTAGTGGATTTCAATGACCCACTGAAGCGGGTGTGAATACTAACCAAAGGTGTATGGGGACGCAAGGGCAATTTGACGAGGATTGTTCGTTTGCGGAAAAAAACGTCAAAAGCAGTCAAAGTCTGTGCGTCAGAAAAATTTCGGGCCTTTTTCATGCTCAAAAAAGGCCCAAATTATTTTAAGAATCAGTGCTGTTACTCAATTATGGCTTTGACGCTTTTACGGCATCAGCAATGCGGTTAGCCAGCATTTCTACTAACGCGCCGTCTTCACCTTCCACCATAACGCGAATTAACGGCTCAGTACCTGATTTACGCAGTAATACTCGGCCCCGCCCTGCCAGCTGTTTTTCAACCTCAGCAGTAATGGTTTTCACTTCTTCAGTTTCCAGCGGGTCATGGGTTCCGGCGAAACGAACATTAACCAGCACTTGTGGCAGTAATTTCATGCCGCTGCACAGGTCATGCAGGCTCATGTGGTTACGCGCCATGGCGGTCAGCACTTGCAGGCCTGCCACAATGCCGTCACCGGTGGTGGTTTTGTCCAGCAGGATCACATGGCCTGAATTTTCGGCACCAATGCTCCAACCCTTCTCTTTCATCTTCTCAAGAACGTAGCGGTCGCCAACTTTGGCGCGAGTGAATGGAATACCTAGCTGTTTCAATGCCAGCTCAAGACCCATGTTACTCATCAAGGTGCCCACCACGCCGCCTTTCAGCTGGCCCTGGCGCAGACCTTCGCGCGCAATGATATACATGATCTGGTCGCCATCGACCTTATTTCCTTCATGGTCAACCATGATGATACGGTCGCCGTCGCCATCAAAGGCCAGACCGACATCGGCCTTCTCAGCCAGAACGCGCTCTTGCAGCAGACGAACATCCGTCGCGCCGCATTTTTCATTGATATTCATCCCATCGGGTTCGCAGCCGATAGCGATCACTTTCGCGCCTAACTCGCGCATCACGCTTGGCGCAATGTGGTAGGTCGCGCCATTTGCGCAGTCAACCACGATTTTCAGGCCATTTAGGCTTAGTTCGCTTGGGAATGTGCCTTTGCAGAATTCAATGTAGCGGCCAGCTGCATCCACAATGCGGCTGGCTTTACCCAGCTCTGCCGACTCAACGCAGGTCAGCGGCTTATCCATTTCAGCTTCAATGGCTTCTTCAACATCGTCAGGCAGCTTAGTACCGTCGATGGAGAAGAATTTGATGCCGTTGTCATAATAAGGGTTATGAGAGGCTGAAATGACGATACCTGCTTCCGCGCGGAAGGTGCGGGTCAGGTAAGCAACGGCCGGAGTTGGCATTGGGCCGGTGAAAGAGGCGGAAAGACCTGCGGCAGCAAGGCCGGCTTCGAGTGCTGATTCCAGCATATAGCCAGAAATGCGGGTATCTTTGCCAATAATGACTTTGCGCGAACCATGGCGGGCGAGGACTTTACCTGCGGCCCAGCCCAACTTTAATACGAAATCAGGCGTGATCGGGCTTTCGCCAACTTTGCCACGAATGCCATCTGTACCAAAGTATTTACGGTTGCTCATAATTTTTATTCTTCCCTTGCTGAAAGTGTTGCCTCAACGATACGCATCGCCTCGACGGTTTCTTTTACGTCATGCACTCTGATTATTTGCGCGCCTTGCATTGCAGCAATAACGGCGCAGGCAATACTTCCACTCACCCGATTTTCCGGGGACACATTGAGTAACTGCCCAATCATCGATTTTCTCGACATCCCAACCAGTAATGGCAACCCAAAATGGTGGAATTCAGCCAGCCTTGCGAGCAGCTGGTAGTTGTGGTTTAAATTCTTACCGAAACCGAAGCCTGGGTCGAGCAACAATTTATTTTTCGGAATACCCGCGCTCACACAACGCGCAATTTGTGCGGCGAAGTAGCTATCGATTTCACCAATCAGATCGTCATATTTCGGTGAATGTTGCATCGTTTTTGGCTGCCCCTGCATGTGCATCAGGCAGACAGGCAGGCCGGTCGCCGCAGCGGCTTCTAGGGCGCCAGGCTCTTGCAGAGAGCGAATATCATTGATGATGTGGGCGCCGGCGGCAGCTGATTCTCGGATAACCGCGGCTTTCGAGGTATCGACGGATATCCAAACTTCCATCCGGCGATAAATAGCTTCGACCACGGGGATGACGCGGGAAAGTTCTTCATCCTCGCTGACCTCTGCGGCGCCCGGACGAGTAGACTCGCCGCCGATATCGATTATCGTTGCGCCGGCATCAACCATGGCCTGAGCATGCTGCAGTGCCAAATCAATGCGGTTATGGCGGCCACCGTCAGAGAAAGAATCTGGCGTAACGTTAAGGATCCCCATGACCTGAGGAAATCTGAGGTCTAACGAAACCCCTTGGGCGTTTAGCAGCATGCTAGTGTCCTATCGCTTCTGATAAATATTCTGTGTCGTCCGTACATTATGCATAAAAAAACCCCGGGCAAGCCCGAGGTTTTTATTAACAACGTCAACAATGATGTCCAATTACCGGCTTATTTGCCGCTAAATTGTTCACACATCGTGTTGCCTGGATTCGGCGTACGCGGTTCGTCTACTGGCGTTGGTGCTTTAGGGGCGCCACCGTCATTGGAACTGTCGTTACCATTTTTCGCGCTAGACTCATCCCAGCCAGCTGGCGGGCGAACATCTTTGCGGTTCATCAGGTCATCAATCTGTGGCGCTTCAATGGTTTCATATTTCATCAATGCATCTTTCATTGAATGCAGGATGTCCATGTTTTCCATCAACAGCTTACGGGCACGTTGGTAGTTGTGCTCAACCAGAGATTTAACTTCCTGATCGATGATACGAGCAGTTTCGTCAGACATGTGTTTGGCTTTCGCGACTGAGCGACCCAAGAACACTTCGCCTTCTTCTTCAGCGTAGAGCAATGGACCCAATTTCTCAGAGAAGCCCCACTGGGTAACCATGTTACGCGCAATGGAAGTCGCCACTTTGATGTCGTTGGATGCACCGGTAGAGACTTTTTCTACACCGTAGATGATCTCTTCAGCAAGACGACCACCGTACAGGGTAGAGATCTGACTTTCGAGCTTCTGACGGCTGGCGCTAATCGCATCGCCTACTGGCAGGAAGAAGGTCACACCCAAAGCACGTCCACGAGGGATGATAGTGACTTTGTGTACTGGGTCATGCTCAGGAACCAGGCGACCAATGATGGCGTGGCCCGCTTCGTGATATGCCGTAGATTCTTTCTGCGCTTCGGTCATCACCATGGAGCGACGTTCCGCACCCATCATGATTTTGTCTTTGGCTTTCTCGAACTCAACCATCGAAACAACGCGTTTGTTGCCACGAGCAGAGAACAGAGCCGCTTCGTTAACCAAGTTAGCTAAGTCAGCACCAGAGAAGCCCGGCGTACCACGTGCAATCACAGATGCGTCAACATCTGGTGCCAGTGGCACACGACGCATGTGGACTTTCAGGATCTGCTCACGACCGCGAACATCTGGCAGGCCAACAACCACTTGACGGTCAAAACGACCTGGACGCAGCAACGCTGGGTCAAGTACGTCTGGACGGTTAGTTGCAGCAATAACGATAATGCCTTCGTTGCCTTCAAAGCCGTCCATTTCAACCAGCATCTGGTTCAGCGTTTGTTCACGTTCGTCGTGACCACCGCCCAAACCAGCACCACGTTGGCGACCTACGGCGTCAATCTCATCGATGAAGATGATGCATGGCGCTGCTTTTTTCGCTTGTTCGAACATGTCGCGCACACGAGATGCACCCACACCCACGAACATTTCAACGAAGTCGGAACCGGAAATCGTGAAGAAAGGTACTTTTGCTTCACCCGCGATAGCTTTCGCCAGCAAGGTTTTGCCGGTACCTGGAGGGCCTACCATCAACACGCCTTTTGGAATCTTACCGCCCAGTTTTTGGAAACGGCTTGGTTCGCGAAGGTAATCTACCAGTTCGCTAACCTCTTCCTTGGCTTCGTCACAACCAGCGACGTCAGCAAAAGTGGTTTTAATTTGGTCTTCCGTCAGCATGCGCGCCTTGCTCTTGCCAAAGGACATTGCCCCTTTGCCGCCGCCGCCCTGCATCTGCCGCATAAAGAATATCCAGACGCCAATCAACAACAGCATCGGGAACCATGAAATAAAAATAGAGGCCAGCAGGCTAGGTTGTTCTGGCGGTTCGCCAACAACTTTCACGTTTTTGCTCAGCAGCGTATCCAGCAATTTAGGGTCATCAACTGGGATGTAGGTCGTGTATTTGTTGCTATCTTTTTTAACAACGTCAATCTCACGTCCATTGATACGTGCTTCACGAATCTGGTCTTGGGTCAATTCGGACATGAAGGTAGAATAATCTACCCTACGGCCATTAGACTCGCTGGGCCCAAAGCTCTGAAATACAGACATCAATACAACCGCGATGACTAACCAGAGAATCAGGTTCTTCGCCATGTCACTCAAGGGATTAACCTCATATTACAACTGTGTTAACAAACAGCGTTAGGGTATTACAGTTTCCGCCCTGTCGCTACGATGTACACTTCACGCGAACGTGCACGAGAAGCGTCTGGCTTACGAATCTTCACCTTCGTAAAAAGGGAGCGAATTTCCCGTAGGTATTCATCAAAGCCATCTCCCTGGAACACCTTCACCAGGAAACCTCCACCTGGTGCCAATACATCACGACACATATCCAGCGCTAACTCAACCAGATACATCGATTTTGGAATATCGACTGCCGGAGTACCGCTCATATTCGGGGCCATATCGGACATGACCACCTGAACTTTGTTATCTCCCACTCTTTCCAACAGAGCTTTGAGAACTAATTCATCACGAAAGTCGCCCTGAAGAAAGTCGACTCCAACGATGGGATCCATAGGTAAAAGATCGCATGCGATAATGCGGCCTTTATGCCCGATTTGGGTGGCAGCAAATTGTGACCAACCACCCGGCGCAGCGCCCAAGTCAACCACGGTCATTCCTGGTTTGAACAGTTTGTCGCTTTGCTGTATCTCATCCAGTTTAAACCAGGCGCGGGAACGTAGGCCCTTTTTCTGTGCTTGTAACACATATTTATCGCTAAAGTGTTCCTGCAACCAGCGACTGGAACTTGCAGAACGCTTTTTATTAGACATTATTTATTAACCATTTAATTTTCCATTAACACTCATATAGAGCATTTGGAACAAGCTCTTAGCGTCATTACGTCGATAGCTAAAGCCACTCAAATCTTCGCGCCAAAGCAGTCCGATTTGGTGATAACCATGAGATGGCGGTAGAATGACCCGTTTTCAATCCCAACTTAAGCAAAAAAGACGATGAATCTTAACAATAAGCAAAAACAGTACCTGAAAGGTCTGGCACATCCACTCAAACCGGTTGTCATGCTAGGTAATAACGGCCTTACCGAAGGTGTGCTCGCAGAAATCGAACTGGCTCTGCAACACCACGAACTTATCAAAGTGAAAGTAGCCGCTGAAGAGCGTGAAACGAAGACCTTGATTGTTGACGCTATTGTGCGTGAAACCAAGGCGAGCAATGTGCAAGTCATCGGCAATATTCTGGTACTTTATCGCCCTTCGACTGAAGACCGCAAAATTATCTTACCGCGTTAATTGTTTAAGGTTTAACGAAAAACGCTGTAGATAAGTGGAACGGTGACACGTTATTACTTTCAATAAAAGGCCGCTCGCGGCCTTTTTACGTTAGTTTTCACTTCCCTGTGAGGTAATTCACGCGGGAAGTGAGAGTTTTGAATGGGGGCCGAGCTCGAAGAATGGCACCTTTTATTCAGGTTGGCTGAGGCGGATTAAAGATATTCGACCTTCAACACTTCATACTCAACATCGCCGCCTGGCGTGCGAATCACCACGACGTCATCTTGTTCTTTGCCAATTAAACCACGGGCAATAGGCGAGTTAACAGAAATCAGATTTTGCTTAAAATCTGCTTCATCATCACCCACGATGCGGTATTTTTGCTCTTCCTCAGTATCAAGGTTCATCACGGATACCGTGGCACCAAAAATCACGCGACCCGTTGCCGGCATTTTGGTTACGTCGATCACCTGAGCATTAGAAAGCTTGGCTTCGATCTCCTGAATACGTCCTTCACAGAAGCCCTGTTGTTCACGAGCGGCGTGATATTCAGCATTCTCTTTCAAGTCGCCATGTTCACGTGCAGTGGCGATATCTGCAATGATCTTCGGGCGACGAACGCTCTTAAGATGATCAAGTTCTTCACGTAATCTTTCTGCGCCACGTAATGTCATCGGAATCGGTTTCATATATTAACTACCTCTAACTTGTCCTTTCGGTAAACACCGTCCTGATCGAATCAGGTAGAAATAAGTCAGTGCTCTTGACCGACTCTCTCTGGCTAAAAACAAAAAAAACCTAACCCGGAGTCAAAGACCCAAGTCAGGATTGGTTTTGCATTTTGATACGTATTTTAACGTAGAGTTCCCTGAGGGTCATCGTTTACTTTCGCCCTCGTTGCACCCCACTTCGTAGCATCGTAGTATGGCGGCACGTCATTCCGCAGTTACCCAAGGCCCTTACTCAAAATAATGCGTTTTTTACAAATTGTCAGTGGATTAGCTTGCGCGTTTGTTTTGAACGCAAACGCAGCTCAGGTCGAAAATTACACCGAGTATCTGCCCGACGGTACAAACCTGGCGTTACTGGTACAGAAGATTGGAGCCACAACCCCTTCGATAGACTATCACGGGCAGCAGATGGCTTTGCCCGCCAGTACGATGAAAATTTTGACCGCGCTGGCAGCCTTGCTCCAGCTAGGCCCGGATTTCCGGTTTACGACCACATTCGAAACCAAAGGCACCGTCAGCGATGGTGTGCTGAAAGGCGATCTGGTCGCGCGTTTCGGTGGAGATCCCACCTTTAAGCGTCAGAATATTCGCAATATGGTGGCTGCATTACGCAAGCAGGGCATCAAACAAATTACTGGCGATGTGATCATCGACAGCTCGGTTTTCGCCAGCCATGACAAAGCGCCAGGCTGGCCGTGGAACGATATTACCCAGTGCTTCAGCGCACCGCCGGCGGCGGCAATTGTCGATCGAAACTGCTTCTCGGTTTCGCTCTACAGTGCGCCAAAACCTAATGATAACGCCTTCATTCGCGTCGCATCATACTATCCAGTCCACATGTTTAGCGAAGTGCGGACACTGGCGAAAGGCTCACCTGATGCGCAATATTGCGAGCTGGACGTGGTGCCTGGCGAACTCAACCGTTACACGCTGACGGGCTGCCTGACCCAGCGCAGCGAACCTCTGCCTTTGGCCTTCGCCATTCAAGACGGAGCGAGCTATGCCGGTGCCATCATTAAAGATGAGCTGCAACAGGCTGAGATTCAAATCGACGGCACGCTGAAGCGCCAGACACAGCCGACGCCAGTGGGTACGGTTCTGGCCCAAACGCAGTCCGCGCCGCTGCACGATTTGCTGCACATCATGTTGAAGAAGTCAGACAACATGATTGCTGATACCGTGTTCCGCACCATAGGACACCAGCGTTTTGGCGTGCCGGGCACGTGGCGTGCGGGCTCCGACGCCGTGCGTCAGATCCTTCGCCAGAAAGCCGGTATCGATTTAGGTAACTCTATTCAGGTAGATGGCTCTGGCCTGTCGCGCCACGACCTGTTGTCACCTGCGACCATGATGCAAGTGCTGCAATACATTGCTCAACACGATCAGGAGCTAAACTTCATATCAATGCTCCCTCTGGCGGGCCATGACGGTACATTGCAATATCGTGGTGGTTTGCACGAAGCGGGCGTGGATGGAAAAGTTTCTGCGAAGACCGGCTCACTGGCTGGCGTTTATAACCTCGCGGGCTTCATCACGACGGCCAGCGGCCAACGTATGGCCTTTGTGCAGTTCTTATCTGGCTATGCTGTTCCGCCGGAAGATCAGCGCACGCGTAGAGCACCGTTGGTTCGTTTTGAAAGCCGTCTCTATCGGGATGTATATCAAAATAACTGAGTTCTAAACGATGAAATTACTGATCGTTGAAGATGATGAACTCTTACGTCAGGGTCTGGCACTGGCCCTCAGCGGAGAGAATTACGCTTGTGATTGCGCATCGACAGCGGCAGAGGCCCATGGCCTAATTCTGGCAAGCCAGTACAGCTTGGTGGTGTTAGACCTGGGCCTACCCGATCGCGATGGCGCCTCTCTCCTGCGCCAGTGGCGCCGGGAGCATATCTCCATCCCCGTGCTGATCCTCACAGCGCGCGATGCCCTTGAGGATCGCGTAGACGGCCTTGATGCCGGTGCAGATGATTATCTGATTAAACCTTTCGCGCTGGTCGAGCTATTGGCGCGGGTCAGAGCCTTAATCCGCCGCTATCAGGGGCAGAGCGATAATCAGGTTATCGTCGGCTACCTCAAAATTAACCTCTCCACCCAGCAAGTTTATAAAGATGGCGCTCCCGTCGAAGTGACGCCGAAAGAGTTCGCTATCCTTTCCCGGCTGATGATGCGGGCAGGCCAAACCGTGAATCGCGAACTTCTACAGCAAGATCTCTACACCTGGAATGACGATCTCGGCTCAAACACGCTGGAAGTGCATATGCACAACCTGCGCCGCAAATTAGGCAAAGAGGTTATCCGCACCATTCGCGGTAACGGCTATCGTTTAGAGGTCTCTGAATGAACAGCATGCGGCGTCGGCTGCTCGTCATGCTGGCGCTGATCTTGTTCGTCACTCAGCTCACCAGCGTGTTTTGGCTTTGGCATGAGAGTCAGGAACAGATCAACCTGTTGGTCAACGACACGCTCTCAGCCAAGGTGCGCAATAGCCATGTTGAGAAAGAGATAGCCGAGGCGATTGCCTCGCTGATTGCCCCTTCCCTACTGATGATGGCCGTCACGCTGCTGCTCTCCTTCTGGGCTATCAGCTGGATCATTCGGCCACTTAACCAATTGCAGAATCGGCTGGAAACTCGCTCGGCGGACAACTTATCCCCCCTGCCGCTTAACAGCGAAATCAGCGAAATCGTCTCGGTCACTAAGGCGCTGAATCAGCTTTTCGCCCGGCTTTCCAACACCATTCAGCAAGAGCGGCTGTTTACCGCCGATGCCGCCCATGAGCTGCGCACGCCGCTGGCCGGAGTGCGTTTGCACCTCGAGCTGATGGAGCAGAAAGGTGTGGAAGGCAGCAAGACCTTGATTAGCCGCATCGATCAGCTGATGCTGACTATCGAGCAGCTACTGATGCTATCGCGTGCGGGGCAAAACTTCGCGAAGGGGCATTATGATCAGGTGGACTTGGTCGAGCACGTGGTGCTGCCTCTGCAGGAGGAGCTGGAGGAGATGCTTACCCTGCGCCAACAGTCTCTGCGCTACTCCCTGCCTGAGAAGCGGGTGATTCAGGGCGACGCCATCCTGCTACGCCTGATGGTGCGCAATCTGGTGGAAAATGCCTTTAGGTATGGCCCGGAGGGTGGTGAGATAACCTTGACCCTGCTAAGTGAGAATCAGGGCGCAGTGGTGAAAGTCGAGGATAACGGCCCGGGAATTGATGAACAGAAAGCCAGTGAGCTGACTCAGGCTTTCAAACGCGTTGACCAGCGATACGGTGGCAGCGGGCTGGGGCTGAATATCATTGTGCGCATTGCCACACTGCACGGCGGCAATCTGCAATTGAGCAATCGCAAAGATACCCAAGGCCTCTGCGCCCAGTGCTGGCTACCAGAAACCTTTATCGACAAATACTAAGCCCAGCCTGAACCTCCAATGTATGCATGAAAAAAGGCCGCTGTAGAGCGGCCTTTATCGACGTGTAAATAATCAATTAAACGCAGAATTAACGTTCGTAGATAATCTCTACGCCTTCGTCATCATCTTCGTCCCAGTCATCATCCCAGTCGTCATCTTCGGCTTCGACTTCAGCCAGTTGCTCACGGTGGTAATCATCCCACATGAATTCAACTTTCTCTGGCACGGCAGCTTCAACAGCCATGTGCTTAGGATTTTCATTGATGAACTTCATCACATCCCAGCACAGCGCGTTAACGCCTTCGCGATTGGCGGCAGAGATCAGATAGTAATCTCCTTCCCAACCCAAAGCATCGGCGATGGTTTTAGCACGAGCTTCAGCTTCTTCTTTCTCAATCAGATCAACTTTGTTGAACACCAACCAGCGCGGTTTTTCTGCCAATTTGGCATCATACTGCTGCAGTTCGTTGATGATAACTTTAGCGTTTTCAACCGGATCAGATTCATCGATTGGTGCGATATCAATAAGATGCAGCAGCACGCGGCAGCGCTCAAGGTGCTTCAGGAAGCGAATACCTAAACCTGCGCCTTCCGAAGCCCCTTCAATCAGGCCTGGGATATCGGCAATCACGAAGCTCTGCTCGTTATCCATACGCACAACGCCCAAGCTTGGCACCAGCGTAGTAAATGGATAATCGGCAACTTTTGGTTTAGCGGCTGAGACAGAGCGAATGAAGGTTGATTTACCGGCGTTCGGCAGACCTAGCATGCCCACGTCAGCCAACAACATCAGTTCCAGAGAGATGTCGCGCATCTCACCCTTGGTGCCCATCGTTTTTTGGCGAGGGGAACGGTTTACGGATGATTTGAAGCGGGTGTTACCTAGGCCGTGAAAACCGCCTTTGGCAACCATCTGCTGCTGGCCGTGGCGGGTCATGTCACCCAATACTTCGCCAGTGCCCTGATCCAGAATACGCGTACCGACCGGGACTTTGATGACGATGTCTTTGCCACGTTTACCCGTACAATCGCTGCTCTGGCCATTGGTGCCGCGCTCTGCACGATAAGATTTCACAAAACGGAAATCGATCAGCGTGTTGAGGTTTTCATCTGCCAGCACATAGACGTCGCCGCCGTCGCCGCCGTCGCCGCCATCAGGGCCGCCACGAGGGATATATTTTTCACGACGGAAGCTGACACAGCCGTTACCGCCATCACCTGCCACGACCAAAATTGTGGCTTCATCTACAAACTTCATGTGTACCGTCTCCGTAAATCATTCACCCGGCTGCTTAAGAGTCGCCACCAGGGTTTGTTCTGTCCGACCAGGCCACCAACGATGGCCAATTGCGGAAAACATCGCTCCCGCCACCACCACGAATGCTCCCAAATAACCAATTAGGTTAAGCACTGGTGCAGCAAACATATTAGGCCAGGCAAGTGCTAATAAATCTGAAAATAGCAGGGTAAACAATGGCGTCAGGGTAACAAATGCACTTACTTGTGCCGCCTGCCATCTCGCCATCGCTTCCGCTAATGCGCCATATCCTACTAACGTATTCGCGCCACAAAACAATAAACAGGCAAATTGCCAACTATTGAGCTGCGAGAGCATCGCCGGACTGGCCAGCGGGAGCAATGCGATAGAACATAAAGTGTACAGCAAAAACAAGATCTGAGGTGAGGCTAGCCGCCGCAATAAGACCTTCTGCGTAACGCCGTAAATAACCCAAACCGTTGCCGCACTTATCCCCAGCAATACACCCAGGGTGTAATCCGTGAGACGTGTGAAAATTTCAATCAGGCTGGTATTAAAGAACAGCACCAAGCCGAGTATCAGCATGCCCGCCCCAATCACTTGGGTTACGCGCATCTTCTCTTTCAAGATAATGACGCTGGCGAACATCATGCCGACGGGTGATAACTGCCCGATAACCTGCGACGCCGTAGGGCTGAGGTATTGCAGAGATGACCCAAACAAGACGAAATTGCCCAATAACCCACAGGTCGCGACTAACAGTAAAATCAACCAGCGAGGACTTTTGAACATTTGCATCGGCGGCAATCTATGCCGTGATGCCAAAATACATCCCAGCACCACTGCGGCCAGAGAGAACCTAAACCAGACGACAGTGAAAGGGTCCATGACGACTAACACTTGCTTCATCGCTATAGGCAGCGAACCCCAGCACATTGCCGTGATCACCGCTAACAGAATCCCTATAGGCGCCTGCGATTTCGTGTCCATGTCCCTGCCATACTTAGGCGAACCAGAATGTAAAAAGCCCCGCAACGAATTGCGGGGCTTACATCTATTTTCTTAAGACTCGAGAAATTTATTCAGCTTCGATGCTGATAAATTTACGATTTTTCGGGCCTTTAACTTCGAACTTGACTTTACCGTCAGCCAAAGCAAACAGAGTGTGGTCTTTACCGCAACCCACGTTGTTACCAGCGTGGAATTTGGTGCCGCGCTGACGAACGATGATGCTGCCTGCCAGTACTGCTTCGCCGCCAAAGCGTTTTACGCCAAGACGTTTAGCTTCTGAATCGCGACCGTTGCGTGTGGAGCCGCCAGCCTTTTTGTGTGCCATTGTTCCGCTCTCCTAAACTTAAGCGCTAATGCCGGTGATTTTAACATCAGTGAACCACTGACGGTGGCCCTGTTGCTTACGGTAATGCTTACGACGACGGAATTTAACGATCTTAATTTTGTCGCCACGACCGTGAGCAATAACTTCAGCCTTGATCAAACCGCCAGAAACTAATGGCAGACCGATATTGATTTCTTCACCGTTAGCAATCATCAAAACTTGGTCGAACTCAACTGTTTCACCAGTTGCGATGTCCAATTTCTCAAGGCGAATAGTCTGCCCTTCGCTAACACGGTGTTGTTTACCACCACTTTGGAAAACCGCGTACATATAAAACTCCGCTTTCCGCGCACTCAACTTTGTATAGTCCAGAGGGCGCTATAAATATTCACAATAGGGCGCGAATTCTACGCAAAAAATCAGCATATGACAAGAGCACTTTCACGACAAAAGAAGAAAAAAAGCGCAGTTCACTAGATGGCATTTATCTCCATTGTTTTTCAAGTACAATCCCCTTTACAGTTAGCGCCATGTGCCAATGTGAGCCAGATCTCATTGCGGTGAAGAGTAACGCAGCCGAAAAAACACAATGAACCTAGAACAGATTATCGATCTCACCGAGCAGGACATGGCTGCGGTCAACGCAACCATTCTGGAACAGCTGAATTCTGATGTATCACTGATCAATCAGTTGGGCTATTACATCATTAGTGGCGGTGGTAAACGCATTCGCCCAATGATCGCCGTACTCACCGCGCGCGCGTTGGGCTATGAAGGCGACAAGCATGTGACCATCGCCGCCCTTATCGAGTTTATCCATACCGCGACGTTGCTGCATGACGACGTGGTTGATGAATCTGATATGCGCCGTGGAAAAGCGACAGCCAATGCGGCCTTTGGCAATGCCGCCAGCGTGCTGGTTGGCGACTTTATCTATACCCGCGCTTTCCAGATGATGACGGATTTAGAGTCAATGCCGGTGCTGGCGCTGATGGCGAAAGCCGTCAACGTGATTGCCGAAGGTGAAGTTTTACAGCTGATGAACTGCAACGATCCGGACATTACGGAAGAGATCTATATGCAGGTTATCTACAGCAAAACGGCCCGCCTGTTCGAAGCGGCATCCCAGTCATCGGCCATGCTGGCCGGCGGCAACGACGAGCAAATTCAGGGTCTGCAAGACTATGGCCGCTATCTGGGCACGGCCTTCCAGTTGATCGACGACTTGCTGGATTATGATGCGAATGGCGAGACGCTGGGTAAAAACACCGGCGATGACCTGAACGAAGGCAAACCCACCCTGCCTCTGCTTCACGCCATGAAGCACGGCGATGCCGAGCAATCAGCCATGATCCGTGGTGCTATTGAGCAAGGAAATGGCCGCCATCTGCTGGAGCCGGTTCTGGCAGCGATGCACCAGTGGGGTTCTCTGGACTACACTCGCGCTCGCGCTG
This sequence comes from Ewingella allii, assembly GCF_044430645.1. NCBI lineage: Bacteria > Pseudomonadati > Pseudomonadota > Gammaproteobacteria > Enterobacterales > Yersiniaceae > Ewingella > Ewingella allii. Next base: position 51,510 of record NZ_JAWUDN010000008.1, on the reverse strand, counting down.
AAGAAGAAGCTGATAAGGCGATTCGCGCATTGCAGGTCTTGCCAGAATCGCCTTACCGTACGGCGCTGGAAGGCTTGGCGCATATTGCGGTAAGAAGAGATTTCTAATCCACGCCTCTTAAAACGGCTGTACCGCGATTCGGCTGCGGTACAGTTGTCATTTCACATGGCTTCAGACATCAGGCGTATAAGGCTTAGCGCTCAATCGATTTAACACCTCTGACATCCCTTCCCGCACGATGAATTTGATAATTAAATCCCGCTCATCTTCTTTTAACTGTTTGTAGCTCTCAATCCAAATCGCCAGAGGATCTTGATGGGCAGTGTAAACATATTCAGCGGACTGCTCTTTCATTTCCAGGCTATTCATCGCCTTAATCGGTAAAGTGCCAATGTGATATTCAACGGCGCGTCCCTGAACACCCCAACGACGGCGTTTTAACCATGCCTGACGCCGTGCCATACTGTGAATGCCCTGAGTTGAATTTGGCAGACCGTCGAAACCAATTAATTCCCTCGCTGAAAACCACTCTTTTTTCATAACGTTCCTTTTCATATTGTGCATTTGCACAAAAGAATGCTGTTATAACGCGCTGAGACCATGAAAATGTCCATAAATGGCCTGTTCTGCTTTCCGTTTAGCTTTAGATTTAATAAAAGCAGATAACTTATAGCACTACTTAATAGAAGTAATAAAGCTGATTAACTCACTTCAATAAGTAACAAAAGAAGCCCAGATATCGATTAATCTTTTTTATGAAAGTTAATAAATACACAATCAGTGTTTTTTGGAAAGTATTAAACAGTTAGTCAACAAACCAATCAAAATCATTAAACCAATATTTTTCAAAGAGATAAAACCAAAAGTGATGAGCGAAAATCTTTTACAACCCTCACTCACTTGCCACCAAGGACCTCACGGCTGTCGGTAATTAGTCAGACATCTTATTCATATATTTAAAGTAGCAAAAAAAGTCATTCATTTATCCTCCTAATAAATAGGCGGTTTTGATTAACTTGCGCCATTAATTTAGAACAATTTGTATTACTCATTTGCGTTAGCAAGAATAAAGAGATATTTTCCCAAAAATGAAAAGCTTTTCAGAAACCAAGAACATCCATTTTTAAAGCTCATATTCTGGATCTTGATACCAAAAATCATATCAATATTACGACGATCAACTTGCCGATAATAAAAGGGAATACGTATGAAAGGACATAAAGAAAATTGGCATCAGGCAGACATTATTGCTGCATTACGCAAGAAAGGCACCACCCTGGCGGCAGTATCACGAGAGGCCGGTTTGAGTTCATCAACCCTAGCAAATGCATTATCGCGGCCGTGGCCTAAAGGAGAGCGCATTATTGCTGATGCAATAGGTATCCACCCTTCCCTCATTTGGCCGAACAGATATTTTGATCCTACGACCTCTAAAAGAATTGAGCGAAAAATCCGTTCCCCAAATAAAGCCTGAGGTTCTTGCAAACAACGCATAAAAAAACCGCCGGGGAGACCGGCGGTTGATTTGGCACTGCCTAGGCAGATATCACTTGTTGATGAACTGCTCACCTAACTCGATATCTTTACGCAGTACGTCGAGCATTGAATCCAGAGATTGCTGCTCGAATGCGCTCAGAGTACCCACGCTTTTCAGCTCGGCTACGCCGTTTTTACCCAACAGAATTGGCTGTGCGAAGAAGCGGGCGTGTTCGCCTTTACCTTCAACATAAGCACATTCAACAATGTTGCTTTCGCCTTGCAGAGCACGAACCAGAGACAGACCGAAACGTGCCGCAGCCTGACCCATAGACAGGGTTGCAGATCCGCCACCGGCTTTCGCTTCAACCACTTCCGTACCCGCGTTCTGGATACGTTTAGTCAGATCAGCGACTTCACTTTCAGTGAAAGAGACGCCAGGGATCTGAGAAAGCAGTGGCAGGATAGTCACGCCTGAGTGGCCGCCGATCACAGGTACTTCGATGTCCTGAGGCTGTTTGCCTTTCAGTTCAGCCACGAATGTGTTTGAACGGATAGCATCCAGAGTCGTCACGCCGAACAGTTTGTTTTTGTCGTAAACACCGGCTTTTTTCAGCACTTCTGCTGCGATGGCAACGGTGGTGTTCACTGGGTTGGTGATAATACCAATCAGTGCTTTCGGGCAGGTTTTAGCCACTTGCTCAATCAGGTTACGGACGATGCCCGCGTTCACGTTGAACAGGTCGGAACGGTCCATGCCCGGTTTACGAGCTACGCCAGCAGAGATCAGCACCACGTCAGCACCAACCAGTGCAGGCGTTGCATCTTCACCGCTGAAACCTTTGATTTTTACTGCTGTAGGGATGTGGCTGAGGTCAACTGCTACGCCCGGGGTAACGGGGGCAATGTCATACAGAGAGAGTTCTGAACCTGAAGGCAGTTGGGTCTTGAGTAGAAGGGCGAGGGCCTGGCCGATACCGCCAGCTGCACCGAGAACTGCAACTTTCATCCTATACTCCTTTATTATCATAAACTTAAAAAGCGCCGTGAATTCATCTAGGTAGTGACCATCATCCACTGCACTACTGCAACAATCTCTATACCTGAGATTGAGAAGCTACGCGGTAATTTTGGCTGTATGTCGGCTTTATTTAAGATTATTTGCTTATGCATCAATGGCATAAATCAATGACATCATAAAAATAGCGTCACGAAACACGACAGGTTAACCGGCGGTTACATTACACCCGTTGATGGCATCAGGACAATATCAATTCCATAACAATTTAATAACTATGTCTTATGTCAACAATGCACAATTCCAGCATATTCATTACTAAATTCATCGCTGGATAAATGGGTATAACCAGACATTGCGCACAACTCAGGGTAATGCGTGATTATCTTTATTGCATAAAAATTCATATATATGCATAATCACCCGCACTATCGTTATGACCTTAGGGTGCAAAATGCGTAATCCTGCCAAACAGGAAGATCTAATTAAAGCCTTCAAAGCCTTATTGAAGGAAGAGAAGTTCAGTTCTCAAGGCGAAATCGTCCTTGCTTTGCAAGAGGACGGATTTGAGAACATCAACCAATCTAAAGTTTCTCGCATGCTGACCAAATTCGGTGCCGTACGCACCCGCAATGCGAAAATGGAGATGGTGTATTGCCTGCCGGCCGAGATTGGTGTCCCGACCACCACCAGCCCGTTGAAAAACCTGGTTCTGGATATCGACTATAACGATGCCGTTGTGGTGATCCGCACCAGCCCGGGCGCAGCGCAACTTATTGCCCGCCTGCTGGACTCATTAGGCAAATCGGAAGGCATTCTTGGCACCATCGCCGGGGATGACACCATTTTCACCACGCCAGCCCGCGGGTTTAGCGTGAAACAGCTGTACGAAGCCATTCTCAGTCTGTTCGAACAAGAGCTTTAATCGCGCTCTTCCTCAGCGTAAAGCCACTCCATTATATGCGCAGGTGACCCGTGAAGTACTCAACGGTATCCTGCGAGCACCCTTTTCTACCTTCTTTACTGGTTATTTATAAATTATTAACCCTAAAACCCACCTATCAGGTTGTTTTCCAAACGACCTGTCAAGATGTCATCCTGTTAAATACGACCCTACCAGTCACACCATCTTCACATGCTGGTTTCAATAGTGTGAATCTCTGCAATATTCAGCACAAATAGCTCAAATGACATAACCCATTAATTTATCTAGACAATACCCTCAAAAGGTCAATTTTAAGCCGTTTTTTATTCTTTTCTGTTATTAAAAACACTACTAGCCCCCTTATAACCACACCAAAAACTATTAGCAAACTATTAATATTTCGGGTTACTAGATGTATACTCATTTCCGTGATGTGAATCACTGTTTGTTCGGACTACATAATAAAAGAGACGAGGTCAATCATGAAAGTAACAACTACTATCGCTGCATTCAGCATTCTCTCTGCACTGTCATTTGGCGCATTTGCAGCACAACCTGTCACACAAGATCAGGCTAAAAATCTGCAGTCCGTCGGTATGGTTAGCGTCAGCGGCGTGGCCGGTGCTCCTACGGATATTCGTCAGGCACTATCTGATAAAGCGGATGAGCAAGGTGCAAAAGCCTTCCGCGTGATTGAAGTTCGCCAAGAAGGCAACTACCACGCAACGGCAGAGATTTACCAATAAGACGTTGAAGTCACAGACGTTTTAGTAAGAGAAGTTTGAGTAAGACAAATTATCTGGCCTAAGAAATAGAGGCCGAAGCATTAAAAAACGGATTTATCGCTGCAACGCACCAAGTTTCCAGAGCGCAAAAACGCCCTTCAATCTTGATAATACAGACCTGATGAATCCAAAACATGAATCGACGTTGCTATCAAATAACCTGCATCAACGTCATAAATATCAGGAAATTGTCATGAAAATCACTACTACTATCGCTGCACTTAGCCTGTTCTCTGCCATCTCATTTGGCGCTTCAGCTGCCAACTTGGTCACCAACGATCAGGCACAGAATTTACAACCTATGGGTACCATTAGCGTCAGCGGCGTTAACGGCGTACCTATGGATATCCGCCAGCAACTGTCTGACAAAGCCGACAGCAAAGGCGCGACCTCTTACCGTGTGATTGAGGCTTATAACGAAGGCGCATATCACGCGACGGCTGAGCTCTATAAATAAGCTTTATTGAGCGAAGCGAGTCACCCTCATAAGTAGAAAAATTGTTGTATTGAAGTCCCGGTTTCAATAGCCACCCAGCGATAAGAATAAGCGCTGTTGAGGCTGGAAAGAGAGCTGACACTGCCACTGCCGTGCTCTTAACTTCCCGAGACCCTCGTCGTCCTGTCCGACGACACCCTTTGGCTCCCGTGTATTGCGGGAGCTTTTTTTTATCCTTTTTTCCGCGCCCTGCTGCCTTTCAGCCATAAAAAAACACAGCCGGAGCTGTGTTTAAGAAGGTTCCAACAGGCTGAAGCTTATTCCTGCTCGACCGCCACAGATTTCGCCGCCAGAGCATCCAGCAGTTTGGTGTGAATGCCGCCGAAGCCGCCGTTACTCATCACCAAAATATGGTCGCCCGGCTGCGCGGCTTTCACCACTAAATCGGCCAGCGAGTCGACATCCGCGCTCCAGTGAGCCGGCTGCACACAGTGCTCAGCAACTTCTGCTACTTGCCAAGGAATGTGCTGAGGCTGTAACAGGAAGACTTCATCGGCACGGCCCAGCGCTGGCGCCAGCTCATTCTTGCTCATGCCCATTTTCATGGTGTTAGAACGCGGTTCGAGCACGGCCAAAATGCGCGCGGTACCGCCGACTTTACTGCGCAAGGCAGCAAGGGTGGCCAGAATCGCCGTCGGATGGTGAGCAAAATCGTCATACACGCTCACGCCATAGGCTTCGCCGCGCAGTTCGAGACGGCGACGGGCATTGATGAAATCGCCCAAGGCTTTGCAGGCATCTTCAGGCTTAACGCCGACGTGACGCGCCGCGGCGATCGCCATCAGGCCATTGTGCATGTTGTGTTCGCCAACCAGCGACCAGTGCACTTCGCCGACGCTCTCACCGCGCAGGTAGACGGTGAACGAGCTGGCGTCCGGGGTCAGCTTCTTGGCATCCCAGGCGCAGGTTTCGGCTTCACCAACAAACTCCTGCTCACTCCAGCAGCCCATCGCCATCACTTGTTTCAGCGGCGTGTCATTGTCGGGCAGAATGATTTTCCCCTGACCCGGCACCAGACGAACCAAATGGTGGAACTGTTTCTGGATAGCTTTTAAGTCGTCGAAGATGTCAGCGTGGTCGAACTCAAGGTTGTTCAGCACCAGCGTGCGCGGGCTGTAGTGAACAAACTTGGAACGTTTGTCGAAGAACGCGCTGTCGTATTCGTCGGCTTCAATCACCATAAACGGACTGTTACCCAGACGTGCAGAGACGTCGAAGTTGCCCGGCACGCCGCCGATGACATAGCCCGGCTCGTAGCCGCAGGCTTCTAGGATCCACGCGACCATGCCAGCCGTGGTGGTTTTACCATGGGTGCCCGCAACGGCAATCACCCAGCGGCCCGGCAGCACGTGGTCGTGTAACCACTGTGGTCCAGAAACGTAAGGAATGCCCTGCTCCAGCACAGCTTCCACGCACGGGTTTCCACGCGTCATGGCGTTGCCGATGATCACCAGATCAGGACGAGGCTCGAGCTGCGCGGGGTCGTAACCCTGGATCAGTTCAATACCCTGATTCTCCAGCAGCGTACTCATTGGTGGATAAACGTTGTTATCTGAACCGGTAACCTGATGCCCTTGTGCGCGTGCCAGCATTGCCAGCCCGCCCATAAAGGTGCCGCAAATCCCAAGAATATGAATGCGCATATGTTTTCCATTAATGCCTTTAAGTCAGCCGCTATTCTACCGCTCAGAATCCTCCAGAAGAAATGGATTTGCCTAGGATTCATCCATATATTTGGGCTAAACTGCTCGTGCTCATGTTAAGGTTTCATTAATAAACCGTTATCCATCCTAGATTTAGGGAATGCGTCATGAAAACGTTAGGCGAATTTATTGTTGAAAAGCAGCAGGATTTTCCCCATGCGACGGGCGAGCTGACCGCTCTCCTTTCAGCAATAAAACTCGGCGCAAAAATCATTCATAGGGACATCAACAAAGCCGGGCTGGTCGATATTCTCGGTACAAGTGGTGTAGAAAACGTGCAGGGCGAAGTTCAGATGAAACTCGACCTTTACGCCAATGAAAAGTTAAAAGCGGCGATGTTAGCGCGCGGCGAAATTGCCGGTATCGCGTCGGAAGAAGAAGATGAGATTGTCGTCTTTGAAGGGGAACGTGCTGAAAATGCAAAATACGTGATCCTGATGGACCCCCTTGATGGCTCCTCCAACATTGATGTCAACGTCTCTGTCGGCACCATCTTCTCTATTTACCGTCGTACCACTCCACTGGGCCAACCGGTCACCGAAGCTGACTTCCTGCAACCGGGCAACCGTCAGGTCGCGGCAGGTTATGTGGTTTACGGCTCCTCCACCATGCTGGTTTACACCACGGGCGCGGGCGTTCATGCCTTCACCTATGACCCTTCACTCGGCGTCTTCTGCTTGTCTCATGAAAAAGTCCGTTTCCCTGCGAAGGGCAACATGTACTCCATTAACGAAGGCAACTACATCAGATTCCCGCTCGGCGTTAAGAAGTACATTAAGTACTGTCAGGAGCAGGACGAAGCCACAAATCGCCCTTACACCTCGCGCTATATCGGCTCTCTGGTAGCGGATTTCCACCGTAACCTGCTTAAAGGCGGCATTTATATCTATCCAAGCACCGCAAGTCACCCTACCGGTAAACTGCGCCTGCTGTATGAGTGCAACCCGATGGCGTTCCTTGCCGAGCAAGCCGGTGGTAAAGCCAGCGACGGTAAAAACCGTATTCTGGACATCATTCCGCAAAAGCTGCACGAGCGCGCACCTTTCTTCGTCGGCAACCGTTCTATGGTTGAAGATGCAGAACGCTTCATCGCTGAGTTCCCAGACGACGCTTACCCACAATAAGAACGCGTTATCTCTGTACATCACTTACATAAAAAAGGTTCGGCATTTGCCGAACCTTTTTATTTGCCCAAGCCATTAGTTTGGATTCGATTTACACCAAATCTTGCTGGCTGAGCTTAAACACCGACACGCTTTGCGCCAGTAACTGCGCTTGCTCTTCCAGCGAGCGCGTTGCCGCCGTCGCCTCTTCCACCAGCGCGGCGTTTTGCTGCGCCACCTGATCCATTTGGGTAATGGCGATATTCACCTGCTCGATACCGTGCGTCTGCTCGGTGGTGGCGATAGAAATCTCACGCATTAAGCTGGTAACGCGGCGCACTTCGTTGGCAATCTCCGTCATGGTGCCGGCCGCCGATTTGACCATGGTTTCCCCTTCCGAGATGCGGCTTTCAGAGTCCACAATCAGCTCTTTGATCTCTTTTGCCGACTGCGCGCTGCGCTGCGCGAGACTACGAACTTCGCCCGCCACCACGGCAAAACCGCGCCCCTGCTCACCGGCGCGAGCAGCTTCAACGGCGGCGTTCAGTGCCAGAATATTGGTCTGGAAGGCAATACCGTCAATCACCGTGATGATGTCGGTAATGCGTTTCGAGCTGTCAGTGATGGCCCGCATTTTATCCATCACGTGATTCACCACCTGACTGCCTTTATCGGCAATGCTCGAGACACTCTGCGCCAGCTGATTCGCCTGCTCGGAGTTGGTGGCGTTCATACGCACCGTAGAGGTCAACTGCTCCATGCTAGCCGCCGTCTCTTCCAGCGAAGCCGCCGACTCTTCGGTGCGCTGCGCCAAATTCACGTTTCCGGCAGCCAGTTCGCGGGTGCCGACGTCAATCTGATTGCCCGCATCGCGCACTCGGCCAACGGAGGCCGCCAGCGAGTCTTGCATCTTCTTCATGGCGCGCAGCAGACGGCCCATTTCGTTGCTACGCGAATCATCGATGTCATGGGTCAAATCGCCCGCCGCGATGAACTCCAGTTGGGCAATCGAGGTGCTCAGCGGATGCATGATGATTTTCTGCAACGCGAACCACGACAGCAGTGCGATAGAGATCGCAGCGATGCAGGCAACAATAATAATGGTCAGCTGGATGCGCGACTGGGCGCGAGCATGCTCAATGCGCTGCTGGGTGCTCTCCTGAGCGTAAATGCGGAAATCGCTCAGTGCCTTATCGTAGGCGTTGCTGTACGGCGTCATTTTGTTTTCTAACACGTCGTAATAGGCGTCGCTGCTTTGTGACTGAATCGCCGCTAGCGCGGGGAGCAAACCGTTGGCTTTATAAGCATCATAGGCGTCTTTCAAGGCCTTGGTCAGCGCACGCCCCTGCTCGTTGCCATCATCAATCCCCACAAACAGAGCCACTTTCTCATCGGCTTGTTTCAAATAGCCTGCCACTCGCCCCGCCGTGGCCTTCGAGTCATCCACCATGCCAATTTCCAACTGACGCACGGCCACGCTGCTTGCCACGCGAGCGCGCAGCGAGAAGCTGTAACTCTCCGCCAGCGAACCCAACTCTTCACCCTGCAACTGGTTAATTTGCTGCAACGAGGAGGCGCTCTGGCGAATGGCGTTGGCTCCTAAGACGCTGACCAACAATAAAATCAGGGTCATTACCCCTAACAAGGCGATCAACCCTGCCTTTACGCTCAACTTATTCAACATGCTGTGTTATCCGGTGGTTTAGGAAATGGAGGAAAATGAAGAGAGGTAATCTGTCAATGCCGCAGACTTTTTTATGTCATTTGTTATCGACTATTTTGTGAAAATCTTGAGAAGAAACCGTAAAACAGGCAGTTAGGCGGTAAAGCGAGGACTCAGAAAACTTTCATGCCAAACAATAGGGATTAACAGCAGGGAAAAAGAGAGAAACACCAGAAATCCCCACCACGAAAAGGACAGGAAATCGTGACGGACTTGGCTATAATGTCCGCCACTCCAATTCCTGGTTCAATGAAGGAAACCAAAATGAGCTTAATCAATGTGCCGGCAGGCAAAGACTTGCCAGAAGATATCTACGTAGTTATCGAAATCCCAGCTAATGCTGATCCCATCAAATACGAAGTAGATAAAGATACCGGTGCACTGTTCGTGGATCGCTTCATGTCGACTGCGATGTTCTACCCATGCAACTACGGTTACATCAACCACACCCTGTCCCTTGATGGTGACCCGGTAGACGTGTTGGTCCCAACGCCGTACCCACTGCAACCAGGCTCAGTCATTCGCTGCCGTCCAGTTGGCGTGCTGAAAATGACCGACGAATCTGGCGAAGATGCCAAAGTTGTTGCAGTACCACACACCAAACTGAGCAAAGAGTACGATCACATTAAAGATGTGAACGACCTGCCAGAACTGCTGCGCGGCCAGATCACCCACTTCTTCGAGCAGTACAAAGCGCTGGAAAAAGGCAAATGGGTTAAAGTTGACGGCTGGGCTGACGCTGCTGCCGCGAAGGAAGAGATCGTGACCTCTTTCGAACGCGCTAAAAACAAGTAATTGTTTGAGCTACGCGGCCGCTGACTGGTGGCCGTACAAGCCGTATAAAAAGAAAAACACCGCCCATTGGACGGTGTTTTTTTATGTTCGTAAAATCGCAACCATCTGATATCAAAACAATATCCTTTAAAGTCTTTTTCTCAAGACCCTCTCTCTATCTTCGCACATTAGATTGTTTAGTAAATTTACATAGATATAAACTAAATCATTCATTAAAATGAGTTTAGTAAAAAACACACTAATTTCACTAAATAAAAATTAAAGAGGTGTCTCCTATGCTTAGCGAAAATTTGATTAAACGAGCATTAGATAAGCTAGGTTGCAGCCAGAAGGCGTTAGCTATCCAACTTGGTGTTTCGCCCACTCAGATTACAAAATGGAAAAAAGGTGACCATATGTCATCAGAAATGGAGAAAAAGGTTAGAGAGATTATTGGCTCTAATACCTTTGATGAGGCATTTATACTCTTGGCTGGCTCTGTAGAGAATGCTGAAAAATGGGAAGGATTAATTCATTTCCTTGCAAACTCAGCACTTCAAAACGCTGAAACTGGGATTGAAACCTACCCCTTGCTAGATGAAATGAATGATTTGTGCCACCAGACTTTAGATGTACTGAACCAAATTGGTATCAAGATACCCAAAGATTTCCCTCACGAGTTAGATGCTGATTATGCAGATATAGATGATGAAGATTTAGAGGAACAGCTCTGGGATGCTATAAATGCTAATCCTATCACTTCGTTAATCTATGAAATGTATAATGCTCTCAATGGAGTATATGGCTTCTACTCTGCATATATTGAAGATTTCATGTACGATGATGAGCTAGATTTATTCGATACCGTATCAGAGTTAGAATATAGCCTACTAGCGCTATCCGCATGTAAAATAAGAATAAATAATGATTTATCGCCGGATATTTTATGTTTTAGATACAAAGTTAAAACCAACTGTATTCGTTTAGTGAATAAAATTAAGAACAAAGTGCTACGAGCAAGAATCCCTTTAAAAGCAGAGTTATTAGACCTTGTGAACTCATCTAGTGACACGCTTTCTGTTGAGGCAGAAGAAGAAAGTTTTGGGACAAATGCTTTACGATTACATCCGGATATCTATATGAACGAGCTATTGGTAGGGATGCGGACGATCCATCAAGTGCTACCAGCTATTCTGAAAAAACTCGGTATGGAAGAAGATTTTGAACTCGATACAGCAGATTTCCATATCAGCAGAGATGAAAACTGACACAGTTTAGTAAAAAGAAAAACACCGCCCATTGGACGGTGTTTTTTTTATGTCTCTCTCCCTGGTTTTAGAAGAGATGTGTTTGGTATCAACGGAACGACGACCTTGCTCAGCGTTCTTACTTCACATCTTCCGCACGCTTGAGCCAATCACCACCTTCAATACGCGGTACGCCTTCGAGCGAACGTATATAGAGGTAGATCCAGGCACTGCCGTACGGAGTGGAAATCAGCTCACGTTTATAATCTTTTGTATTACTTTTCAGTTCATCCAGTTCAGCCATAATGGATGACGTGATGCGGTAAACTTCACAATAGACTTTTCCATCCCCTGGAACGGCTGCCGGATAGTGCCCCAGATTATAGAGCGCGTAGCCTTCCAGCTCGTGGTCACCCAACCACTGAGCGTTCGTCATCCAATGACTATTGCCTTGCTTGCGTCGTAAACTGCCATAAACAATTATTCGCATGTTTGGTTTCGTATAGTAAAAGTCACATGAGTTAAAACTCAAACTGATAAAGCAAATCCAATGCCTGATCGATACCCGAAACGGCTTCGAGGTAAAGTTTAGGCATCAAACGATAACGCAGAGTCAGCGTAGCCAGCGAGTCGAAGATACCGACACCGTATTTCACCTGAAGACCCGGTAAAACATAGCCACTGACCACCACCTGAGAGTTATCCCCAACGCCCTGCGTATCCAGCGCCAGATTGCTGACACCGAATGCTTCGCCGATTTTACCCACAAGTTTACCACTTTGCGCAACCCCCATACCGATAAGCATTGAGGTCATCGCGCCACTATCGGCACCAGAACTGTCCAAACCTTGGCCGCGAAGCAGGTAGGACAAGGCTTGTTCCTGCGACATCACCGGATCTGAGAATATTTCAAGTTTAGGCGAATCCGCCTCGCCCGTAACACGTAAACCGGCAATAACGTTATTTTCGGTCGAGTCTGGGTTACGAATCGCTTCCAGATTCAGCAGCGGCTGGTCGGCCGGGCCGGAGAACAGCAGTTGGCCTTTACGCACAATCAGGTCCTGCCCGTAAGCGTGGAAACGACCGGAAGGAATATCAATCTGGCCGTTTAACCCCAGACCGTGTTTATCCTGCGCGACCTTGAGCGCCCCTTTCAGACGGGCTTTCAGGCCGAAGGCGTCGAGACGCACGTCATCGCCGATATTCACCATCAGGTTGCTGTTGATGGGGATCGAGGTCGACGGCGGCGCAATCGGCTGCCGCTGGTCATTGAGCATCACTTCATCGGACGAGACGCCCACCGCGCTTTCCGGCAGCTCCTGCACGGTAATGCGCGCCCACGGGATATCCACCCGACCGTTGAGCGAGAACAGCTGCGGCGTGGCCTCAAACACCACGTCCGGCGAGACGTCCAGTCGCACCATCGGCGGCACGGAAACCCTCACCCGGTCGCCCTTGGCGGCAATTCTGGCGCGCCACGCGTTCAGCACGCTCCAGTCGGCGTTGCCGTTTAATGCCAGCTGGCCGTGGGCGGTGCGGATCACCCCATCCATCAGCGACGACATGCCGTTGAAGTTGATATTGAGGTTGCCGCTGGTGACATCAAACGGCATAAACGCGGCGTCGAAGTCGATATCGGACAGCGCCAATCGGCCAAACACCTGCGGCTTCTGCGCGTTGCCGCCCAGACGCAGGTTGGCGTTGAGCAGGCCCGAGGCCTTCTCGCCATCGGCCAGAATCGGCTGGATCAGCGCCATCGAGATGCGATTGATATTCACCGTCCCGCTGAGATTGCGGCGGTTCTGCGGGTCGGCGATTTGCACGTTGCCATCAAACTGCCCGTTATTGGTCAGCTTGATTAACCAGTCCAGCGTCGCGCGGCCGTTGTTCATGCCGGCATTCAGGTTCAGGGTGTCGAAGGCGATAGGCAGGGGGTTGCCACTCACCAGTTGCTGTACCTTCACGCCGTTACCCACCAGCGACACGCTGCCCTGCGGCAAGCCGCCGTCGGCTTTCCACGCCACGTTGGCTTTGCCGGTAAACACGCCACTCAGCTTGGTATCGTCGCCGAGGAAAGGCTTGAGCATCGCCAAATCAAAGCGATTGAGCTGCAAACTCGCCTGCCCGCTGGCTCCCGCCTCGATGGTTTTCGGCACGCAAAGGTCGGCATTGGGGTTCTGCCAGCAGTGCGGGCCGACGGTAACGCGCTGTTCTTTGTTGAAGTACTCCAGCGCAATCGAGCGATTCAAGCGCCACGCGCCCACTGGCGTATCAAACAGCGTGTTGTTGATGTTGCCTTTCCACTGCTCTGTGGCGCGGTCGAAACTGCCGGTCAGGGCCAGTTGGCCAGAAACCGGTTTGCCTTCGACATTCAATTTCAGCTGATGCAGCTTCTCATTGCCTTTGGCATCTAGCGTCAGGTTACTGATATCCAGAGCATCTTGCTTGAGCTGTTGGATGCGAACCGCGAGATTGCCCTGAATCTGCTCCGACGAACTGACATCGCCTTTGATGTCCACCCGGTTAATGGTCAGCGCCTGCCACTTGAGGCGGCTGGCGGTCAGGTCAGCCAGCAGCTTCGGCGCTTTCAAGTCACCGCGCACCTGAATCATGCCTTTAGCGACGCCGCCCAGTCCCGGCAGCGCGCCGTCCAGATGCTGGGCGTCAATGTTGGCGTCCAGCGCCCATTTATCGCTGAGTGAGCCTTTCACATCAATATTGTTGCGGCCCAACTCCAGATGCAGCTGAGGGATATCCCACTGGCCGTAGTTGTTACCACGCAGATTCCCTCGCGCCTTAACCAGGTTCTGCTTAACGTTGCCGTCAAGCTCCAGCGTCGGGATTTGCATCTGCCAGCTTCCGCCATACAGGCTGCCGCGCGTGGCGATTTTGCCCTGCAATTTGGCTGGCCAGTCAGGATACTGCTTGGCGGTGTTGATGCCATTCAGGGTCAGTAAGGCATTCCAGCTAATCGCCTTGCTCCAGTCCACAATGCCCGTCAGGTCAGTATTACCCTGCAGAGCGGCCAGGCGTAGCAGGGTCAGTTTGAACTGCTCGACGTTACCTTTGCCATCCACGGTCAAGGTGGCAGGAGGGATTTGGTCGCCGCTGAAGTCGGAACGCAGTGACAGCGCGTAATCCGTCGCCTTACCCGAAAACTTCAGTTTGAAGCCTTTGACCTGATACTGCGGCGTGCCGGTCAGCGGCCATTGCAGCGCGTCACTGTTCAGGGTCAGATTGAGCGGCAGGCCCGCCTCGGCGAGCTGGGTTTGCAGCGCCAGCTGCGCGCGCACCGGGCCTGAGAGGTTAATGCCGAGATCCAGTTTGTCGCGCAGGCCACCGCCCACCTTCAGCTTAATTTTCTCGCCTTTGATGGGGTCGACGTTCAGCGCGGTGTTCAGCGTCATGTCCACCGGCCAGTTGTTTTCCAGCGTCGCCTGACCAATACCGTCTAGGGAGCCTTGCGGCGAACGCACTTGCAGCTGCTCAAGCTTCACAATCTGCTCCTGCGAGCTGGCTTTAAGGGCGAAACGGGTGATCAACACGTCGGTATCCCCCGTCAGGCGTAAATTGTCCGCCGTCAGCTGCTCAATATTCAAATCCAGCGGCAGGCGGAAGTTCGGCAGTTCTGGCAGCAATGGCTTGGCAAATAGCTCTTGTAAGGTTTCACCCAGCGGCTTTTCAGGCGGGGCTTCAACCGGTTTTTCCGCCGGTTTGCCGGTGGCTTTCTCAATAGCCTTATCTTGCGCGGCTTGCACCACCTCTGGCAGAGGGTTAGCCGGGGTCTTCGGCAGGGCAATCAGCAGGCCGCCGATATGAGTCGGGGTCAGATGCAGCGAGCGATCCGTCCACTGCGCGCCAGTGCTGAACTCACCCAGCGAAATGGCGCGATCGTCGATAGTCACATTGACGTTATTGAGCGTCAGCGCGCGCAGCGTGATGGGGTACGGCGTGCTGAGGTTGGTCAGCGGCTCGCTGTTTTCTGGTTCAGCAGCGGGCTGTGACGGCGCCATTTCATTGGTTTTCACCGCCACGTCCACGTCACTCAGGCCGATGGCGTTGACGCACAGCGCGCTGTTTTTAAAGCACGAGAGGTCGAGCGACAGGTGGAACTCGCCCGCTTTCACATCCACGCCCGGCATTTGGTAATGCAGGCCTTTCAACTGGAGGTTGCGCCAGCCGCCCTCAACGCTGTCGATCTTCAGGCCGGGGACAAAGCGCTGGGCGCTGTTGATAACCAGATGCAGGCCCGTTTGCGTGCCGATAAGAAACGCCACCGTGCCCAGCAGCAACAGCAGAACGATGAGGAAACCAATACAGATCTTTTTAAACAAACTCATAATTCTGGACCCAAACCGATGTAAAACTGCAATCCATGCTCATCTTTGTCCGCCACGGGCGCGGCAATGTCGAACTTGACCGGCCCAATGGGGGAAGCCCAGCGAACGCCCACACCCGCGCCGGTTTTCACATTGCTTTTGGCGATATCATTTACGGCTTCGCCGGAGTCAACAAACACCGCGCCCCACCACTTTCCGGTCACGTTGTATTGGTATTCGAGCGAGCCGGTCGCCAGTTTTGACGCACCGGTCAGCTTGCCGTCACTGTCTCTTGGCGACAGAGATTTGTATTTATAGCCGCGAATACTGCGGTCACCACCGGCGAAGAAACGCAAAGACGGCGGCACGCGCTCGAAGTCGTTGGTTTCAATCCAGCCCAAATTCCCGCGTACCACGAAGCGATTTTTCTCCGCCAAGGTGCGGATCCAGACGTTTTGCGCCTGCACCACCGCGAAGTCGACGTCCGATCCCCAGGTGGTATCAGACACGTCGAGCGAGTAGCGCTGGGAGTCGCCCCAGGTCGGCATCAAACCGCCGCGCTGGCGGGTGCGGTTGGCACTCACGCCCGGATAAATCAGCATGGTGGTGTTGGTGACATTACCTTGGGTAAAGTGGTCGAGGCTCCAGCGCAGGTTAACCGCGCGCTGCCAGCCGCTGCTCAGATCCCAGTAACGCGCCAGATTGACGGTGCTGGAGTCCGATTTGGTGTCGTTGAGGTCTTCACGCTTGAAGCCGCCCTGCACCAGATAATATTGCTCGAGAGGCGCTTTCAGCAGCGGGATTTTATAGCTCAGGTCCAGCGACTGCTCCGGGCCGGAGAGATTGATGGTGCTTTCAATGCTCTGGCCGCGATCGTTGACCCAAGGCTTCTTCCAGTTGGCTTTAATGCGCGGGCCGACGTCGGTGGAGTAACCGACACCGGTTTCTAAGGTGTTGCGGGTTCGTGGCGTCACCACGGCGTTCAACGGCAGCGTTTTGGTGGCTTTGGCGTCGCTAAAATCAGGCGCGACCACCACCGAGTTAAACCAGCCCGTCGCGGACAGACGGCGGTTCAACTCCGCCAGATCTGAGGAGCTGTAGTAGTCGCCCTGATGGAACGGCACCAGATTTTGCAGATACTCTTCGCGGATTTGCGAGCCTTGGAAATTGACCTGCCCAAAGTGATAGCGATCGCCGCTGTCGAATTGGATATCCCAGAACGCCTTGTGTTCATCTTCTATCACGCCAAGCTGGCTCTTGCGCATATCTGCGTCAAAGTAGCCCTTACGCACGGCAGCGCCGGTCAGCGCGCTTTTGAAACTGTCATAGGTTCCGTGATTGAGGATGGTGCCCACGGCTGGGACGCGCGACTTCTTTAGCGCTTCAAACTCTTCGTCCTTGCTCGCCTGACCTTCAATCACCACGCTGGTCCCGGCGATTTTCACCGGAATGCCCGGCGTGACTTTGGCAATCAGCACCGGACGGCCCGGCGGCGGGGTCGCTCGATAGTCGAAATCGATAGTCGGTTGGTAATACCCCAGCGGCCTTAGGCCTTGCTGGATAGCCGCACTGACGCGCGCGCGGAAACGCCCGTCCGCCCCCACTTCGTCACTCTGGATTGAGGAGAGTCGGACACGGACATTCTTTTGCAGGTCGCCTTCCAGACCTTCCAACTGCAAGCGCACTTTCGCCGCCATAGAGAGCGAGGGGGCCAGCAACAGACCTAACACAAAGAGTTTACGGTGGTAACGTGGCACAAGCGCTCCTGCTGATTTTACTATCCTGTTAAAATATCAGATGCCTGCCGGGGAATTAATGCCGAAAGTCGGCAGATTCGCCTCTTTAAAATCTAATTCACGTAGTTTAGTGCTAATTCCCTAAAAATCGTCAACGACAGAGCAACGTCTCCCGTATTGTGTGCAAAGTCGCAATCAGATACAACTAACAGCAAACTATTGACCGTAACAGGTTATTAAAGAAACAACTGGAGTCCGTTTTGGTTCAACAATCTGATAAAAATAGTACTGACAAAACTCAACGGGTGAAGCAAGAAGACGCCTTAACCGGCCGCACCACGCCAATGCCCGTTGCCACGACTCACGCCGTGACTGGCCACTCCATGACTCACGTTCCCGATGAAATGAACGTGGCAATCTTTGCTATGGGCTGTTTCTGGGGCGTTGAGCGCCTGTTCTGGCAACAAGAAGGGGTTTACAGCACGGCGGCAGGTTACACCGGCGGTTTCACCCCCAACCCGACCTACCGCGAAGTGTGCACCGGCCAGACCGGCCATGCCGAAGCGGTGCGCGTGGTGTTCGATCCGGCCATCATCAGCTATGAAAAGCTGCTGCAAATTTTCTGGGAAAATCACGATCCGGCGCAGGGCATGCGTCAGGGTGGCGATATCGGCACTCAGTACCGCTCGGCGATTTACGTGCTGAGCGAAGCGCAGCAGGACGCCGCCCTGGCGAGCCTCCAGCGTTTCCAGAATGCTATGGACGCCGCCAACGACAAGCGCCACATCACCACGGAAATCAGCGAAGCGCTGCCTTTCTACTATGCCGAAGATGACCACCAGCAATACCTGTTCAAGAACCCAGAGGGTTATTGCGGGTTAGGCGGCATTGGCGTTTGTCTGCCACCGACGCGCTGATGATTTGCCAATTTGCCCGTGGCGCGGATGGCGAAAAGCCCCGCAGCACGGGCGATGCAGGAGAATTTTTAAGCGCTGGCGGCAATATCGCGGCTCCGCTATACTATGCGGGCCGCGAATGTGGCCCAATCAGAGTATTTCTAGCTGTTATCTTTGATTTTTTCGCCCTTGATGATTTTTCTTTTATACAGCAACCCAACGAGTACCCTTCCCTGCCGGTTTTAGGTCGGTGTTAAACGGATAGATTATGTTAAACAGTATCTTACTGATTCTTTTACTCATCGCGATCAGTGCCTTTTTCTCCCTGTCGGAGATATCGCTGGCCGCTTCTCGAAAAATTAAACTTAAACAGTTGGCAGACGAAGGAAACGTCAATGCCTCCCGTGTTATGAAATTGCAGGAAACCCCTGGCCTGTTCTTCACCGTGGTACAAATTGGTCTGAACGCCGTCGCCATTCTTGGTGGTATTGTCGGTGATGCGGCCTTCTCCCCTGCTTTCCAGACGTTCTTTATTCGCTTCATGTCGCCGGAATTGGCGGATCAAGTCAGCTTCATCTGTTCCTTCGTCCTGGTCACTAGCCTGTTTATTCTATTTGCTGACCTCACGCCGAAGCGCATCGGTATGATTTCACCTGAGACGGTTGCCGTCCGTATAGTCAACCCGATGCGTTTCTGCCTCATGATTTGCCGCCCTATGGTCTGGTTCTTCAACGGCATGGCAAATATGATTTTCCGCCTGTTCAAACTGCCAATGGTGCGCAACGACGACATTACCTCCGACGACATTTACGCCGTGTTTGAAGCCGGTGCGTTGGCGGGCGTGCTGCGCAAGCAGGAGCACGAGCTGATTGAAAACGTGTTTGAGCTTGAATCTCGTACCGTGCCTTCTTCCATGACGTCTCGCGAAAGCGTGATCTACTTTGACCTGCGCGAGAGCGAAGACAGCATCAAACAGAAGATTGCCACCCATCCGCACTCGAAGTTTCTGGTGTGTGACGGTCATATCGATCAGGTCGTGGGCTATGTCGATTCCAAAGACCTGCTGAACCGCGTGTTGGGCAATCAGAGCCTAATGTTGAGCAGCGGCGTGCAGATTCGCTCCGCGCTGATTGTGCCGGACACCCTGACCCTCTCCGAGGCGCTGGAAAGCTTTAAAGCCGCCGGTGAAGACTTCGCGGTGATCCTCAACGAATACGCGCTGGTCGTGGGCATCATCACCCTCAATGACGTGATGACCACCCTGATGGGCGATTTGGTCGGTCAGGGTATGGAAGAGCAGATTGTCGCCCGTGACGAGAATTCATGGCTTATCGAAGGCGGTACGCCAATCGAAGACGTGATGCGCGTGCTGCATATCGAAGAGTTCCCGCAGTCTGGCAACTATGAAACCATCGGCGGCTTCATGATGTTCATGCTGCGTAAAATCCCGAAACGCACCGATTTCGTCAAGTTCTCGGGCTACAAGTTTGAAGTGGTAGACATCGACAGCTACAAGATTGACCAGCTGCTGGTGACTCGCATCACTGACAAACCGGTCGCGCCTCTGCTGCCAAAAACGCCGCAAGAGATCAAAGATGAGAAAGCCGCGAACAAGCTGGCTGAGAAAAACGGCGACCACTAACCGTCGTTAGCCGCGCGCTAAATCAATCTCGAAAACGGAATCCGGAAACGTTCATCGCGTTTTCGGATTTTTTTATGCGGGTTGATCGGCGCCACAAAGCCCACTAGGGTAAGTTTATCCTCCCAGCTATGGAGCGCGCGGTTTGAGCAAAGCATTGAGCAATACAGAATCAGGGCTGATCGTGGCTGAAGACGGGACGCCTCGCTGCTTCTGGCAACCAAGCATGCCGGACTATCACGATAACGAATGGGGCCATCCGGTGGTGGATGACCAGCGGCTGTTTGAAAAAATCTGTCTCGAAGGCTTTCATTCGGGCATGTCGTGGAAGCTGATTTATAACAAGCGCGAGCATTTCCGCCGGGCTTTCAACGACTTCGACTTCCATCTTGTCGCGCAATTCGACCAGCAGGACGTTGAGCGCCTGATGCAAGACGCCAGTATTGTGCGTAACCGGGCGAAAATCCTCTCCACCATTAACAATGCCAAACGCGCGATTGAACTGGTGCAAGAAGCTGGCTCCCTGGCGGCGTGGATATGGCAGTTTGAGCCGTCGCCGCAGGAGCGGCCGGAAACCGTCAATCTGGCTTACTGGCATGAAAACACCACCAGCGCCGCCTCTCTCGCCATGTCCAAAGCCCTGAAAAAGCGCGGCTGGACCTTTGTCGGGCCAATCACCACCTATTCATTAATGCAGGCACTGGGGCTGGTGAACGATCATCTCGAAGGTTGTATTTGTCGTCAGGAAGTGGAGGCGCTGCGAGCAAAGCTGAAACGGCCGGTTTGAAGCGAAGGGGGAATCGAGGACTGAAGAGAAACATAATGGCGCGTACAACAGAAAACTCGCTGTTGTGCGCGCCTGTGGGCCTTAGCCCATTTCGGCCTGAAGATGCATAACCTGACGGTTAACTTCAGACATCACACTAAAATGGCGCTTATCACGTACTTTCGGCAATAAAATTTTGCCATGGTCGAACTCAAATGCGCCGACATCTTTAATATACAAACGACCGCGGAACAACGTCTTAACATACTTGGCTACTTTCAACGGATTGTAGCGCTGGAAGATTCTCATTTTTCTACTTTCCTCCGATAAATCACTGCGTGCTCAGGCTCAGGTTAAAGCTGCGATGAAAGCCTGAATCGAATCATATTCGCAGTGAGTAGACATATAACATAGCAGGGAGTTCAGGTTCTGCCAGTATATTTAACTGCTTTTACCTACCTTGACAGTACGCTTTCAGAATAGTCCTTATGCCAACAGTATAACCCTTCAATCTATGTCATTTCTGTAAGCTATAACACACTGTTAACATCTCAACAGGACAGACCACTTAACAACTTCTATGATTGTCGTGTCAGTACGTTTTGTCGCCTTTTCTCTGGAGCCACTATGACTTTAAGAAGCTTGCTAATTATATCCTTAGTTATTTTTCCATTCTTCGCCTCAGCCCACAATTTGGTCATCGACAATCGCCTTCCGGCGGTCGGCGTGGACGAAAAAGGCGAACTCAATTACGTCAACGATGAGTTCAGCTACGCCCGCTGGAACAGTGCCAAACTGCCGGGCAAGGTCCGCGTGGTGCAGCATATGGCCGGGCGCAGCAGCGCAAAAGAGCTGAATGCGCCGCTGGTCGATGCCATCAGGGCAGCCAATCTACCTCACGATCGTTACCAAACGACGACAATCGTGAATACTGATGACGCCATTATCGGCACAGGCATGTTTGTGCGAAAAAGCATCGAGGGCGGCAAGAAGGAGTTCCCGTGGTCACAGGTGATTGTCGACAGCAACGGCGTGGTGAAAAAGGCGTGGCAGCTGGAGCCGAAAAGCTCGGCCATCGTGGTGCTAGATAAGAACGGGATGATTAAATTTGCCAAAGATGGCGCGCTGACCCAGGCCGAGGTCAAACAGGTGATTGATCTGCTGCATAAGCTGGTGAAGGAGTAATTGCCGGCAAGGAAGACTCGAACTGAAAAGCGCCCGTCGGCGCTTTTCTTTTTATGGCATCTTTTACCTCACTAGAATAGTGAAACGCGGAAGCCCGGATTAAGGAATGACTCTTTCGGCGTATAGAGCAGGGTTTGCCCGGTCCAGTCTTTGACCACCGCGCCTGCGGCAATCGCCACGGCATGGCCTGCGCCGGTGTCCCAAATATTGGTTGGCCCAAAGCGCGGGTAGAGTTGCGCCTCGCCTTCCGCCACCAGACAGAATTTCAGCGAAGAGCCTACAGCCACGGTTTGGTGCTCGCCGAGCTGAGTCAGGTAATCCTGCAACTCCTGATCGTTGTCATAGTGCGAACGGCTTACCACCACCAGCGGCGGATGGGCTTCCTGTACGCGGATCTGCTTGCGCTCGCCCTTCTCTTCTTTCCACGCCTTGCCCTCTGCCGCGCTGTACATCACGCCGGTCACCGGCACATACACCACGCCCAGCACCGGCTTGCCGTCTTCGATCAGCGCGATATTCACGGTGAACTCGCCATTGCGCTTGAGGAACTCTTTGGTGCCGTCCAGCGGATCGACCAGCCAATAGCGAGTCCAGCCCTGCCGCTCGCTCCAACTCTGCGGGTCTTCTTCGGACAGCATCGGCGTCTGCGGGTCAAGCGCCGTCAGGCCTTGCTTAATCACGTTGTGAGCCTCGATATCCGCCGCCGTGACCGGAGAGTCATCCTTTTTCTGGCGGGCGTCTAACGGCTGCTCACCGTCATACACCGCCATGATAGCGTCACCCGCCTCGCGCGCCAGTTGGCAAATTTGCTCTAACATTGTCCACCTCAGTTGTTCTTTTCAAAACGCTAAGTCATGTAAGAAGCCTAGTTTTTTTTAGCCGGAATAGCTATCCCGTAATCTGCCCGTGTTAACAATTCCGCTGGGCAATACCTGTTACATCTCACAATTATTTATGACACCTGATTACATTCTCACCGAATTTTGAGATATATATCCGACTTTTTGTTCACTGTTCTTCTTTTCTGGAGGCACTTCAATGCTTAAGCGTCATCTGACGTTATCCCTGCTGGCTTCGCTGGTTGCCGTCTCGGCCCACGCGTCACAGGTTGATCTTCGCATCATGGAAACCACCGACTTACACAGCAACATGATGGACTTCGACTACTACAAAGATAAGCCGACGGACAAATTTGGGCTGGTGCGCACCGCCAGCCTGATCCACGCGGCGCGCGGCGAAGTCACTAACTCCGTGCTGGTCGACAATGGCGACGTGATTCAGGGCAGCCCGCTGGGCGACTATATGGCGGCGAAGGGCTTGAACAAAGGCGACATCCATCCCGTCTATAAAGCCATGAATACGCTGGATTACGTGGTCGGCAACTTGGGCAACCACGAGTTCAACTACGGGCTGGAGTACCTGCAAAAAGCCGTTGCCGGGGCGAAATTCCCTTATGTGAATGCCAACGTCATCGACAGCAAAACCGGCAAGCCGCTGTTCACACCTTTCCTCATTACCGACAACACTGTCAAAGACCGCGATGGCAAAACGCACAACCTGCGCATTGGCTATATCGGCTTTGTGCCGCCGCAAATCATGGTGTGGGATAAGGCCAACCTGCAAGGCAAAGTGACCGTCGCCGACATCACCGAAACCGCCAAAAAGTGGGTGCCAGAGATGCGCAAGCAAGGCGCCGATATTATCGTGGCCATCCCACATTCAGGCCTGTCCGGCGACCCCTACAAAACCATGGCAGAGAACTCGGTCTACTACTTAAGCCAGGTTAAGGGCATCGACGCTATCATGTTCGGCCACGCGCACGCCGTGTTCCCAAGTGAAGATTTCGCCAATATCAAAGGTGCGGACATCAAACAAGGCACATTAAATGGCGTACCCGCCGTGATGCCGGGCATGTGGGGTGACCACCTCGGCGTGGTTGACATGGTGCTGAACAATAAAGACGGCAAGTGGAGCGTGGAAACGGCTCGCGCCGAAGCCCGGCCAATTTTCGACAAAGCCAGCAAGAAATCGTTAGCGGCGGAAGACCCGGAGTTAGTGAAAGTGCTGGCCGACGACCACAAGGCCACGCGTGAGTTTGTCAGCAAGCCGGTGGGGAAATCTAACGACAACATGTACAGCTTCTTGTCGCTGATTCAGGATGACCCAACGGTGCAAATCGTCAACAACGCGCAGAAAGCCTATACCGAGCACTTTATTCAGGGCGATCCGGACCTAGCGAACCTGCCGGTGCTCTCCGCCGCCGCGCCGTTCAAAGCCGGTGGCCGCAAGAATGACCCGGCAAGCTTTGTTGAGGTCGAGAAAGGCAATCTGACCTTCCGCAATGCCTCAGACCTGTACCTTTACCCGAACACCCTGGTGGTGATGAAGGTCAGCGGGCAGGAAGTGAAAGACTGGCTGGAGTGCTCCGCCGGGCAGTTCAACCAAATCGACGTTCACAGCAGCAAACCGCAATCGCTAATTAACTGGGACGGCTTCCGCACCTATAACTTCGACGTGATTGACGGGGTGAATTACCAGATAGACGTCACCCAGCCCGCGCGATATGACGGCGAGTGTACGCTTGTCAATAAAGATGCGGAGCGTATCAAGAACCTGACGTTCAACGGCAAGCCTATCGACCTGAAGGCCACCTTCTTGGTCGCCACCAACAACTACCGCGCCTATGGCGGTAAGTTCGCCGGAACGGGCGATAAGCACATCGCCTTCGCCTCGCCGGATGAAAACCGTTCTGTCGTCGCGGCTTATATTGGTGCTGAAACCCAGAAATCAGGGGCGGTCACGCCAACCGCGGACAACAACTGGCGTTTGGCGCCGATTGTCGCCAGCCAGCCTCTGGACATTCGCTTCGAAACGTCTCCAAGCGAAAAAGCGGCCGAATTCATCAAAACCCACGCGCAGTACCCGATGACTGCCAAGGGCGCGGATGACGTCGGTTTCGAGGTCTATCAGGTTGACCTGCAAACTCCTCTGAAAAAGTAATCAAATCCTCTTGTGAACGCAAAAAAGGGCGCCGAGGCGCCCTTTCTTATCTCTGTAATCTGTCGCGATTACAGGATTTCCAGCAGCTCAACTTCGAAAGTCAGCGCGCTGAATGGCGGGATGGACGCGCCAGCACCGCGTTCGCCGTAAGCCAGCTCATGAGGGATATACAGCTCCCACTTAGAACCGACTGGCATCAGGGTCAGAGCTTCAATCCAGCCAGCGATAACGCCGTTTACCGGGAACTCAGCTGGCTCGCCGCGCTGCACGGAACTGTCGAACACAGTGCCGTCGATAAGCTTACCGGTGTAGTGAACGCGTACGCGATCCTGACGGCCTGGGATTGGGCCATCGCCTTGTTTGATCACAGAGAATTGCAGACCAGACTCGGTGCTGGTTACGCCTTCACGCTGAGAGTTGGCAGTCAGGAACTCTTGTCCTTCAACCGCCAGAGCTTCTTGACGTTGACGACGCACGGCGTCAGCGCGCTCGTGAACTTCACGCAGAGCACGGTGAACGACGTCAACAGGAACTGCTGGCGTATTCCCTTCCAGCGCATCGCGTAAGCCTGCCAGCAATGCGTCAGGCTCTAAACCTTGTAAACCTGATTCTTGCAATTGTTGACCAACTTGCAAGCCGATACCGTAGCTTGCCTGCGCTTCAACGCTTTCAAATGAAGGGGTTGTCATGAAGTTTCCTTAAATTCTTAAAAAGTCGAAAACGCAGCATAACAGTGTGCGGCTTTTGGGTAAAATTCTCTATGAAGTGGCATGACATCGGCCCGGCATTTTCCTAGATAGGACATGGTTTATTCCGCTAATTCTCTGCAAAGGCATCGTTTGCGTGCTATTTGTGCGTTGTTCCTTTCCGCATCAAGCAGTTAACCAGCTATACTTAGCGGGAAAATCCGACAGAATAATCGGGTATGATTTTTGTTCTGTTAAATCCAGAAGTCGTGCGTTTCAAGCGTAAGAAAGAGAGGTTGTCATGGGCCGAATCCCGCCCAGGAGAAGGAAAGCCATCCGTATGTATCAACCCATGTTGAGATCCTGGATTGCCATTATGAAAAGACCGATGCGTAACGCTACGCCGCAGTCTGAAAGCGATGAACAGCAAGAGCTACCGCCGCAGAAGCCATCACTGGTGAGCAAAGCCAAGGCGCTGGCGCACAAAGTTTGGCATATGAGTGATAATTTTCACTGGATGTCGCCACTGCCTTACGCGCATCGCCGCTGGATCCTTATTAGCGCGCTGATCGTGGTGCTGGCGCTGTTATGGCCTTATTCACCGCCGAATACCTATGCCCCTTCTCAGCCGCAGCAGTCGACATCCATTCCGATGCAAGCTGACCTGCGAAACGATCAGGGGCGCACCACGCAGCGGGCTCAGCCGCAGCAGCAAGAGATTCAACCTCAACAGCAGGCGGCCACTGAGCCGCCTCAGCCTGTCGCTCAGGACAACTGGCAGAGCTACAGCGTGAAGCCGGGTCAAACCATGGCGCAGCTGTTCCGCGACAACAATCTGGCGGTCAACGATGTCTTCGCGATGGCGCAGGTGGAAGGCAGCCAAAAGCCGCTGAGTAATTTGAAGGCGGGACAGGAAGTGAAGATTCAGCGCAATGCGCAGGGCGCGGTGACGTCGCTACAAATCACCACCGAACAGAACACGACGGTGCTCTTTACCCGTCAGGCGGATGGGACATATCAGCGCAGCCGTTAACTCGCGCTTTTCAATTTTGCTTTCTTTAAAAAGCAAAACGCCGGCACAAGGCCGGCGTCTCACAGGTTAACCTCAGCGTTATTACGCTTCAGCAACCACAACTACGTTCAGTTTAGCGAATACGTCGCTGTGTACCTGGAACTCAACTTCGTGTTCACCAGTGGTACGCAGAACGCCATTCGGCAAACGAACTTCGCTTTTAGCAACTTCAACGCCAGCAGCAGTAACGGCATCAGCGATATCGCGAGTACCGATAGAGCCGAACAGTTTACCTTCGTCGCCTGCTTTAGACGCGATGGTGACTGAACCCAGTTCGTTGATTTTAGTTGCGCGAGCTTCAGCAGCGCTCAGAACGTCAGCCAGTTTGGCTTCCAGATCTGCACGACGTGCTTCGAAGAACTCAACGTTTTTCTTGGTAGCAGGAACAGCTTTGCCCTGTGGTACCAGGAAGTTACGAGCATAGCCCGCTTTAACGTTAACTTGATCACCCAGGCTACCCAGGTTTGCTACTTTATCAAGCAGAATAACTTGCATTACCTTATCCTCTCAAAGTCGTTAATGGACAGTTGCCGATTACTGATGACGATCAGTGTATGGCAACAGAGAAAGGTAGCGAGCGCGCTTGATGCAACGAGCGAGCTGACGCTGGTATTTTGCACGAGTACCGGTGATACGGCTCGGGACAATTTTACCGCTTTCGGTAATGTAGTTTTTCAGCGTAGCGATGTCTTTGTAATCAATCTCTACAACGCCTTCCGCGGTGAAACGGCAGAACTTGCGACGACGGAAATAACGTGCCATTAGGCTAGTCTCCAGAATCTATCAAATCAATCTGCTCGGCATGTAACACCACTTTGTTCAGTCCATTGCGCCCTTGATGGCAACTAATGAATCCGGAAACAGTGAGTTGCGTGCCGACCGTTATACTGTGAGTTAATGCTTGTGACGCTTGTCCACTGACAACGATGGGCATTCTGCACCATGCTTGTCGGTTAAATCCGGCTTCCTCCTGCTGCGAGCGGTGCTCTAGCACAAACTGGCAGTGGGGTATCCCGGAAGGACTCACTTTACGAATGGGTGCCTTGCACACTGTGCCGGACAACACCAGACGATTCGCCGTCACGGCAATTACTCTTCAGAATCCCCAGCTTCAGAATCATCATTAGCTTCGGCGAAATCTTCACGACGCTCACGGCGTTCGTCTTTCGCTTTAACCATTGGTGAAGCTTCAGTTACCGCGTGTTTTGTACGCATAACCATGCTACGGATAACGGCGTCGTTGAAGCGGAAGTTAGTTTCCAGCTCATCGATCGCTTCCTGCGGAGCTTCAACGTTCAGCAGAACGTAGTGGGCTTTGTGCAGTTTGTTGATCGGGTAAGCCAGTTGACGGCGGCCCCAGTCTTCCAGACGGTGAATCTGACCAGCAGCGTTAGTGATTACAGCACTGTAACGCTCGATCATGCCCGGAACCTGTTCGCTTTGGTCAGGGTGAACCATAAAAACGATTTCGTAATGACGCATCGAATTGCTCCTTACGGATTATTCAGCCTCCTGTCAGGGTCAACCGCGGCCCATGGAAGCAAGGAACGTGTTTGTTGTGCGGTCGAAAAAATGACGCGCAATTATATGTACAGCCAGCGGGAAACTCAAGGAATAAGGCTGATTAATTCTCAGCCTTTGAAAATACGGGCATTAAAGCTGGCGCTCGAAGAAGGCAACCGTCTCATTGAGGGCATAAACGCTGACTTTATGCGTGGCGGCAGGCTCGGCAACAAAGATCAGGTTCGATGCGTGTCCGCAGGCAATAATGTCTTGGCGCAGGCGCAGGCTGTCGGCAAAGGGCACCACGTCATCTTGCTCGCCGTGCCAGATAAACAGAGGTCTATCCGCTATCTGTGCCACTTTGTCACTGACGTCCCAACTCAGGAGCGGCGCGTGATGCTGGCGGAAAGCCTCAAGCTGCTCGGCATCTTCCTGCTGATAATTGGGATAGAGCGTGGCAGATAACGTCGAGAAGTAGCCAGAGCCCATCAGGCACGCCGCCACTTTCACCCAAGGGAAGCGCACCAGCGACGCCAGCGTGGTCATGCCGCCCATCGACACGCCACCTACCGCCAAACGCTCGGCATCCGCCAGGCCGCGGGCGACAAACGAATCCTTCAGCGTCTCAAGCTCATCAACATTATTTTGCAGAATGCGCCAGAAACTGGCGAGACGCTTCGGCTCATCGCCATCGGCGCGCGCACCGTGCAGCAGGGCATCCGGCAAAATCACGCGATACCCCGCTTTCGCCAGCGTGTAGCCAAAGTAGGAGTAAATTTCTTTTGAAGAGAGGAAACCGTGATAGAAGAAAATGGTGGGCAGCTGCGCATGGTACTGACCGGAAGGAACGGCGTGGATCAGCTGAATGCCTTCTACCTCCTCTTGATACATCTCAACCATCTGATTCACTCCCTTAAATAATGGCGATAAGGCGAAAACCCTCGCAAGGCCTCTATTTTAGCTGCCTCAACAAAAGCTACCACTGGCTTTTTGGCATGATTTATAACCAAGAATAAAATGACAAACTAAGTTAAATATAAATTTCCATGATTTAGATCAAAATTTAGTGAAACAAATGCTTACATTATGGAACTAATCATTTCCCAGCTTTAGCCGTTACTGCGCTATTCAAAAAATAAACGGAAATGACTATGAAAACGGCTAAGCCTTTCTTTTTTCGCAGTTGGAGTATTGGCGCAAAGCTCGCCAGCTGCGCTTCGGCACTGGTAGGGATCCTATTTATCATTATCACCCTTTCTCTGGCCCAATCGGCAGGTAAGCAGATCAACACGCTGGCGATACAGGCGATCAATGAACAGGTCACTGGCGTGGCCGATATGATTGAAATTTATAACAATAGTTTGAATGCGCAGGTCGACAGTTATACCCGCCTTTTCAGCCGATTCCTGCCATCCGACTTTGAACTTGATAGCCAAAACCCTCTGAAAGTGGGCGACCAGCTGGCACCCACGCTAAAGGCTGGCGGTCAGGTGCTCAACCTGAATACGCAGTTACCTGACGATTTCCTCGAACGCACTGGCGCGATTTCCACCATTTTCGCCCGGCGCGGCAATGACTTCATTCGCATCACCACCTCGCTTAAAAAGCAGGACGGCAGTCGCGCCATGGGCACGCAGCTTGACCCGACAGCCCCGGCATATCGGCAAATCATGGCGGGCCAGTCCTTTAGCGGGCTGGCAACGCTGTTCGGCAAGCAATACATCACCAAGTATCAGCCGGTGCGCGATGCACAGGGTGGCGTGATCGGCATTCTGTTTGTCGGGGTGGATATCACTAAACAATTTGCCGATATGCGCAGTAAGATTTTGGCTAAACGCATTGGCGCCAAAGGAGAATTCTTCGCGCTGAACAGCGCCGAAGGGAAAAATCTGGGTAACTATCTCATTGATGCGCATCGCGAAGGCCAGCGCCCAGCGTGGCCGGAAGGCATGCTGCAGAAAGTGATAAGCCAGCAGCACGGCGAGCAGGAGTATATCGACACCGAAACCCATCGTTCACAATTCATGGTGTACACCAGCATCCCCGAATGGCATTGGATTGTGGCAGGCACCACCGACAGAGACAGTCTGGTTGAAAAGGTGGATCAGACTCGCAACCAGTTCATTGTCATCAGCCTGCTGGCCCTCGCCGCCTTTGCCGTGCTGTTTGTCTGGCTAACCAAAAGAATGGTCAGCCAGCCGTTGAATCAGGTGGTGAAAATCGCCGAGCAGTACGCCAGTGGTAACTTGCTGGCCCGAGCGCAGACTCAGCGGATTGATGAAATTGGCGCGCTGATGAATGCCATCGACGGCATTGGCAACGGGCTGGAGAAAATCGTCGCGGAGGTTCGCCAAGTTTCGGTGGAAGTCAGCGAAAGCACCCAAAGTCTGGCTTCCAACGGCGGCAAGATAACCCAGCAGATTGGCACGCAGGCCAGCAGTTTGGAAGAAACCTCGGCCAGCATGGAGCAGATCACCGGCAATGTGCAGCACAACGCCGACAACGCCTCTCAGGCGGCACGGCTGGTGCAGCAGACGGCAGAGGCCGCCACGGCGGGCGAAGATGCCGTCAGGCAGTCCGCAGAGAGCATGGCGGCCATCGAGCACTCGTCGAAGCGCATTGCGGATATCACTACGGTCATCGAGAGCATCGCCTTCCAGACCAATATTCTGGCGCTGAACGCCGCCGTAGAAGCCGCCCGCGCGGGCGAACAGGGTCGCGGGTTTGCCGTGGTCGCCGCCGAAGTCCGCGCTCTGGCGCAGCGCAGCTCCAATGCGGTGAAAGAGATTGAGACGCTGGTCAACGACTCTTTGCAGAAGGTCGACGACGGCCAGCACAGCGCGCGTAAAACGCAGGCCACCATGAGCGATATCTTGCGGGGCATTCGTCAAGTGAGCGCCCTGATGCATGACATTGACGTGGCTTCTCACGAGCAGTCGGCGGGCATTTCCCAAGTCAATGTGGCGATTATGCAGATTGGCAAAGCCACGCAGGAGAACGCCATGTTGGTTGAGCATTCCCACCAGACCACCGAGTCGCTCAGCGAGCAGGGTGAGCACCTGTCGCGCGTTGTCAGCCTGTTCAAAATAAGTTCCTAAAAGTGCGATCTCTGGCGAGGGGTGACGTAGCGCCTCTCGCCAGACTCCTCGGCGAAGCGCTACACTGAGGCTATCGCCGATATTTTGGACACTCCCATGAAAACGCCTTCCCTGATTGCCCTGTTTTTTGTTGTCGCCCTCGGCGGCTGTAGCAGCCTGACGCAAACCACGCCGGTTCCGCCACCGGCCCCCACGGCCAAGGCGCAGGAAATCACCCGCGCGCAAACGTCCACCCTGACCAAAATGGGCAGCATTACGGTGGAAGTGATCGGCAGCCCGATGGACGCCGAAGCCGCCGTGCAGCGCAAGGCAGATGCCCAAGGCGCGCGTTACTATGTGATCATGTTTAACAGCGAAACCATCGTGCCGGGTCGCTGGTATTCACAGGCTATTCTGTACCGCTAAACGCTACTCCGCCCCTATGGCGCGGTTAAGCAACTGCTGGCACAGGCGCTCTGAAAGCAGGCTTTCGCCGCGCTCGTCTAAGGTCATTTGGCACCAGGCATCGGCAATCGGCGGCGAGGAAAACTCCAACATCTGCGCGGCAGTAAACAGATTAAATAGCTGTGAAGTCAGCCAGCGCGCCTGCGCTTCATCGGGAGAACGCAGCCTTTGCAGCAACTGTCGCGCGGCGCGGTCAAACCAGCGATTCTGCCCGCGAGAGTGATGTAAAAACTGCTGCACCAGCTCGCCGCTGTCGGGCACTTTCTTCAGGGTTCTCAGTACGTCAAGGCACATGATATTGCCCGAGCCTTCCCAAATGCTGTTGACCGGCATCTCGCGATACAGACGCGGCAGCTCGTTCTCTTCGCAATACCCCACCCCGCCCAGCGTCTCCATGGCTTCGGCCACAAAAGGCATACCCTGTCGGCATACTTCAAACTTGGCCGCAGGCGTCAGCAGGCGATACAGCACCTGCTCGCTAACACTCTCCGCCGCGCCGCTGGCAGCGGCCAGCCGCAGCAAAATTTGGGTTTGCCCTTCAAGGCGCAGCGCCATGCGGCTCACCACTTGGCGCATCATCGGCTGATCCACCAGCGACTTACCGAACGCCTGCCGCTGGAACACGTGGTAAAGCGAAACAGAAAGCGCCCGGCGCATCATGCCGTGGCTGCCCAAGGCGCAGTCAAAGCGCGTCTGGCCGCCCATCTTGAGGATATGGCGAACGCCGTCCCCCTCCTCCCCCAGCAGCCAGCCGGTGGCGTTTTGGAACTCCACCTCGCTGCTGGCGTTGGAGCGATTGCCCAGCTTGTCTTTCAGGCGCTCGATGCGCACCGCGTTGCGCTGCCCGTCGGGCAAGACGCGGGGCAGGAAGAAGCACGACAGCCCGCCGTCGGCTTGGGCCAGCACCAAGTGAGCATCACTCTGCGGCACGGAGAAAAACCACTTATGCCCGACCAGCCGATACGCCTCGCCGGGGCCGCGCGAGGCCAGCGGCGTCGCCTTAGTGGTGTTGCTCAGCACGTCCGAGCCGCCCTGCTTTTCGGTCATTCCCATGCCAATCAGCACGCCCTTCTTCTGGTCGCCGGGCAGCAAATGAGGGTCATAGCGGTCAGAAAGCAGCGGCGTGAGCCACTGCTTGAACTCGGCGGGCAGGGTTTTCTTGAGCAGCGGGATCGCGCCAAAGGTCATGGTTATCGGGCAGAGCGTGCCCGCCTCCACCTGCGCGTGAAGCAGAAAACGCGCCGCGCGCGCCACCGAGGAGCCAATCCGCGCCTCATCCTCCCACGGCAGGTTATGCACGCGATTGGCAATCAATCCCTGCATTAGCAGGTGCCACGCGGGGTGAAAGCGCACCTCGTCCAGCCGCTCGCCGGTCGGGTCATAGCGCAAAAGCTCGGGCGGGTTAACATTGGCCAGTCGCCCCAGCTCCAGCGACTCGGCCGAACCCAGCTGTTGACCAAGGGAGGCCAGCACGTCGGCGTCCCAGCCGGCATGGTGTCGGCTTACCGCTTCGCGCAGAGGAGAGTCAGAAAGGAATAAATTGCTGTTGCTGAGAGGCTTCGGCTGATTAAAAACTCGATGGGTTTGCCAGTCCATAATGTTCTCCATGACTGTAAAAGGGCCACGTCGTGATGGGATCAAGTATGGTAAAAATCGGGGAATTAACCGGCGGGTAGATCACAAAGGCAGGAATGCAAAACGGGAGCCTGTTGGCTCCCGTTTAATTATCAAAGACTTAATCCGAAAGATTAGGCTTTAAGCGCGCGCTGGCGCACAGCTTCGAACAAGCAGACGCCAGTCGCCACTGATACGTTTAGAGAAGAGACAGAACCGGCCATTGGGATGCTGATCAGCTCGTCGCAGTGTTCGCGAGTCAGGCGGCGCATACCTTCGCCTTCGGCACCCATCACCAGCGCCATTGGGCCGGTCATTTTGCTCTGATACAGGTTGTGGTCGGCTTCACCGGCGGTGCCGACGATCCAGACATTGTGCTCCTGCAACACGCGCAGGGTGCGCGCCAGGTTGGTCACGTTGATTAACGGCACGTTCTCTGCTGCGCCGCTGGCGACTTTCTTCGCCGTGGCGTTTAGCTTGGCAGAACGGTCACGAGGAACAATCACCGCGTGAACGCCCGCCGCGTCAGCCGTACGCAGGCAAGCACCCAGGTTATGCGGGTCAGTCACGCCGTCCAGCACCAGCAGGAATGGGCTGTCGAGGCTTTCAAGCAGCGCAGGAAGATCATTCTCCTGATACTGACGCCCTTCGCGCACGCGGGCGATAATGCCCTGATGCACCGCACCTTCGGACTTCTCATCCAGCCATTGACGGTTTGCCACCTGAATCACAATGCCGCTGGCTTCCAGCTCATCGATCAAGGGTTTCAGGCGTTTGTCGTCACGGCCTTTCAGGATAAAAACTTCCAGAAAGCGCTGCGGATCGTTGTCGAGTAAGGCTTTAACGGAGTGAATACCGTAGATAATTTCGCTCATGATGCTCTTTAAAATAGACTTGCGGACAGCATGCTGTCCGCAATTAAACATTAAACAAGGTTGCGGGCGATTCTATCACCCGTCCGGCTAGCTGTCAGACTGCTTTTTCTTTGCACGCTTGGCTTTAGTGGCGGCGGCAATTTTCTGCGTTTTGTCAGAAGGCTTTTTGGTCTTCTTCGGCTTACCGTCTTTGCCCGTCGCCCCTTTAACAGCCCCTTTATCTACAGGGGCTACAGCGGCATCTTTCGCGGCTTTTTTCGAACGCGCGGGTTTGGCTGGCTTGCCGTCTTCTTTACGGAAAGCGCTGTCCGGCTCAAAGTTCACCCCTTTCTTGCCCGTGCGGCGGCGACCGCCGTTGGCCGGGCCGGTTGGGCGCATGGCGCGTTCACCCGGCGTCTTCGCACGATCGCGGGCAGTTTTACCTTCACCACGCGGTTTGCGCGTGCTGGACACCAGAGCAAAGTCGATTTTGCGCTCGTCCATGTGCACAGCTTCAACGCGGATTTCGACGGTATCGCCCAAGCGATAAACCATGCCGGAGGACTCACCAATCAAACGCTGACCGATGTTGTCGTAACGGTAATAGTCATTATCCAGCGTGGAGACGTGCACCAGCCCATCGATGAACAGGTCGTTGAGGCGCACGAAGAAGCCGAAGCCGGTGACGCTGGCGATAATGCCGTTAAACACTTCGCCCACGTGGTCTTGCATGAAGTCACACTTCAGCCAATCGGCCACGTTACGCGTTGCTTCATCAGCGCGGCGCTCGGCCATTGAGCAGTGCTCGCCCAGTTGCAGCATGTCTTCGTAATCACTGTGCCAGCCGCCGGTTGGCGTCCAGCGCTCTTTCAGCGTGCCGTGCTCTTTCGCCAGCAGGTACTTAATCGCACGGTGCAGCGCCAGGTCAGGGTAGCGACGAATTGGCGACGTGAAATGACCATAAGATTGCAGCGCCAGACCGAAGTGACCGCGGTTTTCCGGATCATAAATCGCCTGCTTCATTGAACGCAGCAGCATGGTTTGCAGCATTTCGCGGTCAGGGCGATCCGCCAGCTCATCCATGATTTGCGCGTAATCTTTCGGCTCAGGCTTCATGCCGCCGCCCATCACCAGGCCTAACTCACCCAGCACGCTTTTCAGCGCGGAGATGTGGTCGTCGCTTGGACGGTCGTGGACGCGGAACAGCGCCGGCTCGTTGTGCTTCTCAACAAAGCGCGCGGCGGCGATGTTCGCCAAAATCATGCACTCTTCGATCAGTTTGTGGGCATCGTTACGCACGGTCGGCTCGACGCGCTCGATACGGCGCTCGGCGTTGAAGATAAACTTGGCTTCTTCGGTTTCGAAGGCAATACCGCCACGCTCTGCACGCGCCTGATCCAGCACTTTGTACATGGTGTGCAGCTCTTGCAGGTGTTTCACCAGGGGGCTGTACTGCTCGCGCAGCTCTTCGTCGCCGTCGATGATGCGCCAGACTTTGTTGTAGGTCAGGCGAGCATGGGAGCTCATCACCGCTTCATAGAATTTCGAGCCGGTCAGCTTGCCCTGCGCGGAGATGGTCATCTCGCAGACCATACACAGACGGTCAACCTGCGGGTTGAGCGAGCACAGGCCGTTGGACAGCACTTCCGGCAGCATTGGCACAACCTGCGACGGGAAGTAGACAGAGGTCGCGCGGCTGCGGGCTTCGTCGTCCAGCGCGGTGCCGTGACGCACGTAATAGCTGACATC
Organism: Ewingella allii; assembly: GCF_044430645.1. Lineage (NCBI taxonomy): Bacteria > Pseudomonadati > Pseudomonadota > Gammaproteobacteria > Enterobacterales > Yersiniaceae > Ewingella > Ewingella allii. The sequence goes on along the minus strand of NZ_JAWUDN010000008.1, from coordinate 15,699 downwards.
GGCGATAGCCACCCAGAGACGCCAACCGCCACCGCGTTTTTTCTCGCAGTATACGGCGTCATCGAAGTCGCGGGCGTCTTCCCCATCAATGGTGACCAGCGGCAATTTGCGTAAATCGACGCGGCCTTTTTTAGCCTCTTCCGGCACCTGCTCGCTCAGGCCTTCAACCTGCTTGAGCACCTGCGGCGGCCAAACGTGAGGAATTTCATGAGTACGCAGCGCGATATCTACTGCCATGCTGGTGCCCATTTTGTCGCCCAGCACTTCAACAATTTTCCCCACGGCTTTGGTGCGGCGCGTTGGGCGCTGGGTCAGCTCGACCACCACCATATAGCCCATGCGCGCGCCGTTAATGGCGTCGGCTGGGATCAGGATATCGAAGCTTAAACGGCTGTCGTCCGGCACCACAAAGCCTGCACCGGCGTCGGTGAAGTAGCGGCCAACGATTTGGCTAGTTTTCGGTACCACCACGCGCACGATACGGGCTTCGCGACGACCTTTACGGTCAGTGCCGATAGGCTGCGCCAGCACCACGTCGCCGTGGATGCACATTTTCATCTGTTCGGCAGAGAGGTAAACGTCGTCCTTTTTCACGCCTTCGAGGCGCAAGAAGCCGTAACCATCGCGGTGGCCAATGACCGTGCCTTTCAGCAGGTCCAGGCGCTCTGGCAGTGCGTAACACTGGCGGCGAGTAAAGACTAGCTGGCCATCACGCTCCATGGCACGCAGACGGCGGCGCAGTGCTTCCAGCGCTTCTTCGCCGGATAAATTCAGTTCATTGCCAAGCTCTTCGCGGCTGGCAGGGGTTTCACGTTTAGCGAGATGTTCAAGAATAAATTCACGACTTGGAATAGGTGATTCGTACTTCTCTGCTTCTCGTTCCAGGAATGGATCTTGTGACATAGCGGTTCCTCCGTTGTCATCAGCAGTTTGTTGAAACTCTTTCATTCAACAAGCAATAATTTGTAGAGCGATGAATTGTCTTTAACCATGTCAGCCAAAGTATATTGATTCAGCTCATCAAGAAAATGTTCTACAGCAGTGTGTAATACCTGCTTAAGTCGGCACGCTGGCGTGATGTGGCAGAAATCTTGGGCGCAGTTCACCAGCGTCAAAGGTTCAAGCTCACGCACTACGTCGCCAATAAGGATAGTTTCTGCTGGCTTACCCAGCTTAATCCCACCGTTCTTACCCCGCACGGCTGTGACCAATCCAGCCCGGCTTAACTGATTGATGATTTTCACCATATGGTTACGCGATACACCATAAACCTCGGTGACCTGTGAAATATTGGTCATCTGATCATCTGGCAGTGCCGCCATGTAAATCAGTGCCCGCAAACCATAATCAGTAAAACTCGTTAACTGCACACATACCTCTGGGTAGTAGTTTACCCGTTCTTTCTCTTTCGACGATGACAACAGGGTTAAGAAGATTATTTAAATTAGCGTGTTGATGATAAACCAGCGATGAAGTTCGCGGCTAATCATTTAGATAGTGGATGGTTTATGAGAAGTACACAAGCATAGGCGGGAAGAAAAACTTTACTCTATACAACAAAACCGGGCACAAGGCCCGGTTTGGATTTCATTGCGGCGTTAGCAGCAAACAGCCGGGCTGTTATGCGTCAAACGGGTCGCGCAGGATCATGGTTTCGCTACGATCCGGACCAGTCGAAATGATATCGATTGGCACTTCAGTCAACTCTTCGATGCGTTTGATGTAGTCCAGCGCCGCCTGTGGCAGCTTGTCTACTTGCTTCACGCCGAAGGTGGTTTCTGTCCAGCCAGGCATGGTTTCGTAGATTGGCTCAATGCCTTCCCAGCCTTCTGCTGCCAGCGGGGTGGTAGTCATTTCGCGGCCATCTGGCATACGGTAACCGATGCACAGTTTGACTTCTTTCAGGCCATCCAGCACGTCCAGCTTGGTCAAGCAGAAGCCAGACAGGGAGTTGATCTGCACAGCACGGCGTACCGCAACGATGTCCAACCAGCCACAACGACGGCTACGGCCAGTGGTTGCACCAAACTCGTTACCTTGCTTACGCAGGTACTCGCCAGTTTCATCGAACAGTTCAGTAGGGAACGGACCTGCACCTACGCGAGTGGAGTAGGCTTTAACGATACCCAGAACGTAATCAACGTAACGTGGACCAATACCAGAACCGGTAGCAACGCCGCCAGCCGTGGTGTTAGAAGAGGTCACGTATGGATAAGTACCGTGGTCGATGTCCAGCAAGGTGCCTTGTGCGCCTTCGAACATGATCAGGTCGCCACGCTTACGCGCGCCATCCAGCAGTTCAGACACGTCAACTACCATTCCGGTCAGGATGTCAGCGATAGCCATCACGTCGTCCAGAGTCTTCTGGTAATCAACGGCTTCTACTTTGTAGTAGTTCACTAACTGGAAGTTGTGATAATCGATGATTTCTTTCAGCTTGCTGGCGAAAGTTTCTTTGTTGAAGAGATCACCCACGCGCAGACCGCGACGAGCAACTTTATCTTCATAAGCAGGGCCGATACCACGACCGGTGGTGCCGATAGCTTTATCGCCACGCGCTTTTTCGCGCGCCATGTCCAGAGCGACATGGTAAGGCAGGATCAGCGGGCAGGCTTCAGACAGTAACAGACGTTCGCGTACAGGGATGCCACGAGCTTCAAGCTGGCCCATTTCTTTCATTAAGGCGTCAGGCGCCAGTACAACACCGTTGCCGATGATGCTGGTGACGTTTTCACGCAAAATGCCAGAAGGAATTAAATGAAGAACGGTTTTTTCACCGTTAATAACCAGAGTATGACCAGCGTTGTGACCGCCCTGATAGCGCACAACATATTTAGCCCGTTCGGTCAGCAGGTCGACGACCTTGCCCTTCCCTTCGTCACCCCATTGAGTGCCGAGTACGACGACGTTCTTACCCATCTCAAGAATCACCAGGTTGCTTAAAAAAGGATTCTAACATCTCAATCCGCGGTTTCCAGCACTTTTAGTATACGATTGCGTGAAATTTTTCCATTTCCTGCTACGCGCCAAATTCAAAAGTGACGCAGGTTAGTCACAAATCTTTAGCCACCGGCCTGATTCCGCAACATGTAGTAAATAACGAAGCCGGCAACCACAAGAGCGCCACCAAAACGGCGCAAAACGCTGTCAGGCAACTGGGTCATGGATTGAATCATTTTTCGCCACCCTTTAGGGTAAAGCATCGGTCCTAAACCTTCCAGAACCAGAACTAACCCCAGCGCTAACCAAATGCTCGAATTCATTTTTGCTCTTTTCTCTGTGAATTGACGGGCTCATATAACACAAAAGGCCCCGTTAAGGGCCTTTTGATTATCAGCAAAACCTGATTACTTGGTTTTATCTGGGGACTTCATGAAGCGGAAGAAATCGTTGTCTGGGCTCATCACCATGACATCGTTACCGCTGCTGAAGCTCTCTTCGTAAGCACGCAGGCTACGAATGAATGCGTAGAAGTCTGGATCCTGACTGAAGGCATCAGCAAACAGCTTAGCGGCTTCTGCATCACCTTCACCGCGAGTGATACGCGCAGTACGCTCAGCTTCGGCAACGGTACGGGTTCTCTCGTAGTCAGCCGTTGCGCGCAGTTTTTCAGCTTCTTCCAGACCTTGGGAGATGTGGCGCAATGCAACCGCGTTACGTTCAGCACGCATACGGTCGTAAATGGCGCTCGACACTTCCTGTGGCAAGTTAATTTGCTTCAAACGCACGTCGATAACCTGAATACCCAACGCTGCCATACTGTTTGGATTCACCGCAGGCTGTTCGCCGCTGGTTTCACGCTCAACGCGTTTAGCTACTGAGGCAATCGCATCATCAGCTTCGGTGGTCGCTTCAACTTCTTCAGCAGAACCGTTGTTCAGCGCGTCGCGAACGTCCAGCGTCAGACGGCCACGTGAGTCAGTCACGATGTCTTTAACATCCAAACGACCGATTTCAGAACGCAGACGGTCACTCAGTTTACGTTTCAACAGCACTTCTGCCTGAGAGACGTCGCCGCCGCCCGTTGCCAGATAGTAACGGCTGAAATCACTGATACGCCATTTCAGATATGAGTCAACGATCAGGTCTTTCTTCTCGCTGGTCACGAAACGGTCAGCCTGGTTATCCATGGTCTGGATACGCGCGTCGAGGGTTTTCACCGACTCAACAAAAGGTACTTTGAAGTGCAGGCCTGGCTCATAAACCAAAGGTTTATTTTCGCTATCACGAAGAACCTTGCCGAAACGCAGCACGATACCGCGCTCGCCTTCCTGAACCACAAACAGTGAAGCATAAAGCGCCACCAGCACCACAACGACGATAAGTAAAAATGACTTACGCATTGTTATTCTCTCCCTACGCGAAGTGTATCGTCACGCTGTGCATCAGCACGGCGTTGGTCCATGACACTGCCAGACGAACGGGAACCGCTGTTATTGGCACTGCTGTTCACACTGTTCAGTGAACTTGAAGATCTAGGAGGCAGAAGCCCACCCTGATCACTTCCTTTTGATGCAGCTGCGTTGCCGCCGCGCATAATTTGGTCCAGAGGCAACATCATCAGATTGTTGCTCTTGTCGTTAACCAAGATTTTACGAGTATGGCTAAGGACGTTCTGCATGGTTTCGATATAAAGACGCTCGCGGGTAATTTCCGGCGCAGCTTTATATTCAGGCAGCAGCTTGGCGAAACGAGCCACTTCACCCTGTGCTTCCAGAACCGTACGGTCTTTATAGGCTTTAGCATCTTCCAGCTTACGCTGTGCTTCACCGTTTGCCTGAGGCTGGATCTGGTTAGCGTAGGCTTCTGCTTCACGAATAGACTGCTGCTCTTTCTCACGGGCGGCGATGGCGTTATCGAAAGCCGCTTTCACTTCTTCCGGTGGACGCGCGGTCTGGAAGTTGACGTCCTGAACCGTAATACCCATTTTGTATGGACGAATGGTTTCTTCCAATACGCGTTGGGTGTCGCTACGCACCGTGGTACGGCCTTCAGTCAGGATTTTATCCATCGTGTACTTACCGATAACGCCACGCAGCGCACTGTCAGTTGCCTGACTCAGGCTGTCGTCAGCATTAGCTACGCTGAACAGGTAAGCTTCTGGGTCGGTAACGCGATACTGAACGTTCATCTCGACGCGCACGACGTTCTCGTCGGAGGTCAGCATGACGCCAGATGCCGCCAATTCACGCACGGATTCGACGTTAACAGCACGAACCTGATCGATGAAGGTTGGTTTCCAGTTCAGACCAGGCTGGACCAGATGGCTAAACTTACCGAAACGCGTCACAACGCCGCGCTCCGCTTCTTTAATCGTGTAGAAACCGCTGGCGGCCCAGATAACGACCACGGCCACCACGGCGATACCGATAATACGACCGCTTAGGCTGTTTTGCGGACTAGAACCATTGCCGGTTCCATTGCCATTGCCCGAGCCTTTTCCACCGAAACCACCCAGCTTTTTGCTGAGTTTACGGAAGATATCATCAAGGTCAGGCGGGCCCTGTTCGCGGCCACCTTTGTTGTTATTACCACCAGAATTATTTCCACCAGAGTTGCCGCTATTGTTGCTGCTGCCCCAGGGGTCGCGGTCCTGTCCGTTATTACCGGGCTGATTCCACGCCATGTTATAGCTCCATTATTCTATGATTGGTGTTCTTCAGGCCAAATCAGACAGGTTCTGGTTGCGGACATAACCACTCAGTGCCTGTTCTTGTTTGCAGAGGCGGTTCCAGTCAACAATGGGCATTCGCACCATAAGACCGATACTTCCATCCTCTTCAATCCATTCTTTTTCAATAGCCTGAAGCTGGTAAAAACGGCTACGAAGGCGGCCTGCCTCCGGTGGTAAACGCAATTCATGCTGCGCTATTTCACCAGAAAGACGCTCCGTCAATGCCTGAAATAACAACGGGATACCTTCACCGGTCACGGCTGAAAGCCAGACCCTGATCGGCAAATTCTCATCGTTGCGGTCGATACGCGGGACAAAGTCATCCAACATATCTATTTTATTCATCACTAACAGCACAGGGATATCATCTGCTTCAATCTCTGCTAGCACCGTATTCACCGCGTCGATATTTTCCTCAACACGAATATCCGCTGCGTCTATCACATGCATTAGCAGAGTTGCCTGTCGGGTTTCCTGCAATGTCGCTTTAAAAGCGGCGACTAAATCATGGGGCAGGTGACGAATAAACCCTACGGTATCCGCCAGCACTGTTTCGCCGACATCTGCGACCGAAATGCGTCGGACTGTCGGGTCTAGCGTGGCGAACAACTGATCGGCCACAAACACGTCGGCCTCAGTAATACGGTTAAACAGCGTTGATTTGCCGGCGTTGGTATAACCGACGAGCGAAACAGTGGGGATATCGGCACGAATACGCGCCCGACGGCCTTGTTCACGCTGCTTGGCGACTTTCTCAAGTCGGCTGAGGATAAGCGTTATCCTGTCGCGTAATAAACGACGGTCGGTTTCGAGCTGGGTTTCACCCGGCCCACGAGCACCAATACCGCCACCTTGACGCTCAAGGTGTGTCCAACCGCGAACCAATCGGGTAGCAATGTGGCGTAATTGCGCCAATTCTACTTGTAATTTACCTTCATGGGTTCGAGCACGCTGGGCAAAAATATCTAAAATTAGTCCGGTACGATCGACCACGCGACATTCGCACAGTGCTTCCAGGTTTCTCTCCTGGCCAGGTGTAAGTGCATGATCAAACAGGATAACAGACGCGCCAGTTGCTTTAACTGCGTCTGCAATTTCTTGGGCCTTTCCTTCACCGACAAAGTATTTAGGGTGTGGAGCCTTACGGCTACCTGTGACGACTTGTAACGCCTCAACACCTGCAGAAGATACCAGCGATTCGAATTCGCTCAGGTCTTCCGTGTCTTTGTCTCGCGAGAAATAGATATGAACCAGTACGGCCTGCTCACCGGCTTCATAACGGTCAAACAAGCTTGTGACCTCTCATTTGGGGAAAAACCGCCAGCCAGGGGCACATAAGCGTAATCGGAAGACTTATGAGCCCCATCGTGGTCAACCAGCTATGCGCCTTATTCAGCGTCATCGCTGTCCTGCTGCGGCTGTTGCGGCGCAGAAGAAGTACTACCTTGGTGATAATTACTGCCGCCACCACTGCTTGGATTATTACTATGGTGAGAAACCGGGCGGGAAGGCACCACGGTGGAGATAGCGTGTTTATACACCATCTGGCTTACCGTGTTCTTTAACAGAATGACAAACTGATCAAAAGACTCAATCTGGCCTTGCAGCTTAATACCATTCACCAAATAAATAGAAACCGGAACACGTTCACGACGCAATGCGTTCAGGAACGGATCTTGCAAAGATTGCCCCTTAGCCATTCTATCTTTTCCTTATTAGTTTGTTGTTCGTAACTTTGAGCCTATTGGCTCGAAAATAAAACACATCAAAAATTTGCGCGCTGAGTACTAATCAATTGTACACAATCACCCAACCTATGCACTAACAACCTGAATTACACGGCTTAAGGCTTCGTCTGGCTTTTCTGTGTCCAGCCATTCAACCCCCTCCCAGCCACGCAACCAAGTCATCTGACGTTTGGCTAGCTGTCGTGTCGCGCAAACACCACGATAAACCATTTCATCGTAGTCGGTTTCACCAGAAAGATATGACCACATCTGGCGATACCCCACACAACGAATGGAAGGCAAATCCGTATGCAAATCGCCACGAGCTTTCAGCGTTCTGACTTCGTCTTCAAAACCATTCAATAGCATCTGACTAAAGCGCTGTTCAATACGTTCATGTAACAGTTCACGACGCGTTGGGGCAATCGCAAATTGATGCACGTGATAAGGCAGCGTTTCACCCGAAATTTTAGTCAGTTCGGTTAAAGTTTTACCCGAAATAAAAAAAACTTCCAGTGCTCTGGACAGTCTCTGTGGATCATTCGGATGAATTCGCAAAGCGGCAACCGGATCTATCTCGCGTAACTGCGCATGTAAAGACTCCCAACCTGACTCCGCCGCCTGCGCTTCAATGCGCTGCCGAACGTCAGCATCAGCCGGAGGTAATGGCGATAAACCCTCCAATAATGCTTTGAAATACATCATGGTCCCACCCACTAACAGAGGAATTTTGTTACGCGCGGTGATCTCGGCCATTTCGCGCAAAGCGTCTGCGCGGAAATCAGCAGCAGAATAGGCTTCGCTCGGGTCGAGAATATCGATTAATCGATGCGGCGCGTGACTCAGTTCTTCCGCCGTCGGTTTCGCGGTGCCGACATTCATTCCCCGGTAAATCAGTGCGGAATCCACGCTGATAAGTTCGACGGGAAGATGCTCGAGTAAAGACATCGCGAGCGCTGTTTTGCCGGAAGCCGTTGGCCCCATAATAAAGATAGCTGGGGGTGCAGAATGTATATTCAAGTCAGTCATGCTTAAAAGCCGCCAGGGCGGGCTGTAAATCAACAGGTTGCAGGAGACCGGACGGAGGTGATTTCACCAATTGGGGGCAAAGTCGCTCGACATCCGTGAGTAATTGTATGGCCTGAGCAATGGTCCAGACTTCATGATCGCTACCAATATGGCGGGCAAACCACATGGCTACCGCATCAGAAGTCGCCTCCTGCTGAACAGCAAGGTAGCCTAACAGGTCAGGTATCAACTTTTGTAAATTTTGTTGGCGTAAAGGTAAAGGTACCGCGCGCAAGGTCACACGCTGGTGATCAACCCCCATCTCTATGCCGAATTTCTGCAGCAGGGCCTGATAGCGAGCAACGGTGGCGTTCTCTTCTTTATTTATTTGCAGCTTCAAGGGGATAAGCAGTGGTTGTGGGCGTAAGCCCTCTTCCGTCGGCGTCAGCTGTGCCCTTTTTAACCAGCGTTCAGCAACCGGCAGTGATAACAATGCCAACTGCTTGCCCCGTTCGAGCAAGGCATATTGCGGCGCGCAGACGGTCAGCACGCGCCCAAAGCTTTGGCTATGGGACTCCAGTGCAGGCTCGGCGGGCTGATTATGCGATACTTTAGGCTGAGCCGCTGGCGCAGGTTCGTTGGCGTGTAAGGCTTCGGCGGTGGTTTGCAACAAACGCTGGTACACCTCGCCCTGCGGCGGGCTGTAAGTCGGTTTGTCTTCTTTAAATAGCTGCTCACGCGGCTGGCTGACTCGCGACGTGGCCGGGAACACATTCTCCCGAGGCGCTTTTGGCACAGCATCACGCTTGGCGGCTGGCTGTGAGAAGTGATTGCCCCCCGCCGCCTGCCGGTTCTCCGGCTGCCAGCGCGGCAGTTCATCTTCCACGCCGTCTTCGTCTACGTTCGGCTGGGCGACTAATTCTGGCTTGGCCGCCTGCTGCAACACCGTCATCACAGCCTGATAGATGAAGTCATGTACCAGACGCGACTGGTGGAAACGCACTTCATGCTTGGCGGGATGAACGTTGACGTCCACCTGATGCGGATCGACATCCAGATAGAGCACGTAAGCGGGCTGCTGATCGTCTTTCAACTGATCCTGATACGCCTGGCGGATCGCGTGATTTATCAGGCGATCCTTCATCATGCGGTTATTCACATAACAATATTGCATGTCAGTCAGGCTGCGAGAGCCCGCCGGGTCGGCAACCCAGCCGCGAATGCCTAAATCGCCGTGTTCCCATTTCACTTCCAGCGCGTGTTGGACAAAGGTCTGCGAGCAGATGCTTGCCAGACGGCGTGAAGATTGCGCCGGGTCTGTCACGGCGCGATATTGACGTATCAGCTTGCCGTTGTGGCTCAGGTTGATGGCGACGTCGAAACGCGCCAGCGCGATGCGGCGCACCACTTCATCAATATGGGTGAATTCGGTTTTTTCCGTGCGCATGAACTTGCGTCGGGCGGGCGTGTTGTAAAACAGGTCGAGCACTTCGACCGTCGAGCCTTGAGGGTGCGCGGCAGGTTTCACCGTCACCGCCATATCGCGCCCTTCGGCATAGGCCTGCCAGGCTTCTGGCTGGGCTGCCGTGCGCGAGGTGAGCATCAGGCGCGATACCGAGCTAATACTGGCCAATGCTTCGCCGCGAAAACCTAAACTAATGATGGCTTCGAGGTCATCCAGACAGCTGATTTTACTGGTGGCGTGGCGCGCCAACGCCAGCGCCAACTCATCTTTACCAATGCCGCAGCCGTTGTCGCGAATGCGGATGAGCTTGGCACCGCCGCGATCGATATCAATATCGATGCGGGTAGCGCCCGCGTCCAGACTGTTCTCGACAAGCTCTTTCACTACCGAAGCCGGTCTTTCAACAACTTCACCAGCCGCAATCTGGTTAGCTAACTGCGGCGGAAGAACCTGAATCGGCATGGCAGCTCCTGTAAGCGACGTTACAACCCGTGACGCATGGCCGGGTTATGACTGCGGAATAGTTAATGTTTGGCCAAGCTGAACTTCGCCGGACTTCATGTGATTCGCCGTTTTGATGTCATTCATGCTGACACCATACTTGGATGCTATAGCGGATAGCGTATCGCCGCGAGTCACTTTATGCTTTGCCGCTTTTTTCTTAACGGCAGCGGTTTTGGTACTGTTTGGCGAAACCGCCCTGGTGCCGGCAGGTACTTTCAGCCGCTGCCCGACCCAAACACCGTCTTTCTTCAATTTGTTCATATCACTCAAGGCTTTCGGCGTGGTGCCGTAGCGATTGGCGATGCCCGTTAAGGTTTCGCCGCGCTTAACCTGGTGAATCTGCGTTGCCCCGGCCGATGCCGCCGTGGCTTCAACCGGGCCGGGCTGGCTCATCGAGCTGTTAGCAGCCCTGTTGCCTGAATCAACCGCCGTTGCTGAGGCCAGCAACGGTCGGTTTTCGACCTTTGGGCCGGATTGCAACGGATGCGACAGGAAGTAATTACGCAGGCCGGAATAGATGGCCTGAGCAATTTTATCCTGATACGCGCTGCTTCCAAGCAGCCGCTCCTCATTCGCATTACTGATAAAGCCGGTTTCTACCAGCAGGGAAGGAATATCCGGCGAGCGCAATACGCCAAGGCTGGCGTGCTCTGGCTTGGCTTTGTGCAACTTGCCGACGTGGCGCAGCTGGAGCAAGACTTTAGAGGCGACGTCATAACCCACGCGTTGCGAATGGCCGAATTGTAAATCAAGCACTGCTTGGCTTAAGTAAGGGTCAGCCGCGGTGTTTGCCAGCATGTCACCCGCGCCGCCTAACAGCTCGGACTGCTTCTCGTGCTGTTCCAGCCAGTTACCCATTTCGCTATTTGCGCGGCGGTTAGACAGCACCCAGACCGATGCCCCTGTCGCGCTGCGGTTCGGCGCGGCGTCCGCGTGAATAGAAACCAGCACGTTAGCGCCTTTTTTACGCGCCACGTCCGAACGGCCCATGACGGAAATGAAGTAGTCGCCATCGCGGGTCATTGCCGGTTTGAACATCGGGTCGGCATTGAGCTTGGCTTCAAGCTTGCGCGCAATGGCAATAGTGACGTTTTTCTCTTTCAGGCCATTGCTGCCGATGGCGCCGGGATCTTGGCCGCCGTGTCCGGCGTCAATCGCCACAATCACCTGATTATCACTGGTGGTGCCGCGCGTGCGCGGAGTCGGCGTATTATCGGATGCCGGGCCGCTGGTGACTGCCGTCAGCTTGTTGCCATCAAACGGGTTAGCGCCATTGTTCGCCGGAGCCGGAGCTCTGTTTGGCGAAGGCGTCGAGGTCACAGTATCAATAGGCGCCGCGCGCTTGGTTGGCGTTCCCGCCGCCGTCATGGTGAACACCACCTGATTCTGCTGGGTAACGGCGTTAGTGCGAACTTTTTGCGTTAATTCAAACACTAAACGCTGGCTCTGGGCGTCCTGTGCATTGCTCGAACGCACGCGCTTCACCAGATTCTGCCCATTAAAATTCAGCGGCAGACCTCTCATGACGCCGCTTTGCTTAACGTCTATCACCACGCGTTCTGGATTATGTAGTGGGAAAAAAGCGTAATCAGGCTTACCGTCGAAGGTGATGGTAATGGTCGATTGGGTTGACCCATTGGACACATTGATGTTTTTCATGCCAGCGGCCAAGGCTGGCGAAAGGGAAACGGTAGCAAAAAGCGCTAATGACGCTAAAAAAAGCGTTGTCTTGAGGAAGCATGTTTTGAGGCTCTGAGTCATCGCGTGCTCATCCTTGCTGTTGTACCAGATGCAATAAACTCAGACCTAAATCAGATACTGCGTTAATCGTGGCTTTGCGCTGATCACCCTGATATTCAAGGGTTAATTCAATGTCTGGGGCAGGTAAAACGCCAGCGCCCTGCTGCGGCCACTCGACCAAACAAATTGCGTCTTGCGCGAAGTAATCGCGGATCCCCATAAACTCGAGTTCTTCCGGGTCAGCCAGACGATACAAGTCAAAATGGTATACCGCAATCGGCTCAAGCTGATAAGGCTCCACCAAAGTATAGGTTGGGCTTTTAACATTTCCATGATGACCAAGGGCTTGCAGGAACCCCCGGCTAAAGGTGGTTTTCCCGGCACCTAAATCACCAAACAGGTGAATAACCGTGGAACCCTTGCACGCATTGGCAAGGGTAGCACCTAATTTCAGCGTCGCCGCTTCGTCCGGCAGAGAGATAAATAATTGATTCATTAGGTAATATCTATTTTTTTAAGTCAGGATTAACTAACGGGGCAATTACCGTTAAAAGATCTGTCGCCAGCATACCGCGCGTTCCTTGCGAAAGAGCCAGTCTGTCGGCGGCGGCACCGTGAACCACCGTGCCCGCGCAGGTTGCCGTATACAGAGAAAGTTTTTGTGCCAGCAGGCCGCCAATGATGCCGGAGAGCACGTCACCCATCCCGCCGGTCGCCATACCCGCGTTACCGACATCGGCCAAGGCCAATGGCCCGCCGTCTTGGGAAATCAAACTGCCCGCGCCTTTTAAGACCACAACGCCGCCATAGCGTTCTGACAATTTACGCGCAGCAAGTAAGCGGTCACTTTCAATCTCTTTCACTGAACATCCGAGCAAACGGCTGGCTTCGCCGGGATGAGGCGTCAACACGCGATTTTGCCGTTTCTGCGGTGTGATTGCCAGTAAGTTAAGTGCATCAGCATCGAACAAGGCGGTTTTTTGGCTTTCCGTCACTTGTTTGAAGGCATTTTTGCCCCAGCTGTTCTGCCCCAACCCCGGCCCGAGCACCACCACGTCGGCCCATTCCAGACCTTCGGCCAGCGATTTTTCATTCAACTCCTGCACCATCAGCTCTGGTCGGGCGGTAAGCAAGGGGCCAAGATGCTGTTTGTGAGTGAGTACTCGCACCATACCAGCACCTGCGCGCAGCGCGGCTTCGGCAGCCATTCTTATGGCCCCGGCAAAGCCAATATCGCCGCCGACCACCAGCAAATGGCCGTGATCGCCTTTGTGCGAACAGGGGCGTCGAGGGTGCAACCAGTCAGGCAGCTGGCTTGCGTCGAGCAGCTGCAATACCGGCGGATGGCCGCCCAGCCAGCTTTCCAGCCCGAGGGGATCACAGTGCAGCCTGCCAACGTGGTCCCGCGCCTTGCCGGTCAATACGCCCGGCTTCAGGGCGATAAAGCAAATCGTCACCTTGGCATTCACCGTCTCCCCTTCTGCCGCGCCGGTGGCGGCGTTCAGGCCAGAGGGAATATCCAGCGCCAGCACCGGCGCAGGGTGCTGATTAATGGCGGCGATTAATCCGTCATAGGGCGCGCGCGGGGCAGACGACAGCCCGGTCCCCAGCAGGCCATCAATAATTAAATCAATATCTTCCGGCCAACTGGCTTCAGCATTCAGCGTGTGCCCGCCCGCCTTCTGCCAACCTCGTTGCGCCATCTGAGCTTCTTCAGGCAGCGGCTTTTTGCCGTCCACCGCCAGCAGCGTCACCTGTAAACCCGCCGCCTTGGCAAGCCGAGCGATCTCATAGCCATCCCCGCCGTTGTTGCCATGCCCGCAGAGCACCAGCCAGTGTCTGGCAGCAGGAAACTCGGCGCGAGCCAGAGAAAAAGCCGCCGACGCCGCGCGTTGCATCAGTGTAAACAAAGAGATACCGGTTTCCCGCGCAGCCTGAGACTCGGCCTGCCGCAGCCAGTCTGCGGAAAAGACAGAATGTGGTAAACTCGCCGCGTTACGTTTTTCACTTTGGTTAGTCATGACACTCCCTCTCGATCTCATTCAGCTGTCCCAACTTATCAAGCAGTGGGGCCAATCTCTAGGCTTCCAGCAGGTCGGTATTTGCGATACCGATTTATCGGCTGAAGAACCGAAATTACAAGCGTGGCTGGATAAACAATACCACGGTGAAATGGATTGGATGGCTCGCCACGGCATGCTGCGCGCCCGCCCGCACGAGCTTTTGCCCGGCACTCTGCGGGTGATCAGCGTGCGCATGAACTATTTGCCCGCCAAAGCCGCCTTCGCCAAAACCTTAAATAACCCCGAGCTGGGCTATGTCAGCCGCTATGCCCTTGGCCGCGACTATCACAAGGTTTTGCGCCAACGTCTGAAGAAGTTAGGCGAAAAAATCCAAGACTATTGCACGGAACATGCTGATTCAGCGGCAGTTGATGGCTTGAATCAGCATGGCACACAAATTTCGTTTCGGCCTTTTGTGGATTCTGCTCCCGTCATGGAGCGTCCGCTGGCGGAGAAAGCCGGGCTTGGTTGGGTTGGTAAGCACTCACTTATATTGAATCGTGAAGCCGGGTCGTGGTTCTTCTTGGGCGAACTGCTGATTGATTTGCCGCTGCCGGTAGATAAACCGCAGGAGGAACAGTGCGGGCGCTGCGTGGCCTGCATGACGATTTGCCCGACGCAGGCGATTGTCGCGCCCTACACCGTCGACGCCCGCCGTTGCATTTCCTACCTGACTATCGAGCTAGAAGGTGCCATTCCAGAAGAATTCCGCCCGCTGATGGGCAACCGCATCTACGGCTGTGATGACTGCCAGCTGATTTGCCCATGGAATCGCTACTCGCAACTGACTGATGAAGATGACTTTAGCCCGCGCGCCGCGCTGCATGCCCCGGAGCTGGTCGCCCTGTTCACCTGGAATGAAGAGAAGTTTCTGCGCATCACCGAAGGCTCGCCGATTCGGCGTATTGGCCATCTGCGTTGGCTACGCAACATTTCAGTGGCACTGGGCAATGCGCCTTATGCAGAAAATGTGCTTTTGGCCCTGCAATCTCGCCAAGGGGAAAATAGCCTGCTTGATGAGCACATTGAGTGGGCTATCGCGCAGCAGCTGCAAAAACGGAGTGAAAACCAAGTCGAGGTGCAATCTTCGCAGAAGAAACGTCTGATTCGGGCGGTGGAAAAAGGCTTACCGCGCGACGCATAAGGCGGGATTTGAATTGTAATATTGTGAAGTTTTTAGCTGTGCATAAAAATAAAAATGCTTTGCCAATCAAGTGCAAAAAAAAGAGCAAGTGATCGTCATAACGTTTCTTCATATATTTATTCTGTTATAAATCAGATGGTTATTTTTTAACAAGAAATAGCGGTGCAAAAACGCACTGTGTGAAAACCAAACGAAATCTGTGGATAAGTCTGTTAAAGAAGTTACTACAAAGGATGTAAAGTGATGACGTAACGCGCCTGTAAGTGGCGTGGTGTCTGGCTTAGATATGAAGTGGATAATTTGGAGCGGGAAACGAGACTCGAACTCGCGACCCCGACCTTGGCAAGGTCGTGCTCTACCAACTGAGCTATTCC